>CAIRYQ010000022.1 GCA_903882875.1 uncultured Spartobacteria bacterium | reverse complement strand
CCGCAAGATCACCAAATACATCAAAGGCCACAACAAGACGGCAAAACCTTTCAAATGGACTTATCGCAATACCGACCGGCGCATCCGTTGAACCCATCAGTTCCTTCCGTTACACTGCACTAGTTGGATGAACGGCTTCGCGTCCGCCTTTTGCCGCGTAAGGGCCAAAGCTAGCCGGTATTGGCCTGGTGGCACGTTTTTGAACTGTAAGTTTGCGGTCTGCTTTGTAGCTTTGTCGGACTGCCATTGCTTGGGCTGGAGGGATTCGGGCCATACGGTGGCGATGCGTTTTCCAGTCTCATCGATCGAGGAGATGGCGACCGAACACGGAATGTAGATCGGTGTGGCACCTTGGTTTTGAACGGTGAGTTCGAAATCGAACGCCCCCTTAATCTCGCCAGGCCACGTGGCGCGGACGAGATGGAAGTGGTAGCCGATGCGGTTAGTGAGGCGTTCGATGAGGGCGCGGTTTTCTTGAAGCAATCGCAGGCTGGGTTTGACTCCGCCGAGATCAACCCATGTCGGATGACCGTTTTCAATGCAATCTTCCAGACGGAACCCGCTGCCGCCTCTGTCCTTGATCCCATCCCACCAGCCGAGCTGTTTCAGTGTGTCGTAAGGCGCGTAGAACTCAAACGCGGCGGGCACGAGACCGAGGCCGATGGCGGTTTCCTTCCCATCGCTATTGCCGCAGATGCCGTCGCGGCGCGGAGCTATGTGCTTTTCCAATATTGCCCAATCGAAGATGTCCTTAAGCGGACCGAATTTGCCGAGGTGGCTGTTTCGTGAGAGGCATAACTGCGTTTTTTGAAGGCATCCAGATGCATCTGCACATGCTCGCGGAACTTTTCCGGTGCGATGTCGGGGACTTTGAAGGGATGCATGTGGCACTCGCCCCAGTTGCCATACGAACGGATGTCGAGCAATGCGATGCGCGGGTCGCCATCGAAGCGTTTTGCGAAGGCTTGCAGAAATGTGCGGAACTTCGTGAGGAAGATGGGATCATCGAATACGGGCGCGACTTTGCTTCCAGCCGTACCCTGGGTGGTCATCTCGGGTGTGAGTTCAATCTCATGCATTTTTGCTCCGGTGTCGAAGACCCACTTTGGATTGACGTAGCCACCGGCAAGCCTGCTGTGCGTGCTGGCGCACATGATGCCGATGTTGCAAACGCGACCAATGTCCCCCCAAGCCGTGAGCATCTCCTCGATCGGTTTCCAGTCATACTCACCCTCTCGCGGCTCCAGTCTTGCCCATTCAAAACGCCCGACGCCCATGCCCACCAGATCAAGCACCTCTTTCTCCTGCCACGCCGGCCAGTCATGCACGGACCAGCCTTTGCCAGGATTCAGCAGCGGCGTGGTAGTGGCTTGGGGAGTAATAAGGATCTGTTCAGCGCGCAGCAGGGCCAAAGAAACGATCAGGAGGGTGCTAGAGAAAATGAGAACGTGCTTCATGGAGTTTCCAGCTTGAATGCGCGGGGGAGCGTCATCTTTGTTCTTTTCAAGAGCACCCAACTGGCACTCGTAGCTAGCTGAGTCCAAACGAAGAGTCGCGATGGGAGACATTCGTTCGATGGGGTTCACAAGGATGATGCGGGCCTGCTCACTTGAATCCGCACATCGGGTCGCGTAGGCTTATGAAGCTGTCAACGTCCTCAGCCGGCGGTGGAGAATTTGCTGCCACGCGCCTCAACTTCAGACAATCCGGACTGGGTTTTGCGACTACTGGGCACAGATTTTTGCAACGTTGTCCGTCGGTGGCCCCCGCATTTTGATTTCCCACATGCGGATTATGGAAAGAGCCCGCGCTGTTTCTTCGCTTCGAACACGCGGCTGATCCCGAGGCTCAGAGCGGCAAATCGCATTGAGATGGCTCGCTTGCGGCTCAGGTTCAGCGTCTGCGTGAACGCGCCTTCGAGGATGCGGAACAATTTGTCGGTGACCTCCGACTCAGTCCAAAAGAAGCTCTGGAGATCCTGCACCCACTCGAAGTAAGATACCACCACGCCGCCCGCATTGCAGAGAATGTCGGGGATCACAAAGACATCCCCGCGGCGTTCGAGAATCACATCAGCCTCGGGAGTGGTCGGGCCGTTGGCACCCTCGGCGAGTATGCGGCATTTGAGGTGAGGCGCGTTATCGGCAGTGATCTGGCGCTCAAGGGCGCAGGGCGCAAGGATGTCGCAAGGCAGCAGAAGCAGTTCGGCGTGAGAGATCGCTTCCGCACCGGGGAAGCCTTTCACACTGCGCGTGGTGGCTACATGCTGTTCGAGTGCCGCGATGTCTATGCCTTTGGAGTTAAAAATCGCACCGTCGAAATCGCTGATGCCGGTGACCTTGATGCCGTAGCGCGTGAGGGAGTGCGCAGTGACACCGCCGACATTGCCAAAACCCTGCACCACCGCGGTCGCCTTCGTCGGGTCCATGTTGAGCACGTCCATCGAACGGTTGATGAGGTAGCCGACGCCACGGCCAGTAGCCTCGCGACGACCGAGTGAACCGCCGAGGTTGACGGGTTTGCCCGTGACGACGCCGGGGACGCTGTATCCCGTGTGGACCGAGTAAGTGTCCATCATCCACGCCATCGTCTGCTCGTTGGTGCCCATGTCGGGGGCCGGGATGTCAACCTGCGGGCCGATGAAGGGGATGATCTCCTGAGTGTAGCGGCGGGTGATGCGCTCGAGTTCCTTGGTGGAAAGCTTGCGGGGATCGCAGGTGACTCCGCCCTTCGCCCCGCCGTAGGGCAGACCGGCGAGGGCGCATTTCCAACTCATCCACATCGCAAGCGCAGCCACCTCACCGACGGTCACGTCGGGATGATACCTCACGCCGCCCTTCGTCGGACCGAGGGTGAGGTGGTGCTGGACGCGGTATCCAAAGAAGACCTCGGCACTTCCGTCGTCGCGGTGAATTGGGATAGCGACGGTCAGTGCGCGCTTGGGATATTTGAGCCTGTCGCGGAAGGCTGTGGGAATTTCAAGGTGATCCGCCACCAGATCGAACTGGTGGCACGCCATGTCGAAAACGGGATGCCGGTAAAGATCCATGCACGAGCATTACGCGGTGCAGCCGAGACGACAAACTCTGATTGCGCTTCCCCGGACATCTCGGACGGATTTTTCTCACTTCCAATGAGATTTGTGCGGTGGGTGGTCGGCAGTGATTCGTGCATTTCCAAGCCGGACTTGAAAAATGGAGTCCGGCGACGATGACGTTCGTGTCCAGCACCGTGCGGACTGGGGATCGATTTTGAGGGCACGAAAAAGGGGCGGCCCGGAGGCCGCCCCTTTTGTGAGTTTGTGAGCCGGAGGATTTTTCCTCGCGACGTTTAGTTCGTTCCTGCGGGCTGCGGTGCGGGGGCGGCGGGGGCACCGGCGCCAGCGGCTTCGTCGCGCTCTTTCATCGCGGCTTTGCGCGAGAGTTTGATTTTTCCGCGCTCGTCCACACCGAGGACTTTCACCCAGATCATGTCGCCCATCTTCACGACGTCCTCGACGCGGTTCACGCGGCGGTCGGCGAGTTCGCTGATGTGGCACATGCCGTCCTTGCCGGGGAGGATTTCGACGAAGCAGCCGAACTCTTTGATGTTCACGACCGGGGCGTGGTACACTTCGCCGATGGTGACTTCCTTGGTCATGCCATTGATGATCTGCTTCGCGCGGGCCATCGCCTCGGGGTTGTTCGAGTAGATGCGGATGCTGCCGTCGTCCTCGATGTTAATCTCGGCGCCGGTCTCGGCGACGATGCCCTTGATGGTCTTGCCGCCGGGGCCGATGATGAGGCCGATCTTGTCGGGGTTGATTTTGATCGTCTCGATGCGCGGGGCGTAGGGCGACATTTCCGCGCGCGGCGCGGCGATGGTGGCGGCCATGATGTCGAGTATCTTCATGCGCAGGTCGCGGGCCTGGTAGACGGCTTCGCTCATGATCTTGTGCGAGACGCCGGGGAGCTTCAGGTCGAGCTGGAAGCCGGTGACGCCTTCGCGGGTGCCGCAGAGCTTGAAGTCCATGTCGCCGAAGTGATCCTCGCTGCCGATGATGTCGGCGAGCGTGGTGTAGCGCTTGAGGGTCTCACCTTCAAACTCGGTGACGAGGCCGACGCTGATGCCGGCGACGGGGCTCTTGATGGGCACGCCTGCATCGAGGAGCGCGAGGACGCCGCCGCAGACGGAGGCCATTGAGGTGGAGCCGTTCGACTCGCACACTTCGCTGCTGATGCGGATGGCGTAGGGGAAGTCTTCCGTCGAGGGGATGACCGGTGCGATGGAGCGCTCGGCGAGTGCGCCGTGGCCGATTTCGCGGCGGTTCATGCCGCCCATGCGGCCGGTTTCGCCGACCGAGAAGGGCGGGAAGTTATAGTGCAGGATGAAGGCCTTGCTGGTGTCGCCGCCGGTGTAGCCATCCATGTCCTGCGCTTCCTGCGTGGTCGCGAGGGTGAGCAGGCAGAGCGCCTGCGTTTCGCCGCGGGCGAAAAGGGCGCTGCCGTGCGAGCGCGGGAGCAGGCCGGTCTCGGCGCTGATATGGCGGAGGTCGCCGAGGCCGCGTCCGTCGCAACGCGACTGGCGATCGAGGATGGCGACGCGGAATGCTTTCTTTTGCAGGTAGTCGAAGGCCTGGCTGATCTCGAAGGGAGTGGCCTCCGGGAACTTCGTCTTGATGGCGGTGCCGACTTCATCCTTGAGCGCGTTCACCGCTTTGCTGCGGGCGACTTTGCTCGGGGTGTAAAGTGCGGCCTCGATACGGCTGCCGGCGACTTCGTAGGCGACTTCCATCACCTCGTCCTTCACGGTGAAGAGCGGCATTTCGCGCTTGGCCTTGCTGACCTTCGCGGCGAGTTCCTTTTGCGCGGCGATGAGTTTCACCGCCTCGGTGTGGCCGAATTCGAGGGCCTTGATGAATTCCTCCTCGGGGATTTCGTTGCCTGCGCCTTCGATCATGATCACGTCGTTTTCCGTGCCGACATAGACGAGGTCGAGGTCGCTCTCAGCGCGCTGCGCGTGCGTGGGGTTCGCGATGAATTCACCATTGATGCGGCCCACGCGCACGGCGCCGACGGGGCCCGCGAACGGGATGTCGGAAACCATGAGTGCGGCGCTCGCGCCGTTGATGGACAGCATGTCGGGATCGTTCTGACCGTCCGCGCTCATGAGTGTGCCGACGATCTGCGTGTCGTAGAGGTAGCCCTTCGGGAAGAGCGGGCGCAGCGGACGATCCGTCATGCGCGCGGTGAGGACTTCCTTTTCGGTGGGACGGCCTTCGCGCTTGAAGTAGCCGCCGGGGAAACGGCCGACTGCCGCCGCCTTTTCGCGGTACTCGACGCTCAGCGGGAACCAGTCCTGGCCCTCTTTGATCTTCGTCGCGGAGACCGCGGTGACGAGGATGATGGTTTCGCCGCAACGCACGGTCACGGCTCCGTCGGCGAGCTTCGCGAGCTTGCCGGTTTCGATGATGATGGGGGTGCTGCCGGAATTGGCAGTCACGTTATGGATGCTCATTTTGATTTTTTGAAAATGCCATCCGGCGTGCCGTCAAAACGCGTTTCCCGGTTCGCAGTCCCAAAAGCGCCGACTCGAAGTTCCGTCCTTCATCTTACTCTTAATCCTAATCTTAATCCCCTCGCACCTCGGAAGGCCGGGAAGGGATTAAGATTAAGAATAAGATTAGGATTCAGAACGGAGACTGAAGCTGGGGCTAAGGACTGAAACCAGAAACCGCGTCCGGCGAACCGTGTGGCGATTGTTTGGTTTGCTCCGCTCACCCTCCGCCCGGTATCGGCGGTGGCGGGGCTGTGTTTTTGTCTGACCGGGTAAAAGCATTCGCCCCGGTGCGAGGACCGGGGCGAAGTGAGGAACTTGGTCTTGAACCTACTTGCGCAGATTCAGCTTATCGAGCGCCGCCTGATAGCGCGGAGCCGCGGTGCGCTTGAGGTAATCAAGCAAGCCGCGACGGCGTGCGACCATTTGGAGCAGGCCGCGGCGTGAGGAATGATCCTTCGCGTGGGCCTTGAGGTGCTCGGTGAGGTGATTGATGCGCTCGGTCAAAACGGCGACTTGCACGTCCGCGCTGCCGGTATCTTTCTCGTGCAGGCGGAGGGTGGTGATGGATTCTGTCGTGGCCATGATTTTGTAAAGAGCTTAGGAGTTTGGGGTCTCGGTTGCGGGAGTCGAGTCTGCCGGTGCGGCAACTTCGGCTGGTG
Source organism: uncultured Spartobacteria bacterium (assembly GCA_903882875.1). Lineage (GTDB taxonomy): Bacteria > Verrucomicrobiota > Verrucomicrobiia > Chthoniobacterales > Chthoniobacteraceae > SXWH01. Next base: position 44,514 of record CAIRYQ010000022.1, on the reverse strand, counting down.
CGGCAGGCGCGGGAGTCTCTGCCTTTGCGGCAGGAGCTTCCGGGGCGCCGCCTTGGTCGACCCTGGCCTGAAGGACGCGGGCGAGCTGGCTGGCCGGCTCGTTGAGCAGGCGGACGAGCTTGCTCGCGGGTGCGCTGAGGACGCCGAGGAGCTGCGAGAGCAGGACGTCGCGCGAAGGAAGATCGGCGATGGCCTGAATCTGCTCGGTGGTGACGATGAGGCGATCCACGACGCCCGTGCGGACGGTCGGCTTCTTGAATTCCGCCGTGAAGTTCTTGAGAACCTTCGCGGCAGCGGCGACGTCCTTTTCTCCGGTGACGATCGCGTTCTGTCCGCGAAGTTCGCCGAGGTCGGGCAGGCCGGCTCCCTTTGCCGCGAGGCGCAGGTAGCTGTTTTTCACGACCTGGCAGCGGGCGCCGGCCTTGTCGAGGCGCGTGCGCAACTCGGAGAACTGGGTGACATTGAGGCCGGTGTAATCGGCGACGAAAATGAACGGCGAATCGTTGAGTCGCTTGTTGAGGTCGGTGACGACGGATGCTTTTGCTGGGTGCATGTGTGGGTCCTCGGGTTAGGCGAGTTTCAGGAATTGCGAGGCGTCCACGGTGACGCCGGGCGTCATGGTTGCACTCAGAGTGATGTTGTCAACGAAGCGGCCCTTCGCAGTCGCGGGGCGCGCCTTGATGACGGCGTCAATGACCGCCGTGCCGTTCTCGACGAGCTTCTGGAGATCAAAGCTGAACTTGCCCACTGGCACCGCGATGTTCGCGTTCTTATCGAGCTTGAACTCGACGCGGCCCGCCTTCACTTCGCGCACGGCCTTCGCCGTGTCCTCGGTGACGGTGCCGGTCTTCGGGTTCGGCATGAGGCCGCGGGGTCCGAGAACCTTGCCGAGCTTGCGCACTTCGGCCATCGCGCCGGGCGTCGCGACTGCGACATCGAAATCCTGGAAACCACCGACACACTTCTCGATCATGTCCTTGTAGCCGACGAATTCCGCACCCGCGTCCTTCGCCGCCTGCGCTGCCGCGCCTTCCGCGAACACGAGCACGCGGACGACTTTTCCCGAGCCATGCGGCAGCGGGCAGGTGCCACGCACCATCTGGTCGGATTGCTTCGGGTCCACGCCGAGCCGGAACGCGAGCGTCACGGTCTGGTCGAACTTGGTGGGAGGCATCGCCTTGAGAGCGGCGACTGCTTCGGTGAGCGGATAGACTTTCTTGTTATCGCGCTTTTCCGCGGATGCGCGATATCGTTTCGAACGTTGTTGAGCCATGTGTGTTTTGCAGTGCTGGCGGGCGGTTTTGCCCTCCTGCGGTTGTGTTTGTTTATCCCCTCACCAGCGGTGTGCGGGATGCACGGTGCCGTTGGAAAAAGGGCGCGCACTCTAGTTCAAGGGGCGGGCGTGTCAACCGGCATTTTGGCAGCAGCCGGTTCCACGGACAGCGGGAAGCCTGCACATTCACGACGGATCACACGCCGCGAGATTCCACATCGGTAAGTCCGGCGATCGTCTCCGCGCACACGCGCCATTCGTGCGCGGTGAGATGCCGCACCGCACCGCCGTCGAAATACAGGCTGATGCGCCGGATCACCTCCTCCGCCGTGATGAGATCCAGACACCGCGGCAGAAAATCCTCCGCTCGTTGTCCCGCGGCATCCGCCGCGGCGTGCGCGGGCACCGGATCTTTCGCGTCGCGCAGGAAGCCCAGGGCGGGATCGCGCAGATGCACCACATTCGTGCAAAGCGCGGCAGGCTGATCTTTTTTGTCCCCGTCGCCGATCGGCACCGTGCGCGACTTCCAGCAGCCGCCCTGGTCGCAGCAGCGCAGCGCGCCGTTCGTGTGAATGTATTGGTGGTGCGGATACGCCTCCCACTGCGCGGGCTCGCGTCCGCCGGCGACGACCACGCACGGGCGGTTCTGCGGCATACCCGAGCGCACAGGCACGGCGGCGGCGAGGTGCATGAGCAGCGTCACCGGGCACAACACGCCCTGCGCGTGATGCACCAGCCGCACGAGCTGCCGCAGATCCGTCCGCCCGCGCAGATCGAGCACACCGCGCAAAGGCGGATGCCGGTGTCCCTTTTCCCCCACCTGCACAAAAAGGATGCGCCCGCGGAAATGATCCACCACCGCCTGATAGCGCGCGTGCTCCCACCACTTCGCCGTGTAGTCGAATTTCCCGCCCGCATTCACGATCCAGAACGGCACCGGCTCGCGCGTGATCTCCTGCACCTGCGAAATCCACCGCCGCTCCTTCGCCGCGAGATGGATGTCGCCCTTGAAATCCGTCGGCGCAATCTCCACGCCGAGCTGCTCCGCGAGATGCTGCGTGAAGCCGTGGATGAAATGCCACGGCCCGCGGTTGCTCCGGTGGATCAGCGGATACCCGCACGCGATGCGCTCCGTCTCCGCGTCGCCATCCCGCAGCGGGGTAAGGTGCGGATTGTTCTCCCAAAGCGCCCCGCCCGAAGTCCGCACATCCGTCGCAAACTTCCCCGGATGGCTCCGGTACAAATCCCGCACCGCCGCCGTGAGCATCACAATGTCGCCCGGCGACTGGCGGTTAGTGAGGATAAGTTTTCGCATAGGTTCGCACGACAGTCGAGCGCACTCCGGAGCATCAAGCCACCGATAACGACGTCCTGTTGCTGCTAGAAAGACGCAGAAGAATCTGCTGCTTCTGGAAAAACCCAAACTCTGCTAAGGCTTAGGGGTATCACTTTTGAACCTTGTGAAGCAGAGAAATACCAAAGTCGAGAAACAATTATTTTTCGTTGGACCTCTCTCTGCCGGAGAAATTCCACTCCGAGATGTTGGGCGGCAGTTTTAGTTTCGTGTTGACACGCTCACCGTCGGATTTGCGCAAAAAACGCACGGCGACTTCCTTGCCGGCAGCGTCCGCTACAGCCTCGCCCATGACCGCCGCATTCATCGCCCCGGCCTTGATGTCGCCGAATTTTTCGATCACATCACCAGGTTTCAGTCCCGCATCCTCCGCCGCTCCGCCGCTGGGGCGCAACCGTTCGATCTGGGCACCGCTCCCTTCGTAGAGCAGGATGGCACCGAGCGTCATGGCTACACTGCCTGGCAATTTGGCATCGCGGCGCAGTTGGTACCGGAGCTTGCGTTTGGTGAAATCGATCTCCATGTTGAAGCCATATAGCCACGCCAGACCCAAAATTGAGGCTTTTGCATTGGAAACGACTGTAACTCCGGCCAGCTTTTTTCCCATCAATTCCCCTTTCAGGAACCACCCTCTGGTGGATGAAGTCATACCCGTCAGCGATAGTGTGCGGGCATTCACTTTTGCAGGTTCAATAGCACCTTCCTTGACGAGAGCGTCAAATACTTCTGCTTCCAAGCGAATACAGTCGTCCATACCGGTATCAACCGTGAATTTCGCCGAATGTCCAAGTATGTCAGTCTTGATTACTGCGGCAGGGGAATCTTTTTCCAACTCGATTTCCTGACAATCAAATTTATCCAATTTCCATGGTCCGATATGAACTTGAAAAATGCCTTCGTCATGGCTCATGAAGATTTTCCCGACACTCAATGCATTCATGCCGATAACTCCCGACAATGGACGCCCTGTATAAAGGGAGTACCTGCCAAGATCCGAGAATGTAATCGCAGGTCGATCGATGGATAATTGATCCAATTTCAAGGAAGCCCCCTCGAAGATTGTCATGGTCTGAGTGCTTCCGTCAGCAAGCATGACATTGGTTTCTCCAATATTGGAGAGAATCGCCTTCGTGAGTGACTTATCCAAGGTGACGATTCCGGCTCCGGTATCGAGAATCATGATGCACGGCTTTCCAAGCAGTGTGACTTCGGCCATTACATGCGCCGGCACCTTCGGCAGGTGCTGCTGAAAAAGAACCTTATCCGGTTCCTCTGCAATGGTTCTCGCATGCCACAACCCGGCCAGCGTAACGACGACAGAACATCGTCTGACAGCAATCCAGAGAGCAGCAAGGAAATTCACAATCTTACGATTTGTCGGCATTTTTAAAACCCAAAACCCATTCCCACTGTAACCATATTGTCAGGTATCAGTACTTTCCCCACGTGCCTTTTTTCGCTTTGGAGGTTTCAAAAGAAATTACTCGTTACAGTCGCCTTTCGGTCCGTTATTTTTATGTTAAATGACAGGCTATACGTGTCGCTCGTATTTGTCCAATTGGACGAAAACGCCCGCTGCCATTTTGCAATCAATTGCCACGTTTGCAATTGGGTTTTATACACATCCAAAGTGGCGCTAAGAGAAGTCTGGTATGACAGAGAAATATTGTCCTGCTTGTTGACAGTAGTGAATGTTTCCTTAACTCCTGCGCTATAATCCACTACAAATGGAGCAATTGTGAACTGCCCGGACGCTGTTGCACCGGCAACTTCAGAAGCGCCAGGAGTCGTGAAACCTACAGTTCCGGCGCTAAGAGTAAATGTGCTTTTAATATTAAGGCCGAGCTGCAGCAAGGGTGGGTGAAGCGCGCCATTATCCACGGAGTCTGTCAATGCGGAAACCAGCGTCTGCATCACTCCCACATTCGTGGCCACGGTGCCGAGTTTTGTCCCATTAGGTCCTGTGAAAGCCAAGCTGAAAGTTTTCTTCGGTCTTCCTTTGGGGGTAGCAGTTGAGTTCGACTCAATGGTAAATGTGTTTGGCCCCGTGAGTTTCACTTTAAACGGAGGTTCTTCAGCGTCTGCTGTAGCCACTACATTTTCGTTCGATCCATCTGGCTCAATATCGATGCCCTCAACGTCCTCCCCGGTATCATTGGTAAAATTGACGACCTGAGAAGCCCAGTCGCCAGCATCTGCATTAGTTAGCTCGAAGTCGTCCTGATCGAGCGTAATGCCTCCAGAGGAAGATGACGATGGGTAGGACGAAACACTGCTCTCGGAGGACGATGAGTCGCTGCTGTCCGAGGACGATGAGTCGCTGCTGTCTGAGGAGGACGAGTCGCTGCTGTCCGAGGACGACGAGTCGCTGCTGTCGGAGGACGAGGACGAATCGCTGGAGTCCGAGGAATCGCTGCTGCTCGACGAGTCGCTGCTGTCGGAGGACGAGGACGAATCGCTGGAGTCCGAGGAATCGCTGCTGCTCGAAGAGTCGCTGCTGTCGGACGAGGAGGACGAGTCGCTGGAATCCGAGGAATCGCTGCTGCTCGACGAGTCGCTGCTGTCGGAGGACGAGGACGAATCGCTGGAGTCCGAGGAATCGCTGCTGCTCGACGAGTCACTGCTGTCGGAGGACGAGGACGAGGATGAAGATGAGCCGACGCGGTCTTGGACAATCCGAGCCACTTTCCGACGAGGTGCAGGTATCTTTGCCATAGGATAAATCAGGGAACCTTGCGCGAGCCTAAACATTCAACCAGCCGGATGGCAAGAAAAATATCGAGGCAAAAATGCCGGCCTAAAGCCTCCGTTTCGGGCAGCAGTGAAAAGATGCCCAGACGAAACCAATCCCGTCGGCTACTCGCAGCGCCAGCGTTTCAGCCGCGACGCGAGGGCATCGAGATTCGATGCCTCGCGCACGATTGGCGGAAAGTCCGCGAGCAGTTGTTCGTTCGTCGGCACGACACCCCACGACGTGACGCGGAAGACCTCGACTGCGTGCGCGCTGCGGATTCCGAGTTCGCGATTCTTCCGATCGAAACGCGCACGCAGGATTTCCGACCACTCGGCCTCGGACTTCGGCGGGGCCATGTTGTGGCGGCCGACCCACGGCAGCCACTCGGTGACCTGCGACTGGTGGCACCATGTCAGTTCGCGGATTTTTGAAAACGCAGCCTCCACGTCCACTGCGATGTCGTGCGAATTCGCGCCGGACATGTAGCCGTCGTACACGTTCACGATCACGGGCACCCTGCACGGGCGCGATGCAGTCTCGTCGGCCGGATACTCGGGCGTGAACGCGTGCGGCACATTGATCATGTAGGCCACGCGGCGCACGGCGTCGGCGATGGTGATGTGATCATTATGGACACCCGCGAGCGGATCCTCCGGCAGCGGCGGGCAGAAAAGATAGTCCGGCTCGAAATCGCGGATGGCCTTCCACAGCGCGGCGAGCAGATCGGTCGTCACCTGCAGGCACGCCTCGCGCGGCACCTGGCCGTCCGGCAGGCGAAGCAGTTCAAAGTCGTAGCTGCCGAGTTTTGCAGAGACGATCTGCTCATCAAACCGGATGCGCCCGGTCTCCTCGCGTGTGCGAAAATGATGCCCGGCCTTGCCATCCGTACACACGAGCACCTTTGGCTGGAATGCCGTCCCGAGCTTCCGCCGCCACAGCTCGAAGGTGCCGGCAGCGGTGAATTCGTAATCGTCGTAGTGCGCGTGAACGAAGAGGACTTTCATCAGGAGGATGCCTGAATGTGTGCGTGAACGCGTGTGCGGACGACAAGCACGGAATCGTCGCACGCAAGCCGGATTCAGACGCTGGCGCTCGCCGCTCGCATCGCCTATGTTCCGCAGCATCATGAGACACGTATTCCTCCCCCTCGTCCTCATTTTCACGGTGCAAACCACCTTCGGCTCGCAGGCGCCGGATCTCTCGGATGCGCCGGATGTGGTTCAGAAAATTGCGGCTGAAATCCGTGGCAAATCTTCGGACGATGCCCGGGCTGCGATCATCGAACGGTTTGGCCGTGCGCAGCGCAATGTGGGTTCCGGCATCCGGATCGAGCAGTGGGATTTGCCCGAGGGCGTGCTGACTTTCCACCCCGGCACAGGCCCCACATTTGCCGATCGGAAGACGAAAAAGAACTTCCATCTGATACAGACCAAAAACACGGCGGGATCGAACATCCTCTCAAGTTATGAGATGACTACGGTTCCCAACCCCAAAAATTTCGGCAACACGTTTTGGATCGGCAATCTGAAGTTCGGCCCCGGCGCGGAATATCACTTCACCGACAGCGGGCAGAACGCCGGCGCCCGCGGCACGCAGGGGCAAAAATTTTTCCTGCTCCATCCCGCCGGGACGGTCGAGGTCCGCTACGTCGCTCCGGTGACCGCGGACACGCTGCTCGAATCGCTCGCCGAGGGCGCAACCGTCGCGCACCTCGTCTTCACGTCCGCGGACAAAATGGATCACGCGACGTTTTCGATCACGAGTTCCGAGCGTTCGCGGCGGCTGGCGTTCGGCGCAGAAAAGCCGCTGCCGTTTGTCATGGCCACCGGCTGGAAAAATTTCTGGCGCTGACGTGGGATTCAGGAGCCTTCCGCTTGTCAAGATTTGCCCTGCCCCTCAGGGCCGACACGTCAAAGTTACGCTGGCGAGCGACGGCAAGTCCCGGGTGGAGCACGCGAGTCGCGTGCTCCACCCGGAATCTTCCTCGCATCGCTGCCGCGATTTTGATGCGCCAACCTTGGCAGAAACGGTGCCTGTGCCGCAATTGATGCAAACTGCCCGCGCGACTCAGTTCTTGAGATCGGGCCAGCCAAACTCCTTGGCCTGACGGTCGGTGATCGGAGTCGGGCCGCTCACGCGGGAAGCGCGCCGGTTCTCGATCTTGAATTTGATGCAGGAGACGGTGTGCCGATCGGAGCGGTAGGAGATCGTCACGGACTTCGAGTCGGCCGACCAATTCGCATGGTAAGCGCCCGCCAGCGTATCAGCCCCCCACGTATTCTCGGGATCTCCCGTGAGCGGGCCGATCTTCTTGCCCGTCTTCGCGTCCATGAGGTGGAGGTTAAAGTTATCCGTCCCGAGATCCCCTTCACCATGTGAGGCGATGGAAAAAACGCCATCCGGCGACTTCCCTCGGGTGATCGTGACATACTCATTGCGCTTGTAGGGGTAATTGGAAGTCGCCTGCACGAACGGCGCGAACGCCGGGAAAATCAGTCCTGCAACGATGATGGAAAGGAACGTGCGTTGGTTCATGCGCCAGCAGGTTGATCGCCTGCATTGCACGAGTCAACCCGACTCCTGCGGCTTCTCGCGAATCGCCTTCTTCTGCCGATGGGGAGCGATGCGGACGGCGATCGGTGTTTGGACCTAATCGGTTTCTAGCGCGATAATCAGTCTAACCCTTATCTCAGTCCCTTGTCCCAAGCCTTCTTTCATGTCGCCTGCTTGCTGATCACGCTTCGGTAATTGTGAAACCAGTTCTAGTGTTTTTCGATCGCTGGCAATCGCCCATTGCCCGCAGGATCCGATTGAGTGATGCCATACTTAATTGTCATTACTACAATCCAAATTCCAAACACAGCTAATGCACACCCAAAGGCCGCAAGCGTTACCAGAAAACCTTGGGATTTATCTATCGCAGCTCGGTACATGCCGATAATAATGGCGATCAATTGCCCCAAGCTAAACGCGATAAATGCACCCGGGAAATGGATTCGACGTTTTTCCCATGATTAACGGAGAGCATCAACAAGCAGACGCTTGTTAAAACCCCGCTTGCAGTCATCGCCATAATTACGGCCTTTTTTCGACTCATTAGTTCTCCTTCCATTTCAAATATTCAGATATTGATTTCATGCGATTTTTGTCGCTTCTTTCGCGACTAAATAATCCAGATACACACCTTGCCTCAGCAAGGCGAGGCATGGAAGCAAGGGCTAAGCTGATAGTCAGCGATGAGGCGGAGCTTTGCGGTATCGGAGCGGCGGGGCAAGGCTAAGTGCTGACGGTTTCCGCCGCCGATCTCCGCCCCGGCTCACCGCCGCGCGCTGCCTGTGGGTTCGTCGCCGGGGAGCATGTTCGGGCGCAGCGGGGCGAATTCCTGTTCGAGCGCGTCGAGGTATTCGGCGATCCTCGGGTCCACGGGCGCGGCGGGCTGGCGCTTTTTCGCGTCGCGATCCTCGACGGCGCGGAGGTAGCGGTCGAACTGCCCGGTGCTGCCGGGTGTCTGCGTGGCCTCGTACCAGTTCAGGTAGTCGGCGATCATCTCGCTGCGCTGGAGCGCGGAGGCGCGGAACCGTTCGGCGCGGGCGATGCGGTCGGCGACGCCGCTGGTCTTGCCGGAGGCGAGCAGGCCGCACAGCTCCTCGTATTCCTTGAGGATGGGGCGGTAGAGGACGTGAGCCCGCGAACTCAGCATGGAAATCTTCACCTGCGCGAGACGCAGCGCGGGCCGCGCGCCGGGGAGCTTGATGTATTTTTCAAAGTCCGCGAGGACGTAGTGCTGGCTCACCGGCGGCTTGCCGGAGGTGATGTCAAAGGCGAGCAGCGCGGCAAGTTCCGCATCCGCCTCGGCGGCGGAGAGGCCGCGCAGCGTCTCGGATTTGCCGAGCTGCGCGAGCTGGAGCGTCCACCATTTCGCGAGGCTCTGCGGAGAATCGCCGAGCATGGGAAAATGCCGGGCCAGCAGCGTGAGCGGATCGCGCGAACCGTCGGGCCACGCGCGGAGGAAGCGCCCGAGGTTCGCCGGGCCTGCGGACATGTTCAGCAGCGCGGTGGTGAGCGCAAATGCGCTCGCGCGATCCACCGCGCCGGCGGCGGTGTCGAGCTGCAGCGGGGGCTGCGTGAGGAGTTTCTCGAAAGAGGGCAGCTTCTCGGTGTTCACGATGCTCTTGAAGATGTCCGGATCCCTCATGCCCGCGTGTGCGCGCATGTCCTGCAGCAGCCCCTCGGTGAGCCACCACGGCGGGAGCGCGAAATGCTCGCCGCCACGCAGCGGCGGACGATCGCGATAGGCAATCTCGAGCAGCAGCACATGGACGATGTGGCGCTGGAACAAGATTTTCGCCGGGTCGTCCCCGAGACGCACGACGACGTCCACCTTCGGCCCGGCGACGGTGTTCACGAGCGTGCTGCTGACCGAGGACGGTTCGCCTTCGGGCTCGATGGAAATGACGATCGGGATTTTCCATTCGTCGCGGTCGTGCAGGACGCGCAGGAGCTGCCCCTTCACGTCCTCGACGAAGCTGACGATCCTCCCGCGCGCGTCGCGGTCGTCGCAATACACCACAAACTGCCCGGAGCCGCTCACGCTCCTGTGGCGCAGATCCACCGCAAAGGCCGCAGTGCGCAGCGCGCCGTGCAGCAGCGCGCCGAGGAAAAAAAACAGCACAGCCCTCGCGGGGCGCGGAATCATTGCTGCCGGGCGGTGAAGGTGATCGAGCCTTCGGCGGATTCGATTTTTTCCAGCCGGTCCAGCCGCTGGATGTCCTTGTCAAAAACCCGCGTGAACGCACCGAGCACCGACGAATCAAGCCCGATGAGCTTCGCGAGCGTGGACGGGACGGTGAGCCGCCCGATGGCGAACCGGCGGACATCTGCCTTCCACTTCACGCCCTCGTGCTCGGGCTTGAAAGCCGCGGTGTTGCAAATCGAGAGGCCCAGTACGCTCCGCTGCGTGGCGAGAATGACGGTGTCCTTTTCGAAATGTGCGAAGGCGCGGTCGAGTTTCACCGTCGAGCCGTTGCCGCCTTTCACGTACTTGTTGAGATAGTAGTTCACGTCGAATTCCTTGAAAGTCACGGACACCACCGCCTTCTGCCGGAGCATCTCACCCCACACGTCGCCGACTTCGGTTTCGGGGAGCTTGTCCTTTTCGATGGGCAACACCCAGGCAGGCGCCTGCACGATGAGATATCCCGCGGCGACGAGCACGGCGAGAAACTCGACGAGCAGGAAAGTCTTCAGGTTCATCCACCAGTTGAGCCGGTTCGGGTCCATCAGCTTCTTCACCTGCCGCGCAGTCTTCGCCTTTTCCTCGGAGGGTTTCGTCATGTCGGCCACGGGCAGGAGGGAACGGTCCAGCTTCTCGCCGCAGTTGTGGCAATAGACGCGCTCGATTTCGTTCTCGTACTTGCACGCGGTGCAGGTGAGCTTGCGGGAATCTGGTTGGGCCATGTTCGTCGGGGCTGGTGAAACTCGGGATCAGTCTTTCTTCGCGGGAGCCTTCGGCGGCGCGGCGGGCTTGCTCTCCGCAGGCTTGCTTTCGGCGGGCTTGCTTTCGGCCGGTTTCGCCGCCGCGGAATCGCTCTTGGCCGCGGCCTTGTAGCCCTCGGAACGGTAGTCCGTGATGTAAAAACCCGAGCCTTTGAAAATGAGCCCCGCACCAGTGCCCATAAGCCGGCGCACCTTGCCCTTGCCCCATTTTTTCATCCTGCACAATTCCTTCGGGCATGTCTTGAACGCGTCGTCCTTCATGGACTGCACGCACTCAAAGGCACCCTCGCACTTCTCGCATTCGTATTCGTAGGTCGGCATTCGTCGGCTGTTGTTTTCTGCTTGGAAAGGCAGACGTGTATAGCAGGGACGGGGCCGCGCGCAATGGCGGCGCTGCGGGGACAGTCTCCTCGCCCGGAGTTTAGCGCTTCACGGACACATCACGGGGTCCACGCAAACCCCGTCCACTTGCGCCCGCACCGATTGCAGATTATTTAGGCAAAACTCCGCGCGTGTTCCGCATTTACTCCACAGCCTTCCATCGCATGACTGCACCCCGCCACTTCCTCCGCCCGATTTTTGCATTCGTATTTTTCGCGGCGCACACGGTGTTCGCGTTCACCGTGGCGGAGATGAAAAGCATGGAGACGAAGGTGAAGGCCGTCGTGCAAAAGAACCTGCCGTCGGTCGTCGCGCTCGTCGGCGAGAAAGTGCCGGGCTCGGGCTCGGGGACGATCGTCACGGAGGACGGGCTGATCCTCACCGCGGGCCACGTGACGTACGGCAACGACACGATGATCGTGGTTTTCCCGGACGGCAAACAGGAGAAGTGCAAGGTGCTCGGCGCAGACTACACGCGCGACGTGGGCCTCGCGAAAATCATCAAGCCCGGCAAGTATCCCGTCGCGCAGATGGGCGACTCGGACAAGTTGGAACAGACGACCATCGTCGTCGCGCTCGGGCATCCCGGCGGGTTCGACATCCGGCGTCTGCCACCGGCGCGCATCGGGCGCATCAGCCAGAAAAATGCGGGCGGCTTCCTCGTGAGCGATTGCACGCTGATCGGCGGCGACTCGGGCGGCCCGCTGTTTGATCTCGATGGCAAGGTCATCGGCATCCACTCGTCCATCTCGGAGAGCCTGAGCTACAATCGCGACGCGCCCGTGAACGCGGCGAAAGTCTCGTGGGAAAAAATGCTCGAAGGAAAAACTTGGGGCAAACCGCCCGTGCGTCCCGGCCAGCGCGTGACCGGTCCCGCGGTGCTCGGTGCGGTGTTCGACCCCGCGGGGGGCAGCGCGCTGCTGAAGGAAGTGCAGGCCAGATCCCCGCTCGCCGCCGCTGGCGTGAAAGCGGGCGACGTGATCCTGAAGCTCGGCGGCGAAGACATGCCGACACCCAAGGCCGTGGCCGACAAGCTGAAAAAATGCAAGGCAGGCGAGAAGCTCGCGCTCGCCTACCGGCGCGGCACCGAGGAACGAAAGACGGAGGTCATCCTCGTTTCCGAAGCCGAGATGCTGAAGCGGATGGAGCCGCTGCCGACACCGCCGAAAAAACCGTAAGCACATCACGATATCCGCCACCTTCCCGCACACGCTCCGAAATCCCAGCACACCATGATCCGCACATTCATCATCGCCGCACTGCTCGCCACGGGCTCGCTCCACGGAGCGATCAAAAAGGCTCCCGATTCCAAGCCCGATCCGACGCCGGCACCCGAGACGAAGCCGCAGGAAACTCCCAAGCCCGCGGAGAAGCCGAAACCTTCGGGACAAGGCGTGGAGGATTTGCTGAATGAACTCCGCAAGCGCGCGGAGGACAACGGCGGCATGTTGAAGATGGATGCGAAGGAGCTGCTCTCGCTCTTGCGCAGCGTGCTCGAAAAACAGGGCGTGCCAGCCGATGACTTGAAGAAGGCGGAGCTGCCCGAATTGCTGCGGCTGATGAAGGAGAAGAATCCCGACGCGTTCAAGGGACTCGGCCTCGGAGGGCCGCCCGGATTTGACAAGGCGACGGAAAAAAAGCTGGCGGATCATTTCAACCAACTGCTCGAAGGCCACCGCCCCGGTTCGCTCGGCGCGGCACCCGCGACATTCGTGCTGCGCGATGCGAAGAAGCCGTCGGACCCGCTCGCGTTTGCAACCGGCATCCGCGCGGACGGCTGGCTGCTCACAAAGGCGAGCGAAGTCGGCAGCGCTGCGGAACTCCAGTGCCAGTTCAAAGGCCAGTGGGTCGCGGCGAAAGTCGTGCGCACCTGGCCGGATCACGATCTCGCGCTCGTGAAAGCCACGGCGAAGGACATCCCCGCGGTGAAATGGTCCGGGCGCGGCGCGCTGGAGGTTGGAACGTTCATCACCGCGGTCGCGCCCGAGGGCCGCGATCCGGTGGCCATCGGCGTTGTGAGCGTGGCGGTGCGCAATGAGCAGACGAAGGGCCGCGGCTTTCTTGGCGTGCAGCTCGAGAGCGACGACAAGGGGCTGAAGATCCGCGACGTCGTGCCGAAAGGCCCGGCGCAGAATTCCGGGCTGCAAAAGGAGGATCGCATCCTCGAACTCGACGGCAAAAAACCGGAGTCGGTTTACACATTCACAAAGATGGTTTCCGATCGCAAAGCCGGCGACAAAGTGAAGCTGAAGCTCCAGCGCGGCGAAGCCGTGATGGAAAAGGAAATCGCGCTCGGCGACCGCGGTGCCGCGACGGGCCCGATCCGCAACAGCAATGACAGGATGAACAACATGGGCAGCACGATCAGCAAGCGGCGCACGGATTTCCCCTCGGCGATGCAGACGGATCTGCCGCTGAATTCGACACAGTGCGGCGGCCCGGTGACGGATCTTGACGGCAACGTCGTCGGCCTCGTCATCGCGCGCTCGGGCCGCATCGAGACGCAGGTGCTCCCGAGCGAGACGATTCGCGAAGTGCTCGGCAGCGTGGATTTTTCAAAAGAGGCTCAGGTCGCAGCCGCACCCGCAGTGGCGAAGACGGAAGCTCCGAAAAAGGAAACGCCCAAGACCGAGGCTCCGAAGATTGAGGTCCCGAAAGCGGAAGTCTCGAAGACGGAAAAGCCGAAGGCGGACGCACCGAAGCCCGAAGAGCCAAAATCCGACGCTCCAAAATCCGCGGCCAAGCCCGAGACGACGAAGCCCGCGGAGCCCGCGGCAAAGTAGGTTCGGCCTCGGCCCAATGCTTCGGGTTGAAGCTCGAAGCGCATTTGCGCCATTGCGCGCATGGCGCGAATTTCGCACGCTGCCCGGATGTCCTGGCAAAATTTTCATCCGCAATGGGGACTCGTGCTCGGCTCGGGGCTCGGTGGATTTTCCGAGCGCATGGAAGTCGAGGTACGCGTGCCGTACGCGGAGATTCCCGGACTGCCGCAGTCGCGTGTCGCAGGGCACGCGGGTGAATTTGTGTTCGGAAAAATCGGTGGCGTACCGATCGTCGCGGCGCGCGGGCGCGTGCATTTGTACGAGGGACGCAGTGCTGCGGAGGTGACGGCACACGTGCGCTGGATGGCGGAGCGCGGCATCCGCAGGCTCGTGCTCACGAACGCGGCGGGGACGTGCAATGCGCAGTTCCCGCCCGGCTCGTGGATGCTGCTCGGCGATCACCTCAATCTCACAGGCACCTCGCCGCTGCTCGGCGGCGCGCATTTTTTCGACATGAGCGAGGTGTATTCGAAGCACCTGCGCGCGCACTTTTCCTCCGCTGCAAAATCACGCGGCATGACGCTGCACGAGGGCGTGTACGCCGGGCTGCTCGGCCCGCAGTACGAGACGCCCGCAGAGATCCGGATGCTACAAAAACTCGGCGCGGATGCAGTCGGCATGAGCACCGTCCTCGAAGCAATTCAGGCACGCGCGTTCGGACTGGAGGTCGTGGGATTTTCATGCCTCACGAATTGGGCCGCCGGGCTGAACGCCGCGCCGCTCGCGCACTCGGAGGTGATGGAGACGGGCGCGCGCGCGGCGGCGGTGCTCGCGGATCTGCTGGAGCGTGCGATTCCCGCGGTGTAACGCGCGAGGCGCGACATTGCAGTTGCAGTGCTAGGTGGGCGTCGGCGTGCGCCGTTTGCAATTCGGATTGTGAACAAGAGCAAGGCTGGAAACCGTGTTTCCTGCCGAGCAAGGGCGTTCTCCACCATGAGCAAGGGCGTGCAATGCCTTTCGCGGTGTGCGTGTGAGCCTCCGCGCATGTGGATCGTCCGATTAGCACTGCGCAGGCCGTACACGTTCGTCGTCATGGCGCTCGTGCTGCTGCTCATGCTGCCGTATATTTTGCTGCGCACGCCGGTGGATATTTTTCCCTCGATCAATATCCCGGTCGTTTCGGTCATCTGGCAGTACGCGGGGCTGAACCCGCGCGAGATCGAGCAGCGCATCCTCTACAATCACGAGCGGTCGCTTTCGGCGACGGTGAACGACATCGAGCACGTCGAGTCGAACAGCTACAACGGCGTGGGCATCATCAAGGTGTTCCTCCAGCCCGGCGCGAATGTGGACGGCGGTGTCGCGCAGATCACGGCGGTCGCGCAGACGATTCTCCGGCAGATGCCGCCGGGGCAGCAGCCGCCGCTCATCATCCGCTACAACGCGTCCACGGTTCCCATTCTCCAATACAGCATTTCGAGCAAAAAGCTGAGCGAGCAGGAAGTCGCAGACATCACGCTGAACCAGATCCGCATCGGCCTCGTGAACGTCCCCGGCGCGCAAATCCCGTGGCCGTACGGCGGGCGGATGCGCACGGTCGTAGTGGACCTCGACCTCACGGCGCTGAAGGCGAAGAACCTCCGCGCGCAGGACATCGTGGACGCGGTGAATGTGCAGAGCCTCATCCTTCCCGCAGGCACGGCGAAAATCGGCGACACGGAATACAACATCGAGACCAACGGCAGCCCGCGCGTGCTAGACGACCTGAACAACATGCCGATCAAAGTCGTGAATGGCGCGATCCTTTACCTGCGCGACGTGGCTCAGGTGCGCGACGGCTTCAATCCGCAGACGAACATCGTCCGCATGGACGGCCAGCGCGGCGCGCTGATCACGATCATGAAGAGCGGCTTTGCCTCGACGCTCGACGTGGTGCGGAAAATCAAGACGCAGATGCCGCAGGTGCAGAAGACGGTGACGGCGGATCTCGACATCAAGGAATTTGCGGATCAGTCGCTGTTCGTCCGCGCTGCGATTGACGGCGTGGCGAAGGAAGGCGTGATCGCGGCGGCGCTGACGGCGATCATGATCCTGCTGTTCATCGGCTCGTGGCGCAGCACGGTGATCATCGCGATCTCGATCCCGTTGAGCGTGATTGCATCGCTGGCCGTGCTCAGCGCGCTCGGCGAGACGATCAACCTCATGACGCTCGGCGGCCTCTCGCTTGCAGTCGGCATTCTCGTGGACGACGCGACGGTAGAGATCGAAAACGTCCACCGGCAGATGGCGATGGGGAAGCCGCTCATCACCGCGATTCTCGCCGGCGCGCAGGAAATCGCGCTGCCGGCATTTGTGAGCACGCTCTGCATCTGCATCGTCTTTGTGCCGATGTTTTTTCTCACCGGCGTTGCGCGCTTTCTTTTTGTGCCGCTCGCCGAGGCGGTGGTTTTTGCGATGCTCGCGAGCTATATCCTTTCGCGCACGCTCATCCCGACGCTCGTGATGTGGTTCTACCGCAATTCGCCGTACCACAGCCACGAGGCCGAGGACGCCGCGGACGAGGTGCGGGCGACCGGATGGAGCGCGCCGTTCGTCCACATTCAGCGCGTGTTCGAGCGCGGCTTCTCCGCGTTCCGCAAGGGCTACCGCGCGATGCTCGGCGCGGTGATGGAAAAGCGCGGGACCTTTGCGATCATTTTCCTCGCGTGCTGCATCGCCTCGTTCGCGCTCGTGCCGCAGCTCGGGCAGGACTTTTTCCCGAAGGTGGACGGGGGCCAGTTCCGCCTGCACCTGCGCGCGCGCAGCGGCTCGCGCATCGAGGAGACGGCGCGGCTCGTCGAGCGTGTCGAGCAGGTGATGCGCGAGGTCATTCCAAAGGAGGAAGTCGGTGGCGTCCTCGACAACATCGGCATTCCTTTTTCCGGCATCGCGCTGAGCTACAGCAACAGCGGCGTCATCGGCACGGGCGACGCGGACATCCTTGTCTCGCTCGCGGAGAAGCACCGCCCGACGGACGAATACGTGCGCCTGCTCCGCGCGCGACTCAACCGCGAATTCCCGAGCACGATCTTTTATTTTTTGCCGGCGGACATTGTGAGCCAGACGCTCAATCTCGGCCTGCCCGCGCCGTTTGACGTGCAGATCTACGGGCGCGATCAGGATGCCAACCGTCTCGTCGCCGCGCGGCTCGCGGAAAAAATCCGCTCTGTGAACGGCGCGGTGGACATCCGCGTGCAGCAGCCCGCCGATCAGCCGAAGCTGACGGTGAATGTGGATCGCGACAAATCCAGCGAGATCGGCCTGAGCGAGCGCGACGTGACGAATTCCGTGCTGCTCAGCCTGAGCGGCAGCGGGCAGGTGCAGCCGGTGTACTGGCTGAATCCAAAGCTCGGCATCCAATACACCATCAACGTCCGCGCGCCGGAGCATGTGATGGATTCCATCGGCGCACTGGAGACGATTCCGATCAGCGGCGGGCGTGCAGGCGAAGGCGACGGGCAAATCCTCACGAACCTCGCGACAATCGAGCGCGGGCAGGATTCACCGGTGATTTCGCACTACGACGTGATGCCGGTCATTGATATTTTCGGCGGCGTGAGCGGGCGCGATCTCGGTGGCGTTGTCGCCGACATCAAGCCGCTCATTGAGGAGGCGAAAAAGGATTTGCCGCGCGGCAGCTACATTGTCGTGCGAGGCCAGGCGGAGACCATGAACAGCAGCTACACGGGCCTCGCTGTCGGACTCGTCGTCGCCATCGTGCTCGTGTATCTGCTGCTCGTGGTGAATTTCCAAAGCCTGCTCGACCCGCTCATCATCATCAGCGCGCTGCCGGGTGCGCTCGCTGGCGTGGTATGGGGGCTTTGGGTGACGCAGACGACGCTGAGCGTGCCCGCGCTGATGGGCATGATCATGAGCCTCGGCGTGGCCACCGCAAACTCGGTGCTCGTTGTCAGTTTTGCGCGCACGAACATGAACGAGGGCGTGGACGCGCTCTCGGCGGCGATCAATGCCGGCACCACGCGTCTTCGCGCAGTGGTGATGACGGCGCTCGCGATGATCATCGGCATGCTGCCGATGAGCCTCGGCCTCGGCGAAGGCGCGGAGCAAAATGCGCCGGTCGGCCGCGCGGTGATCGGCGGGCTGCTGCTCGCGACACTTGCGACGCTGTTCTTCGTGCCGGTGGTGTTCGCCATTTTCCACCGGAACACGAAACCTCCGACTCAGGATCCCGAACTCGCGGAGGCATCCGAAACCGAACTCGCCCTGCACTAAACCGTCATGAACACACACACCGATTCCCTCGACGCACCGATTCGTTCGCGACAAGGTTCCGAGGTGCTCGAATCCCCTGACATCCCTTCGTCGCCAAAGGGCGAAACCGCAACCGGCGGACCGCAGCCGGCCGGGCCTCGCATCGGCGGGCTGGTCATCGCCGCTCTGATTTTCGCCGTGGGCGCTTTTGCGCTGGGATATTTTCCGCGCTCGCGCGAGCGGGCCGTGGTAAAAAAGGAGACGCGCGAACTTGCGATGCTGACCGTGGATGTCGCGTCGCCCGCGCCCGCGCCTGCCGCGCCGCCGATCGTGCTGTCCGGCGAAGTGAAGGCGCTCACCGAGGCCGCGATCTATGCCCGCGCAAACGGCTACGTTCGCCGCTGGCTCGCGGACATCGGCGCGCATGTCGAGCAGGGGCAGCTTCTCGCCGAACTCGACACGCCCGAGATCGAGCGCGATCTCGCGCAGGCCCGCGCCGAACTCGCGCAGGCCGAGGCCGCGCGCACGCTTGCGGAGACGACCGCGAAACGGTGGACCGAGATGCGTGCGGCAAAGACGATCAGCCCGCAGGAGGCGGATGAAAAAATCGCCGACCTCGCGCTGAAAAAGGCGACGGTCGAGGCATCCCATGCGAAGGTGCAGCGGCTGGAGGAGACGCTCGGCTTTGCCAAGATCACCGCGCCCTTTGCCGGGACGATCACGATGCGGACGCTCGACGTCGGCCAGCTTGTGAACGCCGGCGCGGGCCGCGAACTTTTCCACATCCTGCAGGCGGAAAAGCTGCGCGTCTTTACCCGCGTGCCGGAGAATTATGCGCGCGCCATCACGATCGGCCAGACGGCGGACATCACGCTGAACGAAATCGCGGGCCGCGTTTTCGAGGCGAAAGTCGTGCGGACTGCCGAATCGCTCGACGCGGCCTCTCGCACGTTGCTCACGGAACTCGAAGTGGACAATGCGAAGGGCGAACTGCTGCCGGGCAGCTACGCGCAGGTGCGTTTCAAGAATGCACAACCCCAGCCGGTGCTCACGATTCCGTCGAATGCGCTGCTCTTCCGCATTGAGGGCACGATGGTCGGCGTGGTCGGCGCGGGCAACCGTGTCGCGATGAAAAAGGTCGGCATCGGGCGTGACTTTGGAACGTTCGTCGAGGTGCTCTCGGGTGTGACCGCCGCGGATCGCGTGATCGTGAATCCGCCGGACGCGCTCGTGGACGGCTCGGAAGTGCGGCCTGTCGAGAGGCGGGGCGTGACGAAATAGCCGCGCTCGTTTTCCGCGTTTGAACGGGCGGGGATGCCTGATATTTTCCCGCGCATGGAAACGCTTTTCACCGAAGTTCGCGAGCAGGCCGTGCGTGCGTGCGGCGCACATCCGGTGATGCCGAAGCGCAGGCGGCGCGCAGCTTGGCTGGTGATGCGCGTGGCGAATGTATTTTTCCGCCTCGCGCGAAATCCGGTGGAGGCGATCGTGGACGATGACGAGTGGCGCGCGTGGGAGGTGGCCTGCTTCCGGCTGCTGCACTCGCCGGAGTCCACGGCGGGCGTGGATGAGAGCGGCACGCCCTTTGTATCGGTGCTGCCGGGAATGGATCTGTCGCGCCTGCTCACGGCGGGAACTTTGCTGCCGAAGCATCTCGCGGCGGCGGGCACCGAGCTGCGCCGGGTGCACCATTTGCATTCGCACCATCACGGCGCGGCATGGAGCCACGGCGATCCGCACACGGGAAATTTTGTGTTCGATGCGGCGACGGGGCGGGCGCGGCTGGTGGATTTTGAAATGCGGCACCACCGCGATCTGCCGGAGGCGCGGCGGCACGCGGATGATTTGCTGGTGACGCTCCAGGATGTCTGCGGACGCTGTGCCGACGACGAGTGGCTGCCGCTGGCGACGGCATTTCTCAAAGGCTACGGGCGGGCGGAAATCGTCGCACCGCTCGTGGAATTGCTGCATGTCCCGCGCGGAATCCCGCGTCTGTGGTGGGCAGTGCGGACGAGCTGGATGCGGCGTTCGGAACTTGAGCGGAGGATGGGTGTGCTGCGCGCGGAGTTACTCGAACGGATGCAGCCGGGCACGATGCGGGAAATTGCCACCGACTGAACCGGCGATTCTACGTTGCGCGACAACCGAGGCAATTCGTCACGGTGATCCATTCCGCAACAGGCGTGCCGCCGATAAGGTGCTGCTGGAGGATTTGCTCGAAGCGATCCGATGTGACGCCGCCGTACCATGTGCCTTCGGGATAGACGACGAGCCACGGGCCGCCGGTGCAGATGCGGAGGCACTGCGCCTTCGTGCGCATTGCGCGGAGCGAGGTCTCGCGCACGCGGCGCTTGATGTATTCCCAGACGATTTCCGCGTCGGCGGGCGCGCAGCAGTCCGGGCCCATGCAGAGGAAGATGTGCCGCTCCGCTGTGGCGATGGCGGCTTTTTTGAGGCCTGCGTTCAGTGCTTCATTCATGCGTGCGGAGGGTATCGGGTGCGGAGAGGGACGGAAGATTTTCGTAACGACAGATCTTTCTCCGGCGTCTGGATGCGCAACCATGAAAGCCATGAAGCTGATTCCCATCCTCACTCTCATCACCACGTTTGCCGTCGCGCAGGAAATCCAGCAGATCCCATCGGAGCAGATTGCGAAGATCGCGGGCAAGGCAATCGAGACGCTGGGTTCGCCGAGTGATGCGCCTTTTTCCGTGGATGCCGATGCGAGCAAGGCCGCGGGCATCCAGGCGGGTGGCGACACGGGGCTGCTCGCGATTCCTGACCGCAAGCTCGCTGCGGAGGCGGTCGCCGGCGCGGGCAAGACGGTGTCTGGCATCGCCCAACTGTGGATGCGCAATGTGGTGCTCGCGGTGAACAATGCGGCGGCGGATCCGGCGAAGCTGCGCACGGTGACTTTTCGCGAGGGCGACAACGAGGCGAAGGCCGAGGCTTATTTTATCGGCGTCTCAAAGACTGACAGCGGCGCGCTGGAACTCGCGCTTTTCGCGAAGGACAAGGAGCCGCTGGTGAAGGTGCCGCTCGTGAAGACGGAGACGGCGGCAAGCAGCGTGCCGATCGCGCTCGACGGACGCAAGGAAGGGGAGAACAGAGGCGTGCTCGTGGTGACGATCTTCGGCAGCTACAAGGCGGACATCGCGGTGACTAGGCCGCGTGAGTAGCAGCCGAAGCGGTGCGGCGTTTCGAGGCGACGGGGGAACTGCATTTGCGGACACGGGGCCGCACTTTGAGCAAACCGCACTATCACTTGCCTGCAGGCACAGGCAATGGAGTGGCCGGCGTTTTTTTCCCGGGGACAGTGCTCGGCTGAGAGGAGGTGGTCTTTTTCAAGACGCGCTCTTTGAGCGCCCTTTCCTCGGGCAGCAGTCGGAAATCCTTGCCAGCAAGCTGGAAATATTGCTCGGCCTTCGCGTTGAGCTTTGCGCCGGCGAGGAAGATTCCGTAGTAGGTGGCGAGGGACGGATCGCGGAGCTGCTCGGGCTGCAGTGTCTCCATCACTTCCGCGGCTGCGCGGGTACGGCCGAGCAGGAAGAGCGAGAGGGCGTAGGTGGAAACGGTGGTCGGGTTCGTGGGATTCTCCTTGTAGAGCGTCTCCGCGGCGACATGGGGCGAACCTTCTTCGGTGCGCTTGAGGAGGGAGAGAAAGATGTAGTTGTTGCGTGCGGTGACGCTCTTGGGATTGGCCTGAAGCATGAACTGGGCAATGACGCGCAGCTTGTCGGTGTCGCCACGCTGGAGTGTCCTGGTCCACAGCGCCTGGAGAACCCAAGTCGGGCTTTGAACGCTGAACGTGGTGATTTTCCAGAGCGCTTCTTCGGCGCGGTCGTTCCAGCCCCACGAGATGGCGGAACGCGCAAGGGTCTCCACGCGTTCGATCCGTGATTCGGCAGAGGCAAGGGCATTTCTCCACATGTTTGCGGCACCGGTGTGATCCCCGGAATTTTCCAGCGCCCACGCGAGGGTGGCGAGTCGGACATATTCCATGCTGCCCCACTTTGCCGGCTTCAGCAATTTTTGGAGGCCGGGCCAGTCTTTGAGCACTGCGTACGAATCGGCCACGGCGACGGACACCGGCGGTTGCATGAGCAGATCCTGACTGATGTTCTGGGCCAGGCTGGGAACATCCTTCGCGAAGCCGGCCCGGTTCATCCAGATGATGAGTTCGTAGGCGCTCGCGGGGCGCTCCACGCACTCGGCTTCGAGGCGTGCACGCCAGATTGGGAAATCAGGATCCTGAAGGATGTTCAGCGTGGAGAGGCGCAGGAGTTTGTCGGAAAAGAGTGCTTTCTGATCCTTCTGATCCTCGGCCAGGGCGATGGCGATCTGTCGTGCGTGGGCGTGTTCACCGTGGCGGATGGCATCGGTAAGGAGGGCGCGCATCGCGGGGAGTCGTTCCTTGGAGGTGAGGCTGAGTTGGTTCAGCAGGTCGAGGGCATTTGTGCGTTCACTTTCGGAGCCGAGCTTGAGGCGCAACGAAGCCATGTTGAGCTTGTAGCCGTCGTCTGCAGGGTTCAGTTTCGCAGCTTCCGCCCAGTGGAATTCAGCCTTGATCGAATCGCGCCGGTTGAGTGCGAGCAATGCGGAGAGGTGGTGAAATGAAGCGGTGTCGTGATCCGCGTAGGGGATTTGCTTCAGGATGCGTTCGGCGGTTAGATAGTCGCCCGCCAAGATGGCGGCACCGGCCCATCCCAGGGAATTTTCCAAATCGTTTGGCACGAGTTGGGCGAATCGGGCGCGCCATTCGACGGCCTGCGGGGAGTGCAGCGCCTCGCACGTTTTCGCCATCAGGCGGATGGCTTCCGTGTTGTTCCAGTTGAACACAAGGGTGTTCCGCGCATCAATCATCGCGCGCCGGAAATCGCCTTTCGCAAAATAGGCCGTCGCACGCGCAAAATGCTTTTTTTCACGCCAGTGGTGATACGCGCGGCGTACCGGCGGCGTGCCAAACCATAGCGCGGTGCCGAGGAGTGCGAACAGAAGCGCGTAACGTATCAGGCGCTTCATCCACACGCGTTCTTTCGGTTTCGCTGTGGAGTGCCAGCCCTTGAAGGTCTGATCCGCGATGCTGTCCACTAGGTTCACGCGCTTTCCGTGGCATTCCTCGCAGCATTGATCGAGCGGGATGCCGCGGGCGTTAGGCTGGAATTCCTTTCCGCAATCCGTGCACTTCTGGAGGTGGTTCGCGTCTTCGCGGGGCTTCGGAACGACCTCCTTGGGAATCAGGTGAAATTTGTCCGCGATACGTTCGATCAACCGTGCCCTTCGCGAACGGCACGCATCGCAACATTCGACTTCGCCGGTCGTGTCATGGCTGAGTTGGAAGCGGCTCCCGCAGTCCGCACAGATGCGGCTGCCGGATCTCAGGGCACGGGCGGCAATGTGAAAAGGGTCGGACATGGGAACCCAGAGTAGAGCATCTAACCCCAACGAAGGCAAACTTTGCCGATAAAAGCCCGCGGCTCTTTTCGTTCTTGAGCCGATGCCCTGAGGTTACGCCATCGCCACGCTCCGGCGGCGGAACCGCGCAGCAGTGCCAAACGCCAGCAGGGCTGCGCCCATGAGCACTCCGAAGGAGGAGCTTTCCGGAACAGCGACGACGCTCACGTCGTCGAGGAGGTCTCCCGCTGTGTTACTTCCACCGATGAACGAAAGACGGATGGAAGTACTACCACTGGCAACGAAGTCCTGGGTTTCATAAGTCCAGCCTAGCGGCACTTGCAATTGGACTGGGCCGAAGATATTCGTGGCACCGGTGATCGCGGTGCCTGTGTCGTTCCCGCCCAATGCCACCGTCAAAGAGTTATAGGTGAAGTCGGGGCCGGAAGTCGTAGTTGACGGGGCGTCGCCAATCTGATTTGAGATCCAGTAGCCTAGCCGGTAGGTCTGTCCGATGGTCAGGCCCGTGAGAACTTGCGTGATGTAGCTTTGGTAGGTTCCATCGGTAAAAACTGCGGCGACATACCCACCGTGGGGTCCGCCACCCGGGCTGTTCAAGAAGTATGCGGGGCCTCCTAGGTTATTGACTAAAACCGCAGTCACATCGCCAGTCGTTGGGTCACGGGGGCCGGTATTCCAGCCATATGAACCAGGAACTGTACCGGTTGCTGGAAGATCTACCTGATAGCCTTGCGTGGTTCCACCTCCGACGGCGACACCGCCGTTCCCCGATGGATCCAATGGACTGGCGTAATACCCATACTCGAATCCACCATTCGTGACGAGATCCGCATGCGCGGAGGATGACAGGAACGGACTCGCGAGCGAGATCGCTGCGATCACGAATGTGGAGAAAAGCGGGCGTTTCGGGGTGGGTGTCATAAAAATCTCGGCTTCTCGAAAAATTAAGCGATTCCGGTGCCGCGGTGCAAGTACAATTTCGGCTATTTTTCCGAAATCTGAATCGGCCAACCTGCCGGATGCCCGCACGTTCCACTTGCCTGACTCAAGTGTGGCGGGCTTTGGATGTGTTTCAGTTTTACGATCTCCGATCCGATCCGATCCGTCGGAGTTCCGCAACATTCCTGCGGTATTGGCCGCTGTCATCCTTGCCCTGTTCGCGCGGGGGCAGGCCAAAAGCAGGAGCGCGAGCGCGCGCGTGTGCTTGCGCACCCGCGTATGCGCGTGTACGCGCACGCGAGCCCGCTTTCCCAATCACAGTGAGATTGGTTTGAAAATAAACCACTGCCGGGTGTTGCGGCGCGTGCGGAAATTCATCGTTTCACCACAGAGCGCCGGACGCATCCGGTTTCTGCGGGTCTTCGGCTGCTCCGGCAGCCTTCACACCGGTGGCCTTTGCGCGTTCGAGAAGTGTCTTTTCCTCGGGGAGCATCGGCCATTTGGCGGAGAGTTTGAGGTAATCGTCCGCCTTTTCCGGCTGCCCGGCTGAGAGCAGGAAAATCGCGTGGTAGAGCGCGACCTGCGGCTCGCGGAGCGCGTCGGGTTTCAGCGCGGAGGTGAGCGCGACGGCATCGGCGGTCCTGCCCTGCTGGAATAGCGAGAGCGCGTAGGTCGAGGTGATGAGCGCATTTTCCGGGTGCTCGCGGTGGAGCGTCTCAGCGATGCGCTGCGGGTTGTCCTCGGCGTTGCGCGTGAGCAGTGAGAGGAACGCGTAGTTGTTCCGCGCGGCGATCCCTTTCGGATCGGACTTCGCGAGCGCGGCGCTCAGCCTCTGGAGCTGCGCGGTGTCGCCGCGCTGAAAGGCGTCCTTCCACAGCGAATCCATCACCCAGCGCGGGCAATGCGGCATCGCTGCAAGCATGCGCATGATTTCCTCCGCACGTCCGGCCCATTTGGCTTGCACGGCGAATCTCGCGAGACGCTCCAGCCCGTCGGAACTGGCGCGCACGGATGCGACGGCGTTCGTCCATTCCTGCGCCGCCTCGCCTTCTTCGCCGACATGTTCGAGCGCCGCGGTGAGGAATGCCTTGCGCATGAACTCCAGCTCGCCCCACTTCACCGTGCCGATGAGGTCGTCCAGCTTCTGCCATTCGCCGCAACGCATGAGTGCCTCCGCGACGGCGAGGCCCGCAGGTGGCCTGGAGATCATCTCCTGCGGCAGGAAGCGGACCCATTCCTCCACCATCAGCGCGAGGTCGCTCGTGTTCATCCACGCCAGCAGGGAGTAAAGGTTCACCGGCTCGGTAATGGCCGCGTCGCGAAGCTCGATGAGATACGGTGTCGAGCGCGCATCATACGTCAGCCGGAGCGCCGTGAGCCGCGTGAGCTTGTCGCGGAATGTGCTGCCTTTTTCCGCGACGAGCGCATCCGCCAGCGCGCGCGCCCTCGGAGCCTCGTGCCGGCGGACCGCGTCGCCGAGCAGTTGCCGCAGCGCCTCGCTGCCCGTCGCCGGGCTGGCGCGCATTTGTTCCAGATCGGCGAGCGCCGCCTCGCGCTGTCCGGGCACTTTCGATTCGAGCCGCAGCGCGGCGAGGTTCAGCCGGTATTTTTTCTCCGCAGGCTCCAGCCGGGCCGCCTCGGCCCAGTGCTGCTCCGCGGCTGCCGCGTCGTGTTTCTCCGTCGCGATGGCCGCGACCACGGCGTGGAATGCCGCGGTGTTCCGGCCCGCTTCGTCGAGCGTTTCCAGCCGCTGCTCGGCCGATTCCCAGCCGCTGGATCTCAACAGCGCGTTTGCCAGCGCGGGCACATTCTCCGGATCGCGCGGGCGCAGCGTGTCGAGACGCAGGCGCCAGTCCTCCGCCCCGGCGATTCCGAGGGTCTCGAGGGATTTTGCCACGATCCGCGTGGCATCGGCGTTGAGCGGGTTGTGGCCGAGCGCGTTCTTTGCGTCGAGCAGCGCACGCTTCGGGTCGCCATGCGCGAGCGACTCCGCCGCCTGCCACGCATGGCTTTCCGCTTTCCACCGGTGGTACGGCGCGCGCAGTTTCACCTTTGCGATGTAGGCCGCCGTGAACAGCACCGCGAGGACGATGCTCCAAATCAAAACGAGGTTTCGTCGTCTCCTGGAAATGGAAGGAATGGCAGGCATGGTTTTGAAATGGGGTGGTCGGTCGCGACCGTCGTGAGCGGCGTCCGCCGTTTGTGTGAGGCTAGGGAAAACGCACATCCGTGCAAGCGTCGCCAGCCCGTACACCCCTGTTGTCACCCGATCTTCACATGAGGCTTCCGAGGGATTGCCTTGGCTTTTGCCCCGTCTGTGAAAATGTCTGAAGCGATGAACGAATGCAGGCGCGGCTTCGGCTGGCTTTCCCTTCTCACCTTTTTTCTCCTCTGGGCCGGTCTGGTCCGGAGCATCAGCGCATTCTGGTCGTCGAACCCGCAGTACGCCTACGGCTGGACCGTCCCGGCGCTCGCGCTTTTTCTCCTGTGGGAATGCTGGAACACGCGGCCTTCCGCAGCGCCTCCGCAGCGCCGTGGAGCCGCCACTTTCACCATCGCGCTCCTCGCCGCGTGCCTGCTGCCCGTGCGCCTCCTCATCGAAGCCACGCCCGACTGGCGCTTCGCTCAGTGGTCGTTCGCGCTCTCCGTCACCGGCATCTCGCTCTGCGCAATTTACCTCGCCGGCGGCACGCCGTGGCTGCGCCATTTTGCGTTTCCCGTCGTGTTCGTCCTCGTCGCCGTCCCGTGGCCGGTGAAAATCGAGCAGGGCATCATCCAGAATTTCAGCGCGTGGGTCGCCACGCTCACCGTCAACGGCCTGAACCTCTGCTCAATCCCCGCGATCCAGGAGGGCAACCTCATCCGTCTCGGCACCGGGCTCGTCGGCATCGAGGAGGCGTGCAGCGGCCTGCGTTCGTTTCAGGCCACCGTCATGGCCGCGCTCTTTCTCGGCCAGCTCTGGATGTTTTCATTCCGCTCGCGCCTCGTGCTTCTCGGTTCCGGCGTCGTGTTCGCATTTTTCTGCAATGTCGGACGCGCACTGCTCCTCGCATACGTCGCCGAGCACGACGGCCTCAAGGCCGTGGACAAATGGCACGACCCCGCCGGCTTCACCATTCTCGGCATCACCTTCGTCGGACTCCTCGTGCTCGCACTCCTGCTCCGTCCGAAACTGGGCCGCGCCCTCGCGCCCGCCGAGGCGGAGGGACCGCGGAGCCTGCCAGTCGCGCTCGTCGCCACGCTCGCCGCGTGGATCGTCCTCGTCGCCGCCGGCACTGAGATCTGGTACCGCAGCGCCGCTCCCGCGAACGGCGCGTGGTGGCGCATTGGCTGGCCCGAAAAGCAGACCGGATACGCGGAAATCCCGCTCTCGCGAAGCACGCGGAGCATCGGATTCGACACCGGCAGGCAGGCCCGCTGGCGTGAGGACGATGGCTCGTTCTGGACCGTCTTCCACTTCCGCTGGATGCCCGGCGCAGGCACCACGCGCATCGAAGCCCGCTGGCACAACCCCGACATCTGCCTAGTCGCCGCGGGATTCCAGCGCATCGCCGAATACGAGCCTCTCGTCATCCGCAAAGGCGACATCGAACTCGTCTTCCGCACCTACCGCTTCGACGCGCAGGGACAGATCAACTACGTCTTCTTCTGCATCTGGGAGGACCGCAAGGATCCCGGCGCCGCGCCCGAAGTGCCCGAGGGATGGAACCCCGCGAGCCGCTGGCGCGCAGTCCTCCAGCGCAAGCGACACCTCGGCCAGCAGACTCTCGAAGTCGCCATCGCAGGAATGACGGATGAAAATGCCGCCCGCGCCGCATTCGAGCGGCGCATCACCACACTCATCGAGCCCGATTCGATCCTCCCCGAGGAAACTCCCGTCGAGGCAAAGACGACCGCGCGCTGAGTGGGACGTTGAACGTTCTGCCTGCCGCAGGTGCGTTGCGAATCCGGACGCCCGTCGTGACACGGCGAAGCCGTCCCGCCCGTCATTTCTTCATCAGATACGCAAACAGGTCGGCGATCTGCTGCGCACTCATCGCGTCGAGCAAACCCTCCGGCATCAGCGACACCGGCGACGCCGTCAGCGACTTCACATCACCGCGGCTCAGCACGAGCTTCTGGCTGTTGAGGTCGCGCACGGTGATGGACTGCGGCGTCTGCGCGTCGAGGAAGCCCATGAGCGTCTGCCCGTCCTTCGTCACGACCGTGAATGCCGTGAACTCCTCGCGAATCGCGAGACTCGGATCCACGATCGCGGGCAGCATGAAATCGAGATTGTCCCGCTCGTAGCCCGTCAGGTCCGGCCCGATTTTTCCGCCCTCCTTGCCCAGCGTGTGGCACACCGCGCACGTCGCCTTGAAAATCGCATGCCCTGCCTCCGCATCGCCCTTGTTCTTCGCGAGCACCTGCCGCACCTGCGCGATGCGTGCCTCTTTCGCCGCGCTGCTCTGCTTCAGCGTGCTCCAATGTTTCGCCAGCAACACATCGCAAGCCGCGTCATGCAGCCCTTGGATCGTCAGCAAGTTTGCCGAAGTGAGCTGCTCCTTTTTCACACCGCCGGCGTCCACAGCTTTCAAAAGCACCTGCGCCCACGAAGCGCGGCTGCACATCGCCCCGAGCGCCACCGCGCGCGGCTTCACCGCCATCGCCGGCACGAGTTCTAGAAAAGTGCGCGCTATGTCCTCGCTGCCGAAACGCTGCAGCGCATTTGCGAGCGCGAGCTGCATCGCGTCCGCCTTTTCCGAACGCAGCAAACCGAGCATCACCGGCACCGCCTTCTCCTCGCGCCGTTCCGCGAGCAACTCGATCAGCCCCGTGCGCTCCGCAGATTTCGTCTTCGAGTCGCGGACGCGCTCCACCGCCACTCCGAGCGCCGCTGCGTCGCTGAGCCGCACGCCCAGCCGCACGAGCGCAGTCTGCGGGCCCGCGTCTTTCCACAGCGCGCTGAATCCTTCGCGCAGCGACGCTGGAATCGTCCCGCTGTCACCGCCCTGCAAGCCAGCATCCATGCCCTCCGCGAGCTTCACGCGATCCTCGCGCGTCGGCGCGAGCGCGAGCAGCTTCGCGCAGACTTCCAGTCCTTCCGCCGAGCGCTCCGCAGTGAAACGCTGCCCGAGCCGCGAGGTGATCGTCTGCTGGAAAATCGGCGAAGCCCACAGCGCCTTGTCGGCGAGCAACGCGAGCACGGACTCGCGATCCGATTTGCATTTGCTCTCCAGCGCCCACCAGATCAGCAGCGGCTGATACTTGTCGCCCGCATCCTCGCTGCGCAGCAGCAGATCGCGGATGATCGGCAGCGCATCGCGTGCAATCAGGCGCTTTGCAGTGCTCGCGAACTGCGTACGCACCTCGACATCCGTCTCCGTGCGCGCCAGTTCCACGAGCGCTTTCAGCACAGGCTGCTCCGCCTCAACATCCTTGATTCTCTCCGTCTCCATCCACTTCAATAGCTCTGGGCTCAATTTCGGCCGTACGGGTTTCGGCAATGACCTATTCCAACCGTACGCCCATGGGCTTCTGTCGCCGAGCAGCCGCACGGTCCAGTAGCGCACCATTGGGTGCGAGTGTTTGAGCGTCGTCAGTGCATAGTCATTATTGAAGCCGCCGCATGCATTCACCGCCCAGAATGCCTCCAGCGCGAGCTGTCCGCGCTCCGTCGCTACGATCTCGCGCAGTTTCGGCACGAGTGACGCGTCGCGGCGATCCCACAACACGCGCAGCGCGGTCTGGCGGTGCCATTTGTTCGGATGCGAAAGACGCGCGATCAGCTCTTCGCCGGTCATCTTTGCAAAATCGAAGCTCTCCAATTTCGTCTTTGTGCCCGCGGCGCGCATCCGCCAGATGCGGCCCGATTCCTTGTCCCACGTGTCGCGCGGATCGAGATGGCTCAGCCGGCTGTCGCTCCAGTCCGCGATGAACACCGCGCCGTCCGGCCCGACCTTCGTGTCCACGGGGCGGAACCAGTTGTTTGCCGAGTCCACGATCACCGGCCCGTCCTCGGTACGGAACGTCGAGGTGTCGCGATACAGCGCGGTGCTGATGACGCGATTGATGAGCGCCATCGAGGCGATGAAGCGCCCCTCCAGCGACGGAATCGCGCCGCCTTCGTAGATCACCATGCTTTGCGAAAAGCGCCGCTTCTCACCCGTGTGCGCCATGTGCTCGAACCAGCCGAACGAATACGGATTCATCAGCGGCCCGTGCTTGCCCCAGCCTTTGATGAACGCGCCTCCTTGCGGGTAGTGCAGCCCACGCGGACTCCCGTTCGTGCCGGAAAAAATGCGGCCCTCCTTGTCAAAATCGAGGCTGAACGTATTCCCGCCGCCCTCGGCGAAGACCTCGAATTCATCCGTCTGCGGATTGTAGCGCCAGATCGCCTGGCCGAGAAATTTCACGCCACGGATGTCCGCCGTGCAGGTGCTGCCGTGCGCGCCGTAGAGCCAGCCGTCCGGCCCCCATTCGAGCGAGTTCGCGCCGCTGTGCGTGTCCTCGAGTCCGAAGCCGCTCAGCACCACTTGCGGCGGGCCATCCGGCACGTCGGCGCGATTTTTGTCCGGGTAAAAAAGGAGGTACGGCGGATTCAATATCCACACGCCGCCGCGCCCCGTGACGACGCTGCGCGCGATGTTCAGGTCGCTCACGAAATCGTGCGACTTGTCGTAAACGCCGTCGCCTTTGCTGCTCTCCAAAATGGTCACGCGATCCGCGCCCTTGAAATGATTCGGCGGCGGCGGTGGCACCTTGTCGAAGACCGCGCGCAGATACTCGTCGTATTTCAAAACCTTCAGCCCCGCAGGAAACGGATACTGCAAATACTGCACGACCCACAGCCGCCCGCGCTCGTCGAAGTGCATGTTCAGCGGCTGCCGCACCATCGGCTCGGCGGCCACGATGTCGAGAGCGAGCCCGTCGCCGACCTTGCACGCCGCGAGCGATTCCGCAGGCGTGGGCCGCGGCGAACTTTTGTCCCCGAGCGCGCCGCGACCGGTGAAATTTTTCACGAGTTCCGCAATCTCGGGCGAAAATTTGTCGTCCGGTTTCGGATCGGCGGCGTTGGCGAGGGGCAGGGCGCAGAGTGAGGCGAGTGGAATCAGGTGCGTGATTTTCATGGCGGGGCAGGGGAGTTACTTGAGCAGATGCTCGCGGAGAAATTCGACGGTCGCGAGAAATTGAAAGTCCGCATTCGGCTTCTTCGCAAAGCCGTGGCCTTCGTCGCTCGCTTCGAGATACGACACCGTGCCTCCGGCCTTCTTCATCGCGTCACGCATCGAGTGCGCGACCGACACCGGCACGCGCGGATCATTTTTTCCCTGCACGATGAACAGCGGCTTTTTGATCTCCGCCGCGTGTGCGCTCGGCGAAATCTTCGCGAGAAATTCCTTCATCTTCGGATCGCGCTCGTCGCCGTATTCCACGCGGCGCAGGTCGAGCCGGTAGGCGCTCGTGTTCGCGAGGAAAGTGAGGAAATCCGCGACGCCCACGACATCAATCCCGCAGCGCAGCCGGTCGCCGAAGTGGACCATCGAGGCCGTGCTCATGTAGCCGCCGTAGCTGCCGCCCGTCACCGCGATACGCGCGGCGTCGAGCCGCTCGTCCTTCGCAAGCGCGTCGAGAAATGAGCCGATGTCCTTCACGCTGTCCTCGCGCTTGAAGCCGTTGTCGAGCGTGAGGAACGTCTTCCCGTAGCCGTCCGAGCCGCGCACATTCGGGTAGAAAAGCGCGATGCCCAGTTCGTTGATGTAGTAGTTGTTCCGCCCTTGGAAAACGGGCAGCGACTGGCTCTCCGGCCCGCCGTGAATGTTCACGAGGCACGGCCTTTTTCCCGGCCACCGCTTCGCATTGGGACGATACAGAAATCCGCTCACGCCGAGTCCGTCGAACGACTTCACGCGCACGATCTCCGGCTCGGAAAATTTCGCAGGATCGAGCCCGCCGATCTCGCTCTCCGTCCAGCGCGTGAGCTGCGCAGTGGTGAGATCGTAGCTCCACGCATCCGTCGGTGACTTGGCGGAGTTCAGCGAAAATCCGATCTCGTGACCGTTGGAATTCCACGACACCGCGCCCATCACGCCGAGCGGCAGCTTCGGCTGCGTGATGAGCGCGCCGGTCTGCGGATCGATGATCCGCAGCACGCTCGCGCCATCCTCGTTGCTCACGATCGCCATGCGCTGGCCGTTCTTGGAAAGCGCGAAGTCCTCGATGTTCCAGGCGATGTCCTTCACGAGCACGCGCACCTCCTTCGTCGCAAAATCGAGCCGCACGAGCCGCATGAATTCACTGCCGCGATCCGTGAGCGCATATGCAAATGTGTCATCCGGCCCGAATGCGGACTCTGCCCATGACTCCTTTTCCGTCCCCGGCGGCGTGAGCGGTTCGGCTTTTCCGCTCGCGATGTCGAGCAGGTGCAGCCGGCTCTCGTTGATCGAAATGTATTCGCCGAGCAGCAGCTTTTTTCCGTCGTGCGACCAGCTCTTCACGCTCCATCCGCCGCTCTGCACTTGGAAGACCTCGCGATCCGTTTCCGGTGCGAACGGATCCATGATGTGAATGTCGTTGTCCTTTCCGTTCCGACGCGTCGTCGTGTAGGCGAGCTGCTTCCCGTCGCGCGACCATCGCGCGCCGGTGTTGCGCGATTTGCCATCGGTGAGCAGCGTCGAGCGGCCATCCGCGAAATCAAAGCGGTGGAGCTGATACGCCTCGCCGCCGCCCGAATCCTGGCTGAAGACGAACGCCTTCCCGAGCTTCGGCTGCACGACCAATCCGCCGATCGGCTCGCGGCCAAACGTGAGCTGTCGGCGCGCGCCGCCCGGCATTTTCACATGATGCACCTGTGCCGTGTCCGCAAACCGCGTGGT
The DNA here is from genome assembly GCA_903882875.1 of uncultured Spartobacteria bacterium. Taxonomy (GTDB): domain Bacteria; phylum Verrucomicrobiota; class Verrucomicrobiia; order Chthoniobacterales; family Chthoniobacteraceae; genus SXWH01. The sequence continues at coordinate 11,054 of CAIRYQ010000022.1, read as the reverse complement.
CACGAGCATCTCGCGCGTCCCCGGCAGCCAGCCGTGGAAAACGGCGGTGCGGGATTCCAGATAGCGTCCCGCCGAAGCGCGCGTCTCCGACGTGATCGGAGGAAGATTTTCCGTAGTGAGATTCGAAGGGATGTCGGCGGCGTGCGTTAGCGAAGCTGCGAGGAGCAGGGGAGCGATGTGGCGGAACATGGGGTGCCTCTTTCTACCCGCCGCACACGCAGCGATAAGGAAAAAGAATGTAGGACAGGCTGCCAGCCTGTCCTACACTGCGCGCGTTGCATTCGCTCCGGTTCCGGCGAAAGTGGTCAAATGCCCGCATTCCAGCTTTCCTCGAAATACTCGCCGCAGGGCGACCAAGCCCAGGCGATCGCGAAGCTGACGAAGTCCATCGTCGCGGGGAACCGGCACCAGACGCTCCTCGGCGTGACGGGCAGCGGCAAGACCTTCACCGCGGCGAATGTGGTGCGCGAAATCGAACGGCCCACGCTCGTGATTTCGCACAACAAGACGCTCGCCGCGCAGCTCTACTCGGAGTTCCGCGCGTTCTTTCCGGACAATGCGGTGGAGTATTTCGTGAGCTATTTCGACTACTACCAGCCGGAGGCTTACATCCCGCGGTCGGACACCTACATCGAGAAGGATTCGTCCATCAACGAGGAGATCGAGCGTCTGCGTTTGTCCACGACCTCGTCGCTGCTCTCGCGGCGCGACGTGCTCGTGGTGGCGAGCGTGTCGTGCATCTACGGCCTCGCTTCGCCGGAGGATTTTCTCTCGATGCTGCTCACGCTGAAGGTCGCCCAGAAAATCGGGCGCGAGATGGTGCTGAGCAAACTCGTGGACATGCTTTACGAGCGAAATGACGTGGCATTCGAGCGCGGCCGCTTCCGCGTGCGCGGGGACGTGGTCGAAGTGCATCCCGCGAGCGAGGACGAGACGGCGATCCGCATCGAGTTCTTCGGCGACGAGGTGGACCGCATCTCGCGGTTCGACCCGCTCACCGGGCACGTGAACGAGCAGCTCACGATGATCGTGATTTTCCCCGCGAAGCAGTTCGTGACGAGCAGCGACCGGCTGCGCGCCGCGCTGGTGACGATCCGCGAGGAGATGCAGGAGCGCGTGATTTTTTTTGAAAAGCACGGGCGTTTGCTCGAAGCGCAGCGCATCAAGCAGCGCACGGAATACGATTTGGAGATGATGCAGGAGATGGGCTTTTGCAGCGGCATCGAGAATTACTCGCGCCATCTCAGCGGACGTGCGCCGGGCTCGCGGCCCTACACCCTGCTCGACTTTTTTCCCCGCGACTTCCTGCTCGTGATTGACGAATCGCACGCGACCATCCCGCAAATCGGCGGCATGTACGAGGGCGACCGCGTGCGGAAAAACACGCTCGTCGAATACGGCTTCCGCCTCCCGAGCGCGATGGACAACCGGCCGCTGAAATTCCCCGAGTTCATGGAGATGGCCGGGCAGACGATCTACGTGAGCGCGACGCCGGGGGAGTTCGAGATTCGCAACAGCGTCGTCGGCAACAAGGGCTACATCCCCGTGAGTGCCACACAGGGCGGGGTGAGGAAGTAGCTGCGGTTTTTTCCAAACCGTGCTGACCGGCTTTCCGGCTGCGCGTAGTCGAATCTGTTCTCGCCTCCTTTGATATCCGGCGTTCAATATCGAGCATGAAAATCGCAGTCTTCCTCGTCGCCGCGCTCGTCCCCTGCATCGCGTCCGCCAATGGAGGCGGCTACCTCTACGGCACCGCGAGCAATGGCTCGCTCGGCCTGTTCCAGCCGAAGAATGCGGGGCAGATCGAGATGCTCACGGAAGATCTGCGCATTGACCTCCACATCGAGCACGGGCACGTCGAGGTCGAATACACGCTGCGCAATCCGGGCAAGGCGGTGACTGCCGAGATCGGCTTTCCGTGCAAGGCCGCGGCGGCGCTCATCATTGATGAAAACAACGCAAAACGGGAGGAAGGCGAAACCACGCCGCCGCTGCGGAATTTCGCTCCCGAGCTCGACGGGCAGAAACTGGAATGGCGTACCTTCCGCGACAAGGTGGGACAGAAGGATTTTCCCACGCCGAAACTTCGCGGGCCGGACGGGCCATATCGCCAGGTGCCGTTCTGGTATGTGTTCAAGCTCGACTTCGCCAGCGGGCAGACGCGCAAGCTCCGGGTCAGCTACGACACGAATTATTTTGGGATCACCGGATCGATTTCCGACGATGCGGAAACCACAGCCGAGACGCTGACTTATCTTTTTTCGACGGCGGCCGTTTGGAAAGGGCCGATTAAGACCGGCAAGGTGGTCGTCAATGCCGCGAGTGTCCCGGCGGATCAGGTGAAATTCAATCTCCCGAAACGCTTCACTCGGACCGGCGACTCGTGGACGTGGGAGTTTAAGAATTTTAAGCCCGGCCTCGGCGACGATCTGAATATCGCCGTGCATCCTGCGTGTGCGGAATTCGGAAGATTGCTGCCGGGATCGAAGCCGGCGGGCGATGATGCCGGTGAAGGCAGCCGCGCGAATTTCACCCGCATCGGGAAGGCGTGGGAGCTTTCCCATCACGACTACACGGCGACGGCGACCTCTGAATTGCCGCCCACGAAAATCGCGGGCGAAGAGGAGGAGACGACCTACGCCGCGGCGAATGTCGCCGACGGCAATCCCGGCACCGCATGGGTCGAGGGCGCAAAAGGCGACGGCGTCGGCGAGAGCATCACGCTCGCGCTGCGGGTGCCGCGCAAGGTCGCCTTCCTCGGCATTCGCACCGGCTACTGCAAGGGCGAGGACGATTCGCTTTACTATAAAAATGGTCGCGTCGCCGAGTTCGGCGTGAGCGTGAATGGGGCCGCGCCATTCACCGCGGCCATCCCGGACGAGCGACTCACGCACCACTTGTATCGCATTCCGCTGCCCGCGGGCATCGGCGAGGTGAAGACGATCAAGCTCACGATTCAGAAAGTCTATCCCGGCTCGAAATACGAGGACACCGCGGTAAGCGACATCGAGCTGATCGCGCCGCTCGAAAAAGCGCCGAAGATTCAACCGGCTCGGTAAAAGAATGGTGTGGTGCCGCACATGGCTCGCGGCTGCGTGGCTCGTGATGCTCGCTATTGTGCGCGCCGACGAACCGGCGCTGCTCGACATCCATTTCGAGGAAAGCCACGCCGGCACTTTTCACCACCTCGCCGGGACGCTCCCGCTCGACGAACCGCACAAGCTCGTGCTCGTGGATGCGCACAGCGACGCGAGTGCGCTCGCGGACTCGGATCGCATCCGCACAGCGCTGCGCGGCGTGCCGGATGAAGATGCCCGCGCGAGGTTGTTGGCGCGCTGGCGCAAGGACGGCGCGGTGCAGTGCTTCGACTGGATCGAGCCGCTCATGCCCGCGCCGTTTGCGGAAGTGGTGTGGGTCGCGGCACCAAAGTTGAACCGGCTCGAAATCGGGCGGCGGCAGACGCTCGCTCGCGAAAATCTCGACGGGCTCAGCGAGGCGTTCCCTCGCGAATGCGGCGAACTCGGCACGCGTTACCGCGCGACGGACTGGGCCGGCTTCGAGCGCGAGTCGGCGAAGTGGCCGCGCGAAGCTCGAGTGGTCGCTTCGCTTGATCTCGATTATTTCGCGGACGTGCCCGACGGGCGGCTCGATGCGGAATTCACGAAAGTGTTCACCGGGCTGCTGCGCGTGCCGGGGCTCCGCGCGCTCACCTTCAGCCTATCGTCGCCGTGGCTTCGCGGCGAAGCCCAGGCGGAGCGGCTCACGGTGCTCGCGCTCGATGCGGCGACGAGCGTCGCCAATGCCCGCGTGACGTTTGCTCCATTCGCCGACGCCGGGCCGGATCGTTCGCGTCGCGCGCAGGAGTTGCAGAAAGCCGGAAAGCCAGTGCCGCGCCTCGATCTCCCTCGTGCCGGCCCCGCGCTGCGCACGCTGCTGCTCGCGCGGCGGAACCGGTTCGGCGACGATCCGAGGCTTGCTGCATTGCTCGATGAATGGGCCGCCGAGCCGTTCATTCCGCGCGCGATTGTCGCGGATGAAATCGCGGAGCCGGACGGCTGGCACCGCCTCCGCGCGGATGCCGCACAGATGCTCCGTGTCGAGCACGCGGACGGTGCGCGCGTGCGTTGGTTCGCGCTCGTCCCGGAGCACGCGAGCACGAATGTCGCCGGGCTCGCGCTCGGCTTTGCCGACGACGCGCCGCGCTTTCTTCGCCGCGTGCCGCGTGCGCTGGGCGAAGGGCCGGAACTCCCGACGCGCGCGCTTCACGCGATCCTCGAGCCGACGACCCATGCGGGAACGGCGTTTGTTTTTGCGACTGCGGAGCGCGACGGCGAGCAATGGCGCTCGAATGACATCGCGCTGACCTTTCGTTCCGGCACGGGCTTTCGTGGCGCGCTGAGCGAGCAGTTCGCGCGACCGTACGCATTCGGCTGCGGCCTCGTCCCCGGAGGGCCGGATGCGCTGGCTGCCGCGGATTGCGCGAATTTTCTCACCGCCGCGCTTCGGCGCGAAGGCTGGCGTCTGCCGTGGGGCGACCCGAAGCAGTTTGCCTCGCACTGCGAAGAAATCGCGTCGTGGAAGCGCGGCGATGCGCTGCCTGCGATCGCAGCGCGCGATGTCGAGGCCGGTGCATTCGTGCATTTCGGAAGCCACGTCGCAGACGTGTGGGAAGATCGTCCTCCGCTGGGCCAGCTCGATCCTGGCGATCTCGTCGTGCATCACCTCGAAGGCGTGCCGGAGATCGTCCCGCTCGGCGTGCTGCTGAAAAAGCACGAGCGATTCCGCCTGCTCCGCCTGCGCGCCGAACCGGACACGCTGCGCCTCGTCTTCGGCGGCGATGTGATGCTTGGTCGCGGCGTCGCGACGGCGATCGATCGCGGTGTGGATCCGCTCGCAGGCATCGCGCCAACATTCCACACAGCCGATTTCGCACTTGTGAATCTCGAATGCGTCGCATCTCCGCTGGGTGAGCCGGCACCTCGCAGGACGTTTCACTTTCGTGCCCACGAGCGCGCGCCGGAATTGCTCGCAGCCGCGGGAGTGGGTCTTGTGTCGCTCGCGAACAACCACGCGCGGGACTTCGGCGACGCTGCGTTCGCCGACGCCGCGCGCCGCCTCGCTGCTGCGAAAATCCGCAGCGCCGACGGATCGCCGCGCGCGGTGATTTTGGAAAAGGGTGTGCACCGGCTCGCGGTGTTCGCATGTGAGGAGCACGCGGATGCCCCATTGCTTGCCGCCATCCGTGAATCCGCGCGCACCGCGGTCGTGATCGTCCTGGCGCATTGGGGCACCGAGCACACCGCCACACCAGATGATGCGCAACAAACGCTCGCTGGACAGCTCGCAGGCGCGGGTGCGCGGTTGATCATCGGCAGCGGTCCGCACACGCGGCAGCCGCTCGTTTTCCAAAATGGCGCGCTCGTCGCATGGTCGCTCGGCAATCTTGTTTTCGACGGGCCGGGCCCAGATGCGGAGTGGTCGCGCGGGGCGCTGCTGGAAGTCACGCTCGGTCGCGACGAACGTATCGTCCGCGCCCGCGAACTGCCGGTCCTCATTTCCAAGGACGGCAGTGCGAGCCTCGCCCCTTGAAACCGTGATGTGGCGACGGTTGCGATGTGAATGCTCCTTTTCAATGCCGCGCAGCGCGGTATCGGTGGGGCGATGAATTCCACTTCGATCAAACCTAGCGGGAGTGAAGTGCCCGTCGAGGACTTCGATGTCCACACGCCGGGCGCGCCGCTGATCGTCGAGCAAATCATCCGGCCCACCGGACTGCTCGATCCCAGGATTACCATCCGTCCGCTCAAGGCGCAGATTGATGAGACGATGGAGCTTTGCCGCCAGCGCACGGAACTCGGCGAGCGCGTGCTCATCACCACGCTCACGAAGCGCACCGCGGAGGATCTCAGCGATTACCTCAAGGACGTGGGCCTGCGCGTGCGGTATCTCCACAGCGACATTGATACGATCGAACGCGTGGAAATTTTGCGCGCGTTGCGTGCGGCGGAGTTCGACATTCTCGTCGGCATCAATCTCCTCCGCGAAGGGCTCGATCTCCCGGAAGTCTCGCTCGTCGTCATCCTCGATGCCGACAAGGAGGGCTACCTCCGCTCGCAGACTTCGCTCATCCAGACAGCCGGCCGCGCGGCACGCCACGTGAACGGGCAAGTCTATCTTTTCGCCGACACGGTGACAAAATCCATGCAGGCGCTGCTAGACATCACCGAGTACCGCCGCGCGCGGCAGATCGAATACAACGAGAAACACGGCATCACGCCGACGAGTGTGAAGCGTGCCGTGCAGGAGAGCCTGCACACGATTTTGCGTGGCCGTGAAATCGAATCCTCCGTTGTGAACGAGGCCGGCGGCAACTTCTCCCTCAGCGAGACGCTCCGCGAACTGGAGGAGGAGATGCTTCACGCCTCCGCAAACCTCGAATACGAAAAGGCCGCGCTCCTGCGCGATCAAATCGGCGAACTGAAGGCCGGCACCGGCCTCTCAAAGATCGAGCCGAGGAAAAAGCCCGTGACCTACGGCAAGCCCGGCCGCGGCGCGAAGCCGAAGGCGAAGTTTTGAGGCCAGGGCTGCGGCAGCAGCCGGTGCCACCTTTAGCCGACGAGGGGCCTACTTCGCACCAGGGTCATTCACCCGGCCGAGGAAGAGGCAAGCGCCGCTCGGCACATGCTGGATCGCGAAGAGGAACGGGCGATCCACCTTTAGCTCGACAGGCTCGGCGCGCTGCATGGCGGAGCCTGCGGAAAACATGACCACTGCGGTGGCGGCTGCGGCCTCGGTTCCTTTTTCATCGATATCGAGGAAGGTCTTGTGGATGACCTTCGAGATGTAGAGGTAGTCGTCCGGCTTGCGCGGGGCCATGCGATCGAAGTTTGCACTGCGACGCGGCTCGTCGAATGCGGTCTTCATGCCGAGGGCCATGAGCGCATCGCCGAGTTCCACAGAGGGCGGCTCGATGTGAAATTTCGGCAGGTGCAGGTTCACGAGCCGGTGCTCCATCTTGGCAAGCTCCGCGAGCGTTTCGGCGGTGAGCCCTTTCTCCACGTCGGCGAGACCGTTCACATCATCCGGCACGATGACTAGAAAATGCACGTCGTGCCCGATGTATGGAATGCTCACGGCGCGGTAGCCCTTGTGCTGCGCAAAGCCGAATTTCGCTTCGCGCCTCATCGTGGGCACCGGTTTTGCATCCTCGCCGCGGACGTGGAACGGCTCGGATGTCGTCGCCTCCTTTTGGAATTCCGTCGCCCACGGTGCCTTGAGGTACACGGCGTTCACGAGCACCAGGCGGGTGCCTTCCTTGATGATTCCGCTCGGAATGAGGTCGCGAATGCGCTTGCGGGTCTGCTCCTCCACCCAGTCGTTGATGTGCTTGCGCGAGGGCTCCGGGGATTCCCGGAAATCGAGCAGATCCATCGGCGCGTCATATTGTTCTTTCAGCAGCGAAAGGAATGGCTCACGGAATTCGTAGCCCGACTGTCCGAAGAGGCGGTTCGCGATGTTCAGCGCGATCGGTTCGCCGGGGCCGCCGTATTTTTTCGCCTGCGCTGCAAGTTCCGTGGTCTTCTTGGCCACGTCCGCGAGCCCGTGGTTCAGCGCAGCGAATGAGGCGTGGATGGCGTCGCCTTTTGGAAAATGGAGAACCTTTTCCATTTCGTCGCGTGTCGCGCCGTCCGCGCCGGCGAAGGTCATCGCGAGCGCACTCTGGATCGAGTAGGGAGAAAGGCAGAGGTTCTCTCCCGGCTTCGCGAGCCGCCGGTGCAGATCGAGTCCGAGGTGGTTGATAGCACCAGCCGCGGTGTCGGTGTCCGCCGCGGCTGCATTCATGACGAGGAAGGTTCCGGCGAGGAGGGCGGCTTTCATTTCGTCAGCATGTTGTCCCGGAATGGCTGCGTCAATCTGCGCGGAATTTCCAGAGCAGCGCAAGCGGGGCGTTAGGCTCTCGACGAATCCACTGAGAGCACTTCGCCTGGCTCGCATTCAAAGTGCAACGCGATCGGGCGGCAGCAGACGGTGCAGTCCTCGATGGTGCTCACGTCGCCCTGCGAAGTGTCCACCGCCGTGGCAAACGCCTCGCCGCAAAACGGGCAGACGATTTCCGTCTCGACGATGTAATTCATGCGCGGGAACGGGAGCCGCTCACTCTTTCAGCCAGCCCATGCTGCCGAGCCATTCGCCGACGCGCACGAGCCAGTCGGCAGTGGGCAGGCCGGTCTTGCGCATTCCGAATCCGTGTCCGCCCTTCGCATAGATGTGCAGCTCGGCGGGGAGGTTCAGTTTTTTGTAAGCGAGGTAGAGCAGCGCGCTGCCGCTGGGGCTGGTCACGTTCTTGTCGTCGTGCGCGTGGATGAGGCATATCGGCGGGGATTTTTCCGTGACTTTGATTTCGGGTCGCAGCGTGAAGTTGTCCTCCTTCGTGACGAGATACGCGGGATAGACGGGGATGGAAAAATTCGGCGTCGCGTCGTCCACATCGAGCGCGGAGTCGGTCGTGTAGGTGCGATCGTTCGCGTGCAGCGTGGCCATGACGCAGAGATGTCCACCCGCGGAAAAGCCGAGGATGCCGACGCGGTCGGGCTTGAGCCCCCACTCCGCCGCGTGATGCCGCACGAGGCCGATGGCGCGCTGCGCGTCCTGAAGCGGTTCCTTGGAAGGGTCGTCCTTGCTGCGCGCCGGGACGCGGTATTTCAGCAGGATGCCGGTGACGCCGATCGTGTTGAGATATTCGCAGACCTGCGTGCCTTCATGCTCGATGGCGAGAATGGAATAGCCGCCGCCCGGCGCGACGATGACCGCGGTGCCGTTCGGCTTATCCGCCTTGTAAATGGTGATGGTCGGCTCGGAGACATTCGTCACGCGTTTCACATCGGCGTCGTTCTTCTTCGGGATTTCCTTCTCGGCCTCGATCTTGAACCCAGTGGGATCCGGCGCGCCATTCGGCCAGAGCTTGAGCGTGATGGGTTCGGCGGCGTGGAGCGCGGCGGCGGTGGAGATGAGTGTGATGAATGGGAGCAGTTTCATGTGGAGTGTGGAGTGGGTGAGGAAGTAGAGCGGGGAACTATTGTGCCTTGAGGTAACCCATCGCGCCGAGCCATTCGCCGCAGCGCGCGGGCCAGTCGTTGATCGGGTTGCCCTCCGGTTTGATGACCGTTGTGGAAAAGCCTTGGCTGCGCGCAAGTTCGCGTGCATGTGCGCGAACGAGGAAGTCCACCTTGATGCCGAAGCCGTGGCCGCCCTTCGTCATGATGTGCAGCTCGGCGGGGATGTTCAGTTTTTTGTATTCGAGATAGAGCATCGTGGCCTCGATTGGGTTCGTCTTGTCGTCGTGCGCCACGACGAAGAACGCGGGCGGCGCATCGGCGGGCACGCTGAAGCCGGCGCGGAATTTCGTCTTGTCACTTTGATCGAGAAAGCCGCCGCCATAGACGAACACGATGAAGTCCGGCCCGCGCGCGTCGTCGAGTTCCGGCTTCTGCGGATACGTGCGCTCGCCGCGATCCCACGCGGCGTGGCCGGTGAGATTTCCGCCTGCGGAAAAGCCGAGCAGCCCGACGCGCTTCGGGTCGAGCGACCACTCCGCCGCGTGATGCCGCACGATGCCGATCGCGCGCTGCGCATCCTGTACGGGCATGGTGAACGGTTCCTTCTCGTCGCGCGTCGGCGTGCGGTATTTCAGCAGCACCGCGGTGACGCCGAGCGTGTTCAGCCATTCGCACACCTGCGAACCTTCGCTCGCATACGAGAGGAACATGTAGCCGCCGCCCGGCGCGACGACGACGCTCGTGCCGTTCGGTTTCTCCGGGCGGAAAATGGTGATCGTGGGATCAGTCACGTCCGAAACATGCGTCGCCGTGATCGGGCCGTAGGATGCGATCTGCTTTTTCGTCGCCTCGGATTTCGGAGCCATCGCCGTCGGCGGTCCGTCGGGCCAGAGCTTGAGCGTGAGCGATTCTGCTGCGGCGCACAGAGTGACGCTGGAATAGAGTGCGGCGAAGACGAGGGTGAGGCTCGCTAGTTTCACAGTGATGCGTGGTGGGGAATGCGGAGGGTTCGTTGCGGCGTCGGAGCGCATCGCGTTCCGTGGCTAAGGCGTAGGATGCAGGAATCGGCGACGGTGAAAAGCGGCATCACACGGCATGCGCGAAAACAAATGTGGCCGGGGAAACGAATCCCCGGCCACACGACAATCAGACGGATGCAGCCGCCGTGATCTTTTTCGCTACGCCTTCGGCGGCACGGGCGCGCCCGGCGGCTTCGCGTGTTCCTGGTGCAGCTTCTCGAATTTCTCCTGCTGCTCGGGAGTCAGCAGTGACTTGATGTCCTTGTGCGCGGCCTCCGTCGCTTCCTTCGCCTTGGCCGCAGCTTCCTTGTGGATGGCTTCCAGCTTCGGCTTCGTCTGGTCGAAAATGGGCGCCAGCTTGCCTTTCTGCTCATCGCTGAGGCCGAGCGCCTTTGCGAGATGATCGGCGGGATTGCCCGCCTCATGATGTCCGCCCTGCGGCCCGAATCCATGGTGCTCCGGCGCGCCGGCTGCGGCCTTCAGGCGCTCGTGGATTTCGCCGAATTTCTTTTTCTGCTCGTCGTTCAGGACGGCTTTGATGTTGTTGTGAGTGCCCTCGATCACTTCCCTGGCTTTCTTGCCGGCTGCCTCGCGGATGGCCTTCAGCTTCGTTCCGACCTGCTCGAAAATCGGCTTCGCTTTTTCCTGCTGCTCCGCGGTGAGGCCGAGCGCCTTTACGAGATGCTCCACAGGGTTGCCTGCCGGATGATGTCCTGCCTGGGGGCCAAAGCCGCCGGGCCTCGGGCCATGATGTGCATTTGAACGGTCGCCGGGGCCGAAGCCATGATGCTCGCCACGACCAAAGCCGTGGTGGTGATGCTGCCAGCCGCCACGGTCGTCGCGGCCAAGCCCGCGATGGTGATGATGTCCGCCCTCGCGGTCCCCGTGGCCAAAGCCGTGGTGGTGATGCTGCCAGCCGCCACGGTCGTCGCGGCCAAGCCCGCGATGGTGATGATGTCCGCCCTCGCGGTCCCCGTGG
>CAIRYQ010000021.1 GCA_903882875.1 uncultured Spartobacteria bacterium | reverse complement strand
GTGGATCGCGCCCTAGCGAACGAGAGGAACATCAGGGCCGCGAAGCGCAAGGCGCGCAAGAACTGAGAGGCAACGGGATCGCGGCGCTCTCAGGGGGTTTGGGCACGCAAGTATATTATCCCCCTGGAAAGTCCCGGCTACCGACGGGGCGATCCTTTGCGTTGAAGATGCCCGCCGCTCAATCGCTTTTCGCAAAAAACTTCTCCACCGCAGGCTCGCCACCGAGCCACCCGAGCGATTCGAGAAACTTGTCCGCCAGCGTCAGCGTCGCGCGGAACATCGAGTTGTCGCCGCGTCCGAAATTGAAGAAGCCGTGCTGCTGCCCCTCGAAGCCCGAGACTTCGCAGCGGTTGCCCGCCTTCTTCATCGCCGCTGCGAAAACTTCCACCGTCGCAAACGGTACCGTCGAGTCCGCCTTGCCGTGAAAGACAATCGTCGGCGGCGCGCCCGCCTTCACATTGTGCGTCGGTGAAATCGCCACCGGCTCCGCGCCGAGTTGCTCCGCAGGAAGTCGCGCACCGAATCCGCCGAAGTCATTCCCGTCCACCGGCGCGAGCGTGAGTGCCGGATTGAAAAGCACCATCGCATCCGGCACCGAACTCACCGTCTTGTCTTCGCCCGGCTCATCGAGTCCCGGCAGCGTCCCCGCGCATCCCGCGATATGTCCGCCCGCCGAACCGCCACCAGCCGCGATGCGCTTCGGATCCACACCAAGCTCCTTCGCGTGTGCGCGCACGTAGCGAATTGCCGACTTCGCATCAGCCACGCACTGCGCCGCCTTCGCCTGATGCCGCGACGCTACGCGGTAGTCCGCCGTGATCGCCACCATCCCGCGCGACGCAAGATAGCGGCACTGCTGCTCGAATTGCCCCGGCGATCCATTCGTCCATCCGCCGCCGAAGAAAAACACAATCGCAGGCTGCGTGTCCGACGCCTTGTGCCCATCGGGATTGAAAACGTAGAGCGCGAGTTTCGTCTCGCCGACGGTCTTGTAGATCACCGTCTGTGCGCCGGAAAATTCCGGCGGATAGCTGAAGCCCGCTTTTTTCGCGCGGCCTTCCGGCGCAGTTTTTTCGGCCGCAGCGGCAATGCCGACGATCGTAAGGAGGAGGAACGTGATTGTTTTCATGGAGGGAGAAAGGAACACAGATGAGCCGCGTTCGTTGCTGCGAGTTGTTTTTCGATTCTGCTTCCTAGTCCAGCCGCCGCATTACGCAATCCACGGCTTCACCACTTTCCCCGCGACATCCGTGAGCCGGAAGTCGCGCCCTTGGAAACGATGTGTGAGCCGCAGGTGATCGATCCCGAACTGATGGAGGATGGTCGCGTGCAGATCATTGATGTGAACGGGATCGCGCACGACCGACCAGCCGATCTCGTCCGTCTCGCCATAAATCTGCCCGCCTTTGATCCCGCCGCCGGCCATCAGGATCGTGAACGCACTCGGATGATGATCGCGCCCGGTGACGTTCTTGCTCCCACCGCGGTTCTCGCCGAGGGGCGTGCGACCGAATTCGCCGCACCACACGATCAGCGTCTCATCGAGCAGGCCGCGCACTTTCAGATCCTCGCGATGCACGCCGTAAGCCTCCAGCGTCTTCGGATCCTCCTTGGAAAGATCGATCAGCTCCGGCGCCGCGCTCTGCATGCGGAACGCCAGTTCATACGCGGCGATGCGGCTCTGGATTTCCGGATCGCGCATCTGCTCAAAGCGCGCCTCGTTCAGCCCCGCGAGCGTGTCGAGCCCCGCGCGCTGAAGCTCCGGCGGCAAGCCCGCGGGATTTTCGAGATTCAGCACCGCCGCGCCCTGCGAGCGGAACTGCACGCCCGCATACACCGACGGCAAAAATCCGCTCTGGTACAGCGACGCCCCGCCGCTCGTCCCCCGCCCCGCGCTCAGCACCACGTAGCCCGGCAGATTGCGCGACTCCGAGCCGAGCCCGTAGTTCAGCCAAGCACCCATCGTCGGCAGACCAAACGCCGCGCGCCCGCAGTGCATCACGAGCTGCGCCGGGTGATGATTGAACTGATCCGTGTGCATCGAGCGCACCATCAGCAGATCGTCAGCGCACGTCGCCATATGCGGCAGCAGATCGCTGAACTCCATCCCGCACTGCCCGTGCTTCGCAAATTTCCGCGGCGAGCCCATCAGCCGCGCCGTCTCCTTCTTGATGAATGCAAACCGCACGTTCTTCGTCATGGATTCCGGCAGCGGCTGGCCGTTCAGCTCATTCAGCTTCGGCTTCGGGTCGAACAGATCGATCTGCGACGGCGCGCCCTCCATGAAAATGAAGATGCAGTTCTTCGCGCGCGGCGCGAAATGCGGCGCACGCGGCGCGAGCGGGTCCGCCGGTCCCGGCGCAGCGAGCAGCCCGTCGCGCTGGAGCATCGAGGAAAGCGCCAGCAGCCCGAGCCCACTCGCCGCGCTGGTGAAAAAGTCGCGCCGCGTGAGATGAATCGCTTTGTCGAGAGGGTGCATAAGTCAGTAATCAGGTTCGGCATCGTGCCTATGCGTGATTAAAGAGGTTCCCTTGCAGCGGCTTATTAGGCGCGGTTGCGTTTGTCTGCGTGAGGGCTGCCTGATTCCGCTCGAATTCCAGCATCTCAGCCCCCAACAGTCGCTGCTGGATGATCGCGCAATATTCGGGGTTAATCTCGAATCCGATGAATTTCCTGCCTAACTGCTTTGCCGCGACGGCCGTTGTGCCGCTGCCCATGAACGGATCAAATACTACCCCGTCCACCGGGCAACTCGCTTTGATCATGCGTTCGATGATTTCCAAAGGCTTCTGCGTAGGATGGTTCACACGCTCAGAGTGAATCGCGTGCAGGCGGGAGACGGCCCAAACGTCTTTCGGGTTATACCCGACCTCCAGCCACTTCTTGCCGACAAATATGGAGCGCGAACGCGCCTTCTTTGTTTCCTCGTCGTAAGGAATGCGAATCGCATCAATGTCGAAATGGTAATCCTTGGCCTTGGCAAAAAAACCAATGGTGTCATGCACGGATGAAAATCGCCGGGTGCTGCCTCCCATGCTGGGCACCTTTCTGTCCCAGACAATTTCGTTGAGCATGATCAGCTCCTTCTTGAGATAACAAAATAGTTCCGGCGAATAGCGCCAAGTTACAAATACATAAAGGCAGCCGTTGCGCTTGAGCTTCGGAACCACTGCGTCAATCCACAGCTTGCTCCATTCCAGATACGCCTCCGGGTCGAGTTTATCCGAATCATTGCCGTAATCCTTGCCAAGGCAGTATGGTGGGTCTGTGACGACAAGATCCAACACCCCATCAGGAATCCGAGCTATTCCCTCCAAGGCATCCTCGTTGAAGATGCGGTTTTGCAGTTGTTCCATCGGTGTCTTCATTTTTTCTTCAAGACAATACTCTTGGAGTTCTGCCGCAATAGTTCGAGGAACTCCTCGCGTTACCGGGGTACAGGCTGGTGATGATAGAGGGCTTGAATCTTGTCGTTGCGGGGATTGACGTATATTGGAAGGAACTGCGGCGAAAACAGATTCAAATATGCCGGGTCAAATCGGATATGAATATTCTGGAAGTGTATTCCGAAGCAGGCGTAAATCAGGTTATAGCTTGGTTCGGCAGAATACTGCATGTAGAGTTTTTCCACGGCAGCGATGTCGTTCTTGTTTTCCTTGCCCGCCATGCTGTGAATCTTGACATTCACGAAATAGCTCTTGCCACGATGAATTAGTTCACAGTCATGAAGGCAAGTATCTGGAAAATCAAAATTAACATCCGTCAGTCCGAGCGCCTTGGCATTATATTTGGTTTGCTGCGTAATCACCTGCTCAACCAACCAACTAACGGAACGTGTGTGTGGCTTGAGACCGTAGGGCAAGACTTTTTCGTTCGTGACGTCGAATGAAGGGAGGATTTTGAGCAGCTTTCGAAAAACGTTTTCTACGAAGCTGATTTCATCCAGCACTTCTTGAATTTGATTGTTGGGCATGTGTTTCAGGGGATTACCAGAAGAACGCTGCGCGGGACACTGATTTTTGCCCCTCTGTTTTCGAGTGGAACGAGACGCGATCTGACTTTGGAATGGCAGCTCGCGTCACCGCTCAGTTCCGCGTGATGAACTCATCCGTGTTCATCACGATGCGCGTCATCGCCGTCCATGCGGCGAGTTCCGCGGCGTTCGCTTCCTTCGCGTTTGCGATGAGCTTCTTCGCCTCGGCGGGATTTGCGGCGTAGAATGCGCGGGCCTGGCTGAGCAGTGACATGAGCCGCGAAGTCTCCGCGCCGGTCGGCGGACGCGCGAGGCACAGGCGGAACGCACGCTCCACGCGCGGCGCATCATCGCCGGGCACCTCGCGCAGCACGCGCGCGGCGAGTGCGCGCGCGGCATCGGCGAACACCTGCGCGTTCAGCGTCGTGAGCGCCTGCAGCGGCGTGTCGGAGACGGTCCTCGTGACGCACGCGATGTTGGCATCCGGGCAGTCGAAGGTCGTCAGGTCCGGATGCGGTGCGGTGCGCTTGAAGAACGTGTACATCCCGCGGCGGTAGCGATCCTCGCCGCTGCTCTCGCTCCATTTGAAATTGTTCGCGTAACTGAGCGCCGCGACCTCGGGCGGCATCGGCGGAAACACGCTCGGCCCGCCGATTTTCCCCGAGAGCAATCCGCTCGCCGCGAGATGCAGGTCGCGCACGACCTCGCCCTCGACGCGGATGCGCGCCTGCCGCGCGAGCAGCCGGTTCAGCGGGTCCGTGTCGCGCAGTTCGGGCCGCTGCGCCGCGCTCTGCTGATACGTCGCGCTCGTGACGAGCAGCCGGATCATCTGCTTCCGGCTCCAACCCTTCGCGACGAACTCATCCGCGAGCCAGTCGAGCAGCTCGGGATGCGACGGCGGCTCGCCGCGTACGCCGAAGTCATTCTCCGTCCGCACGATTCCCGTGCCGAAAAGCTGCGCCCAGATGTGGTTCACCGTCACGCGCGCCGTCAGCGGATTCTCGCGGTTCACGAGCCAGCGCGCGAAGTCGAGCCGGTCAGGCAACGTGCCGCTGCCATTGCGTGAACGCAGCGGTGGCAATGTTGCAAGCGTGCCCGGCTTCACAGGATCGGTCGGCGAAAGGAACTCTCCCCGGTGCAAGACACGGGTGTCACGCGGAGTGGTGCGTTGCGAAATCACCCGCACGTCCATCAGCGGCGGCTTCGGCCCGCTTTCCTCGGCGGCCTCGAGTTTTTCGGCCGCAGCCGACGCGGCGGGATCGAACTTCACGAGCCAGTCCACGATCTGCTCGCGCGATTCGTTCGTCCATTTCTCCGAGCCGATGGCGAGCAGTTGCTTCAGCGCGAGCGGCACGATGCTGTCGCTCGTCTCGCCCTCGATGCCGACGAGCCGAAACCGCCCGATGGTGTGCGCCTTCCCGTATTGCTGTGAGAGCATGACGGTGAGGCGCGGCGTCTTCGCGCCATCCACCGGGCGCACGAAGCGGAACGTCGCGTCGTGCGATTTTCCGATCGCGCCGCCGATGCCCCAGCCCTTCTCGTTCTTGGGGCTCCTGCCATCAATCGCCGCGGTCACGGGCATGTTTTTCTGACTGAAGTCCGCCATCGGCGAATGCAGTTCGACCGTCCCGGCGTCGGTCCACACGGCAATTTCGGAAAGCACGAAGTTGCCCGTCTTGCTGCGGCCCGGCCCTTCGTTCGGGAAGGCAGTGTCCGCAACCACTTCGAGCCGCAGCGCGCTGATCTGCGCGGCGGGCAGCTCGGCGACGAGCGTGTAAACTTCCTTGTCCTTCGCCGGGCTTGTCGCCGTCCACGAGCGATCCTCGCGCTGCATGAACGTCGTCCCGCCATCACTCGTCACCGAAGCAAGCATGAGCGGCTCAGGCTCAGGCTTGTTCTTGCCCGCTGCTGCGAGGCGCGCGTTCGTTTCCTTTTCCCAATCGAGCAGCTTGTCGAAGAGCGGCTCGCGCGCCTTCGCGAGTTTGTCCTGCAACGCGCGCAGCTTCTTCGCGTGCGCCGCGTTCTTCTTCTCAAACTCCGCCAGCGCCGACGCCGATGCACCGACCTTCGTGAGCGTCTCGTCGCCGTTGTTGAAGAACGCGAAGAGCTGGTAGTATTCGCGCTGCGAAATCTGATCGTATTTGTGCGTGTGGCATCGAGCGCAGCCGACCGTGAGCCCGAGCCACACCGCGCCCGTCGTCTCCGTGCGATCGAACACCGCCTCGTTGCGGAACTGCTCCTGGTCCGTGCCGCCCTCAGTGTTCGTGAGCGTCTGCCGGTGAAAGGCGGTCGCGAGTTTCTGCTCCGGCGTCGCATTCGGCAGCAGATCGCCCGCGAGCTGCTCGATGGTGAATTGATCGAACGGCATGTCGCTGTTCACCGCCGCAATCACCCAGTCGCGATAGCGCCACGCGTCCGGGCGCGGACGATCCTTTTCGTAGCCATCGCTGTCCGCAAAGCGCGCCTTGTCCAGCCAGTGCCGCCCCCAACGCTCACCAAAACGCGGCGACGCGAGCAGCCGATCCGTCAGCGCCTCGACAGCCTTCTGCCGATCCTTCGCCGCCGCCTTCGCAAATTCATCCGCCTCCTCCGGCGGTGGCGGCAGCCCCGTGAGGTCGAGATAAAGCCGGCGACACAAAGTGAAGGCATCCGCAACCGGCGAAGGCTTGATGCCCTCACGCTCCAGCCGCGCGCGGATGAAACGGTCCATATCATTCCGCGACCAACCCGCATCCTTCACCTCCGGCACCTTCACGCGCACGACCGGCTTGTATGCCCAGTGCTGCGTCCACTCCGCGCCCGACGCGATCCACTTTTTCAAAAGCTCGATCTGCTCCTTCGTCGGACGCTTCGCCTTCTTCTTCGTCGGCATCACATCGTCCTCGTCTGTCGTTAGCAGCCGCGTCAGCGCCTCGCTCTTTTCGGGATGCCCCGGCACAAACGCAGCAACTCCGCTTTCCAAAACCTTCATCGCCCCCGCGCGCGTCGTGAGATTCAGCCCGCCCTTCTGCGCATCCGGCCCGTGACACTCGTAGCAGTGCTCCGCAAACAGCGGCTGAATGTCGCGCTGGAAATCCACGCCCGCCGCCGATGCGGCAACGACCGACGCGAGCACGAGGAAAGAGATGTTTCTGAGCGGAGCCATGCTTTGAAGGCTACCGCAGCCCGCCGGTCGTGTTAGTTCAAATGTAGCCGTCTCATTCCGTCCGCGGCCAAGGACGACACGGGCGCAATCGGGCACTTACGGAACCCCTCCGCCCCGGCGCAACTGAACGGCTAATCCGGCCGGATCATCTCGAATCTGTCCCCTGTGCGGCAGTACCAGTGCGGGCTCGCCATGCGGCCGATGAGGTGCAGCTTCTCGCTGCGGATGCGCAGCTTCTCCGGGTCGAAAAATTCATCCCGCACATGGATGCGTTTCACGAGGCCGATGATGAGCCGGTTGCCGCCGATTTGCAGCGTCCCCCACTCGGTGCATTCCAGACTCGCGGGTGATTCCGCGATGCGCGGCGGCTTCACCACGGAGGACGGCGCGGTCGTGAGTCCCGCGACGGTGAGTTCACTCACGCCGTATGGCAGCGAGGCCGCAGTCTGGTTCATCGCCTCGGCGACGGATTCATCCACGAGGTTCACGACGAACTCATGCGTGAGCCGGACATTGCGCGCGGTGTCCTTCGGCGTGCCGTCCTCGCGGTCGCCGGGGCAGAAGCCGACGATGGGCGGATTCGCGCCGAGCACATTGAAGAAGCTGAACGGCGCGGCATTCACCACGCCATCCGGCCCGAGTGTGGTGACCCATGCGATGGGCCGCGGCGTGACGAGCGAGGCGAGGAGCGCATAGGCGCGGTCGCGGTGTTTTCCTTCGAGATCGAGTTCCATGGTGCGGGTCTTCCTTGGTGAAAGTGCGCGCACCGATACGGGCGGCATCGCCGTCCGCCAATGAAAAACCCGTGCGACTCCCGAGGTGGAACGCGACCTCCGGGCGCGTTTTGCGGGGTATGCACCTGCAAGCCCCGCTTCCAGACTCATGCGGAAGCGTGCGCGGAGCGCCCGCTCCACCTACTTCCCCGCGCCGAACAGCTCGCGAAACCGCGCTGCGGATTTTGGAAACTTCGTGCCCTCCTCCTTCCCCGTGCTCCCCGCGCCGGTGACGCCGGGCGAAAGCTGGTGGCCGTGGTCGCTCTCGTTGATGTCGAAGTAGCAGTGGAAGGCGACGCTGTTCTTCGGGTCGGTGATGAACGCGTGCATCTGCTCGATGAAATGCACGTCGTCGCCGCCGCCGTGATTGTGTGACGCCCACACCAGCCCCCACTCGGGAATCGCCAGCGGCTTCCCGTGCTCCTTCGCAAACTTCACCCAGAACGCCAGCCCGCGCGGGCTGGCGATGATCCACTCGTCCCACGACTTCTTTTGCCGCCGCGCGATTTCCGCCGCGTCCGCATCCGCAGGCCACGGATACGTTCCCTCGTGCCACGTCTCGTCGTACACATCCACGCCGACGTAATCCACGAACGCATCGCCGGGCCACGCCTCGTCGGCGGGGAACTGCTGGTCGCCGAGCGTCGGATTCCAGCAAAACTTCAGCGTCCCCGCGCCCGGCACCGCGCGCATGGTCTTCACGATCTGCCGCCAGTATTCCGCGAACGCCGCGGTCTTCCCCTTCGCGCGCCACGCATACCAGTCGCCATTGAATTCCCACGCGGGCCGCAGGATCGTGTCCGCGAGTCCGTGTTTCACGAGGTTCTCCGCGAGCTGCTGAAAGTGGATGTTGTATTCGCCCGCCGCTCCTTTTTCGAGGGACACGGCAACGCCCACTCCCACATCGCCCTGCTTCGGCCCGCTGCCGTCCACCGGTCCCGCGAGGATCGGGATGGAAAGCACGAACCTGCGACCCGGCTTCGCCTTCACCCACTTCGACCAATGCTCCAGCCAGAACACCGGCCAGCCGACATTCGACCACGACTCGCCGCCGACAAAGTCCAGCCCCCACACCACCTCGCGTCCGAGCCACGCGGCAAAGGCATCCACGCCCGCTGTGCCATTCGGCCAGTGATAGGTGCCGAGCACCGGCTCCGCCTTCGCCGATGCCGGGCCCGCCGGTGCGGGCATGCCGGATGCCATCAGGCAAACCAGCGCGAATGCCAGCCGTGGGAGGAGACCTTGGAACAACCGTTGCGAGACGCTGAGGATCGGAGACATCCCCGCCTTTTATTCGGCATTCGGCAACCGGACGAGCCTTTTGGCGAATAGATCAGGAAAAGCGCTGATTTCTACCCTGAGAAGCGCCAGCCGAGAATCTCGGCCAGCGTCGGGGAGTCTCGGGGTCGTCAGCCGAGAATCTCGGCCAGCGATGGGGAGGCTCGGGATCGCCAGCCGAGAATCTCGGCCAGCGCCGGGGAGTCTCCGGATCGTCAGCCAAGATTCTCGGCCAGCGCTGGGGAGTCTCGGGATCGTTAGCCGAGATTCTCGGCCAGCGTGGGGGAGTCTCTGGATCGTCAGCCGAGAATCTCGGCCAGCGCTGGGGAGTCTCGGGATCGTTAGCCGAGATTCTCGGCCAGCGTGGGGGAGTCTCTGGATCGTCAGCCGAGAATCTCGGCCAGCGTGGGGGAGTCTCTGGATCGTCAGCCGAGAATCTCGGCCAGCGCTGGGGAGTCTCGGGATCGTTAGCCGAGAATCTCGGCTGTGGATCGGGAGGCACTCTCGGGGAATAATGCTCGCTTGCGCCGCATGGGAGCTTATCCTCCACGGATGGCCAAAACTACCCCTGCAAAGAAAAGCAAAGCCGACGCAAAGCCCGACAAAGGCGAAAATCCCAAGGGCGCGAAGATCACGAAAAAATCCGTGCGGGCAACCAAGCACAAGGCGCCGGAGCGCCGGAACGAAAACAAAGTCCGCGGACGGTAATCCCACTGCCGGAACGGTTCCAAGCTTACCAGGTGAGCCCCGGCATCGTGTCCGATTTCAGCCGTGCGAGGATGGCGGGATCGGTGATCGTCTTTTCAACAAGATCAAACGCACTCTTTCTCGCGACGGAGTGCTCAGGGAAGCCGCCGCCCTTCACAAAAATCCAGATGTTCACCAAGGCGTAGTCCACGCCGCGGGAGAGATCCATTTCACGATTCACCTTTTCGATGCGCCGCTGGTTGGCGGCTATCGCGTCCTCGTAGGCTTTGCGGTCCTCGGGATCGGCGATCCCTTTCGGATCCATGCCGACCGCCGTCGGGCCCTTGGATCTGTTTAGCGGAGGGGTGACGTTGAGCGTGGGAATGTTCACCCGATCGTTCCGATCGAAATGCGGATCGCGTGCGGCGGAGAAGGCGAGGAGCACCTTCAACTGCAGACGCAGCGAACCTTCATCGAGCGCGCTCAGGCTCTCCTTCCCTCCGCGGGGATTCAGGCACGCCGCCACTTTTTGCGCTTCCTGCAGGAGCGAAACCCGATCCGGATGTTTCGCGAACTCCCCGAGCTTGGCCTGCACCGCGACTTCCGCAGCCTTCAGCTTTTCCGGCGATTCATTCGGTTCCGCCAACGCCCGCGTGGCGATGCAGACTGCTGCGAAGATGGCACGCGCAGGGCTCATGCACGCCGTTCCTTGATCGCCGCGAGGATGTCCGCGACCACTTCCCCGCGCGGCTTCGCGCCGAGGTGGCCTTTGCCGTGGACTCGCACGCTCACGTTCCCGGCTTCGAGATCGCGGGGGCCGATGACGAGCATGTGGTGGACTTTCATCTGCTCGGCGTTCGCGACCTTCGCCTTGATGGGGTCGGACGTGATGTCGAGCGCGGCGCGCACGCCTTCGGCGCGGAGTTCGGCGACCAGCGCCTTGGCGGCGACCACGAGCGGTTCTTCCGCGCCGAACGTGAGCACGCGCACCTGCTCGGGCGCGAGCCAGAGCGGGAAATTGCCGGCGTAGTGTTCTATCAGGAAGCCGATGAAACGCTCGTGCGTGCCGAGCGGCGCGCGGTGGATGCAGAGCGGCGTCTTGTCCGTGTTGTCGCGGTCGCGGTAGGTGAGGCCGAATTTCGCGGGCACGGCGAAGTCCACCTGATTCGTCGCGATGGTGAATTCGCGGCCGATGGCGCTCCACACCTGCACGTCGATCTTCGGGCCGTAGAACGCGGCCTCGTTCGGC
Organism: uncultured Spartobacteria bacterium; assembly: GCA_903882875.1. GTDB lineage: Bacteria > Verrucomicrobiota > Verrucomicrobiia > Chthoniobacterales > Chthoniobacteraceae > SXWH01. The sequence goes on along the minus strand of CAIRYQ010000021.1, from coordinate 19,236 downwards.
ACCTCGACGTAGTTGATGCCGCTGCGCTGGAGGACGCCGCGCACCATGTCCTCGGTCTTCAGCCACAGCGCGGAGTTGTCCACGAACTTCTGGCCGAGCTTCGCCGGGTCGTGCGTGGAGAAGCGCATGAGGTATTTCTCGATGCCGAAGATTTTGAAATACTTGAGATACATCTCGTTCACGGCATTGAACTCGGACTCGAACTGTTCCTCGGTGAGATAAATGTGCGCGTCGTTCATCTGCATGGAGCGCACGCGCATGAGGCCGAAAAGTTCGCCGCTCTGCTCGTAGCGATAGCAGGTGCCGTATTCGGCGAGGCGCAGCGGGAGGTCGCGGTAACTGCGCGGCACCGCCCCGAAGAGCTTGTGATGGTGCGGGCAGTTCATGGCCTTGAGGTAGTAGCGATCTTCTTTTGGGGCCAACAACCCTTGCAGCAGGTTCATCGCGTATTCCTCTCGCGCGTCTTTATCGCATTCGTTGATCTGTTTCTCGTCCAAACTCTTCCAGAAATTCTCGGCCAAATCAGCTGGCGTCTCCCATGTTTCAGATGCCGCCATGACTTTATCGGCGAATTTTTCCGCCCGCACCCGAATGTAAGCATCCCGGTTTGTGTCGGAACTAATGATAGAGGTCTTAATTGGACCACTATCCAAAAGTCGCATCGGCGGGAACATGCTCTCCGCGTAATACGGCAGATGCCCGCTCGTGAGATACAGGTTCTCCCGCGCGAGGTGCGGCGTGCGCACGCGGTCGTAGCCGGCGGCGAACTCCGTTTCCTTCGCGAGCTTTTCGAGCTCCTCCAGCAGCACCGTGCCGCGCGGCAGCCACAGCGGCAGGCCGGGGCCCACGTCGTCGTCGAACGTGAAAAGCTCCAGCTCCTTGCCGAGCTTGCGATGGTCGCGCTTCTTCGCCTCTTCGAGCATCGTGAAATACTCGTCCATCTGCGTCTTGTTCTTGAACGCCGTGCCGTAGATGCGCTGGAGCTGCGGGTTTTTCTCGTCGCCCTTGTAGTAGGCGCTCGCGACGTGCGTGAGCCGGAACGCGCCGATGTTCCCCGTGCGCATGACGTGCGGCCCCGCGCACAGGTCGAGGAAGTCGCCGTTGCGGAAGAGCGAGATTTCCTCGCCCTCCGGGATGTCCGCGAGGTTGCCGATTTTGAATTTGCTCGGATTCCCCGGCCGCTCGCCGAGCCCGCCGAGGCGTCCGCTCTCCGCCAGCGCCACCGCCTCCGCGCGCGACACCGCCGTGCGCTCGAAGGTGTTGTTCGCCTTGATCTCCTTTTTCATCTCCTCCTCGATGCGCGCGAAATCCTCCGGCGAGATGCGGTGCGGCAAATCCACGTCGTAGTAAAAGCCATTCTCCACCGGCGGCCCCGCGGCAAACTGCGCCTCCGGCCAGATGCGGAGGATGGCCGTGGCGAGCACATGCGCCGCGCTGTGGCGCAGCCGCTCAAGGTCGGTCATCTGGTGTCGTTGCTCGATGGTCTTGCGTTCGTCGGACATAAAGAAAGGGCGGCGAAGCTACGGACGCGCGCGCATCTTCGCAAGAACGCGGATGCGGAATGAACCGTGCCTGTCCGCTTGCTTGAGAAAAAAGCAAATGAGGAAGGCAGGAAGGCAGGAAAGGAGATTTCCCGGCCCGCTTTTCCTGATTTCCTGCCTTCCTAATTCCATTCTCCCTCCGATTCTCATCCAACCGGATAGGCATGGGAATGAACCGCGAAAGGCGCGAATGGATTTAGTCTCGCTTAAAATATTCCTCGCGCGCGAGCGTGCGTGCGGGTGCGTGCGCGCTCGTGCATTATGCGCGCGCACACGCCCGCGCAGGAGCACACGCGCGCGCGAGCGAGGCAAGACGCCTTTTGGTTCGTCCACCGCCGAAAATTATTCCCGCCGCCGCTTCTGCCCACTTACGGTGCGCGCGTGAACTTGGAAACCCCGCTGGCCGAAGTGGACGTGATGCCGGCTCCGCGCGCGCGGCAGCTCGAGCGCTTCGGCCTGCCCACGGTGGGCGCGCTGCTGCTGCACTTTCCGAGGCGCTACGAGGATCGCACGCAGTTCGATCATTTTCCCGCGGAGACGGGCGACCGCGCGGTTTGCGTGTGCGGTGTCGTGAAAAAGACGACGCTGCGGCGCATCCGCGGCGGGCAGCGAATGTTCGACGTGCTGATCGAGGAGGAGGATGCGGGGGCGTTCGGCGGACGGCTCGTGTGCCGGTGGTTCAATTCGCACTGGGTGGAAAAGATGATCGCGCAGGGCCACACGCTCGTGGTGCATGGCAAGCCGAAGGTGAGTGCGGGCAACGTGGTCATCGCGCATCCGGAATTTGAAATCGTGGAGGATGACGCCGAGCAGAGCATCCACCTCAAGCGCATCGTGCCCATCCACGCAGCGACCGAGGGCCTCACGCCGCGCGTGCTGCGGCGCATCGTGTGGGACGTGCTGGAGCGGCTGGAGGATGATGCGGTCGCGCAGCTCGTGCCGCCGTCGCTCGACAGGATGCCGCGCGCATGGGCGCTGCGGCAGATGCACTTTCCAAAATCGTGGGACGATCTCGCAAAGGCGCGGAAGCATCTCGTGCTGGAGGAATTTCTCGCGATGCAGCTCGCCGTGAGTGCGAAGCGCGCGGAGCTGAAAAGCGAGCGAGGCGAGCCGCACTGCGGGCCGGGTGAAATCATGCGGCAGTTGCACGCATCGCTGCCATTTCCGCTCACGCGCGCGCAGCAGCGGGCGATCGTGGAAATCCGCGACGACCTCGCGAGCACGCGTCCGATGAACCGCCTGCTGCACGGTGACGTCGGCTCGGGCAAGACGCTCGTGGCGATGAGCGCGATGCTGCTGTGCGTGGAGTCGGGCTTCCAGGCCGCGCTCATGGCGCCGACGCAGATTCTCGCCGAGCAGCACTTCCTGAATTTCCGACGCCTGCTCGAACCGCTCGGCATCCGCGTCTCGCTGCGCACCGGCGCGCGGCGAGAGGACGCGGCGGACATGCCGCTGTTTTCCCCGCAAAGTGAGAGCGCAGATTCCGATCCGCACATTTTCATCGGCACTCACGCGCTGCTGTACGAGGGCGCGGGGATTTCGCGGATGGGGCTGGCGGTGATTGATGAGCAGCACAAGTTCGGCGTGATGCAGCGGGCGCGCCTTCAAGGAAAAAGCGGCGAGGGTGCGGTGCCGGATGTGCTCGTGATGACCGCGACGCCTATCCCGCGCACGCTCACCATGACGCTTTACGGTGATCTCGATGTCTCCACGCTCGACGAAATGCCCGCGGGCCGCGGACGCATCGTCACGCTCGTGCGCCCGCCGGAGAAACTTCCCGACGCGGTGAAATTCATCCGCACGCAGATCGAAGAAGGGCGGCAGGCTTACATCGTGTATCCGCTCGTCGAGGAGAGCGAGCGGCTGGAGGCGAAGGCTGCGACGGCGGAGTTTGCAAAGTGGAGCGAGCTGCTCGCGCCGATGAAATGCGCGCTGTTGCACGGGCGCGTGCCGCCGGAGGAAAAGGATGCGGTGATGGCGGCATTCCGCAGTGGCGAGACGAAGGCGCTCATCGCGACGACCGTCATCGAGGTCGGCGTGGATGTGCCGAATGCGAACATCATGCTCATCGAAAACGCGGAGATGTTCGGCCTCGCGCAACTGCACCAGCTCCGCGGGCGCATCGGGCGCGGCGCGCACAAGAGCTACTGTGCGCTGTTCACGAGCGACGATGACGCGGAGTCGCTGGAGAAATTGCGCATCCTCGAAAAGACCGGCGACGGGTTTGAAATCGCGGAGGCGGATCTGCGGCTGCGCGGGCCGGGCGATTTGCTCGGCACGGCGCAGAGCGGGCTTGCACCGTTGCGGCTCGGCGATCTTTTCAAGGACGCGGATCTGATGAAGCTCGCGCGCAATCACGCGTTCCTCATTTTCGAGCGCGATCCGAAACTCGAGCTGCCGGAGAACGCGGGCTGTCGGACGTTGCTCGCGGACAACCCCCGCGCCATTCTTTCGCAAGTCAGCTGACCATGATCCATCCGCGCCGCATCCTCCTGCTCATCGTCATCGGCATCCTCGCGGGATATGCGTGGTGGCGCTACGATCACCGCGACGTGCGTCGAGCGGCGGAGAAATTCACCCCGCTCTCCGCGCCGAAGCTGAGCCTCGACGATGTGAAGGTGCTCTCGGCGATTGACGCGGAGTACACACGGCTCGTGGAGTCTGTCGTGCCGAGCGTGGTGAGCATCACGAGTTCGCGCACCGTCACGCAGCTCGCGCCGCTCACGATCGACGATCTGCTGGCCGGGCGGCAGCGCACGCAGCGGGCGAAGAGCACGTCGCTCGGCAGCGGCGTGATCGTCTCGAAGGAGGGCCACATTTTGACGAACCAGCATGTGATCGCGGGCATGACGGAAGTGCGCGTGCAGCTCACGGACGGCCGCAACCTCGCCGCCGCGCTCATCGGAAGCGATCCCGCGACGGACATCGCGGTGCTGCGGATTGACGCACCGGGAATCGAGCCGCTGCCGCTCGGGGACAGCGACGTGCTGCGTGTGGGCCAGCAGGTGTTTGCCGTGGGAAACCCGTACGGGCTCGAGGAGAGCGTGACGCGCGGCATCGTGAGCGCGAAGGGGCGGCAGATGACGAGCGACAGCGCCATCGAGCACATCCAGCACGACGCGGCGGTGAACCAGGGCAATTCGGGCGGGCCGCTGCTGAACGTGCGCGGCGAGATCGTCGGCATCAATTCGCAGATTTTCAGCCGCACCGGCGGATGGCAGGGGATCAGTTTCGCGATCCCGTCGAACACCGTGCGGCGCGTGCTCGACGGGATCATCAGGCGTGGACGCATGGTGCGCAGCTACCTCGGCGTGGTGATGCAGGAGATCACGCCGGTGCTCGCGCGGAATTTCGGGTTCGCGGACACGGAGGGTGCGATCATCACCGAGGTCACGCCGGATTCGCCTGCCGAGCGGGCCGGGCTGCGGCCGGGCGACGTAGTGCGGACGGTGAATGGCAAGCGGGTGAAGGGCATGCAGCAGTTGCGGCAGACGATCGCGGGCGCGGAGATCGGCCAGGAGATGCAGATCGGATTCCTCCGCGGCGGAAATGCGGTGACGGTGAAGGCAAAGATCGCGGAGATGCCGGCGGAGCTGAACAGCGTGATTCCAGGACGCTGATGCGTGATGAACTTTCACGGTGCCCCGTCATGTCGCGTGCAAACGGCTTGACCGCGTGACGCCAGTGGCGCGAATGGCACGAAGCAATTCCTCCCCATGAAAGCACTCGTCAAAGCAAAATCAGAACCCGGCCTTTGGTTGCAGGATGTGCCGGAGCCAACGATCGGGATCAACGATGTGCTGATCCGCGTCTTCAAGACGGGCATCTGCGGGACGGATCTCCATATTTTCAAATGGGACGCGTGGGCGCAGAAGACGATTCCGGTGCCGATGGTCGTGGGGCATGAGTTCGTCGGCGAGGTCGTGGACATCGGATCGAATGTGAATGATTTTCGCAAGGGCGACATCGTGAGTGCGGAGGGACATGTGGTCTGCGGGCGGTGCAGGAATTGTCTCGCGGGCCGACGGCATCTTTGCGCGGACACGAAAGGCATCGGCGTGAATCGCACGGGTGCGTTTGCCGAATACATCAGCGTGCCAATGACGAATGTGTGGCATCACCAGCCGGGCGTGGATCACGACGTGGCGGCGATTTTCGATCCGTTCGGAAATGCGGTGCACACGGCGCTGACGTTCGATGTGCTCGGCGAGGATGTGCTGATCACCGGTGCGGGACCGATCGGCTGCATGGCCGCGGCAGTGGTGAAGCATGCGGGTGCGCGCTTTGTCGTGGTGACGGATGTGAACGACCACCGGCTCGGCCTCGCGAAGCGCATGGGCGCGGATGTGACGGTGAATGTGACGCGCGAGAAAATTGACGACGTGGAGAAGCGGCTCGGGATGCACGAGGGTTTCGACGTTGGCCTCGAAATGTCCGGCAACGGGCCCGCATTTTCCGACATGATCGATCACATGGCGCACGGCGGAAAAATCGCGGTGCTCGGCATCCCGTCGGAGCAGATCGTGATTGATTGGAACAAGGTGGTTTTCAACATGCTCACGATCAAAGGCATTTACGGGCGCGAGATGTACGAGACGTGGTACAAGATGACGGTGATGGTGCAGAGCGGGCTGGATATCATGCCGATCATCACGCACCGCTTTCACTACACGGAATTCGAGAAGGGCTTCGAGGTGATGAAGAGCGGCATGAGCGGGAAGGTGATTCTCGACTGGCGATCTTAGCGCCGCCGGGAAGTTTTTTGCCGCCGATTTTCGCGGCAAGCGCACTGGCGAGCCGTCGCGCGATGTTCAGACGACAACGAGATCCACGTCAGGCAGTGATTCCAAAAGTTTTTCGTGGAGCGTCAGTTTGAAGAGCCGCTTCAGCTTCCGCGGACCGGGGCGGCCAATCACGATGTGGGTGATGCCGTATTCGCGCGCGAATGAAATCAGCGCCTGCGCGACGTCCTCGCCTTTCATCGAAAAGACGAGACCGCCCATTTTTTGCGCAGTCTCCAGCGTGTCGGTGACGCGGCGCTGGGCCTCGGCGTCAATCCGCACGGCGGACTCCTTCGGCGTGCGGACATAGACGGCATACCACGGCGCGTTGAGTTGCGAGGCGAGCCGCGCGGTCTTGCGCAGCAGCCGGCCGGGGTCCGGCCCGAGGCTGCTGATGGCGACCATCACCTGTCCCGGTCCGGGCGTGCCCAGATCGGCGGGCGATTTCTCGCGCTGGCGACGGTCGAGAAAGTTCGCGGTTTCGCTCAGCGTCATCTCGCGCAGGCTCGTGAGATTTTTTTCGGTGAAGAAATTCGCGAGCGCGGCCTCAATGCGTTCCTTCGGGTAAATCTTCCCGGCCTGAAGCCGCTCCTGCAGATCTTCGGCGGGCAGGTCAATGTTCACGATCTGGTCGGCCTTTTTCAGCACTTCGTCCGGCACGCGCTCTTTCACTTTCACGCCGGTCGCCTCCTCGACAAAGTTATACAGCGATTCGAGGTGCTGGATGTTGACGGTGCTGATGACGTTGATGCCCGCACGCAGCAAATCCTCCACGTCCTCGTAGCGCTTGCGATTCTTGCTGTCGGGCGCATTGGTGTGCGCGAGTTCGTCCACGAGCGCGACGGTCGGCTTGCGCGCGATGATGGCCTCCACGTCCATTTCCCTGAGCGTGATGCCGTGGTATTGCGCCAGCCGCGGCGGGACGATTTCGAGGTCGCCGATCTGCGCGGTCGTCTCGGGGCGCTCGTGCGGTTCGACGTAGCCGATGACGACATCCACTCCACGCTCTTTCAGTCGCCGGCCCTCGTTGAGCATCGCGAAGGTCTTTCCCACGCCGGGGCAAGGGCCGAGGTAGATCTTCAGCTTTCCGAGTTGCTGCTGCCTGATGATTTGCAGGAAATCATCAGGGCTGGGTCGTGCGCTGGGGTCCTCGGCGGGCATGGTTCATCCGGCTCGCGAGGCGGCGCCGTTGTGGTTTTTGAGTTTCTTGTTTTTCACGCGGAGTTGCGGGAACTCTTTCTTATCTTTGTGAAAGTAGCAAATCTCCGCGAGCGTGGGCCAGAGATCGAGGGAGGCGTGGATCACGCTGATGACGTCGTCCACGATGCGGGTGACGTTCTGCTGGAAGAAGTCGGGCTCGAATCCGTAGAACGAGCGGGCGAGCGTCTCGGCAAAAAGGGTGAGCGCCTGGCGCCGCTGCGCGTCCTTCGTCCTCGCCGCGGCCTCGGTGACCTGCCGGTGGACGCCGGTGATCTTGTCGAGGATTTCCTGCGTGTCCTTCAGCGTGACCTCGCCGATGTAATCAAAGCGGATTGAGAGGTCATCAAGCTTGGTCACGTTGCCCTTGATTTTCTTTTTCAGCAGCGTGCAGAGCTCCTCGTTGAACACATCCATCGCGAGCGGATTGCGCATGTAGTTGTTCTTGATGTGCGTCTGCACGGCGTCCACGTGCGCGGAGGCGAGGCCGGGCTGCTGGACCCACAGCCGGTAGATGAAGTCCTCGAAACGCAGGCGCGTGGGGAAGAAGGGCGGCAGGCCGAGGCGGTTATCGTAGCCGGCGACGCCGCAGTCCATGCGCCAGTTTTTCTTCGTCACCACGGGGCGGAAATTGACGAGCACGTAGAGGTCGTTGAAGTCATGCAGATTCGAGTGGTGCTGCGATTCGTCGCGCAGATACATCTGCACGTAGTCGAGCGCATCAATGTCGTTCGTGCCGGTGCGAAAGGTCTGCGCCATCTTCACCACAGCATTCGATGAGACCGGACCGCGCCGCAGGATGAGCGAATTGTCGCCGGCGAAATCGTTGGAGACATTCGTCTCCAAGTCCATCGCGGTGTCCATGAGTAACTCGCCTTTCTCGTAATTGCCCGGCAGTTCGCTGACCTTGCGTCCAAGCACGTCGTGGAACGAAGTGAGGATGTCGAATGACTTATGAACGAAGCCGCCGGCGTCCGCCTTCATGAGCTTGCCGCGGCTGATCTCGTCGGCGTTCAGCGACTCGGGACTGCTCTCGATCAGTGCGTCCGGCCGCATGTCGTCGTCGGCGCTGATCAGGAACGCGCCGAGCGAATATATGAGGGTGAAGTTGCGGTTCCCGCCGTAGCTCGGGCGGAAGAGATTGCGGACGAGCGACTCGAGTTTCTTGTCGCGCAGCTTGCGATTCAGGAAGCCGAGGAAATGCTCCTTCTCGCGCGGACCGACATAGAAGAGGTCGTTGACCGTTTTAGTCTGCTCCAGAAGTGCGTAATACTTCTCGTGGTTCGCAAGGCTCGAATCGTCGAACACCATCATCTTCACGGAATGGCCGTTCCGCGCGAAGTGCTCGTCGTATTTCTCAATCGTCTCCGCGACGTCGCGCAGGCGGTAGGTTGGGATGGTGAAGATGGTGTCGTGGGATTTCATTGGTATTCCGAAAAATCGTTCGGGAGCGGCGATCGTCATCGTGACATGCGGGTCCGGCGCTCCCTAGGATTGGCAGTTTAAGGATTACTTCGAGCCGGGTGTGAAAGCGGCGCGCAATAGCGGTTACTTCCCGTTGTTAGGCGGATTCTCCCGCTCGTATTCTGCAAATACTTCGGAGGGCCGCAGCCCCAGGCCGGATGCGAGTTTGAGGATATTGCGCAGTTTGACATTGGGAATCTCTTGCGTCTCGATACGTGACACTGACGGCTTGCTGCAGCCGCTCAGCCGCGCAAGCTCTGTCAGGCTCAGATTTTTGCTTTCCCGGAGACGTTGAATCGTTCCTCCAAAGCCCTTTCGCGGTTCCCGCACCTTCCCCATCTTCCTCAGATGCACGATCTCAGCCTCCAGTATGGCTATCTTCTCCCGCAAGGATTCGACCGAACGGGACGAAGTTAGATTGCCATTGCCAGCTTGCTCCAGCTCAGGCCCGGAGGTTGAGGGTTGCACGGATTCCGGCGCATTTTGCGATCGAGAGCGGTCTCGCCTTTTCATGATTGGGTTTCTGCGTTGTCAGCAAGCCCGGTGAGCAGTCGTCATAATGCCCTTGCTCCGGCCTCAGCGGTGCGGATGCGTGCTTACTTGGCTGCGAGCTTGTCGAGGGCAAGGTTCAGGATCAGCACATTGACTCCGGATTCCCCAAGGATGCCGAACTGCGGCCCGGCAGTCACTTTGGTGTTGGTGATTTCGGCCTTTACCACGTCCACGCTGATTTTGCGCTCCTTGGCGACGCGGGGTGCCTGCAGCAGCGCGTTCTTCACGCTGATGTGCGGGTCGAGGCCGCTTGCGGAACCAGTCACGGCATCGCCCGGAATCAGGCTGGCAGGCTTGACGGTGAGCGGCTTGGCATCGTCGTTGAAGGCGGTGATCAGCTTCACCTGATCGTATTCGCCCTTCTCATTCTTGAATGTCTTTTGATCCACCGGCTTTCCGTCCTGGATCAGTTCGTAGGCGATGTTATTCGCATCGCAATAGCCGAGGACGCGCAGCTTGATGCCGTCGAAGTCCACCACGTCGGAGATTTCGTATTTGCCGGCCTCCTTGCCGGGCAGCGCGATGGTCTTGGTAGTGCCGTTGATGAACTTTTTGCTGGTCGGACCAAGGTTGCTGCCTCCGGAACTGGCGGCATCATAGCCCGTGCCCGCCGAGGACGGGCGCGGCTGGAAGTATTTGGCGCTGGTGAAATTCTGTCCAAGCCATTCCGAGCCGACTGGCTTGTGATCGCTGCCTTCAATCAGGCTGCCGTTTGCCTGATGCGAAAAGAGCAACTGGCTGGCACCCCAAATGAGGACTGGATAAATCCCGCAGCAGACGATGGCAAAGAGCAGAGTTGCAAGGACCGAGGTGGTGATTTCTTTGATGATGGTTTTCATGGGATAAGTGAGGTTGCGGAGTTAGGCGAGGTGCAGTGCGGCGACGATCATGTCTATGGCCTTGATGCCGATGAACGGGATGATGACGCCGCCGACGCCGTAGATGAGCAGGTTGCGCTGCAGGATTTTCGCCGCGCCGAGCGGGCGGAATTTCACGCCGCGCAGCGCGAGCGGGATGAGCAGGATGATGATGATCGCATTGAAGATCACCGCGCTGAGGATGGCGCTCTGTGGCCCGAGGTGCATGATGTTCAGAGGCGCAACCTGAGGAAACGGGACCAGCAGCATCGCGGGGATGATCGCGAAGTATTTTGCCACGTCGTTCGCGATGCTGAAGGTGGTCAGCGCGCCGCGGGTGATGAGGAGCTGCTTTCCGATCTCCACAACCTCGATGAGCTTGGTCGGATTCGAGTCGAGATCCACCATGTTGCCGGCTTCCTTCGCGGCCTGCGTGCCGGTGTTCATCGCCACGCCGACGTCAGCTTGGGCGAGCGCGGGGGCGTCGTTGGTGCCGTCGCCGGTCATGGCGACGAGATGGCCGCCTTCCTGTTCCTTGCGGATGAGCGCGAGCTTCTGTTCAGGCGTCGCCTCGGCGAGGAAATCATCCACGCCAGCCTCCTTCGCGATGGCGGCGGCGGTGCGCGGATTGTCGCCTGTGATCATGATGGTGCGGATGCCCATCGCGCGGAAGCGCTCGAAGCGATCCGCGAGTCCGCCTTTCACGATGTCCTTGAGGTAAATCGTGCCGAGCACCTTGTCGTCCGCCGCGACGATGAGCGGCGTGCCGCCCATGCCGGAGATCTTGTTCACGTCGGCCTGGACTGGCTCGGGCAGATTCCTGCCAATGAACTTCACCACGGCGTCGCCCGCGCCCTTGCGGTATTTCGTGCCGTCAATATCCACGCCGCTCATGCGCGTCTGCGCGGTGAACGGGATGAATACGGCGTGCGGCAGCTCGTGCAGTTCACGTCCGCGCAGGCCGTATTTTTCCTTGGCGAGCACGACGATGCTGCGGCCCTCGGGCGTTTCGTCGGCGAGCGAGGAAAGCTGCGCGGCTTCGGCGAGCGCTTCCTTGGTCACGCCGGGAGCGGGCAGGAATTCGGTGGCTTGGCGATTGCCGAGCGTGATGGTGCCGGTCTTGTCGAGCAGCAGCACGTCCACGTCGCCCGCGACCTCGACGGCGCGACCGCTCATTGCGAGCACGTTTTTTTGCACAAGCCGGTCAATGCCCGCGATGCCGATGGCGCTGAGCAGGCCGCCGATGGTCGTGGGAATGAGGCAGACGAGCAGCGCGACGAGCACCGTGATCGAGAAGTCAATGCTCTCCTGATTCAACGCGTTCTTTAGATAGATGCCGAATGCCTTCATCGAGATGAGCACGATGAGGAAGATGATCGTGAGCGCGGAGAGCAGGATCGTCAGCGCGATTTCATTCGGCGTCTTCTGACGCTTCGCGCCTTCCACGAGGCTGATCATGCGGTCGAGGAATGTCTCGCCGGGATTCGCGGTGATGCGGATTTTGATCACGTCGGACAGCACGCGGGTGCCGCCGGTGACGGCGCTGCGGTCGCCGCCGCTCTCGCGGACAACGGGCGCGGATTCGCCGGTGATCGCCGATTCGTCCACGGTCGCCGCGCCTTCGATAATCTCGCCGTCGCCGGGGATGAATTCACCGGCTTTGACGACGACGACATCGCGTTTCCTCAGCTTGCTCGACGGGATAGGCTCCACCTTGCCGTCGGCACGCAGGAGGTTCGCGTTGGTCTCGGTCCTCGCTTTGCGCAGGGTGTCGGCCTGCGCCTTGCCGCGGCCTTCGGCCATCGCTTCCGCGAAGTTTGCGAAGAGCACGGTGAACCACAGCCAGAGCGTGATCTGCAGCAGGAAGCCGAACGATGCGCCCTGTCCGCCGGTGAACATCAGCACGGTCGTGATGAGCGCGCCGACCTCGGTGACGAACATCACTGGATTGCGGACCATGTGCATCGGGTTGAGTTTTTTGAACGACTCGCCGATCGCAGGGACGATAATCGCCGGATCGAAGATGGAATGTATTTTGGCAGCCATATTGGTTGATGGAAAAATTTCAGTTGTTAGTTGGGATGGGCCTTAGAAGAGCTTGCCGCCGTGCATGAGGAAGTGCTCGACCACCGGTCCGAGCACGAGTGCCGGAACGAAAGTGAGCGCTCCGACGAGCAGCACGGTGCCGACGACCAGGCAGGTAAAGAGCGTGCCGGAAACCGGGAATGTGCCTGCGCTCGACGCCACGAGCTTCTTGCGGGCAAGCGAACCTGCCAACGCGAGGATTGGGACAATCATTGCGAAACGTCCGAAGAGCGTCGCGAAGCCGAGCGTGGTGTCATAGCCGGGAGCGTTTGCAGTAAGGCCCGCGAAGGCGCTGCCGTTATTGCCGGTGCAGGAACTGTAGGCGTAGAGGATTTCGCTGAAGCCATGCGGCCCGTTGTTATTGGTGCCGTCGGTGAGTTGCTGTGTAATCGGATCAGGCGCACCCATCTTGGTCACACTTGCCCAGGCGGAGAATCCAAGGATGGAAAACGCAAGGATGAGGATCACAAAGGACGCCATCTTCATGTCGTAAGGCTCGATTTTCTTGCCGAGATACTCGGGCGTGCGTCCGACCATGAGGCCGGCGATGAATACGGCGATGATCACATAGATGAGCATGCCATAGAGACCCGCGCCGACGCCGCCGAAGACGACTTCGCCAAGCTGGATGTTAAGCATGGGGATAAGTCCGCCAATCGGCGTGAAGGAGTCGTGCATCGAGTTCACCGCGCCGCAGGAGGCGTCCGTCGTGATGGTGGCGAAGAGCGCGGAATTGAAGATGCCGAAGCGGACTTCCTTGCCTTCCATATTGCCGTCGGCAGGATCCACGCCGAGGGCTGCGAGGTTAGGATTGCCGGCGGCCTCATAGTGCCAGGCGACCATCACGCCTCCGAAGAACAGCGCGAACATCGCCGCCCACACCGCCCAGCCGTGCTTTTGGTTTTTCACCATGCGGCCGAGGTAGAAGGTGAGCGCGCTCGGGATCGCGAAGATCGAGAGCATCTGTAGGAAGTTCGAGAGCGGCGTCGGGTTTTCGAAAGGCTGCGCCGCGTTTGCATTGGTATAGCCGCCGCCGTTGGTGCCGAGCATCTTGATTGCGACCTGCGAGGCCATCGGGCCTTGCACGATGCTCTGCGTGTCCACTTTCTTGTCCACCATCACCGGGATGCTTTGGGCCACCATGACCGGTTTGCCCTGCGCATCCGTGACCGGATTGTTTTTCTCATCCGTCTTCTGCACCTGCTTGGTGGTGAAGACAGGATTGCTGCTGCCATCCTTCTGTTGCTCCTGCGCGGTGAAGGGATCCTTCAGGGTTGCGGAGTCAAACGGCTTGAAGTTTTGAATCATCCCCTGCGAGACAAGGACGATCGCAAACACGATGCAGATAGGCAGCAGCAGGTAATAAGTGACGCGGGTGAGGTCCACCCAGAAATTGCCGATCGTCTTCGCGCTATGGCGGGCGATGCCGCGCACCAGGGCCGCGGCGATGCCGATGCCGACGGCGGCGGACGTGAAGTTATGGATGGCCAGTGCAACCATCTGCGAAAAGTAGGACATCGTTCCCTCGCCGCTGTAACTCTGCCAGTTGGTATTCGTGGTGAAGCTGGCCGCGGTGTTGAACGCGAGGTGTTCGCCCACGGCAGGAAGCTTCTGCGGGTTGAAGAGCGACTGGAATGGAAGCGCCGCCTGCAGGCGCAGGATGGCGTAGGTGAAGAGCATCCCGACCAGGCTGAAGAGCAGCATGGAGATGGTGTATACCTTCCAGTCGTGCTCCTTCTTCGCATCCACGCCGATCAGCTTGTAAGTCAGCCGTTCGAGCGGTTTGAAGACGGGGTCGAGGAATGTTTTGCCATCCGCGTCCAGCACCTTGCAAAGGTAGAGGCCGAGCGGCTTGGTGATCGCCAGCAGGACGCCGACGAAGAGAATGAGTTGAATCCAACCTGAGGTGTTCATGTATAATGGCAGTTAGAATTTTTCCGGGCGGATGATCGTGAAGACGAGGTAGGCGATCAGCCCGAGTGCGATGATTCCGACGATGAGGTTTTCCATGGGAGCGGCGCGGTTAGACTTTGTCGCAGGCCCGGATGAAGACGAGCATCAGGGCAAAGAAGCCGACGGAGGCGAGGATGTATGGGATGTCAGACATGTTGTTGGTTGGTGGATTGGTTGAAAATGGAAGTCATGCCGGCCAGGCTAACCTGCTCCAAGGCTGCGCGGCTCCTTGCTGAAGCCGAACTCGATCAGGTCATGGATGCGCCGCATGTTTTGCTGCGCCGGCTCGTAATCCTTATCGAGCCTGATCGCATGGCCGTAATACTTGCTCGCGCGCTCATAATCCTCCTGCATCTCGAAGAGCACGCCCGCGAGATTGAAGGCTTCGGCGTTGCCATGCAGCTCCAATGCGCGAATCAGGCGCCTCTTTGCGGCGTCGAAATCCTGCAGGTTGAGCAGTCGCTTGGCGGCGACGATGTTCGTGTCGAAGTCATCCGGTGACGGTTTCGGGACAAGCGGGCCGGCCGGCTCCGGTTCGTGCCGCTGCAGGAGGTCGGTCACGATCTGGCGGAGCGTCTCCGGCGTGAGCGGCTTTTGCAAAAAGTCAATCGCACCCAGTTTCATCGCCTGCACCGCGTGCGGCACGTCGCCGTAGGCGGTGACGATGATCGAGGGAGTCGCGTGGCCGCGCCTGCGCATCTCGGCCAGCAGCTCTATGCCGTCCATCTCCGGCATCCGCATGTCCAGGATCGCCAAATCAAAGGTGGCGGCCTCCAGCCTTTCGAGCGCCTGTGCGCCGCAATTGGCTTCGGTCACCAGATAGCCCTCGGTTTCAAGGGCCGTGCGGTAGTTGAGCCGGACATTAGGCTCATCATCCACGATCAGAATATGTTTTTTCATGTGATTTCTCCAGATGCGGCGGGTGGCAGATCGAAATGGAATTCGGTCCCCTCGCCGGGTTTGCTGATAACGCCAATGGTGCCGCCCTGCGCCGCGACGATTTCCTTCGCAATCGCCAGCCCGAGACCCACGCCAGTGGTTTCCGAACCGGGCACGCGGAAGAAGCGGTTGAAGAGACGCGCGTGGTATTGCTGCGGAATGCCGGGGCCGTGGTCCTTGACCGAGAATCGGACCTTGCCATCGTGCTGAACCGCGTTCAGCTCGATTTTCCCGCCGGTCTTGGTGTGCTTTACGGCATTGGAGACGAAGTTTGAAAAGACATGCGCGATCTGCCGCTCATCTACAAATACCTTCGGCAGGTCCGGGGCTATTCTCGTGACGAGCCGCGCGCCGCGCGATTCCGCCAATGTCCTCAAATCCTCCCCGGCACTCTCGATCAATTCCCGTGGCTCCACGATCTGGCCAGGCAGCGCCGCGCGGCCGGACTCCAATTTGGCGAGATCGAGCAGGTCGTTGATCATCCGAAGCAGCCGCTCCGAGTCCTCGCGCGCGGCGAGTAATAGTTCTGTCTGCTTTTCGTTGAGCGAGCCGATGCGTTCCTCCAGCAGCAGGTGCAGCCCCATCCGCACGCTGGTCAGCGGCGTCTTCAATTCGTGGCTCACGGTCGAGACGAGATTCGTCTTCACCTCGTCGAGCAGGCGCAGGCGTGTCACGTCCTGCAGGATCACGGCGACGCCGAAAATGTGGCCTGCCTCGTCCCGCATCCCGATCACGCGCGGCAGCATGAACACCTCGTGGTCGTCCACCCGGAAGACAATCACCCGCTCGAAGCTCGTCGGCAGAAAATCCGGCGCGCCCTTGAACACGCGGTCCGCCTCCGCTTGCAGACTCGGCGGCAGGCCGTCCTTTTTCTCGATGCTGTGCAGAAATTTGTTCGCCGCCGGATTCGTGAAATCAATCCGCCCGTCCGGGGTCAGCGCGATGATCGGGTCGGGGAATGCGGAGAAGGTGATCTCCGTCATCTGCCGCGCCTGCACGATCTGGTCTCCCATCGCCTGGCGGTAGGCGCGCAGCTTCGTGGCCATCTGGTTGAAAGTGTTCGCAAGCTCACCGAGTTCATCGTGCGAGGCGACCGGCACGACCTGATCCAGCTTGCCCTCGCCGAGTTCCTTCGAGACCACCGTGAGCGCCTGGATCGGCCGCAGAATCGAGCGCTGGAGCCGCGCTGCAAAAAAGATCGCGCCCGCGATGCCCGCGCCGATGGCCAGGATCATATACCGCGTGGACTGCGCGCTGAGATGCCGCGCGTCCCGGTCCGCCAGCACCATGTTGTCCTGGTTGATGCGGATGATTTCCTGCGCCGTGTCCTTGATCTCCGTGAAAGCCGGCAGCATCTCGCCGAAGTACATCTTCCGCCGCGCCTCGTTCTCATTCGTCTTCCAGAACGCCTCGGCCCGCGCCGCATACTCCCCGTGGAGCCGCTCCACCTTGTCCGCGAGTTCCTGCTCGCCCGGCAGCGTGATGTTTGCGAGTTCGATGCGCAGGTTCTCGCGGAAGGCGGGCAGGTTCTCCGCGTACATCTTGCGCCCGCGTTCCTCCTCGCCGGCGAGCGAGAAGGAGAGTGCGGAATCCATGCGTTCTGCGGTTTCTTTCATTTGTTGTCCGGCGAGCACGCTGCGGAAATTTTCCCGGAGGATGACATCCACGCTGCTGCCGAGTTTTGCGAAGAGTGAGACGGCGAATGCGCCGGTTGCCACGAGCAGGACGAATAGCGGCGCGAGGCCGAGGAAGATTCGTTGCTTCATGGCTGCATGATGAACACTTATCGTGCGATCAGGCTCACCTGCGCTTGCCCGATGCTGGGCGAATCCTGCCTGCGCTGCCGTGGGGCAAATTCAATGACGAGCGTGGCTTGAAGCGCATTCTTCACGCGGCGCGCGATGCGCCGCCAGCCGTGAAGCCGTTTGGAGACCGGCGGAGTGAGGAAGTGGATTTTCATGCCCCACTTTGAGCCCGCACCGTGCCAACGTTCTGAAGCCGGCCTGCAAACGGCACAAGGGAAAGGCTTTGCCCCGGAGTGTTGCGAAATGCCCGCCTGCCGGAACCATGCAGGCTGCACGATTCCGGCTGGTGGCATCGTGCATCTTGCAAGGGGAGCGGTCCAACTTGGGTTCATCGGCGCGGCCGTGTCTCCGTGCCTAAATGCTGAATCGGTCTCCCTGCCGGTGTGCGCGCCCGAGTGTTGCCAGCGTGTCGAGGATTTCGGCTAGGTCTTCGGGCTTGGCTCGGGTGAAGCGTTTGGCGAGGTCGGCGGGGGTGACTGGCGAGGGGGCGCTCTGCAACGCGAGTTCCGTGGCGCGGACGCGTTCGGCGAGAGTCTTCGGCCACGGGACTTTCGCCTTCGCTGCCTTGGCCTTCCCCTTCGTGTCCTTCGTGCCCTTCGTGTTAATATCCAGCGCGCCCTGCGTGGTGGCGCCGGCGGGGGCCTGGTATTCGGGGCGCAGCCAGCGGATGGTGCCCGTGGCTTCCTCGGCGGCTCGGGCGGCGTTCAGGGCCACGAGGCGGGTGAGGATTTCGGCGTCGGGCAGGCTGGCGGGCCAGCCGTAGGCGGCGGCGGTGGCGGCATCCAGTTCGTCGTGGAGCTGGCGGAGGACGGAGACGAGGCCGGTGTCGTGGACGGCCTGTTCCTTCTTGGAAAGGGTGCGGTCTTCGCGCAGGGCCTCCAGCACGTTGTACATCGCGGTGAGGGAAAGGCCGGGGTGCTGCGCCTGCACGCGCTTGCGGTGCGCGTCGAGTTCCTCCCCGAGCGCACGGATGCGCGCCTTCGCCGCTTCGTCGCACGCGGGGAACGGGAAGGGGTCGAAGCACTCGGTCTTGGGATAGACAGGGCGGTCTTCGAGCAGTGCGCCGCGAGAGAGTGCAAAGACGACGTGGATGCGGCTGCTGAGGACGCCGAGGTGAAAGGCATCATCCAGCGCGATGACGACGAGCTTGTTGTCAGGCAGCACGGTCTCGCCGAGGAATTGGAAAGTGCGGTGCTTCGCGGTTTCCACCGTGGCGATGTAGCGCGGGAGCCCGGCGAGCATTCGACGCATCTCTTTGTTGGGCTCGCCGAATATCCACCAATACTTTCGCCGACTCTCGCGTTTGTTGGCATCGCGCTCCGGCTTCACCGTCGTGAGCACGTGTTGATAGACGGCGGGGAAGCGCTGCCGCACTTCCTCCGCGGCGAGACCGAAGAGATCGATGCAGAGCACGTCGCGGGGCGAATCCGTGAGGTCGCGCCCATTGCGGTATTCGCGGATGTGCTGCTCAAGCCCTGCGACGGTTCCGAGTCCGAATGCCTTGGCATCCTCACGCGCCACGATGAATCCTGAACCGAAAAGGCAAAACCCGCGATTCGCCAGCCCCTCATTCGCCTTCAGCGGCACCGTACCGGAGACATCCGCGCCGGTGGTGAGGTCTGCGGCGATGCGGCCGGTCTGCGCGGCGAATTCGATGGCCGAGGAGCCGTCCTCCTGCGGGGTCTCGGTGGTGACGGCGCGGAGTTCGCCGGGATGCTCGCCGGATTCCCCGACCGTCATGGCGATGCGGACGGCGGCCCCCTCCGCCGTATCCACCCACGGGTGGTCGGGAATCGCGAAGAGGAGGCTCAGAACGGGGCTCTTCAGCGGTGCGGGGGCGGCGGTGTCCTGTTTTTGGCCACTTTTGGCCCGTTTGGGCCCGGTCCCCGATGGCTGGGGCCCGGTCCCGGACGGTTGGGGCCCGGTCCCGGACGGCTGGGGCTCGGTCCCCGATGGTTGGGGCCCGGTCCCGGACGGTTGGGGCCCGGTCCCGGACGGCTGGGGCTCGGTCCCCGATGGTTGGGGCCCGGTCCCGGACGGTTGGGGCCCGGTCCCGGACGGT
>CAIRYQ010000020.1 GCA_903882875.1 uncultured Spartobacteria bacterium | reverse complement strand
CGCTGCGCCTTGCAGAGCCGGATGCCGTCAATGATGCTCGCGTGGTTCAGCTCGTCGGAAATGATCGCGTCCTCCGCGCCGAGCAGCGTCTCGAAAAGCCCGCCGTTCGCATCGAAGCACGAGCCGTAGAGAATCGTGTCCTCGGTCCCGAGAAATTCGCTCAGCTTTTTTTCGAGCTGCTTGTGGACGCCCTGCGTGCCGCAGATGAACCGCACGCTCGCGAGCCCGTAGCCCCATGCGTCGAGCGCCGCGTGCGCCGCCGCACGCACATCGGGGTGCTGCGCAAGGCCGAGGTAATTGTTTGCGCAGAGGTTCAGCACCTCGCGCCCGTCCGCGAGGCGGATGCGCACGCCCTGCGGCGTCGCGATGAACCGCTCGCCCTTCCACGTCCCCGCCGTGCGGATGGAATCGAGCTGCTGCTGCACATGTGCTTTGAAACCCTCAGACATCGCCCGGACGTTGAGAGGATACCGGGCCGCGTTCAAGGCTGGATGCGCCAGCAGACTGCGACTGTGCTCGCAATCGCCTGTGGCGGCGATACGCTCCTGCCGATGCGCATCCTGATCGTTGACGACGAAAAGAACATCCGCCGCA
This sequence comes from uncultured Spartobacteria bacterium, assembly GCA_903882875.1. Lineage (GTDB taxonomy): Bacteria > Verrucomicrobiota > Verrucomicrobiia > Chthoniobacterales > Chthoniobacteraceae > SXWH01. Next base: position 3,671 of record CAIRYQ010000020.1, on the reverse strand, counting down.
CCATGACCATGGCGCTGGAGACGATGGATCACGCGGTCACATGCTCGTCGAACAGCGCGACGGCGCTGGCGGAATTGCGCAAGGCCACGTTCGATGTCGTGCTGCTCGATCTCAAGCTCAGCAGCGAGAGCGGGCTCGATGTGCTGGAGGAAATCCTGCGCATCGCCCCGCAGGCGGCGGTGGTGATGGTCACGGCCTATGCGTCCATCGAGACGGCCGTGGAGGCGATGCGCCGCGGGGCGTTCGACTATCTGCCGAAGCCCTGCACGCCGGATCAGGTGCGGCAGGTGCTCGCGCGCGTCGAGCAGACGCGGAAGCTGGAGCGGCGGGTCGCGGAGCTGGAATCACAGCTCGGCACAGAGGGGCCGGAGAATGATCTCACATCGCAATCGCCAGCGATGCAGAGGACGCTCGATGTCGCGTTCAAGGCCGCGGAGAGCGAGGCGACCATCCTGCTGCTCGGAGAAAACGGCACGGGCAAGAGCGTGCTCGCGCGGGCGATGCACCGGCGCAGCCCGCGCCGCGGCGGGGCGTTTGTCACGGTGAGCTGCCCGAGCCTTTCGCGGGAACTGCTGGAGAGCGACCTCTTCGGCCACGTGAAGGGCGCGTTCACCGGCGCACATGCCGATACGCAGGGCAAGGTCGCGGCGGCGGATGGCGGCACGCTTTTCCTCGACGAGATCGGCGAGCTGCCGATGGAGATTCAGGCGAAGCTGCTGCGGCTGTTGCAGGAGCGAGAATACGAGCGCGTCGGCGACACGAAGCCGCGCCGCGCGAACGTGCGCGTGATCTCCGCGACGAACCGCGACCTCGCGCACGCGGTGGCGGGCGGGAAGTTCCGCGAGGATTTGTTCTACCGGCTCAATGTCATCTCGCTCCGCCTGCCGCCGCTGCGCGAGCGCATCGGCGACCTGGAAAAAATCGCGACGGGCCATCTCGCCTTCATCGCGGGGCACGCGGGCAAGAACGTGCGCGGCTTTTCCCCCGAGGCGCTGGAGGCCATGCGCGCCTACCACTGGCCCGGCAATCTCCGCGAGCTGCGCAACGTCATCGAGCGCGCGGTCATTTTGTGCAGCGGCGAACAGATCGGGGCGGCGGATCTTTCCGACACGATCCAGCCCGGCTCCGAGATGCGGCTGGGCGGAAAATTCACCGTGGAGGAAATCGAGTCGGAACACATCCGGCGCGTGATGGGGAATACGCGCACGCTAGACGAAGCGGCGACGATCCTCGGGATCGATCCGGCGACGCTTTACCGGAAACGCAAGAAGCTCTGAGCCCGCCGGGCCGCTGGGGTATCCGTCGTCCTCGCCTGGATCCTCGGCGCGGGAGCGGAGGCCGCCGGTCGCGAATCCGAGTCGCGGCGATTTCCGGTTTGCCCGCGTCCCCGTGCCCGGCAATGTTCGGCGTGCCACCCCATGGACGCCGCACTCCGCGAACAAATCGATCACTCGAGGTTTCACCAAGGCGCGATCCGCGAACTGGCGGCAATGCTGCCGGCCACGGACGAAGCGCTGAGCGCGCAGATCGCGGAGACGATCACGGCGCACGACCATATGGGCTTTGCGCTGCTCATGACGGCGGCGCTGCACGCCGGTCGCCGCGTGAGCGCGGAGCATCTGGTGGGGGGCACCGCGCTGACCGGCGACCCGTCCAGGCTGGGGAATTTCGCCTGGAAAATGGAAGGCGATGTGCCCGCCGCCCTCATGGTGCCGATCAGGCATGGCGGGATTTCGCGGGAAATGCAGGCCGGCGCACTCTTCATCGTGGCCGCGTGGTGGGCGGAAGGGCGTTGTGCGAACCTCCCGCCGGAATTTGCCGCCGAGGCGAGGACCTTTGCCCGGATGAAGGACCACAAGGGCGGCGTGCTGGTCTATCTCGCGGCAGCGGCGTGGAAGGCGAAGGACGAAGGATTCACGGCCGTCCTCCGGCAGAATTACCCGCAGACGTTCAAGGAAGAGGCGACCGCCGCCATGGAGAAGGTCGTCACGGCGGCCCTCGGTATCTTTGCCAGCCCGGCCATTGACCTCGTTCCCGCCGAACCGCCGAGGATGCTGGCGCAAGGCCGCACGATGCGGCGCGCGGTGGAAAAGAGGAGCCGCAACGATCTCTGCCACTGCGGCAGCGGCAAAAAGTACAAGCGCTGCTGCTTTGGGAAGGACGAGGAACGCCTGCATTTCTCCACCGATGTGGCGGGCATGACGCAGGCCGAGCTGCGTGACGAGCCCGAGGCCGGGCTCACCGATGCGCGCCTCCAGAAAATCACGCCCATCGAGCTCGCACGGATCGATCCCCGCAAAGTCCCCGAGGCCGTCCGGCGCCGCTACATCACTTGCATCATCAGCCTCAAGCTCTTCGAGCGCATGGTGGAATACTTCGAGGTCACCGACTGGAACGGGGAGCGCAAGGAGGAGTGGGGGTTCGGCATGTTCTTCGTCATGACCAGGCAGCTCAAGGACGTCGCCGAACGCATGGTCGCCGTCCACACCCGCCACGAGCCGGACCCGGATTTGCGCGACGGCATCCGCCTCCTGCTCGTGCGCGACGATCCCGCCGGGGAACTCCGCGTCCTCGCCGAGACCGCTCTGGGGATTCTCACCGAGACGGACCCGGATCAACTGGAAAAGCTCGCCTACGGCATCCTCTGTTCGCGCCACGCGGAACTCGGCATTCTCATCGGTCGCAGCCTCCTCCCCATCCTGCCGCGCAAGGACGCCACCTTCATCCTCGGCGCCATCCTCGAGGCCCGCGACAGGCTGAACCTCCCCCCGGACGATCCCTTCGCCGACATCCTCGAACAGCGCCTCGCCGAGGAAACGCACGACGAGGGCAAGGACGCCGCCGAACTGCGCGCCGCGCGCAAGCGGCTCGATGCAAAGGCCGCCGAAGTCCGCGACCTCACGGAGAAAATCGCCCGCCAGCGCCGCGAACTGGATCGGCTGGAAAAGAAACGGCGTCCCGAGGCGCACCCCGCGCCTCACACGCCGGCGGACGTTGCCGAGCTGCGCGAGATGCGCATCAAGCTCGACGGGCTCAAGGGCACCCTCCACGAGCGCTCCGCCGAACGCATCACCCTCCGCCGCGAGCTGGAAAAGGCGCGCGACGATCTCGAAGCCCTCCGCCACGGCAATGCGGCACCCGCGCCCGCCGCAGACGGCCCCGGCGACGACGAGGCCGCGCACTATCTCCCCGAGCAGCCCGCCGGCAACCAGCCCCTCCGCCTCATCGAGTTTCCCCACAAGTTCCGTGAAACCCTCGAGGAACTTCCCCGCCAGGCCGCCCGCTCCGCGCTCGCCATGATCGGCCGCCTCGCCGGCGGCGAACCCGCGGCCTTCGTCGGCGTCGTCCAGCTCAAGGCCTGCCACGGCATCCTCCGCCAGCGCATCGGCAGCGAACACCGCCTCCTCTTCCGCCTGCACCCCGACCGCGTGCAAATCCTCGACCTCATCAACCGCCGCGACCTCGACCGCAAAATCAAGACCCTCCGCGCCACAGGCTAGAGCCTGTCATGCACTTTGGCAGGGGCGGCGATGCACCGCGGGCCAAAGGCCCGACACAAGCCAGCCCAGGGCAAGTCCGCGTCTTTCGCGGACGCCGCCCTGGGACATGGGCAAAAAGCCAACAACGCCCTGAAAGGGCGGCACACTTTGTCCCGCTCTTTCAGGGCTCTG
>CAIRYQ010000019.1 GCA_903882875.1 uncultured Spartobacteria bacterium | reverse complement strand
CGAGTCTCCCCGTCCTCAGCCGAGATTCTCGGCCAGCGTTCCCGAGTCTCCCCATCCTCAGCCGAGATTCTCGGCCAGCGTTCCCGAGTCTCCCCGTCCTCAGCCGAGATTCTCGGCTGGCACCGGGAAGGCGGCAGGGTGGAGCGCATCGCTCCGCGCGCGCTTCCTTCGACTGCAAGCAGGCCTCGCAATCCCCCCGAAACGCGCGCGGAGCGGCGCGTTCCACCGTTCCACGAACCACTGCGGCTGCACTTGAACTGAAAATGCCCTGGCAAAGTCGGCCCCGGAGGATTCGTGAATGGCGCCCGAGAGGGCGCGCAGGGCGTTGGTTCCCGCTACGGCGCGATCTCCACGTGCTCTGTGCTGACGACGCAGTCGCGGTCGTCGAAGAGGTTCACGTAGAAGACGGTCGTTTTGGGCGGGATGGTGGCGGTGACGGTGCCGCCGGTGATCGTTGCGGGGAGGGCGTTCCACTGGCGCTTCGGCCAGCTCCCGGAGTCGGCGGTGACGTTCAGCTCCGCTTTGACCACGGGGTGCTTGCTGGTGAAGGCCACGGTCACGGTGCCGTCCCGCACGGTCTGGGATTCGATGCGGGGCAAGGGATCGCCGTGGCGCAGGATGCTGTCTGCGAAGACGGCGATCTCTTTCGGGGCCTCCCCGGCCGGGCCGTGGCCGTGCGGCATTCGCAGGCGGATGGCGAGGGTGCGGTGATCCGCCGGGATCTGCCGGTAGGATTTCTGCAAGGCCGGGAACCAGTAGGCGAAGTCGTTGCTGCCCGTGACCCAGAGCGTGGGCATCTTCGCCCGCGGCAGATAATGGGAGGGATCCCACCACTGCATCCAGCGTGCGCCCTTGTCCGCGCCGGCCTTCTGCACATTGGCACCGAAAAGGGTCTCCTCATAGAAGCCGCAGCCATACACAGGCACGGCGAGCTTCAGCCGGTCGTCCACGCCGGCGATGATGCTGGTCAGATAGCCGCCCCACGAGATGCCGGTGACACCGATGCGGTCTGCATCCACCCCCGGCTGCGCGCGGAGCAACGAGTGGGCCAGCACCGCGTCCGCCACGGCGTGGTAGGTCCACTGGTCCTCCGGTGCCTGGTCAATCTGGTCAAAGCCGCCCCAGCCCGGAGGCCCGCCGAAGTCGTGACGCGGGCGCGGCTTGGTGTTCGGCTCCGGCAAAGCGCCGCACGTGTCCATCGAGATGGCCGCGTAGCCGCGGTCGTTCCAGAGTTTCACCCAGGTCTTGAACGCGGTGCCGCCGCCGCCATGCACCAGGACCATGGCGGGGACCTTGGCCCCGTCCACCGCCTTCGGAATCCCCATCCAGGCGAACACGCGCGTGGGCTTCCCGTGATACGGCAGGCCTTCAAAGAACAGCGGCTGGATCTGCGGGTCGTCGGACTTGATCCCATCCGACGGATAAGTCTGCGGCACTTTCCCAAGCCGGGCCAAATCCCACGCCGGCTCCGCCGCAGCGAGGTGATGACCCAGAAAGAAGCAGACAACGAGGAGGGAGCGGAACGGATTCATGGCGGGACGCATGAACACGGGAACGGACCTGCCTTCAAGCCTCTTCCCCACGGCAGCGCCCCGGGGAAGACGCACCAGCAGAACAAAGCCTTGAAGCAACGGAACCGTCCGCGGCGCGCTTCCGGTTGCGCCCTACAACAGCTCGGCGATCTGCACGGCGTTCAGCGCCGCGCCCTTGAGGAGCTGATCGCCGGCGACCCAGAATGCGAGGCCGTTGTCGAACGCGCAGTCCTTGCGGATGCGGCCGACCGCGCAGTTGTCCCTGCCGGCCACGTCGAGCGCGAGCGGGTACTTTTTCAAAGTGGGATCGTCCACGAGGTCGAGGCCCGGCGAATTGCCGAGCACTTCGCGCGCGGCCTCCACGCTGACGGGCCTTTCAAACTCCGCGCTCACCGCGACGCTGTGCGCGCGGAACACCGGCACGCGCACGCAGGTGACGCTCGCGCGGAAATTCGGGTGGTGCATGATTTTGCGTCCCTCGTTTTCCATCTTCATCTCCTCCTTCGTGTAGCCGCTATCGAGGAACGAGTCCACGTGCGGCAGCGCGTTGAAGGCGATCTGGTGCGGATAGACGCTCACATGCTCGCTCGCGAGGCGCACGTCGTCCCACTTGCGCTGAGACTTCGCCCACTCGCGCGTCTGCTTCTCCAACTCCTCGATCGCCTGCGCGCCGGTGCCGCTCACGGCCTGGTAGCTCGATGCGAAGACGCGCGTGACGCCGAATGCCTGATGCAGCGGCCACAGCGCCATGAGTGTGATTGCCGTCGTGCAATTAGGGTTCGCGATGATGCCGCGATTGCCTTTCACGTCCGCGCCATTCACCTCGGGCACGACGAGCGGCACGTCGGCGTCCATGCGGAATGCGCTGGAATTGTCCACCACCACCGCGCCGGCCTGCGTCGCGAAAGGCGCGAACTTTTTTGAAATGGGTCCGCCTGCGCTGAAGAGCGCGACATCAACTCCCTCGAACGAATGCTCGGTGAGTTCCTGCACTTTCACCTCGTTACCGAGGAACGGCAGCGACTTGCCCGCCGAGCGCGCGGAGGCGAGCAGCGTGAGTTTGCCCAAGGGGAACTTCCGCTTTTCGAGCGTGCGCATCATTTCGATGCCCACGGCTCCGGTTGCTCCGACGATGGCCACATGCAGGTTCTTGCTCATAAAAAGGAGCGCGGACGGTAGCGACGAAGCGGCGCTTGGCAAGGCGGGGAAACACCGGCGCTGGTTCCACCAAATCGGACCGGCCTTTTGATTTCTGACTGTCTTGCGCGCTACCGAAAGACGGTTCGGCGATACCTGAACAGCGCGACGAGGAAACACATGAGAAAGAGATGAACCGCCCAAACGTACGGAAGCGCGGATCGAGGAAGATGAAAACCCGACATGATAATTTCAGGGAGTGTGACTGGAAACGCCAAGAGGCTCAGGAGCAATCCGGGTGGGGCCACTTCCTGCGGAGTTGGATAGGCCGATGGATGTGGCCCGAACGAAGACATTGCTCGTCCAAAAGCGAGGAAAAATAAAAGACCCCAAAGAAGCCCGCCGATGATGGTAACTGGAATCCAAATTTTGAAGGCAGTCGCGAACACTTTCGGCAAAGCTCTCCTTCCCCGGAGCGACATTGAGCGGTCTTCGTTCAAAGGACTTATTGTGATTGGTCGAGCCGTGCCGATTTCGCAGAATCACTCACTTCACCGCCTTGCCGTAGCTCTGTGCGAGGTAGTCGAGCAGCGCGTCCACTTTTTCCGGTACGATCGGCGCGCCGTATTTCTGGAGCATTTTCGTGACGGAAGCCTTCCACTGGTCGCGCGTGAGCGGCGGCTGCGTGGTGATGTATTCGTGCGAGTGGCACATGATGCAGCTCGCCTGCACGAGATCCGCGCCGGGCGCGGATTTGAACGCGATTTTCTCCTCCGGCAGCTTCCACTCGTCGGCAGCGAACGAGGATGTGATGCAGGCGAGGAATGCGATGGGAATGCGTTTCATGACTCAGGCTTTCTGGACGGTGACGGTGACGGTCTCGACGACGTTGCGCATGTAGCCGGCAGGATTCCAGAGCGGCTCAAGCGGCTGCGACTGGCCGAGCGTGTTCGTGGCTTTCACGCGCAGCTTGCGCTCGCCCTCGGTCTTCGGCGCGAAGGCGATGGTCCATTCCCGGAAGGAATATTTTCCGAGGTCGCGTCCGAGTTCCGCCTCGCGCCAACTGTGCCCGTCATTGCTGCTGAAGAGCACTTCGCGGATTCCGTGTCCGCCGTCGAATGCGATGCCCTTCACGATCTGCTGCACACCCGCCTTGAGCTGCGCGCCGTCGGTGTGGCTCGTGATGAATGAGCGCACGTTGAACCGCGAGATGGGCACGGTCTTTTTCGGCGCGGTGTTGGGCGCAATGGCGGCGCATTCGGTGTCCGGGATGCGGTACGCGGGATCCATCCAGAAGCCCTTGAACGTCTCGTCCACGACGGTGATTTCGTGAAGGTGCTTAACCCAATACGTGCCGTAGTGCCCCGGCACGACGAGGCGCAGCGGGAAGCCGTTCAGCCACGGCAGCGGCTCGCCGTTCATCTCGTGGGCGAGCAGGATGTCGGGATCGAGCGCCTGCTCGACATCGAGGGCCTTGATGAAATCCGGCACCGTCGGAGCGGGCGGCGTGTCGAGTCCGTTGAAGAGCACCTGCTTCGCACCTGCGAGAAGTCCCGCCATTTCCAACACGTCCTTGAGCCGCACGCCCTTCCACTTTGCATTCCCCATCGCGCCGTTGCCGAGCTGTCCGCCGGGCACGCGCGGATTGAAAAAGCCACGGCTGTTCCCGCTGCACTGGTTCACCGCGGTGATCTCGATCGGTTCAAAATGCCTGCGCAGCTCCTCGACGTTGAGCTTCAGCGGCGTGTTCACTTTTCCGAGCACCTGCAAGCGGAACGCATCCGCCGTCAGCAGTTCGCGTGCGGGCGGCGAACCGGCGAGATGGTAGCGCACGAAGAACGCGTCGTTCGGCGTGATCGCGCCGTCGTTGAAAATCGCGAACGGTGTTTCGAGCTGCGGCGGACGCGACGTGAGCCGGATGAGCGCGCGCTTTTGCGGATACTTCACCAGCTCGCGCTCACCGTTCTCGAAAGGCAGAGTGACCGTCTCGGCACGCAGTCCCGCGGGCAGCACCGCGGCAGCGAGCGCGGCGCGGCGGAGAAACGATCGGCGCGAAATTTCTGGAACGATGGGAGCAGTCATGCGCGGGACGCTACCAGCGGACATTCTCCAAATGCAATGCAGGCGTGCGACGAGGCGGTGTCCCCGTTTGCAATCCCGCTTCTCCGTCCTGCTCGTGCCCTGGCTCGCGCTGCTTCTTGGAGAGCGCGAACACGAGCAGGACGGGGAGAAGGAATCCGAAATCGGGGGGACTTCCGGCAACACGCGCCTCACGCGCGTTCCGTCACCAAAATGACATTTGTAGGGATTTTCTTTGACGCCCATCCGTTCGGAACCTAAAAGTCCACCCCTAATTTTCACGACACATGAAATCTCCCGCGCCAGTTTCGCACATTTCCCCCGTTCGCGGGCAGTGGCGCGCGGGTTTCTCCACTCGCAGGGGTGCTGACCGCGCCCCTTCTCAACTCTCGGTAGCGCGATGCTTAATGGCTTACTTGGACTTTTCTCCAACGACATCGGAATAGACCTCGGAACGGCGAACACGCTCGTTTACGTCAAGGACCACGGCATCGTATTGCGCGAGCCGTCGGTCGTTGCCGTGGTGGCGGGCACGAGCAAGGTGCTCGCCGTCGGCGACGAGGCAAAAAGGATGCTCGGGCGCACGCCGGGAAACATCGTCGCGATTCGTCCGTTGAAGGACGGCGTCATCGCGGATTTCGAAGTCACTGAGGCGATGCTGCGGCACTTCATCCAGAAGGTCCACGGCAAGCGCACTCTTTTCAAACCACGCCCGCGCGTTGTCATCGCGGTGCCCTCAGGCATCACGGAGGTCGAGAAACGCGCGGTGAGAGAATCGGCCGTGCATGCGGGTGCGCGGGAAGTCTTCCTCATTGAGGAGCCAATGGCTGCGGCCATCGGCTGCGGACTCCCTGTGCAGGACGCGGCGGGCAACATGATCATAGACATCGGCGGTGGCACCACCGAGGTGGCGTTGATCTCACTCTCCGGCATTGTCTTCAGCCGGAGTGTGCGCGTCGCGGGCGATGAGCTCGACGAGGCGATTATCCAGTACATGAAGCGGGCCTACAACCTGATGATCGGCGAACGCACCGCCGAGGACATCAAGATCAAGATCGGGAGCGCCTATCCGATCGAGAAGGAAACCACCATGGAGGTCAAGGGACGCGACCTCGTGGCGGGCCTGCCGAAAACGCTGAGCGTGACTTCGCAGGAAGTCCGCGAGGCGCTGCTGGAGCCGATTTCCACCATCGTGGACAATGTTCGCGTGACCCTGGAGCGATGCCCTCCCGAGCTGAGCGCCGACCTCGTGGATCGAGGCCTCGTGCTCGCCGGCGGCGGCGCGCTCCTGCGCGGGCTCGACCGTCTCCTCAGCGAGGAGACCGGGCTGCCCGTGCATGTCGCGGAGGATCCGCTCAGCGCGGTGGCCGAAGGGACCGGCCGCGCATTGAGCGAGATGAAATTCCTCCGGCAGGTCACCGCGACGGATCGGCAGTGGCGGAACTAATCCGCCGACCGCCCCGATGACCCAGAGCCAACAGGCACCCGCGCAAGGACAGCCGCGGTTCAGCGACGCTGCGCGCTACGCCGCCGTGCATTCTGCGTTGCGCATTCTGCGTTGCGCATTTCTCCGGAGGTGCGCGCCATGAACCGCCGCGCAAACCTCATCGCCATCGGCGTCTTCCTCCTCGCGCTGACGTTTGTCTTCCTCCTCAGTTCGCGCAACCGGCAGCGGCTCCAGAGCGGGTTCGTCGGGCTCATCTCTCCGTTTTTGAAAAAGGGATCGGAGCTGGACTCGCGCCGCAGGGCGTACCAAGCGGGCCTGAAAAAACTCGACGAACTCGAAGCCGAAAACAAGCAGCTCAGGGTGAGCAACGACGAGCTGCGCGCCACAAACCTGGCACTGCGCGGCGTCGAGTCCGAGAACATCCGAATGAAGGCCGCGCTCGGCTACCAGAAAAATTCGCCGTTCGCAGTCGTGCCCGCGCGCGTGATCGGGCGCAGCCCTTCAAACTGGTGGAGCACCATCGTGATTGACAAGGGCACGCTCGATCTGATCGAGGCCGGGCTCGCTGTGGTCACGCCCGACGGCCTCGTTGGGAAAGTGATGACCCTCAGCGAACACTCCGCCACCGTGCTTTTGATCTCGGATGAAAACTGCAAGGTCGCCGGCTCAGTCGAGGGATCGAAGGAACAGGGCATCGTGCGCGTGGAAGTGCGCGGCCAGCGCACCTCGAACAGCATCCAGCCCACGATGACGCTGAATTTTCTCTCGCGCTTCGCACCGCTGCGGCCCGGCCAGAAAATCCTCACGAGCGGCGCGGGCAGCGTGTATCCGCCGGGGATTCTCATCGGGCAGATCGTCGAGTTCAAATCACGCGAACTCGACGGGCAGGCCGTCATCGAACCCTCCGTTGACATCGCCGGACTCTCGGATGTCTTCGTGATCACAGGAATGAAAGGGGCCACCACATCCCGCTGAAAATGATCACGATCGCATTCATCGCAGCGATGTTCGTCGGCCTCGTGCTCCAGCATTTCGTCGGTGCCGTGCCCGGATTCGGCAGCCAGATTATGGTGCTGCCGATCGTCTTTCTGTGCGGCGCGGCGGCGCTGCCCGTGTGGAGCATGCTCGTGCTCGCATTCGCCGCGGGGCTCATGTGGGACTGCATGCACTTCATGCCCGTCGAGGGGCGCGCGGACTTTCCGTTCGGCGGCACCATCCTGCTCTACGCGGGGATCGGCGCGCTGATGAACGGCCTGCGCCCGCTCTTCCTGCGCGGCCTGTGGTTCATCCACGCGGCGGTCGCGGGCCTGCTCACCTCGGCGCTGGTCCTCGTGGAATACGTGATCATCACGTTCCGCCGCGAGCCGTTCGCGCTCGTGTGGCCCCGCGAGATCTGGACGCGCATCGCCGGGACCGCACTCGTCACGGCATTTTTCGCCGCACCGCTTTTCCTTTTCCTGAACTGGTTCGGCCGCCGCGCGGGGCTCTTCACACCGAGGCGCACTGCGATCTGATCCCATGAGCATGCTCCGCAAAATCCTGAAAATGCGCGCGCTCTCAAGCACGGCGATCCGCGTGTACGTGCTCGGAGGATTCATGCTCGGGATGCTCGGCGTGCTCTCTGCGAAACTCTGGTACGAGCAGGTGACGAATTCAAAAAAATGGACCGACCGCCTGCGCAAGGGATCGTCCGTCACCATCCGCATCCCGAGCGTGCGCGGTGAAATCCGCGACCGCAACGGCATCACGCTCGTGGCGAACCGCTCCAGCTACTGCGTGGATTTCTACCTCCCGCAAATGGTCAAGGGTTTCATCGAGCAGAACGACGGCGACTTTCCCCGCGTGAGCTACCGCACGACGCGCGACGGGATGCTGAAGGACGTCGAGGTGCCCGATATCGTCGAGATCGTGAATCAGACGGTGATCCCCGGCTTTGAAAAACTGCACCTCGCCCGCGACTACGCCGCGGGGCTGCTCGAGCGCCACTTCCGCACGAATGAGCATGTGCCGTACAGCTATCTCGAGGATGTGAATTTCAACGCCGTCGCAAAAATTTCCGAGAACGACATCGGGCTGCCCGGTGTGGAAATCTCGCTGCGCCCCGTTCGGCAGTACCTCTACGGCTCGCTCGCCGCGCACATCCTCGGCTACGTCGGCGCACCGGAGGACATCAACAAGCTGCCGGACATCGGCAGCTTCACCTACTATCAGCCGGACGTGCAGGGCCGCTCCGACATTGAGAAAGCCTACGACCAGTGGCTGCGCGGCAGGCCCGGCACGCGCACGCTCGAACGCAGCGCAAAAAACAAGATCGGCGCGGAGCTTTCGCGCGAGGAGCCGCAGCCCGGCAACAACGTGTATCTCACGATTGACGCGCGCATCCAGACCATCGCCGAGCAGACGCTGAAGCAGGCCGGCGTGGGACGAGCGGCTGTCGTCGTCGTGGATCCGAGCAACGGCGACGTGCTCGCGATGGCGAGCGTGCCGAACTACGATCCGAACATTTTCATCCCGAAAATCAGCGCCGAGGACTACCAGAAGCTCGACGACGATCCGACCGATCCGCTCGTGAATCGCGCCGTGCAGTCCTTCGCGCCCGGCTCGACTTTCAAGATCGTCTCGTCGTTCGCCGGATTCCTTGCGGGCCTGTCGCCGGGCAAGACTTACAGTTGCACCGGCGGCGTGATCTTCGGAAAAAAACTGATGAAGTGCGGCGGCGCTCATGGCGCGCTCAGCCTCGGCAGCGCGATCAAGCACTCGTGCAACAGCTACTTTTACCAATGGGGCCGCGACGCGAAGCTGATCAACTACGAGAAGATCGGCGATGCGCTCGGGCTCGGAATGCGCTCGGGCCTCCCGCTCAGCGCCGAAAGCCCCGGCACGCTCCCCGGCCCGCGCTGGCTCGCCGCGCACGGCAGATCCGTCCTCGAAAAATCCTCGGGCTATCTCGCAAACACCGCGATCGGCCAGGGCGACGTGCTCGCCTCGCCGCTGCAAATGGCCATCGTCTGCGCCACCGTCGCCAATGGCGGCACGGCCTATTACCCGCGCCTCGTCTCTCGCGTCGTGGATTCCGCGGGCGCCGACGTCCGCGACGAGCAGGGAAATTTTGTCGTGCCGGTCGAACCGAAAGTGCGGGCGAATCTCCCAGGCATGGGATTCAGCGCGGGCGAAATCGAAGCCGTGCGGCAGGGCATGTGGAAGGTCGTGAACGAGGCCGGCGGCACCGGATCGAAGGCACGCATCAAGGGCGTCGAAGTCGCAGGCAAGACGGGCACCGCGCAGTTCTGGCGGACGACTGGCAAGGACGATCGCGGACGCCCGATCAGGGAGAAGGACAACCATGTGTGGTTCATGTGCTTCGCGCCTTACAAACAGCCGAAGTACTCCATCGTCGTGATGATTCAGGGCGCAAAATCCGGAGGCGATGTCGCGGCGCCCGTCGCGCACAAAATCCTCACCGAATGCCTCGCACTCGAAGGCGGCTATGCGCCGAAGATCGCGTGGATGGATCCGGTCAAGGGACACACTTCCTACATCTCCGAAATCCGGCTCAAGGAGGACGGCGGCGCCAGCACTCTCGTGGCGACCACTTTCAAAGGCACCGACCAGAAGCCCGACGCACACATCGCGGTCGAGGAGACAGCGGGCCACAGCGACGATCCCAACATTGCCTCCGGCGCACGCGAGAAAAGTTCCGCGAAGCCCGATCTGCGCGAAGCCGCCGACGCGCGCGGCCGCGTGACAAAGCCCAATTTTTTCCAGCGCCTTTTCAACCCGAAAAACTCAGGAACCCCAGGAAACAAAACCCAGCCTCCATCTGCGCTGGCCCCAGCCGGCCGCCGCTAAAACTCACCCTCCAGTGCTCAAGAAACTCGCTCAGACAACCATTTCCATCATCAACAAAGTGAAACGACTCATCGGACTCGGACCCCGCCAGACTGGCAACAAACTCATCATCACCGTCGAAAAACTGGAGAAGCGCGTCGCGCTCCTCGAGAACGGAGTGCTCGAAGAATACAACGTCGAGCGCACCAACGAACGGAACATCGTCGGCAGCATTTTCAAAGGCCGCGTGCGCAACATCGAGCAAGGGCTCAAGGCCATGTTCGTGGACATCGGCTATGAAAAGAATGCGTTCCTGCATTTCTGGGACGCACTGCCCGCAGCACTCGACGCGGGCGTCGAGGAAGTCGAGCGCACGAACAAGAAGCAGAAGCAGCGTATCACCTCGAAGGACATCCCGAGCATCTACCCCGTCGGCAGCGAAGTGCTCGTGCAGGTGACGAAGGGCCCCATCAGCACGAAGGGCCCGCGCATTACGACGAACATCAGCCTCGCGGGACGCTTCCTCGTGCTCATGCCGTTCAGCGACCAATGCGGTATCTCGCGCAAAATCGAAAACCCGAAAGAGCGCGAACGCCTGCGCAAAATCCTCCGCGAACTCAGCGTGCCTGAGGGCATGGGCGTCATCATCCGCACCGTGGGCGAAGGCCAGAAGGCACGCTATTTCATCCGCGACATCGCGTACCTCGTCGAGCAGTGGCGCAGCATCGAGGCGCAGATGAAGGAGAAAAAAGGAACGGCCTGCGTTTTCCAGGAGCCCGATCTCGTCGAGCGCACCGTGCGCGATTTTCTCACCGACGAAATCGAGGAGGTCGTGTGCGACGACGAGCACAGCGTGAAGCGCATGCAGGAAATGGTCGGCCAGGTGAGCAAGCGCAGCGTCTCGCGCATCACGCACTACAGGGAGCCCGTGCCGATCTTCGAGCGATACGGCATCCAGAAGCAGATCGAGGACGCATTCCACCGCCAAGTCTGGCTCAAGTGCGGTGGCTACATCGTGATTGATGAGACCGAGGCGCTCGTCGCCGTGGACGTGAACACGGGCCGCAACAAGGGCGCGCGCGACGTTGAGAAAACGATCTTCCAGACGAACATGGAGGCCGTGGATGAAATCGCGCGCCAGCTCCGCCTCCGCAACATCGGCGGCCTCATCATCGGCGACTTCATTGACATGAAGAGCCGCAAGGATCAGCAGGCCGTCTATCAGCGCATGAAGGACTGCCTGCGCCGCGACAAGGCGAAGACGCACGTCCTCCCCATCTCGCCGCTCGGCCTCATGGAAATGACGCGCCAACGCGCGCAGGAGAGCATCAGCGGCTCCGTCTTCCAGCCGTGCCCGTACTGCAATGGCCGCGGAAAAGTGAAGAGCCCCATGAGCATGAGCGTGGAAATCCAGCGCGGCCTGCATCGCGTGATGAAGTACTACGTGAACATCCACGAGATCCGCATCCAGCTTCACCCGCACGTCCTCGACCGTCTCCGCAAGGAGGACGAGGAATTGCTCGTCGAGATCGAACGCAAGTACGCCGGCAAGCTCACCTTCCGACCAGACCCAACCTATCACCACGAAAGGTTCAGCCTGCACGATGCGAATACCGGCGCGGAGCTGAAGATCGTCTGATCCGGCTTTCGGGAAACCACACACGGACTCAGGCGACACCCTCCGCGGAATCCCGCGCGCGGTGCTTGCCATCGTGCCCGCCCCGCACTCTATTTCGCGCCCCGCATGAAACGCCTCCTCCTGCTCATCGCCCTCATCAGCTTCGGCGCACACGCCCATGCCCAGCGCGTGGCTGTCCCCAACGGCGCAAGCCTCGCTGAAAGCGAGGTGCAGAGGATCGAGGAAAGGATCGCGAACGTGCGCCGCGACATCCTTTCCAAATACGAGAACCAGCTCGGTGAACTGCAGCTCCAGTTCCAGAAGATCGCAGACCTCGAAAGCGCGATCACGGTGCGCGACGAACGCACGCGCATCCACACCGAGCAGGCACTCTCCGAGCTGAATCTTGCAAAGGAACCGAAATCGCTCCGCACGCTCCAGCAGACGACGCTCACGAAAATGAACGACCTCGTCTCCGGCACCGTCGCGGAATCCCTGCCCAAGCTCATCGAGCTGAAAAAGCAGCTCACCGTGGATGGCCGCCTCGACGACGCGGTCTCCGTACGGCAATCCATCGAGCGTCTGCAAAACGCCAACGTCCCGATCTTGCGCGCCGAATCCGGCAGCATCGTCCCCGCCGAGACGCTCCTGCGCGCATACAGCGCCGATCGCGCGCGCGCCGACAAGACCTACAAGGGCGTGCGCATTGCAGTCCGCGGCGCGATGGCCGGCTACAAGCTCGATCCGGAAAACGGAAAGAACCTCCTCATCTATCTCACCGGCGGCACCTCGACGGGCTGGGTGCTGTGCTCGTTCAATCTCATGCAGTGGCGCTACCGCGAGGATCACTCCGGCTCGGGAACCATCCTCGTCCTCATCCCCAAGGACGGAGCCGAAGTGCGCGTGGCAAAGGGCGGCCAGATGGACATCCTCGGCGATTGCAACGGCTGGGATGAACTCGTGAAGCTCACGAAGTGCGACGTGCCGCGGTAGGCAGCCTCACAGTGCGACCGGAGCCTGTCACGGTTCCCGCAGAAAAGCCCGCGCTCGCTTTTTCCGGAGCGCCCCCGCATTGCTCCACGTCCCATGGCACTCAAGGCGATCATCTACAAGGCCACCGTCCAGCTCTCCGACATAGACCGCGGCGTGTACGGCGACCACCCGCTCACCATCGCGCGGCATCCCTCGGAGACGGACGAACGCATGCTCATCCGCCTCCTCGCCTTCGCGCTGAACGTCCCCGCGGACGATGCCGGCGGCACGCTGGAATTTGCCAAGGACATGTGGGATGCCGACGAGCCCGCGCTCTGGCAGAAGGACCTCACCGGGCAGATCATCTCGCACTGGATCGAAGTCGGCCAGCCGGACGAGAAGCGCCTCCTGCGCACCACCTCCCGCGTCGGGTGCGTCAGCGTGTACAGCTTTGCATCCAGCACGCCCGTGTGGTGGAAGGCCGTCGAATCCAAACTCACGCGCGCACAAAACCTCACCGTCTGGCAGATCCCCTCCGAGCAAAGCCGATCACTCGCCGCGCTCGCGCAGCGCACGATGGAATTGCAGGTCACCGTGCAGGACGGCGCCATCTGGATCGGCGACGGCACCCGCTCCATCGAAGTCTCCCCCGTGCGCCTGTTCGGAAAGTCCTGAGCGGGACGTGTCCGGGAGAATTTTTTCCGGCCGCCTCGAACCGCCCGCGACCTTTTCCCCTGTCGTTCCGCTAACGCGCGTAGGCTTCGACGCGGCGGACCCAGCCGGGGAGCCACTTGGCCTCGTCGCGCTCCGGCGGCGAATTTTTCACGCGCTGCGCAAGCACGCGCGCCGCGGAGGCCGCGAAGGACTCCGCGAGACGGCCGTCGTCCTCCATGCCTTCGATGACCTGGAGCAAGCCCCAGCCGTGGCCGTTGTACCGCTCGGCGGGATTCGTCCCCTCGCCCTTGAAATTCACGTAGTCAATCAGCGCGAACGTCCCCTTCCCGTTCGCGGCGAGCTTTTCAAACTGCGCCTTCACATGCGCGCGGCGCGCGGGCGACGCCGCGGCGAGGAGCTTCGGCAGCGCGGCCTCCATGCGCTGCGCGAGGAAACGGCTCTGCAATGCGACCGTCCCCGCGAGCAGGTCGCGCAGCTCGGTCATCTGCCTGCCTTTTGCCGCCGCGAGAAACTCCGCGCGCGTGCGCCACGGGCACGCCATGCCGGGCTTCAGCCACTCCGGGAGCTTCACGCCGCTCGCCGCGAGAAATTTCACCAGCCCTGGGAAGCTCTCCTCGAACGGCCCGCGCCCGCCTTTCGGATACCAGATGAAATGCCCGATGCCGAGCGACGCGAAGTCCTCGCCCGAATTCCACGACGTGAGCCCTTCGCGCGTGCCGCCGCACTCGTTCTGCCACACGCGCTGGCCGATGGATGCGAGTTCGCGGTCGCTGAGCGCATGAGCATTCGCGAGGGTAAAAGTGAGGACGGCGAGCGTGAGGAGACGGTGCATCGTGCGAGTCATAGCGCACGGACGGCGGACGGTTCACGCGGAAAAATCGCGCGGCAAAACTCCGGCCCATTTCTCCCGCCCGCATTCATGGCCCGCACCGGACGTCATCTCTGCACCGGCAAGCACCGCGGAAAAAATTCACCCGATCGGCTGCTGCCCGAGAGCCGTGAGCAGCTTGTTCACCGCAGTGCGCGCGATCTTGCGCGGCAGCACTCCCTTGAACCCGCCGGACTCGATGCCCATCTCCGCCGGCAGGAGGAACAGCGCCATGATCCGCACAAACAACCCCGCGCGGATCCACGCCTCGCCCGCCACCGTGTCACCGCTCTGCGCAAGGCTCAGCATCATCGGCGCGACGAGGAAGCCGACGCCTTTCTGAAAGGTGCGCCCGCTGCCGTCCTGCGACACCAGTTTGTAGCCGTTCTCCGCGGCCCATTTTTCCACGGTGGGCCAGATGCTCTGGCCGGACTGGAAGCTGATCGGTGTTCGTTTGGTCATGGTGTGTTGCGGCTCCGGGGAATCGGCGAGCCAGCCGGGTTCTTCGTCGGGTGAATGAAGACGCGCAAGCATGACGCGCCCGGTGGAAAAACGAAGCGCAATCTCTCCGGTGCTCCGGGCTTTCGCCCTTCGCCCGCCCTGCGCTGGAGTACCGGACCAAGGCGCTCGGCGAACAGCACATTGCCACACAGACGACTAGGAGAATGGTGGATGAGTTGGAGAAGCCCTGAAGGATCCTAATGTCCCTGAGGCAATGAAGGAATCGTTGCGGAAAATGCAGGAGCAGGTGGGCGAGGCACGGGCTAACGTAACGAAAGAAGCGACGCGTCTTCGATGACCGCGGTAGTTTCAAATGCATTCATGCGGCGAAGATGCCCGCGCCATCTCGCTG
Organism: uncultured Spartobacteria bacterium; assembly: GCA_903882875.1. Lineage (GTDB taxonomy): Bacteria > Verrucomicrobiota > Verrucomicrobiia > Chthoniobacterales > Chthoniobacteraceae > SXWH01. The sequence goes on along the minus strand of CAIRYQ010000019.1, from coordinate 19,387 downwards.
CTTCAATGCAGGGCGAGGTCACCGAGGGCGTCGAAGTGCTCAACTCCACCGACGATCTCTTCGCCGCGCAAACGGCGAACCTCGACAAGTGGAACAAGGTGCTCGGGTAGGGCTGCACGAGAACTCTCTCTTGCCGCCACGCGTAGCGATCCGTAGATTCTGCGCCGTGAAAACCGCGACCATCGAAGATTTCACCGCACACGTTGCCGACTACCTCGGCTGCGTCGAAGCCGGTGAGGAAGTGGCTCTCAGCCGCGAAGGCCGCGTTGTCGCACGCGTGTCTCCCACAGTAGCACTGACGCAAGCAAAGCCCCAAGTTGCGAAACCCGATTTCAAAGCCCGCTTTCTCGCCATGTGGGGAGCGGACGCGCTCGCCAGCACGGAATCTGTGAGCGCACAGTTTGAAACGCTCCGCAGCGACCGGCGACTGTGAGCGCGTTTGCGGACACGAGTTTTCTGTTCGCGTTCTACTTTCCGCGCGATGCATCAGCGCAAGCCATCGAGAAGATTCACTCCTCGCCGCTCCCGCTCCGCATCTCATCGCTCGTCCACTTCGAGTTCCACCAAGCCGTGTAGTTTGAAGTTTGGCGAAAGGCGAACAGTGACGCGCGCGGGCTGGAACAGGTTCAGGCTCAATCCGGCCTTGCCGCGTTCGATTTAGATCTTGGGCAGGGCGTGTGGGAAGTCCTCGCACCCGATCTGCAAACCACACTCGCCCGAGCCGAACACCTCATTCTGCAATACACGCCGCGCACCGGCGCGCGCAGCTTCGACCTGCTCCACGTCGCAACCGCGTGTCAGCTCGCGACGAGGGAGTTTCTCACATTCGATGCGAACCAGCGCACTCTCGCCGAAAGCGAAGGGCTGGTCGTTCCGCTGTAATCGCCCACCGTCAACGCGGGCGGGTGAATGCCGCATCCTCGATCCGAATCGCCTCGAAGAATCCATCCGGCCACACACTGGCAGCGCCGGTCTCGGGTTCAAAGAGAACGATCACACGGCATTCTTTCGTAGCCGCGCGAGGCACGGGCTCGCGCAACGAAAGGTGCGATGCGTCCTCGATGACCGCGGTGGTTTCAAAAACGTTCATGCGGCGAAGATGCCCGCGCCACCGCGCTGCGTCAATGCAGGGCGACGCCATCAAGGGCATCGAAGTGCTCGATTCCACCGACGACCTCTTCGCCGCGCAAAAGGCGAACCTCGACAAGTGGAACAAGGTGCCTGGGTAGGCAGCACGCAGCGCAGGGGAACCAAAGGCTTCGGCCACTACACGCGCTTTTTCATGTCTGACCGCGCGCTGTCTCGGTGCGACGGATCACGTCGCAGAATGGCTCATAATAATGCACAGCAGCCTTCTTCCTAGCGGCAAAGTGAAAGCCGTCGATGAGCAGCGAACGATGACTGCCGCTCGTCAGCCAGAACGAATGAGCTTCATGTGATGCCTCAATGGGAACAAGACTTCCCAACGTCGCAAGTTTGTCGCGAAGATTCATTGTAATCACAACATGTGGTTCAAATGCTGCCACTTCTTCGCTGACGAAGTTTCGCCCATGAGTCGAAAGTCTAAACGCGGCGTCGATCGTTTCTTGATCCGCCGTGTGGTCATCACTTTCGTTGCTCAATTTGCAAATATTCATAAACGCAAAACTGAGTCCTTGTTCAGAACCGAAGGAATCTCCGATCACACTTGCTGGAGGAATTTCTTCCCACGGCGGCATTCCGTGATTGATGCCCCATGCAATACGAATCATACGTGAGTGGAATTTGTCCCAGTTCAGGTGACGCGTAGAGATGAGTTTAGTCTTGCGATACGAAGGGTAGAGAACATCCAAGTAATTATTTCCAGAGATTCCGCGTGGCTCCTAAGCAATGAATAAAATCCGTTTCTGCTGGCCAAAATAGTTTGGGTAAAACCCATCGAACACCATTGCATCTGCCACATGACTGCCCAATGCCATCTTGAAGCAATGGTGCCATCTTCGAAACAATTCTTCCAGCGCGGCAAGCTTCGGCTGTTCGGATTCCGGGTATGGAATTGCTGGCAACAAATCAACTGTTGTTGGCTGCATGTTCGTTTTGCGGTCACCCTTCCATCGCCCGCTCGATGCTATGCTCGAAGGGATCGCTGACTTCCGCGAGCGGTGACGTGAGCGTCGCGCCGTGGGCGGTGATGCTCAGTTGGTCGCCGCCGACGGTGCCGAGGCGGCTGTGCGGGATCTTGGCGGCTGCGAGTGCGGCGAGGACGCGGTCTGCGTTTTCCGGGGCGATGCCGAGGATGATGCGGCTTTGGCTTTCGCCGAAGAGCAGTGCGGCGCGGGCGGCGTGCGCGGGATATTTGTCGAGCGCGGGGCCGGAGGGCAGTTCGATGGTCGCGCCGAGTTTTCCGCCAATGCAGATCTCCGCGAGCGCGACAGCGAGGCCGCCTTCGCTGCAATCGTGCGCGCTCTTCACGAGTCCGTCGCGAATGAGGCCGAGCACTGCGGCCTGCACGCGCTTTTCCAAATCGAACGACAGCCGCGGCGTGCGGCCCGCCTTCTGGCCATGCACGACTTTCATGTAGTGCGACGCGCCGAGTGAGAGATCGCCCGCGGCGGGATCGAGCACGGGGCCGGCGAGGATGATGACGTCGCCCGCGGACTTGAACGCCTGCGTGGTGATGTGCTTCGCGTCGTCAATGAGGCCGACCATGCCGACGGTCGGCGTGGGATCGATCGGGCCCGCGGGCGATTGGTTGTAGAGCGACACGTTGCCACCCGTGACCGGCGTGCCGAATTCGCGGCAGCCCTCGGCGAGTCCCTCGACGCTCTCGCGGAGCTGCCAGAACAGCTCGGGATTGTGCGGGTTTGCAAAGTTGAGGTTGTCCGTCACCGCGAGCAGGCGCGCGCCGCTGCACGTGAGATTCCGCGCGGCCTCGGCGATGGCGATACGTGCGCCCTCGCGCGGGTCCTGTAGCACGTAGAGCGAATTGCAGTCGCTCGTCGCGGCGAGGATTTTGTCCGCCTCGCGCACGATGAACACGGCGGCGTCGCTGCCCGGCAGCACGGCGCAGCCGAGGCGCACCATGTGATCGTATTGACGCCACACCCACTGCTTGCTCGCGATCGTCGGATGCGCGAGCAGCTTCAGCAGCGCAGCCTTTTCGTCCACGGCGGCGAGCGTGGAAAAATCGAGCGGCGCGGGCTCCGGGCGCGCCTTCCACTCGCGCGAATAAAGCGGCGCGTCGTCGGCGAGTTTCGCGGCGGGGATTTCCACGGCGAGCTTGCCGTGATCGAGCACGCGCATCATGCCGTCGTCCTTCACCACGCCGACCTCGGCGTAGGGCAGGTCCCACTTTTCAAAGATGTCCACGACCGTCTGCTCGTGGCCCTTCTTCACGATGATGAGCATGCGCTCCTGCGATTCGCTCAGCAGCGTCTCGTAGGGCGTCATGCCCGTCTCGCGCTGCGGCACTTTCGCGAGATCGATTTCCACGCCCGTGCCGCCGCGGCTCGCCGTCTCGCACGTCGAACACGTGAGACCCGCCGCGCCCATGTCCTGGATTCCCGCCACCGCATCGGTCGCGAGCAATTCGAGGCACGCCTCCAGCAGCAGCTTCTCGCGAAACGGATCGCCCACCTGCACCGCGGGCCGGTCCTGCTTCGATTCTTCCGTGAGGTCGCGCGACGCAAACGCCGCACCCGCGAGCCCGTCGCGTCCCGTCTCCGCGCCGACGTAGAAAACCGGATTGCCCACGCCGCGCGCCGCGCCGCGCGCGATCTGCTCGTGCTTCAGGATGCCGAGGCAGAACACATTCACGAGCGGGTTGCCATTGTAGCTCTCGTCGAAAAACACCTCGCCGCCGATGGTCGGCACGCCGATGCAATTTCCGTAGTGCGCGATGCCGCTCACCACGCCGGCGAAGCGCGAGCGGTTCCACTTGTGCTGCGCCGTATCGCCGTGGATCGGCCCGAAGCGCAGCGAGTCCAGCGAGAACACCGGCCGCGCGCCCATCGTGAAAATGTCGCGGATGATCCCGCCCACGCCCGTCGCCGCACCTTGGAACGGCTCGATGGCGCTCGGGTGATTGTGCGACTCCATCTTGAACGCCACCGCCCACCCGTCGCCGATGTCAATCACGCCCGCATTCTCCTCGCCCGCCTTCACGAGCACGAGCGGCCCCGTCGTCGGGAATTTCCGCAGCTCGCGCTTCGTGTTCTTGTAGCTGCAATGCTCGCTCCACATCACCGAAAAGACGCCCAGCTCCGTGATGTTCGGATCGCGCCCGAGGATGCCCTGGATGCGGGCATACTCCTCGTCGGTGAGGCCGTGCTTTGCGATGATTTCCTTGGTGATGGCGGGCTCGGTCATGGTGTTGAAAAGGGAGCGACCTTTGGGAAAAGCGCGCGCACTTGCAAGGCGGACGTGCGGACGCGACACAGCTTTTCTAGGCGTGGGAGGAAGTCACTTCGCCTGCTGCTGTTTCGCTTTTTTCATTCGCGGATTGTCTTCTCCCGCGTCGGTGAAGGGCGGCTGCTCGAAGCGCGGGGGATTTTCCACGACGCGCGGATCCTTCGCTCGTGTGAGTTCGTCCATGAGCCGCTTTGCGAGTTGCGCCTTCACTTTCGCGAAGTCGGTGTTGCCCGCGAGATTGTTCATCTGATCCGGGTCTTTGCGGATGTCGTAAAGCTCCTCCATGACGCGCTTGCCAAAGGCCATCTCGTAGTAGGAACGCCACTGCGGATCGTGGCGGTGCTCGATGAGCCACGCCTTCGTCGGGCTCGCGTCCATGTCGGCGAATGCGATCTGCGTGTTGTGCTCCAGTTCGTCCAGTGCTGGCGTGCTGTCGGCAGTCACCGCGCCGGGTGAACCCATCGGCCAGCGGTCGGGCTCGAAGTTGCGGATGTAAACGTAGTCCGGCGTGTGAATGGAACGCATCGGGTAGGGCAGGTTGCCGGGGCGCGCCTTCGCGACGTGGCGCTCTCGGCCGGTGATGACCCAGTCGCGCGTCGCGTCGAGCACGCCGCTCTTGTCGGATTGAATGAGCGGCATGAGCGAACGGCCGTAAAGATTCTCGGGCGGTTTCACGCCGCCGATTTCCATGAAGGTCGGCGCGAGATCAGGCAGGCGCACAAAGTCCTCGACGATGCGTCCGCCCTTGCCGCCGGGCACGCGCATGACCAGCGGCACGCGCACGCCCATGTCGTAGAGATTGCATTTTCCCTCGGGCACGCCGGGCATCCCGTGGTCGCCGCTGAGCACGACGAGCGTGTGGTCGGCCTCGCCGGTTTCTTCGAGACGCTTTAGCAGCACGCCGACGAACGCATCCACCGCCTGGCATTCGCCGAGATAGTCCGCGCAGTCCTCGCGCACTTCGGGCACGTCGGGGAGAAATGCGGGCAGCTTTACCTTCAGCGAATCGGGCTCGATGCCCCAGAGCAATTTGCCCGAGCCTTTCACCCACATGCGGTGCGTCGTCGTGGGGCCGAAGAAATAATGCCACGGCTTGCCTGGCTGCCGCGTCGCGAGGAAGTCGTCGAAATTTCCGCGCACCTGATCGAGCACCTTCTGCCGCGCATCGGCGACGCTCATGCCGCCCTTCACCATCGGCACGACGTTGTTCGAGAAGTGCTGCGCGAGCGCGCCGTGCTTTTCAAAGGCGTATTTTTGTCCGCCGATCGGCGCATCCGCGGGCGTGCCGGGGCTCCAGACCTTGTGGCTTTTTCCGATGACGTAGCCCGCGTCGAGCAGCATGAGCGGATAGGTCGGGATCGAGTCGTCCCACACCGCGCCGTTGAGAATCGCGCCGCGGTTGCAGTTGAAAAAATAGCGGCCCGTGAGCAGCGAACTGCGGCACGGCGTGCAGCTCGGCGCATTCACGAACGCGTGCTTGAACACGATGCCCTCGCGCGCGACGCGGTCCACATTCGGCGTCGTGATCACGTCATTCATCGAGGGCCGCCCATCAATCCCCTTGTAGCAGCCCGCGTAGCGTCCCCAGTCGTCGGCGAAGACGAAGAGGATGTTCCATCGCGGCGCGTTTTCGGCGCGGACGAGTGTCGTGAAGATGGCCAATAGCGCGACAAAAGGGGTGAGGACTGGGTTCATGGAAGGAAACGGTGCTTGTGACTACCTTTTGCCGGCACCTTTTCCCGCAATCATTTTCGGATTGGTTGCGCAAATCTCACGATCGGTACCCCAAGGAAATCGAGCCACGATCCAGACGCATTCAATCTCGAATGATGAATGCGTGGAACGCGTCGCTCCGCGCGCGTTTGGGCGCGGATTGCAGGGCTTGCTTGCAGCCGCAAGAAGCGCGCGCGGAGCGACGCGCTCCACCGACGCTGCCGCGTCTTCATCCAATCCAATAACGGCCACTCGTTAACGCAAATCGCTCTGGGAGCAGGGATGCCGGAAGCGAGAGGTATCGTGCGGGAAGCCACACGCCACGGGTATCCGCTCAAGCGCGACGCTTTGGAGCTGGTGGCCGGCAGTCTGAGGCCCGCGCGCAAGGCTCAGAGTGTCGCGCGCGACGTTCCGAGGCTCGCGCGCCGGGTTCTGAGCCTCGCGGTGCGAGGCTCAGAGCGTCGCGCACGGGGTTCGGAGGCCCGTTTGCAAGGCTCAGAGTGTCGCGCGCGACGTTCCGAGGCTCGTGCGCCGGGTTCCGAGCCTTGCGATGCGAGGCTCCGGGCGTTGCGCGCGGGGCTCGGAGGCCCGTTTGCAAGGTTCAGAACGTCGCGCGTGACCTTCCGAGGCCCGTGCGAAAGGGTTGAGAGGCCGCGCGTCAGGCCCTGAGGGACAATGGCTTGCGAAGCCGGACGTTGTTTCCTCGTCCAAGGGAGGCCGGCTGGCCCCATTTGGATGCGCGCCGAGTTTCCGCTTGGCCTGCCGGGCTGCGGAGTGCTTCAACTGACGCGCGTATGGCGAACAAAGAGCATCTCGCGGTTTTGAAGCAGGAGCGGAGAATGAGAAACGTGGCACAGCCACCGATCCTATGATCAAGGGAATCTCCTCCCAAGAAGCCGCGCTCAAAGCGAAAGAGCTTAGGTGGTTTAAGGCTTCGCAAGCACTTTGCCCAAGCTTCCCACCGGGCGAGCCTGAACAGCCACCAGCTCCGGCACCCGATATTCGGTTTCAAGACTTGGAGATCGGTATCGAAATAACTGAATACCTCCCCAAAGAGGAGGGTGGATCAAAGCGTCGTGAACTCGAAAATCTCCGCGACAGAATCGTCAATGAAGCGAGGCAAGAGTTCGAAACAAAAAAACAATGAGCGGCTTATGGTTTCGGTTGACTGGACGCGGGAGCTGATGCCGCCGTCGGACGTGCGAGATAACTTGGTAAGAGGAATCGCAAGCCAGGTTAGTGGCTTGTTGGCCCAAAAACGAAGGTGTTGGCAAACTGATTGGGCAAAACCCGACGACAGAATTCTCGGTCAATATATCGAGGAGATTTGGATCGATCCTGAGCACGGAAATAGCCACTGGAATTGCGGAGATGCAGGGGTCGCAAGTGACGCTGTTCAGCGCGTGCAGGCGATAATCAATGGCAAGGAATCCCGCACCGCCAAGTATCGTGGCGTTTGCAAAATCGTGTGGTTACTGATCGTGGCTGAAGGTCGCATTAGTTCATGGTTTGCTCCCCATGAGGAATTTGATCACGCGATCTTTCCCAGTTCCTTTGATCGGGTGTTTGCATTCGATGTTTTCAGGAATCAAGTCAGGGAACTTACAATCCGGCCGATTTGATTTAGAAAGCGGCTGCACGGGAAGATGCGCGATGCGCGTTTACGCGTGAGGTTTGCGCCGGAGGACATGAAGAGCGGCGCGAAGCTGCACGAGCAGATCGAGACGGCGATCCGCGTTTACGACAAGCTGCTCATCGTCCTCTCCGAGGCGAGCCTGCAAAGCGAATGGGTGATGACGGAGCTGCGCAAGGCGTTCAAGGCCGAGCGGCGGGAGGGCAGGCGGAAGCTGTTCCCCGTGCGGCTGGTGGACATGGCGACCATCCATGCGTGGGAGTGCTTCGATGCCGACAGCGGCAAGGATCTCGCCACCGAACTGCGCGAATACTTCATCCCCGATTTCTCGGACTGGAAGAACCACGACCATTTCGAGGCCGCCTTTGCGCGGCTGCTGAAGGATCTGCGTGCAGACGAGCGCGCGAAGTGATGCGGGAAGCAAAAGGTGAAGCCCGTTCATGTGGAGAACGCCAACGGCGTTCCACCTATCAGCCCAGGGTTGCGAGGAACGAGCTACCCTGGGACGTGGTTCCGTGTCGTGCATCACCCCTGAAAGGGTTGCATCTCCGTCGCATGGCTGCGAATTCAACCCTTTCAGGGTTGATGCCTTTCCATTGGCAGACCCGGGGTAGCCGCTCCTGCGTCGCGCCAACCCTGGGCTGGATGATGGAACGCCGTTGGCGTTGGCACCGTCCGCCCGCTCATTTCACTGGAACACACGAAAACGTGTGGGGTGCCCTAAGCTCGGGATGAACGGCGTCTTGAATCCCGTGACTTTCCTCACGATTCTCCCGCCATGAAGCCGCGCCTTTTCCTCCCGTTGCTCGCCCTTGTGATTCCGCTGCACCCGCTTTGTGCCGAGGAGCCGGATTATTTTCCCGCGGTCGCGAAGCTGATCGAGGACCGGTGTCTCGACTGCCATTCGGCGGATGACCCGGACGGGAAGCTCGTGCTGGAAAAACATGCGGACATCCTGAAGGGCGGCGAGAGCGGTGCGGCGCTCATCGCGGGAAAATCGGGAGAGAGCCTGCTCGTGAAGTATCTGCGCGGCGAGGTGGTGAAGGACGGGAAGAAGAAATTCATGCCGCCGGGCAAGCGCGACAAGCTGTCGGCGGACGACGTGGAAAAATTTGTGAAGTGGATTGATGCGGGCGCGAAGCCGCCGCAGCGCGAGATGGGGAAGAAAATCGTGGAGGTGCCGAAGGTCGCGCCGAAAGTCGCGCCGCGCGTACCGGTGAATGCGCTCGCATTTTCCGCGGAGGCGAAGCTCGTGGCGGTGGGCCGCGGGAGCATCGTTGAGCTGGTGGATCCTGTCTCGCAAGTCGCGGTGAAGAAGCTCGACGGACATCGCGGCGCGGTGAATGCGCTCGTGTGGTCGGCGGACGGCTCGCAACTTTTCGCGGCGTCGGGCGAGAATGCGATCGAGGGCGAGGTGCGGCAGTGGGACGTCGCGAGCACGAAGGTGGCGCGCACTTTCACGGGGCACCGCGATGTGATCTACGCGCTCGCGCTTTCGCCCGATGGCAAGACGCTCGCGACGGGGAGCTACGATCAGAAGATCAAGCTGTGGAATGTCGCGGATGCGACGGAGCGGAAGACCTTGAGCGGGCACAACGGCGCGGTGTTCGCGCTGGCGTTCCGTCCCGACGGAAAACTGATCGCGAGCGCGAGCGCGGACCGCACGGTGAAGCTGTGGGACGTGGCAAGCGGCGAGCGGCGCGACACGCTGAGCCAGCCCAGCAAGGAGCAGTTTGCAGTGGCGTGGAGCAAGGACGGGAAGCGGCTCGCGGCGGCGGGCGCGGACAACCGCATCCGCGTGTGGAGCGTTTCGCCCGACGCGAAGGAGACGACGAATCCGCTCGTGGTGGCGAGGTTCGCGCACGAGCAGGCGATCCTGCGTCTCGTGTGGAGCGCGGATGGCGCGACGATGCTGAGTTCCGCGCAGGATGGCACGGTGCGCGTGTGGGATGCGGCGGAGGTGAAGGAGCGCGTGCTGCTGGAGAAGCAGCCGGACTGGCCGACGGCGCTCGCATTTTCCGGCAACGCCGTGGTGACGGGGCGCGCGGATGGCACGGTGGCGTTTTACGATGCGAAGACAGGAAAGCTGATCGCGGGCCCGAAGAGCGGGATGCGCGGTGGAGCGTGTCGCTCCACGCACGCTTCCTCCCTCCCGCAGGCGGTGGTTGCAACACGCAGTTCAAACGCGCGCGGAGCGACGCGTTTCACCGCGCTGGATCTTCGGCTGCGCGCGCGGAAGATTTTCTGCCAGGCGAAGAAGAAGGCGATGGAGAAGCCGGCCGTGCCGCCGAAGGGGCCGGCGGTGTCGGGGATTTCTCCGCGCGGGATTGAGCGCGGGAAGATGATCGAGGTGAGGCTCACCGGGGCGAATCTTCCGCAGATCGTCGCGGTGAAATGCGAGGACGCACGCGTGCGCGTGTTTGCGGCTGCGCCGGAAAAGGATTCGGTGCCGCTCGTGGTTTCCACTCCGGCGAACCTGCCGCGCGGCGGCTATGCGATTGTTGCGCGCGGCGCGGACGGGACGGAAATCGGTCGCGCGATGCTGCATGTCGAGGACATCGCGGTGCTCTCCTTTCCCGGCGAGGCGACGATGCAGAGGCTGACGGCGCTGCCCGCGAATGTGTGGGGCACGCTCGCGAAGGCGGGTGAGAGCGACCGCTACGAGTTTGCGGCGAAGGCGGGGACGACGATCATTTTCAACTGCGAGGCGAAGTCGCTCGGCTCGAAAGCGGCGGCGACGCTCACGCTCACGGATGCCGCGGGGCGCGTGCTTGCGACGAACGGCAGCTTTGATTCGAGCGGCGAACCGTTCATCGCGCACAGGTTCATCTCGGACGGGCGCTACACGATCGCCGTGGGCGATGCGCTGATGACCGGGAGCGCGGATCATTTTTACAGTCTCACGATCGGCGCGCTGCCGTTTGTCACGGGTGTGTTTCCGCTGAGCGTGCAGGCGAACGCGGAGACGAAAGTGGAACTCGTCGGCTACAATCTCCCGCCCGATCCGGCGGCGCGGACGGTGGCCGTGAAGTCCGGCGCGAGCGGGATGGTTCCGGTGAAGCTCGAGGCGCAGAAATTTCGCAGCCGTGCGCAGGCGTCGCTGCCGGTGAGCGACGCGCCGAATTGGGTCGCGTCGGAGGAATGCGGCACGTTGGTGGGCGCGCAGAAGCTCGATGTGCCGTTCTCAGTCAGCGGGCGTTTTCTTTCGGCGCGCGAGTCGGATCATTTCCGCTTCACGGCGAAGAAGGGCGTGACGTATGCGATCGAGACGGAGGCCGCGCGGCGCGGCTCGCCGGCGGACACGAAGATCGCGGTGCTGTGGCCGGATGGTCGTCCCGTCGAGCGGCTGCTCATGCAGGCGGTGCGCGACAGCGCGATCACGTTCCGTCCGATTGACTCGAATGTGTCCGATGCGCGCGTGGACAACTGGCGCGAGATGGAGCTGAACGAACTGATGTGGATGCAGGGCGAGGTGACGAAAATTTTCCGGATGCCCGAGGGGCCGGACAGCGGGTTTGCGTTTTACACGAATGGCGGCAAGCGCATCACCTACTTCGACACGACGGCGACCGCGCACTCACTGGACGAGCCGTGCTACATCGTGGAGCCGCACCCGCCCGGCACGAAGCTCGTGGCGAACGGCCTGCCGGTTTTCACGCTGAACTACGAGAATGACGACGACGGCTCGCGCAATGCGGGCACGGATTCACGGCTGCTTTTCACTGCGCCTGCGGACGGCGACTTTATCGTCCGCGTGCGCGAGAGCCGCGGGGCGGCGGGCGAGCGGTTCGCGTACCGGCTGATCGCGCGCGAGGCGCAGCCGGATTTTGCGGTGAAGCTGACGGAGCCCGAGGGCGTGGTGAATGTCGGCAGCGGCGCATCGTTCACGCTCACGGCGGATCGGAAGGACGGCTTCGATGGCGACATCGTGTGCGAAATTTCCGGTGTGCCGGAAAGCTGGCGCGTGACGAGTCCGATCGTGATCCAAGCGGGGCACCTCGTGGCGAAGGGCAGCATCTCGGCGCTGCCGAATGCGGCGAAGTGGAGCGCCGCAAAAATCTCAGCGACCGCGGAGATTGGCGGAAAAAAGATCACGCACGCCGCGGGTGAGATCGCGAATGTGAAGCTGGAAGGCGAAGCGCCGATGATCGTGTCTCTCCAGCCCGCGGGCGCGAATAACGATGCGCCGCCATTTTCGCGCAGCGTGCAAGGCGATGGGGAGAAGCTCGCGGAGATTACGATCGCGCCGGGCGAGACGGTGAGTGCGTGGGTCGTGTTGAAACGCGGGAGCGCGAAGGGCGCGCTGCGTTTCGATGTCGAGAATCTCCCGCACGGCGTCGTGGTGGACAATCTCGGGCTGAACGGCATCACGCTGCTCGAAGGACAGGATGCCGGGGAGATTTTCATCAAGGCCGCATCGTGGGTGCCGGAGACGGACCGGCTCGTCTTTGCCGTCTCGCGCGAATCGGGGAAGCAGGCGTCGCTGCCGGTGCTGTTGCATGTGCGGCGCAAGGGGCTCGCGGAATCGGTGGATGCGAAGCCGTGAGAATACGCTGAGAAAGTGTTTGCCGAGAACGTGCGACGTTGCTTTGCTCCGCGCCCTCTTAAACCAAATCTCCTAATCAGCACACCTACGCATGGGATCCATCAAGAAGCGCCGTAAGTCGAAAATCAACCGTCACAAACGCAAGAAGCGGATGAAGCTCAACCGCCACAAGAAGCGTTTGCGGTACAAGAGCTAGGCGCTAGGGTTCGCGTCATGAGCTGGAACCGGATTTCCAAGAGTCGCCAATGGCGGTGCGGGATTTCCGGGTTGCTGGCGGTGCTGATCGCGACGGCGACCGGGGCGGCTTTTGCTGCTCCGAAGCCGGGGAAAAAACCGACGCCGACGCCCGCGCCTGCGGTGAAGCCACCGGCAGCGGACGATCTTTTCGAGGGCACGGCCACGGCCACGAAGCCTGCTGCGCGGAAGCCCGCTGTGCCCGCTGGCGACGGCGTGCTGGTCGCGCCGCTCTCCGCTGGGCCGAAGTACGCGGATGCGTGGCCTTCCGAGCGGCGAAAGGCCGAGGCGGATCTGCAACTGACGCGCGAGGCGGAGAACCGCGCGCTGGCGGTCGCGGCGTTTGCCGAAGGGCAGATGGCGGATGAGAAGGGCGACCCGGACAAGGCGATTGACGCGTGGAAACGCGCAACGGAACTCGATCCGGCGAACGCGAACCTCGCGGTGAAGGTGGCGGTGGAACTCGCGAAGCGCAACGAACCCGCGGAGGCAATCCGCGTCCTGAAGGATTCCATCGCCGCCGCGCCGAAGGAGCCTGACACCTACATTTACCTCGCGCAGGTGTACGCGAAGCACCTGAACAAGCCCGAACTCGCGATGCAGATGGCGCAGAAGGCGATGGCCGCCGCGCCGGAATATTTCAGCGCGTGGGCCGCGGTGTCTGAGCTGCACCAGCAGCTCGGCGAGACGCAGAAGGCGGGCGAACTGATCGAGAAGGCGCTGAAGAGCACGTCGAAGGATCCGGATTTCTGGCTCGGCTTCGGCAGCTACCTGCGGAAGATTTTCCTGAAGGACGACGGCACCGCATCGCCCGAGGAGATGCAGCAGATGGAGACGGTTTTCCGCAAGGCGGTGGAGCTGAAGCCGAAGGACGCGTCGGTGCTCGCGCAGGCCGGCGACTTTGCGGTGCTCGCGCACAAGGGCAAGGAGGCTCTGGAATTCTACGAGCGCGCGGTGAAGCTGAACCAGGCCCCGCGAGACGAGGCGACGAAGAACCTGCGCGAAAAATACATCCGCGCGCTCGCTGCGAATGACCGCGGCGCGGAGGCAATTCCGCTCCTGGAGCAGTTCGCACGCGACCCGAACCAGTCGCTGCGGCAGGATCTTTTCGAGCTGCTCGGTGAGCTGTACGAGCAGGCCGGGCAGACGGAAAAGGCGATCGAGCATTACAAGCGATCGCTGGTGCTCGACGCGGGTGAGCCGCGGAACCATTTCAACCTCGCGAACATGCAGATCCGCGGGAAGAAGCCGGCGGATGCGGTGGAGACGATGGAGAAGGCGCGCAAGAAATTTCCCGACCGCCCGGACGTGACGCTCGGCCTCGCGCTCGCGCTCAGTTCGGCGAAGCGGCATGAGGCGGCGATGCGGATGTTTGCGAACGTCGTCGAGGAGACGAAAGGACGCAGCGACATGAGCCTCGATGCGGATTTCTATTTCAAATGGGGCGCGGCGGCGGAGCAGGCGGGCCGCATCGAGAAGGCCGCGGAGCTTTTGCAGAAGAGCATCACGCTGAATCCCGAGACGCCCGAGGCGTACAATTATCTCGGCTACATGTGGGTGGACCGCGGGCAGAATGTCGAGGAGGCCGGGCAGCTCATCCGCAAGGCCGTGGAGATGAAGCCCGACAACGGCGCGTATCTCGACTCACTCGGATGGTATTATTTCAAGGCGGGGAAATTTGAGGAGGCGAAGAAGGAGCTGCTCTCTGCCGTGAAGCAGATGCCGGAGGATGACGCGACCGTCCTCGATCATCTCGCCGACGTGTGCGGGCAGCTCGGGAACAACGCGGAGGCAATCGGATATTGGGAGCGTGCGCTGAAGCTGAAGCCGGAGGATGCGGACAAGATCGAGAAGAAGCTCGAGGCGGCGAAGCAGCGGCAGGCTGGCGGAAAGTAGGCGGGGCTTGAGACCTCGCTCACGGACGCAGCGAGCCGGCGGGGACGGCTTGTGATTTCACCGTTTGCTTTCGTTCTGCGTCATCCCGCCGCCCCCGCCCATCTTTCAGCGCGTGACATGCGCCGCAGCAGCAGCGCGCCCGCAATCCACATCGCGAGCAGCGGCGCGAGGCTCCACCGGCTCTTCGGGAAAATCAGCTCGCCCACATTGAACGCGGCCCACTCGGCTGCGGGCGAGTGCGCGGGGAAATTTTGGAAATAGGTGCCGTCCCACATGCCGAGCGTGTTCACCGAGACCGGGCCGTCCATCGCCGCGATCCACAGCGGCTCGGATTCTCCGCGCATGACTTTCGCGCGGCCTTCCTCGCGCAGTTTCGAGAGCCGCGTCTGCAATTCGGCGGCAGGCAGTCCGTCTTTCTCCTGCCTCGCGCGCTTCCACTCGAACCACTCCTCGAACTTCGCATCAATCACCGGCCACGCGCGTCCGTGCGCGAACAGCGGCCATGCGTACCGCCACACGAGGCTGTTGCCGACGAGCTTGTCCTTCCATTCGCCGGGATGGTTCACCCAAGCGTGCGCGCCGACGCCGAGCGGGTTCAGCGCATCGGTGATCGTGAGCAGCGCCTGCTGCACGATGCTCACGGCGGCCAGCGCAGTCGTCACGCACGGCCAGCGGTCGAACGCCGGCACGAGCGCGAGGCATACGAAAGGCAGCGCCGGAATGAGGTAGCGCGGCCCCGCCGCAAAGCCGCCGTGAAATCCGTTGAAGCAGATGTTGATCAGGAAAAAATACGCCGCGCACGCGACGATGAGCCTGCGTTCCGCACGGAGCGTCCCTTTTTTTCCCATGCGAAAAAGTCCCGCCACCGCCGCAATGATCACCGGCGAAAGCACGAAGACTCCCCGCCATGGCGAGACCGAGATCACGAGCGTGGCAAACCAGCTCGGTGCCGTGAACATGCCGAGAAACGCGGGCGTGATCTCCTTGAAGATCGGATTTTGAAAACTCGTGTTCAGCGCGAACGGCGAACCGAATGCCGCCACGTTGTATGCGAGCAGCACCGCGAGACACGGCAGCACTCCAAGCGTGAAACGGAGCGCAGCATCCCACCGCAGCCGCCGACGGCAGGAGGCGGGCTGATCCGATTGCGGATTTTCCGCGTCGTCCGCGCCACTTGCATTTTCGCGTTCAAGAGTGCCCGCATCATTCCCCCGGCGGCCGCAAAGGCTCCACAGCGCAAAAAACGCGCCGGGGATCGCCGCGAGGTAATTCGTCACCGCCGCCACGCCCGCCCACACGCCCGCGGAAAGCGGACGGCCATTCCTCACCGCGGCGAAGCTCGCGAGCAGCAGCACGGCGGTGATGTTGTGATCAAACATCAGCGTGCCGAACGGGAAGAACGTCGTGCCGAATCCGAACGACAGCGCGGCTGCAAGCGCGGCGCGAGTTTTCCCCGGCCACATCTGCGACGCGACACGCAGCACGAGCACGACGCCGAGCGCCGATGCGAGCCCGACCGTGAACACCGAGCAGAGCCACGCGTTCACCGTCATCACCCACCAGTCGTCCGGATCGATCCCGAGCAGGCGCTCGATGTGGAAAATGGCAAAGTACGGCGGCACCGCGAGCAGCGATGCGCCGGGCGGTTTGTTCGGATGAAAGTGGCCGTCCGGCGCGATGCCGACATCGCCCGTGCAGGTGCCCTCGCCGATGATCACCATCGTCGCCGCGGGATCGAGCGGTTCGCCGTGCGATCCCATCTGCCGCCAGTCCGGCTTCGCATCCGTGCCGACATTCTCCCACGCGCCCCACGAGAGCTGGTGCCGCACGCCGTCGAGCGTGAATTCGCCGCGCACGATCTGCGGACGCACGAGATGCCGCGGCTGCCCCGGACGATAGACCATGTAGTCGTCCACGGAAAAACGGCCCTGCTCGACAATCGCGCGCACCTCGGCGAAACGCGCATTCTGGTTCCACCCGCCACCCTGATGAAACCACGCAAACGTGACGAACGAGAGCGTGAACAGAAGGATCTGAAGTCGGCGCGAAGGCATGGACGGAAATACGAATGCCGGATGGCGGAGGATGAATGAAGCGCGAAATCAGAACGACACAGGATCGTAACAGCGAAGGCCGCGCTGAGTCCGCGCGGATTCGGATCACCTCCGGCAAGTTGCAGCATCCGGGCGGGCCGCCGGATCGCCGCCTGTCATTCCGCGCTTGGCCGCGCGCGACGCGCCCGCTTTTCTCCACGCCATGAGATTCCTCCTCCCGCTGCTCCTCGCCGCCTCCACGATTTCCACGCTCGCCGCTGCGGAAATCCGCACCGTCGCCGGCACCGGCGTGAAAGGCTCCGCTGGCGACGGCGGCCCGGCAACGGCGGCACAAATTGACAACCCCTTCGGCATCACGCGCGGGCCGGATGGGAATCTCTGGTTCTGCGAATACTCCGGGCAGCGCGTGTGCAAAATCACGGCGGACGGCAAACTGCACGTCGTCGCAGGCATCGGGCAGAAAGGCTACACGGGCGACGGCGGCCCCGCGTTGCAGGCGACTTTCAATCTCCCTCACGAGATCCGCTTCGACAAAAATGGCGACCTTTACATCGCCGACATGGTGAACAGCGCCATCCGCAAAGTGGACGCGAAGACCGGCGTCATCACCACCTTCGCGGGCACGGGCAAGCCCGGCTACTCCGGCGACGGCGGCCCTGCGAACGCCGCGCAACTCAAGCAGCCGCACAGCATCCAGTTCGACCCTGCGGGCGATCTCTACATCTGCGACATCGGCAACAACGTCATCCGCAAAGTGGATGTGAAGACCGGTATCATCTCGACTTTCGCCGGCACCGGAAAAGCCGGCCCCACGCCCGACGGCGCGCCCATCACTGGCACCCCACTCAATGGCCCGCGCTCGATTGACTTTGATGCCGACGGCAACCTCTGGCTCGTCACGCGCGCGGGAAATCAGGTCTTCAAGTTCGATTTGTCAAAAGGAGGGGCCGGCAAAATCCACCACATCGCGGGCAGTGGAAAAGCGGGCTTCACCGGCAACGGTGGCCCCGCAAAGGAAGCCGCGCTCTCCGGCCCGAAAGGCATCTCCATCGCGCCAAACGGAAACGTCTATCTCGCCGACACCGAGAGCCACACCGTCCGCATGATTGACATGAAAAAGGGCACGCTCGAACTCATCGCAGGCACCGGCGAAAAGGGTGACGGCCCACCGCGGGACGCCGCGGACGGCGCGGGCGGCCCGCTCAAATGCAAGATGGCCCGCCTGCACGGCGTCTTCGTGGACAAGGACGGCAGCGTCTTCATCGGCGACAGCGAAGCGCACCGCGTGCGCGTGGTGAAGTAGCGGCGGGATCGCCTGATATTACGGATTGCTCCTGCCCGCCGAGAGCATCCTCTGCATCGGCGGCACCAAGCTCCGCGCCGTGCCGCGCGCCGCTCGATCTTCATTCACCCTTTCGGCGGCCACTCCCTGCCCTCGAGTTCCGGCGGCAGTTGAGTCGGATCCTCCGGATAGATGAGCGAGAGATCCATCTGCGACTTCGAGCCTTGGAGAAATTCCAACTCCTCCGGCGCGCCGATGATCAGCCAGAGCACCTCGGTGTCCGTGTCATTGAAGACCTGCCGCAACTGCTCCGGCCCCACGTGCACGCCTCCGTGCTTCGGCACTGTGATCGTCTCGCCGCCCACCCGCATCCGCCCCGTGCCTTCGAGCACAAAGTAAAACTCCTCGGCGCGGATGTGCCTGTGCAGCGTGTTCGCGCTGTGCGGCGGCAACCGCCACAGCCGCGCGCCCATGGCCTCGCTTCCCGTGCGTTCGAGAAAGTCCGCGTTCGGGATGCGCATCAGGTTCGACGGACGCCAATGCAGGTCGCCCGGCGTGATGAGGTGATAGCCGGTCACTGGTTTCATGCCGTGAGCGTCCACCCTGTTGCGCCGGAGTTGCAAACAGGAACTCCACAACGCAAGAGCGGGCCGCCTCGAATTCGACGGCCCCTGCGAAGTTCGGAATGCCGTCGTGAAAGTGCGGGTGTCACGCCGGGCCCGGCCGTGGGAGCCAGCGGCACAAGGCAGTCGCTCATGGCTTTGCGCAATCCGCTCAATCGGTTTGCCAATCCGATGAATCCCTTTCCGAATCCGCTCAATCGGTTTGCCAATCCGACTATTCCTTTTCCCAATCAGATCATTCGGTTCGGCAATCCGACTAGTCCCTTTCCCAATCCGATCATTCGGTTCGGCAATCCGACTAGTCCCTTTCCCAATCCGATCATTCGGTTTGGCAATCCGACTAGTCCTTTTCCCAATCCGACTATTCCTTTTCCCAATCCGATCATTCGGTTTGGCAATCCGACTATTCCTTTTCCCAATCCGATCATTCGGTTCGCCAATCCGACTATTCCTTTTCAGGGCCGGATTGGCCGGTTTTAGCGTTTTACCCGCCTTTTCAGCCATTTTCCAAATCGTGCCCTTAGTGCCATTCGTAGTTCAATCCCTTTTTCTCCACCACCCCGCCCCTACTTCACCGGTTCCGCGTTCCAAATCTTCAGGTCGTCGAAAAAGCCGTCCTTCCCCATGCAGCCGAACTCCACTTTCGACTTCGTCGGATGCGCGATGCCGGGCGATTGCAGATACGCGACCGCCTTTCCATCCACCGAGGCACGCATCGCGTCGCCCACCGTCTCCAGCGCGAAGGTGTGCCACTTCTCCGGGTCAATCTCCACGGGGAAGGTGGCGTTCTTCCGGCCGGCGGGCGTCGGCGGCTCGCCGGTCGCGCCCTCGGGCCGGGCCACCGCGAGACCCTTCTGGTCCGTGAGGATGACCGACTTCGCCGAGATGCGCGCCATGCAGAGGTGCCCGTAGTGCGAACCGTTGAACGCCCGGTCGTCAAACTCCGCCGTGACCGACTGCGCGCCCCCGAGCCGGAACCGGAACTCGATCACGCTGTCCTTGGTCGGGATGTCGTTG
>CAIRYQ010000018.1 GCA_903882875.1 uncultured Spartobacteria bacterium | reverse complement strand
TCATTTCCGACGAGCTGAACCACGCGAGCATCATTGACGGCATCCGGCTCTGCAAGGCGCAGCGCTTTCGTTACAAGAACAGCGACATGGCCGACCTCGAAGCGAAGCTCCGCGAAGCGAGCGAGAAAAGCGCGCGTTACAAAATGATCGCGACGGACGGGATTTTCTCGATGGACGGCTTCATCGCGAAGCTCGGTGCGATTTGCGATCTCGCGGAAAAATACGGCGCGCTCGTGATGGTGGACGACTCGCACGCGGTCGGCTTCATGGGCGCGACGGGGCGGGGGACGCACGAGCACTGCGGCGTGATGTCGCGTGTGGACATCCTCACCGGCACGCTCGGCAAGGCGCTCGGCGGCGCGAGCGGCGGCTACACGAGCGGTCGGCGCGAAGTCATCGAGCTGCTGCGGCAGCGTTCGCGGCCGTATCTTTTTTCCAACACGCTCTGCCCGTCCATCGCGGGTGCGTCGCTGAAGGTGCTGGAGATGCTCGGCAGTTCCACCGCGCTGCGTGACCGGCTCGCGGAGAACACGCGCCTTTTCCGCGGTGCAATGTCGCGCGAAGGATTCGATCTGCTGCCGGGCGAGCACCCGATCGTGCCGGTGATGCTCGGCGACGCGGCGCTCGCGACGCGGTTTGCGGACGCCATGCTGGCGCAGGGCGTGTATGTCGTCGGGTTCAGTTTTCCGGTCGTGCCGCAGGGCCGCGCGCGCATCCGCACGCAGATTTCCGCGGCGCACACGCGGGGGGATCTGGAGTTTGCGGTCGCCGCGTTTGCGCGGGTGAAAAGGGAGATCGGACTTTGAACGCGAAGAGCCGGCGCATCGTCTCCGGAGGTGGCGTGTCTGCGCGTGCGGGATGAAATCCATTGCGCTCGTGTCGCGCGGTTCCCTATTCTCGCGCGATGCTGCAGACCAGTGACTTTGCGAGCGTGAAACCCCAGACTGACACCCGGTGTGAACGCTATCTTGGAGCCTTCCGATGGATGCTCCTCGCGCGTGTTTTTGAGGAGAAACTCGCGAGCCTTTACCGTGGCGGAAAGGTCGTCGGCGGCGTGTTCCTTGGCAAAGGCCAGGAGGCGCTGAGCGCGGCGCTCGGCGTTTCGCTCCGCAAGGGGGACATCTACGCGCCGCTCATCCGCGATGCCGCGGGACGTTTCGCATTCGGTGAGACGCTGCTCGATGCTGCGCGCACGATCGTCGGCTCAAGGCTCGGCCCCATGCGCGGGCGCGAGGGCAACATCCACCGCGGCAAGCCGCGGGAGGGCTATTACGCGATGATCTCGCACCTCGGCGTGATGGTCTCGACGGTGGCCGGCGGTCTGATCGCGCGGCGGTTCAAGGGCGTGAAGGATGTCGTCGGCGCGACGTGCATCGGCGACGGCGGCACCTCGACGGGAAGTTTTCACGAGGGATTGAACATGGCTGCTGTGGAAAAGCTCCCGCTAGTCGTCGTCGTCGCGAACAACCAGTACGCGTACTCGACGCCGACCTCGGAGCAGTACGCTTGCGCGGATCTGATCGATCGCGCGATCGGCTACGGCGTGCGCGGGCACAAGGTGGACGGCACCGATCCTCAGGCGTGCTTCGATGTCGTGGGCGAGGCGGTCGCACGTGCACGTTCCGGCGAAGGCCCGCAAATGATCGTGGCGGATCTGCTCCGGCTCGTCGGCCACGGCGAGCACGACGACGCGCATTACGTGAATCACGCGCTGAAAGTCTCGCCGATCGGACGCGACTGCCTCGATGTCGCCCGCACGCAGATCACCGCGGCGGGATGGATGACCGCTGTGCAGATGGACGCGCTGCGTGAGCAGTTGCAGGCGGAGGTGGAGTCCGCGTTTGCCACGGCGCTGCGCGAGCCGCTGCCTGATCCGAATCTCGAGGACTGGCGGGCGCTCTCGACGGAATCGCTCGCGGAGGGGCGCGCGTGAGCACTCACTTCGCCGGATATTTTTCACCACGCTGATGGCCATCACCTATCTCGAAGCAATCCGCGAAGCGCAGGCGAAACTCCTCGCCGACGATCCGCGCGTGTTCATCTACGGGCAGGACGTCGGGAGTTTTGGCGGCGCATTCAAGGCGACGAAGGGGCTCGCGAAGGAATTCCCCGGTCGCGTGCTCGACTCGCCTATCTCGGAGGACGCGCAGGTCGGCGTCGCGATCGGCGCGGCGCTCGAAGGCATGAGGCCGATCGTCGAGATGCAGTTCGCGGATTTTTCGACGTGCGGGCTGAACCAGATCATCAACCATGCTGCGACGATGTTCTGGCGCACGAATGTGAAGTGCCCAATCGTCGTGCGGCTCCCGAGCGGCGGCACCGCAGGCGCGGGGCCGTTTCACAGTCAGAGCATGGAGGCGCTTTACGCGCACTATCCCGGCCTCGTCGTGCTGAATCCCGCGACGGTCGAGGATGCGTATTCGATGCTCATCGCTGCCGTCCACATTGATGACCCGGTCATCTTTTGCGAACACAAGTACCTCTACTATCATCTCAAGGCCGAATCGCTGCCGACCGAGGCGCTGCCGGTGGGAAAGGCGCGCGTCGCACGGCCCGGACGCGATGCGACGATCGTCACCTATTCCGCGATGCTGCACGAGGCGCTCGCGTGCGCCGAGGAACTCGCGCAGGACGGCTGGCAGATCGAGGTCGTGGATTTGCGCAGCGTGAAGCCGCTCGACACCGACACGATCCTCGGCAGCGTCGCGCGCACCGGGCGGCTGCTCGTCGTCGGCGAGGCGTTCCCGTGGGGCGGCGTGACTGCGGAGGTCGTCGCGCGGGTCGCGACCGAGGGCTTTGGCCTCCTCGATGCGCCGCCGATGCGGCTCAATGCAAAGGACACGCCCGTGCCGTATCATCCGAATCTCTGGGGCACGCACCGTCCGACTGCGCGCGCCATCATCGGCGCGATGCGCGAACTGCTGCACGCCTGATCCGATTTTCATCCCATGCCCCGCATTCCCATCATCATGCCACAGCTCGGCGAATCCATCGCCGAGGCCACGATCGTCCGCCTGCCGTTCAGCGTCGGCGCGGATGTCGAGGCGGACCAGGAAATCATCGAGGTCGAGACGAACAAGGCCACGATGGGAGTCACCACGCCGTGCCGCGGCACGCTGCTGGAACTCAAGGTCGAGATGGGCAAGACGTATGCCGTCGGCACCGTGCTCGGCTATGTCGAGGTTTCTGAGGAAGAGGCAAAGCGGCTCGGAGTCGGCGAGGCCACGGTGGAGAGCGGGCCGTTGAAAATGGACGCCGGGCCGAGCCCCACGTCGAGAGTCACGCCGGTCGTCCACGGCCTGCCCGTGCCCGCGAACGCCGCGGGCATCGCATACATGAGCCCGCGCATGAAGGCGCGCATGAACGAACTCGGACTGCAGCAGGCGGATCTCGCAGGCATCGCAGGCAGCGGTGCGGGTGGGCGCGTGACCATCGAGGATCTCGAGGAATTTCTGTACCGGATCGACGAGCACAAGCAGTCGCCCGCATCCACGATGCGCGTCGCAGTTGCGGACGCGATGCGTCGCTCGTGGACGCGCCCGCTCGCGACGGTCGGGCGTCCCGTCCGCATGGACGCGCTGCTTGCGCACCGAAAGGCGAGCACCGCAAAATCCGGCCCCGCACTGTACGCGCTGCGCGCACTCGCGATCGCGCTCGGCGAAAACAGCGCGCCCGCCGGGCGGCTTGTCGGCGGGAAAATTGTGCATCCGAAGGCGATTGATGTCGGCTTTGCAGTCGAGGCCGAGGACGGCGTGCTCGTGCCCGTGCTGCGCAATGCGGACGCAATCCCGCTTTCCGCGCTGCTCCCGCGATACGACGAACTCGTCGAGCTTGCGCGCCTGCGCCGCCTGCCCGTGAGTGCGCAGGGCGGCAGCATCGCAACGGTGACCAATTTCGGAACATTCGGGCTCACCTGGGCGACGCCGATCCCGCTGCCGGAGCAGACGCTCGTGCTCGGCCTCGGCGCGGGCAGCGTGGTGCCGAGCTGGGACAAGGAGAAGAGCCAGTTCGTCCCCGTCACCGAGGCGCAGGTCACGCTCAGCTTCGATCACCGCGTGCTCGACGGCGGTGCGGCGGGCCGGCTGCTGAGGCGGATCGTCGAGCTGCTCCAGGAGCCCGAGAAGCTCTGACGCGCGCTACGGCGCCGCGTGATCCGTGAATGCCGCGAGGTCGCCCTGCACGCCGGCCTGCTTGAGGATGTCGAGCACCGCGATGAGCGTTCCGACCGGTGCGCGCTCGTCTGCGGCGAGGGCGAGTTTCGGCGGATGCGGGAGCGCGAGGAGCTTGTCGAGCTCGCCGCGCAGCTCGGACAGCTCCAGCTTCTTTGCGCCGAGGAAAATTTCCTTCCGCTCGGAGATGGAGAGCTTCAGCGCCTCGTCGCCGTGTTCGGCGGTGACCGCGGTCTTTGAGTCCGGGAGCTTGATGGTCACCGCGGGCTGCTCGGTCCTAAACGTCGCGTTGACGATTACGAAAATCAGCAGGATCGCGAAGATGTCGATCAGCGAGACGATGATCACCTCGGGCTTCTTTTTTCTGCGTCCGATGAAATTCACGCCTTCACCTCCGAGGGAAATTCAAACGAGCCGCGTCGTCCCTTTTGGTTGTAGCACTTTGTGAGCAGGCCGGAGATGAGCAGCTCCATGTCGGAGGCGAGCTTCTCGATCTTTTTCTGGAGCAGGCCGTGCGCGATGAGCGTCGGGATGGCGATGCCGAGGCCGACGATCGTGGTGCTGAGCGCCTCGGAGATTCCCTTCGCGATCGTGTGCGGGTCGGTCTGCGTGGCGCTCGCGCCGAATGCGCCGAACACCTGCACGAGGCCCGACACCGCGCCGAGCAGGCCGAGCAGCGGCGCGATGCCGATGATGATCTCAAGGACATGCAGCCCGTTCTCGAGCTGGCCGACCTCGTGCCGCGCGACGGTCTGCACGGCGTTCTGATTTTCATCCTTCGGCTGGTGGAGGTTCGACAGCCCGACCTGCGCGATGCGGCCGAGCGTGGAGGGATCGTTGCGCACGTAGCGCGAGAGGCGCACGATGGCGTCCGGTGTGTCGTTCGGCGCGAGCCGCTCGATTTCCTTTTCGAGTTCCTCGGGCACCACGAGATGCCGTCGCAGGCCGAGGCCGTTGATGATGGCGACCGTGACGGCGATGAGCGAGCACGCGAGCAGCGGGATCATGAAAAATCCGCCGCGGTGGAAGAACTCGTAGATCTGGCTGAAGGATGCGGCGAGGAATGGAAGTGCGATCATGATTTTCAGAGGATGGTGAAGGTGAACGGGATTTCGATCTGGCCGTCTTCGAGCGCGGCGGCGGGCGGCTTTTCAAATTTCGTCTCGCGGACGAACTTCTCGCAAAATTTCGCGAAGGCTGCGTTCGAGGTGTTTGCAACGACGGTGAATTCCGTCACCGCGCCCGTGGCGTCGAGCTTGAAGGTGACGTTCGTGTCGCCGTGCGAAAATTCGCTCATGTGCGCGGCGACCTCGTCGCCCCAGCGTTTCGCGAGTGCGGTCTTCACCTTCGGAATGTAGTTCGCGACGGCCTGCGCGGCGGCCTTGCTCTTCGCGGGTTTTGCGGCGGGTTGCGACGGCGCGGCGGTCTCGGGCTTTTGAGCCGGTGCATGTGCCGCGAGCACTGCGGTGATGAGCACGGGGAGAAATTTTCGGTGGATCATGCGGTGTCAGAGAAGATGGAAGCTCATCGGGTATTCGAACACGCCGTTCCGCAGCGCCTCGGGCGGCGGCGGATCGAATTCCGCCTCGCGCACGCACTGCTCGATGAGCGCGGCGTGCGCGCGGTTCGACGTGTTTTCCTCGATGCGGAAGCTGCGCACTTTTCCACGCGCATCGAGGCTGAAAATGACGGTCACTTTCCCCGTCTGGAGCAGGCTCATGCGCTGCTGGATGCTGTAATTCCACCGCGAGCCGACGGCTGCGCTGACCGCCTTCTTGTAGCGTCCGAGCGGTGTGGCGACGGAGTCCACGCCGTCCTCGCCCGCGGGCATCGCCGCGCCGTTCACGCGCGGGCGGCGCATCTGCGGCGAATAGCCGGGGTTCGGCACGGGCTTCGGCTGGAGCGGCTTGGTTTCGAGCTTTGCCTCGATCACCGAGAGCGGACGGCTCGGGGCTTTTGGCGCGGCGTCGGGCGGCGCCGGCGTGGGAAGCTGCGATGGCGTGGGCTGCGCGGTGGAGACCGGCGTCGGCTTTGGCGGCGGAGTCGCGGTCGGCACGGGTGTTGGCTTTTGCTCCGGCTCCGGCTGCTTGGTCGTCAGATATTTCGGCACGTCGGGATCCGAGCGGCGGTTTAGGAACATGGGGATCTGTTCCGCGTTTGCCTCGGGCACGGTGAGGATGTTTGGCGGCGGTGTCGCCTTTGCGACGAGCATGGGCTGCGGCGTCGGCGTCGGTGTCGGTGCCGCTGCGGTTTCGGGCGTGGTGTTCGAAGCCTGCGCATCCGGCTTCAACGGCTTCGGTTTGAAAGGCGGCGAGGCGCTGTTCTGCGGGGGCTCCACCGGCTGCTCCGGCTTGCCGAGGCTCAGCTCCTTGTTGGTCAGTTGCGTGAACGGCATGTTGTCGAGCCCGTCCAGTGTCGGGAGCGGATCGCTGCCGGTGCCGCGCTTGCGGCTGCCCGCCACGCTGTCACGCCAGCTTTCGAGCAGCGCCTCCTTTGACGTATTCTTTTTCCGCGCGAGTCCCTCGACATCAATGTACTCGCGCTGCTTCTCGGGCGGGAGCTGCGCGAAGAGTTCCTTCAGCAGTTGCTCGTCGTTCTCGGGCAGCTTCGTCGGCGTCGGTGTTGCAACGAGCTTTGGTGCCGGGGTCGGTGTGAAAAGGGTGACCTCGAGTTTCTTCGGCGGCGGAGTCGGCGTCGCCGGAGCCTCCGGTGGCGAGATCGGCAGGACCATCGCGAGATAGTGCATGATGAACCGCGCGATGTATGGCCACACCCAGGCGACGAGGAACCCGATGCCATGCAGCAGCACGGCGATGAGCAGCGCGAGCGGGAGCTTGATGCGGTCGGGCAGTGCGACGAAAGCATCAAGCCACCGGCGGAACACATTCGGGCTGGAAGCGGCTGGGTTCAAAGGCTGCGGATAATTCCGCCATCCATCGCACCAATCACGCCAAAACGCGAGGCCCGAGCGCACCACTCGATTTGGTCGCGCCAGCCCTTTGCCACGAGTGCGCGGCCGTTGCGAGCCGCGAGCAGCCCGTCGAGCGGCGTGGCAAAGCTGCGCGCGGTGGCGACGGCAGCGACGGCGGCGTCGGTCAGCTCCGCGTCCGGAAACTCCGCGGCGAGCAGGCCGGCGGCGATCGCATCCTCAAGGGCAAATGTCTCGAAGGTGCCGGCGCAAACAAGCAGCACTTCGGTGGGGAGTGAGCGCGCGAGTTCGTTGCGCAGCGCGGCGAGATTCAGCAGCGCGCCGACGAGGACACGGCCTGCGCGCTCGCAGGCGCGGAGGGCGATGGTGCCGTTCGTCGTGGTGCTGATGATTCGTTTGCCCGCGAGCGCGGCATATTCGAACGGATTGTTCCCGAGGTCGAAGCCCTCGATGCGCTCGCCGTGCCGTTCGCCGCCGAGCAGCGCGTCGGGCATCTTTTCCCGCAGCGCGAGCGCCTCCTCGATCGTCTTCACGGGAAAAATTTCCGCCGCGCCGTTCCCGAGCGCGGTGATCATCGAGGACGTCGCGCGCAGCACGTCGAAGACGACACACGTCGTCTGGGTGAGATCGCGTCGCGGCAGGAGGCTGATGTCTGCGGGAGTGAGTGCGGCGTCGAATTTCATTTTGATTTGTTCCCGCGCGGTGTCGTCGTGCGTGCGTGGTGGAAAAGGTACTGCTGCGCGTAGCCGCCGAAGGGACCGAAGTAGCGCGCGGAAAATTCGCGCAGGCGCTTGGTCGTGACCTTTCGTTTTTTTGGAAAGTAAGTCGTCCGCAGGATGCGCTCGATCCACACATCAATCGGAAACGCCGCGAGCCGCCCGAATCCGAAGAGCAGCGCGCACGCCGCGACCTTCGGGCCGACTCCGGCGAGGCGCTGGAGTTCGATCGCGGCCTCGTGGTCGCCGAGCCCTGCGACGGCTTCGAGGCTCACCTCTCCGTCCGCGATCATGCGTGCGGTGCGCAGCAGGTTTTTTGCGCGGTAGCCGAGCGCGCAGGCGCGGAGATCCTTTTCGCCGAGTGCCGCGAGCGCCGCTGGCGTGGGGTATGCGAAGAGCCGTTCGCCATTCCACTCAGCAGCGCGCCCGTAGCGCGTGCGCAGGGTGTGCGAGATCTGCGCGATGTGCGGCACGGCCTTCTGCGCGCTGGTGATGAATGTGGCGATGCATTCCCAGTGCGGCTGCCGCACGAGCCGGAGTCCGCGGCACGCTTCGTCCGCGGCATTCATCGCCGGGTCGTCTGGAAATGTGGCGCGCATCTTTTGCAGCGGATGGTCGAGCGCGAAATAGTCCGCTGCGATTGATTCCAATCCGCGCGGCACGAGCAGGGTGTGACCGCGCTGTTCCGCGTAGCACGGCGTGTCGCCGATCATCCCGAGCCATCCTTCACCGTGCCGCCGCCAGTGGAAGACCTGGCCGCAGCCGAGCGTGAGCGCGAGGTCGAATTCCGGCGCGGTGATCTCCGCGAGCGCGCGGCTCATTTCACGAAATAGCTCAGGTTCTCGAGCTGGATCGCGAGGTCCACGTTGTTCACCGCGATGCGTTCGGGGACGTGCAGGATCGCCGGCGCGAAATTCAGGATCGCCTGCACGCCGCATTCGATGAGCTGGTTCGCGACCTCCTGCGCAACCTTGCCGGGCACGGTGAGGATCGCGAGTTTCACGCCGCGCTCGGGGATGAAGGCGGTGAGATCTTCCATCGGCAGAATCGGGATGCGGACGTCGCGGGGCCGTTTGCGCGACACGTCGGCATCGAAGGCCGCGACGACCTCGAAGCCCTCGCGGGCAAAGCCGCCGTAGCGCAGGAGCGCGGTGCCGAGCTGTCCCGCGCCGACAAGGATCACCGGCTGGAGTTTCGCCATGCCGAGCACGCCCGTGATCGCCGTGGCGAGTTCCCCGACATTGTAGCCGAGCCCGCGCGTACCCCACTGGCCGAAGTAGGTGAGATCCTTGCGGAGCTGTGTGGGCTTTACTCCTGCCGCGGTCGCGAGCGCCTCGGAGCTGACGGTGCCGACGCCGTTCTCTCGCAGCCGCTGGAGCGCGCGGTTGTAGATCGAAAGGCGGTAGATCGTCTTCTTTGGGATGTCGGCCTTGTGCATTTGCTTGTGAAAAAGTGCGTGAAAGTAGCGCATATGCACGTTTTTTCCAATGCGGCGGAGTGAAGACTGCGAGGCAACGGCCCATGCCAAAACCGATCCGGTGGCGAACCGGATCGGGAGGTGCGACGGCGCAGTTCGCGCGGCTACGCCTGTGCGCGTCCGCGCTTGCGCGTCAGCATCCCCACGGTGCCGAGCGCGGCGGCGAAGAATATCGAAATGCTGGCGGGCTCCGGCACCGGGACGAGATCGTAACCGACTACATCGAGTGCGGTGAGTTCCGCGGAACCGATGTCAACGTCCGCGCCGGGCGTGCCGTAGGCGTCCTGCACACGCTTTGTCCCGGTGCTCGCCCAGTCGGAGTAGTCGGAACCGCCGCCAGCCTGATTGAAACCCACAATGTCGGTGACACCGCCATCAATGGAAAAATAGGACGTGGCGCTTGAACTCGTGGTGAAGCTCCGAACGCCGGCGGCGCTGTAGCGGAACAGATCCAGCACCCCGACCGCGCCGGTGAGGCTGGGCAGTGCCGAGCCTGGTCCGCCGATGCCGAGCACCTCGTCAATCTCCTGCGCGGCGACCGCCTGCAAATCGTAGAAGCTGCCGTTTTGCGCCCCCGTACGGGAGAGGTTCATGATGGACGTGTTCAAGGTGATCGTGCTGTCCGATGCGACCGAAGCACTGAAGCCCAGCGCCCGCAGAAGCGGCGTGGTGAGGAACACGTCGGAATTGCCATTCACGGGATTGTTCGGTCCGGCTGGCAGGGAGGCGATGGCCTTCGTGTCGTTCGCCGAGATGACCTGTTGCGTCTGGAGCGCATTCAGGTAGGCGCTGTAAGGGATGGAACCGATGTAGGTGCTGCTGCCTCCGAGTCCGCCGCCTTCCTGGAAGGTGATGTTGACGGTGACGTTGCTGGCGATCGCGTTTTGAACCCGCGAGATCGCCGCGTTGATGCCCGCCTCGATCGCGGACGCATTCGCATCGCCCGTGATCGAACTGGCGAAAGTCGCGTTGATTACGAGTCCGGCATGCACATTTCCCACGAGAAGCGTGGAAAGAATTCCGGCGGTGAGGATCGAGATTTTCTGGAGTTTCACAGGCTGAGGGTGGATGCCGATTGTTGTTGGAAGAAGATTGGGACGCTCCTGTAATCGCTCCCCCCGGCGTGTCAATCCGCGCATTGCAAGACGGATGTGACAGTTTCGCGGCGCGCATTTTTTCCGGTCGCTTGTGCTGCTGTGAAAGTTCCGTGTTTGCGTCGTGCGCCGCGTCCGCTATCTCCGCCGCATGAGCAATGTCCGCCCTGACCGCACCATCGAGCACGACTGGTCGCCTCGTCGCATCCCGGAGAACGTGACGTGGGGCGAAGGCTTCTATTGCGAGAGCGCGCAGTGCTTCCTGCATTTCAAGGGCAGGCGGCAGCCGGCGATCGAGTTTGGAAACCATGTGAGCGTGTATGCCGCGTGCCAGTTTGCCGTGGCGGCGGATGCCCATGTGACGGTCGGCGATTTCACGCTCATGGTCGGCGCGCTGATCACTTCGGACACGCGCGTGGAGATCGGCTCGCACTGCCTCATCTCGTGGGGCGTGGGAATCGCGGACAGCGACTTTCATCCCGTCGGCGCGGCGCAGCGGAAAATTGATGCGGAGGCGCTCGCGCCCTATTTCGGAAACAAGCCAGCGCGTCCGCTCGAAGCGGTGCGATCGAGGCCGGTGAAGATCGGCAACAACGTGTGGATCGGCATGAATGCGATCGTGCTCAAGGGCGTGACCATCGGCGACAATGCGGTCGTCGCGGCAGGCGCGGTCGTGACGAAGAACGTGCCTGCGGGCACCATCGTCGCGGGCAATCCGGCGCGGTTTGCGAAGCGGGTTCCTGAGTAATTTTTGAACATGGAAAAAAAGAAAATCATCGCGATGGGTTTCATGGGGCAGATGCCGATCGCGGGTGTCGTCTGGCAGCACATCCACTACATCGTCGGCCTCCAGCGCCTCGGGCACGAGGTGTACTACATTGAGGACACGCTGAATCCGAGCTACAACCCTGAGACGTTCGAGTGGGGAACCGATTTCACGTACGCCGCGAAGACGCTGCGCGAACTTGCAGAAAAACACGGCTTCAAGGATCGCTGGTGCTTCTGCCAGCGCCAGCTCCCCGACCAGCCGACCGCGGGACTCCCGAAACAGCGGATGCTCGAACTTTACCGCGAGGCCGATGCGATTGTGAACGTCTGCGGAGCGCAGGAATTCAACGACGACATCCTCCAGAACAACCGGATTCTCTACGTGGAGAGCGATCCCGGCATCGAGCAGATCCGGGTGGATCAAGGGAAGCCGAACACGCTGCCGTACCTGAAACGGCATCACGCGCTGTTCACATTCGGGGAACTCGTGGGCAGCGAATTCTTCCCCGTGCCGCTGCACGATTTGAAATGGCTGCCGACGCGCCAGCCCGTCGTGACCGACCTGTGGAAGACCTCATCGCAGCCGGACACCGCGGCGCTTTTCACCTCGATCGCAAACTGGAACACCGCCGGGACGAAGGACGTGGAGTGGCGCGGCTCGACGTACCTGTGGAGCAAGTCGCTCGAATTTTTGAAATTCGTGGAGGCGCCGCTGATCTCCGGCGAGGAGTTCGAACTCGCGACGACGATCAAGGATCGCGAGACGCAGGAGATTTTCCGGAAGAACCGCTGGCGCTTCAGCAGCCCGGTGGGGATCAGCATCAATTTCGACCAGTATCGAGACTACATTCAGGCGTCGAAGGGCGAGTACACGGTGGCGAAGGACGTGTATGCGCGGCTGAACACAGGCTGGTTCAGCGACCGCACGGCGTGCTACCTCGCCGCGGGGCGGCCGGTGATTACGCAGGAGACCGGCTTCACGAAAATCTACGGCGGTGAAAAGGGGCTGCTCGCGTTCCGCACGGTGGATGAAATCAAGGAACACGTACGTGCCATCAATGCCGACTACAAGGCGCACAGCCGCGCGGCGTTTGAAATCGCCGCGGAATATTTCGAGGCGACGAAGGTGCTCGCGAGCATGCTCGAACGCGCGGGCGTGTGATTTGGAAGCGTGGCCGCCGACGGCAGGAGGCGAGGCGGTTTTCCGCCGCTTGTTTGCGAATATCTTCGTGGCAAAATCGCACCCATGTTCCTCCGTCTCGCACTCGCATTCGTCGCCACTTCCGCCGCATTTGCACAAGGCACGAAGGCGGACTATGAACGCGCCGCATCGCTTGGAAAGCGGACGGAGGGCAAAGTTTTCCGGGCGCGCGTCGAGCCGCACTGGCTGCAGGGCGGAGATTCGTTCTGGTACCGCGTCGAGATCGCGCCGGGGAGATTTGAGAACGTATTCGTGGACTGCGTGAAGGGCGAGCGCCGCGCCGGCTACGAGCCGCCGGCGGACGCGACGAAGCCCGAGCAACTCGCCGAGCCGCACGCGAGCGGGCCGAGTGACGTGGAGACGTCCATCACATTTATCAACAAGACCGACAGCAACGCGGTGTGCTGGTGGATGACCACATCGGGCGGGCGGAAAAAGTACGCGACCATCAAGCCGGGGGATCAATTCCGGCAGCACACATTCGCCGGGCATGTGTGGGTAGTGGAGAACGAGGCGCACGAGCGGCTCGATGTCATCGAGGCGCGCGAGGGCGGGGGAGAGGCGTTGATTGATGGCTCGCGCAAAGACGCAAAGGCGCGAAGTGAAGAGAAACGCGCCGGATCAAAAGATCCGCAATCCGCAATCCGCCATCCGCAATCTCCGCTGCGCGCATTCGTGCGCGACTTCAACGTGTGGCTCAAGCACCGCGACTCCGGCGAGGAGACGCAGCTCACGCGCGACGGCACGAAGGACGACGCGTATCGCGAGCCCGTGCTCGTCTCGCCGGACGGCAAGCGCGCAGTCTGCCTTCAAGTGCGGCCTGAGCAGGAGCACCTCGTGCATTTCATCGAGTCGTCGCCGAAGGATCAGGTGCAGCCAAAGCTCCACGCGCACCAGTATCTCAAGCCCGGCGACCGCATCCGCCATGAGCGGCCCGTGTTGTTCGACCTGGAAAAGCGCGCGCCCGTCGCCGTGGACGACGCGCTATTCGCGAAGCCGTGGAGCATCACGGACCTGCGCTGGCAGGCGGATTCGTCGCAGCTCACATTCCTCTACAATGAACGCGGCCACCAGATCCTGCGCATCGTCGCGGTGGATCGCGAGGGCAAGTCGCGCACCCTCGTCGAGGAAAAATCGGCGACCTTTGTGGACTACTCGCAGAAGACGTGGCTCCGCTGGCTCGACGCGACCAGCGAACTATTGTGGGCGAGCGAGCGCGATGGCTGGAATCACCTCTACCTTTTCGATGCGAAAACCGGCGCATTGAAAAACCAAATCACGCGTGGCGAGTGGGTCGTGCGCGGCGTCGTGCGCGTGGACGAGGAGAAGCGCCAGCTCTGGCTGCGCGTCGCCGGCATCAAGCCGGATCAGGATCCGTATTTCGTCCACTTCGCGCGCGTGAATTTCGACGGCAGCGGCTTCACGCTGCTCACCGACGGCGACGGCACGCACGCCTCAAAAATTGGCAAGAGCGGCAGCAGCGACCCCGTGCTCTCGCCGAATGGCCGCTGGATCGTGGACACGTATTCGCGCGTGGATTTGCCGCCCGTCACCGAGCTGCGCAACGCGGAGACTGGCAAGCTTGTCTGCACTTTGGAAAAGGCGGACGCGTCCGCGCTCACCGCGAGCGGCTGGACGACGCCCGAGCGTTTTACCGCGAAGGGGCGCGACGGGAAGACGGACATCTTCGGCGTCATCATCAAGCCGTCCGATTTTGATCCGGCGAAGAAATATCCCGTCGTCGAGGAAATCTACGCCGGGCCGCACGGCTACTTCGTCCCGAAGGAATGGGGACGCCAGCAGCGCCAGCACGCGATCGCGGAGCTGGGCTTCATCGTCGTGCAGATTGACGGCATGGGCACGAACTGGCGCTCGCGCGCATTCCACGACGTCGCGTGGCGCAACCTCAAGGACGCCGGCTTCCCCGACCGCATCGCGTGGATGCGCGCGGCCGTCGC
Source organism: uncultured Spartobacteria bacterium (assembly GCA_903882875.1). GTDB lineage: Bacteria > Verrucomicrobiota > Verrucomicrobiia > Chthoniobacterales > Chthoniobacteraceae > SXWH01. The sequence goes on along the minus strand of CAIRYQ010000018.1, from coordinate 58,887 downwards.
GACGCGCCCGTGGATGGACCTCACGCGCGTCGGCATCTACGGCGGCAGCGCGGGCGGGCAGAACGCGCTCGCGGGCCTGCTGCACCACGGCGACTTCTACGAAGTCGGCGTCGCCGACTGCGGCTGTCACGACAACCGCATGGACAAGATCTGGTGGAACGAGGCATGGCTCGGCGAAGTCGGCCCGTGGTATGCGGAGAATTCCAACGTCACACACGCCGCGAAACTCAACGGCAAGCTGTTGCTCATCGTCGGCGAGATGGACACGAATGTGGATCCCGCGAGCACGATGCAGGTCGTGAACGCGCTCGAAAAGGCGAACAAGGACTTTGACCTGTGCATCATCACCGGCAGCGACCACGGCGCGGCGGAGAGCGCATACGGCAGCAGGCGCCGCGCGGATTTCCTCGTGCGGCACCTGCTCGGAGTCGAGCCGCGCTCACGGTGAAATCGCCGGTTTACTCGCGGCACGGCGCGCATATTCTCGCAGCACGATGAGCTTCCCCAGCGCCGCACAGGTGACAGGCAGAATCAACTGAACGCAGACACTCATGGACATTTTCCAAACACTCGGCTGGCAGGAAATCGTACTGCGCCTCGGCAGCGCAACGCTCGCGGGCGCGGTGCTCGGTCTGAACCGCGAATTGAAAGGCAAGCCCGCCGGACTGCGCACGAATGCGCTCGTGTCGCTCGGTTCGGCGCTGCTCGTCCTCGCGGGCGTCGGCATCGCGTCGGGTTCGGACAGCGTGCACCAGGCCGATGTCATCAGCCGCGCGATGCAGGGAATCATCACGGGCATCGGCTTCCTCGGCGCGGGCGTGATTCTCCGCGACACGAGCGGCACGCAGGTGCATGGCATCACGACGGCGGCGACCATCTGGCTCACGGCCACGCTCGGCGTGCTGTGCGGTGCGGGGATGTGGAAAGTGGCGCTGCTCGGCGTGGGTCTCACCCTCGTGATCCTCGTGTTCGGCAAGCCGCTGGAAAAATTCCTCCACCGCAAGTTCCCGAAGCTCTCCGAGCAGGGCCGTGACGACGCGCCGCCGCGCGGCTGATGTCAGAGCCCGAGCGCGCGGAGCGTTGCGGGAATGTTGCCGAGGTCTTCGAGCAGGAAGTCCGGCGTGTGCGGCGCGAGCTGATCCGTGCGGAAGACGCCCGTGGCTACCGCGACCGCCTTTGCGCCAATGGCGCGCGCACAGGAAATGTCGTGAGGCGTGTCGCCGATCACAAATGTCCGCGACAAGGCGACGGCGTGCCCGCGCTCGCGGGCGCGGGCAAGCGCGAACGGACCGAGCTTGTCGCGCTCGTGGTGATCGTCCGCGAACGCGCCGAAGCCGAAATATTTCCAGACACCGAAGTGCGAGAGCTTGTGCTCCGCGCCGCGCGCGAGATTGCCGGTGAGCAGGCCGAGCACCACGTCGCTGCGCGGTTGCAGCATGGCGAGGAGCGATTCCACGCCTGGCAGCAGGCGGCCTTGCGTCGTGCGCAGCAGCACGGGAAGGTGGCGCAGGTAGTTTTCGAGCAGTCCGGAAATTGCGGTGCCCGTCTCCGCTCGGCCGTATTTGCGGAGGAGCTGCCGCGCGATGCGGGTGTCGGTACGGCCTGCAATCTCGATGTCGCGCAGATCGTCATGCACGCCGAATGTGTCGAGCACCGCGAGGCGCAGCGACCGTTCGCCGCAGCCGCCGCCGGTGATGAGCGTGCCGTCAATGTCGAAGAGTAGCAGGGTCTTTTCCAAGGTGCGGCGTTTGTCGCGGCGGGTGGGGGATTCGTCAAGGCGCACACGGCGGAGCGATCCGCCCCGTTCGGATTTCTTGCCGCACACGGATCTTCCGGCGACAAGCGCGGCGATGAAACGCATCCTCCCCGCAATCCTTCTCTCCTCGATCAACGCGTTTGCAGAGCCTCCGCGCGTCGCCGCGCCGAAGCCGGAGAAATCCAGACCCGAGGTGCCCGGACCGCAGGCGGATGGCGCGGTGCTGCTGCCGAACCAGTGGCGGCTGCGGCCTGCGGGGAAGCAGGTCGTCGTCGGCGATTTTCCCGCGAGCATGGTGCTGAGCCCTGACTCGAAGTTCGCGGCGATTTTACACTGCGGCTACGGCCAGCACGAGGTGCAGATCCTCGACGTGAGTACGGGAAAAATCGTGTCGCGCGTGAATCTGCACGAGGCGTTTTACGGCATCGCATTTTCACCGGATGGAACGCGCGTCGTGTGCAGCGGAGCGGGCGACGAGGTGCTGCATATTTTCAAGTTCAAGGACGGCTATCTCAACGAGCCGGCGGAGATTTCGCTGCGCGCAAAGACGAGCCGCGGCGTGCCGTGCGGCCTCGCAATCTCCGGCGACGGCTCGGTGATCTACGTCGCGAATGTGTGGGGGCAGACGGTGAGCCGCGTACGTCTTGGCGTCGGTGGTGCGGAAGCCGCAGAGGTGAGCGATCTCGCGCTCGCCGCGCCGGGGTCGATCGGAAAGGTCGCGCCGCGTCAGGGCGCCCCGACGGATGATCCGAGCATCACGAAGCGCGCCGAGGCGATCCTCGATACGACGGGCAAGGACGCGCCCTTTCCGTACGCGTGCGTGCTCGATGAGAAACGCGAGCGGCTCTACGTGAGCCTCTGGGCGCAGGCGCAGGTGGCAGTCATTGATCTGAAAACGTGGACGGAAACCGCGCGCTGGAAAGCGGAGGAGCATCCGAACGAGATGGTGCTCTCGAAGGACGGCGCGCAGCTCTTTGTCGCGAATGCGAACCGCAACTCGGTCTCGGTGATTGATGTCGCGAGCGGCAAGACCATCGAGACGCTCGTGGCGGAACTCACGCCCGACGCGCCTCCGGGAAACACGCCGAACTCGCTCGCGATTTCGCCGAACGGCGAACGCCTCTTCGTCGCGAACGCGAACATCAACACGGTCGCCGTGTTTGAAATCGAGAAGCCCGGCCACTCGCGTTCGCTCGGCTTCATCCCGAGCGGCTGGTATCCCACGAGCGTGCGCGCGGCGAAGGGCGGGCGGCTGCTGATCGCAAACGGCAAGGGCGTCGTGAGCCGCGCGAACCGGCACTTCGTACCGTCGGAGAACGCGAAGGTTCCGGTGGGCGTCTCAGAGTACATCGGCGCGATTTTGCAAGGCACGATCAGCGTCGTGCAGTTGCCGACCGAGGAGGATGAGCTTGCGGCGGAATTGAAAAAGCAGAGCGCGATCGCCTATTCGTGCATGCCGGAGATCGCGCAGAAAATCGAGGCGGCGGCGCTGAAGGGGAACCCGATCCCTCGCAAGGCCGGCGATGCTTCGCCGATCAAACATGTGATCTACATCATCAAGGAGAACCGCACGTTTGATCAGGTGCTCGGCGATCTTGGGCGCGGAAACGGCGATCCTTCGCTCTGCATTTTCGGCGAGGACGTGACGCCGAACCATCACGCGCTCGCCCGCGATTTTGTGACGCTCGACAATTTTTACGTCGAGAGCGAAGTGAGCGCCGACGGGCACGAGTGGAGCATGGCGGCGTATGCGACAGACTTCGTGGAGAAGTCGTGGCCGATGAATTACGGGCATGGCGCTTCGAAGAAATTCCCGTATCCGAGCGAGGGCGTGTTTCCGATCGCCGCGCCTGCCGGCGGCTACCTATGGGATCGCGCGGCGGTGGACGGCGTGAGCTTTCGCAGCTATGGCGAGTTCACGACGAGCCCGAAAAATGGGGAGCCCGGCAAGGCGAAAGTGAAGGGGCTTGAGGGACACATTGATCCGGAGTACCACACGTTCGACATGACGTATCCCGACGTGAAGCGCGCAGAGCGTTTCATTTCCGAGCTTCGGCGTTTTGAACAGGAGGGCGAAATGCCGCGGCTGCAAATCGTGCGCCTGCCGAACGATCACACGAGCGGCGCGAGCCCCGGCAAGCCCACGCCTGTCGCGCACCTTGCCGACAATGATCTCGGCTTTGGCATGCTTGTCGAGGCGGTGAGCAAGTCGAAGTTCTGGGCGAGCACCGTGATTTTCTGCGTCGAGGACGACGCGCAGAACGGCCCCGACCACGTGGACGCGCACCGCACGATCGCCTTTGCGATCTCGCCCTACACGCGCGGCCGCGGGCTCGACAGCACGCTGTACTCGACGGCCTCGATGCTGCGGACGATCGAACTCATCCTCGGCATGAAACCGATGTCGCAGTTCGATGCGCTCGCGATGCCGATGTTCGCGAGCTTCCGTGAAAATCCAGACCTTCGACCGTACGAGCACAAGATTCCGAAGGCCGACATGAACGAGATCACGAAGAAAACCGCGTGGGGAGTGAAGGAGACGGCCACGATGGATCTCACAAAGGAGGACGCCGCCGACGATCTGCTGCTGAACGAAGTGATATGGCGCAACATCCGCGGAGCGAACAGTCCGATGCCCGCGCCCGTGCGCCGCGCGTGGGTGCTGGCGGGCGACGCGGATGATGCGAAATAGCCGCGTTTGTGAAAGTGCGGGCGCGGCTTCGTGGCACAGGTTGCAAACCTTTGCTCCATGTGTCACTGCGCGCTCCACTCGTGCTCACCCTCGGCGAGGCCGAGGCGGACGAGTGTTTCGCCTGCGAGGAAAAGTGATCCGGCGATGAGCGTGCGCGCGCCGTCGGTGCGCGCATCGGCGAGCGCGGCTTCGAGGTTTTCCGCGATGGACACGGGCATCGCGCGCGATTGCGTGCGGATGATTTCCGCGAGCTGTGCGGGCGCGAGAGCACGGGGACTGCGGACAGGTGCGCAGATGATGCGCGCAGCAATCGGAAGCAGCGCGGCCACGACTCCGGGCGCGTCCTTGTCCGCAAGGATGCCGAGGATGAGCGCCGCCTTTTCGTCGCCAAATTCCTCGCTCCACGTCGCGGCAAGCTGCGCGGCCGCGGGCGGGTTGTGCGCGCCGTCAATCACGATGCGATCATCCGCACGCTGAAAACGCGTGGGCCATTCGACCTTGGACAATGCCTCTCGCACGACGCGCGGCTCAGGGCGCAGGCCGGCCTCGATGATGGCGGCGAATGCGAGCGCGGCGTTGTGCCGCTGGTGGCTGCCCGCGAGCGAGAGCGGGCAGTCCCTGCCGATCGGCTCGGTGATGAATTTCAGTCTCGCGCCCGCGGCCTGTGCAACTGCACGGATTACGGCTTCGGCATCGGGCGCCTGCGTCGCGGAGACAACGGGCGTGCCCGGCTTGATGATGCCCGCCTTTTCTCCCGCGATCTCGGCGAGCGTGCCGCCGAGATGTTGCGTGTGATCGAGACCGATGGGCGTGATGACGGCGACGGTGGGCGTGACGACGTTGGTCGCGTCGAGGCGTCCGCCGAGTCCGGTTTCGAGAATCACGATCTCGGCGTTCTGCTGCTGGAACCACGCCAGCGCGAGCGCCGTGGTGATTTCAAAAAATGTCGGCGTGTGTTCCCATTCGCTGATGATGGTGCGGATTTTTGTGAGTCCCTCGGCGACGTGTTCCTCGGGAATCAGATTCGGCCCGAGGCGGATTCGCTCGCGGAATGAAACGAGGTGCGGCGAAACGTAGAGTCCCGTGCGGTGGCGTGCGGCGACGCAAATCGCGGCGGCCATCGCACAGACGGAGCCTTTGCCATTCGTGCCCGCGACGTGGATGAAGCGGCGCTTCCCACCGCTCACCGTGTTCACGCCGAGCGCGTCGCACAGCCGGCGGATTTTTTCCAGGCCCAGCACGATGCCGTGGACCTGCAGGCCGTAGAGCCAGTCGAGCGCCTCGCGGTAGGTCACTTCACGCGGCGGCTGGCGCGAGATATGTGAGCAGCCCCGCGAGCGTCTCCTTCATTTTCTTGCGATGCACGATCATGTCCACGAGGCCGTGCTCCACGCAAAACTCGGCGGTCTGGAATCCCGGCGGCAATTCCTGGTGTGTCGTCTCGCGGATCACACGCGGGCCGGCGAAGCCGATCATGCACTTCGGTTCGGCGATGATCACGTCGCCGACGCTCGCGTAGCTGGCCATCACGCCCGCGGTGGTCGGGTCGGTGAGGACGGAAATGTAGGGCAGGCGCGCATCGGAATGGCGCGCGAGCGCACCGCACGTCTTTGCCATCTGCATGAGCGAAAGCATTCCCTCGTACATGCGAGCTCCGCCGCTGGCGCTGACGATGATCACGGGCAGCCTCTGCGCAGTCGCGCGCTCAATGGCGCGGGTGATTTTTTCACCGACGACACTGCCCATCGTCGCGGCGAGAAATCCGAAATCCATCACGGCAATGCTCACCCTTTTTCCCGCGATGCCGCCGATGCCGGTGATGACGGCGTCGAGCTGGCCGGTGGCCTTCTGGTATTTTTTCAGGCGGTCGGTGTAGCTGGCCTGGCCGGTGAATTTCAGCGTGTCCACGGAGACGAGTTTTGCGTCGTGCTCGGTGAAGCTGCCCTCGTCCACGAGCAATTCGATGCGGTCACGCGCGGTGAGTGCGAAGTGGTGCTCGCACTTCGGGCAGATGCGGTCGTTGCGCTCGATTTCGAGGTTGTGGATGATTTCCGCGCAGCCGGGACATTTCGTCCAGAGGCCGGCGGGCAGTTCGCGTTTTTTGCCGGAGGTGAAGACCGGCTTGGAGAAGATTCCCATGGGATTGGAAGGGTCAGGCTCTTGCATGGGCAGCGGAATCATTGCGGTAGGCTGCCTCGGGGTTGGAGTGGACGGAGATCATTTTTCTGTGGCTTGAGCTTCGCGGCTTCAGCCTCTGGCGACTGTGATGACTCGCACCGAGGCGGCGCCGGCGCGCAGGAGCACGCGTGAGCACTCCTCGACGGTTGAGCCCGTCGTGAATACGTCGTCAACGAGGACGAGATGTCGTTCTTTCACGCTCGCAGTGTGGCGCACGCGGAATGCGCCGCGCAAGTTTTCCATTCGCTCGGCGCGGTCGAGCTTTGTCTGCGTGGAGGTGTAGCGCGTGCGTTTCAGCGCGTGGAGGACGGGAGTGCCGCAGCGCCGCGAGACGAGTTCGGCGAGTTCGGCGGCCTGGTTGAATTCGCGCTCGCGAAACCGGATGTGGTGCAGCGGCACGGGCACGAGCGCATCGAACGGATGCGAGGAAATGCGCGGGTCTTCGAGCGACTTGGCAAGCCAGTCGGCGAGCGGATGGCGGAGGTGGCGCTGCCCGTTGTATTTGAAATGGTGGATGAAATCGCGGACGACACCGTGGCTGCGGTACGCGGCGACGGCGCACTCGAAATGCACCTCGCGATCCGCGCAATTCGAGCAGGTGAACTTCTGTGTGATCGCTCCGTCGAAGGGCTGCGAACAGCGTTCGCAGAACGGAGGTTCGATGCGCCGCACACTTTCTGCGCATGGAGTGCAGACATGGATGCCGGGTTCCGTCGCGGACTTGCACGCCGCGCAGTGCGGCGGGAAGCAGAGCGTGCCGAGCGCACGAAAAATCCTACTCGTGACTGTTGCGACGCTCATGGGCGAGAATGGCGCGGCAGAGCACGCCGGTGAGGATGACGGTGACGAGCGGCGCGAGGCCGATGCGGATGTCCGCGCCGATCCACGGAAGTTTTCCCGGCACGAACGACGCGAATTTCCCGAAGCCCTGCACGCAGAACACCCAGCCCGCGTGCAGGCCGATGCCGAGCCAGAGCGCACGCGTGCGCTGCATCGCCCAGCCGAGCACGCAGCCGACTGCGAGCAGTGTAGTGAATGACGCGGCGATCATCATCGGATTTTTCCACTGGCTGAAAATTTCCGGGATGAGCGCGAGGCCGGAGAACCACGTCACATTGTCAGGCGCGACTTCGGATTTCAGCGGCTGGATGAAATGCAGCACGGCGAAAAAAAGCGCGCTGGCGAACAGGGCGGGGGTGCGCGGCATCGTTCGCTGGAGCAGGCCGAGGAATGCGCCGCGGAAGATGCATTCCTCGATGAAGCCGACGCACGCGGCGGTGAGGATCACCTTTGGCAGTTCGCCAGGGTGCCGCATTTCCGCCGGGAGAAAAATGATGCCGCCGAATTCAAGGATGAGCAGCGACATCACGGCCATGAGCGCGACGGCGGCGGAAAATCCGAGCGCCAGATGCCGCAGCCAGAGCGCGTCCCGCTGGAGTCCGAAGTCCGCGAGCGAGCGCACTTTCAGCGAGTGAGCGAGCGGCCACAGCAGGAGGATGGCGACGATTTCCACGGTGCGGCTGAAGTAGCGATGGAAACCCTGGCCGGTGATGTTTGGAAAAATCCCGCGAGCGGCCAGCGGATGAACGCACCGGAAAAGCAGCGGCGCGAGCAGCGCGCCGAGCACGACCGACGTGATGAGAAATAGCAGGAGCTTGCGGAGATCCTTCAAGGTGGTGTCTATCTTTCAGCGCGCGCGGTGAATGTCACTGCCGCACTGCACCGCAAATTTTTTCAAACCGACTTCCGAACTCCGAAAATGGGAACCCGAAACATCCACGTCTGGAAACACACGACCGAGGACGGCGAGAAGCGCGAGGTGCGCGCGGAGAAATTTGGCGGCAAATGGCGCATCCAGGCACAACTGCGCGGAGAGGATTCGTGGACCTACTACGACGTGCCGTTGCTGGAGGATCTGCTCGAACTGCGGCGCGTGCTCTGGAACAAGTATCAGCGCAAGCACCTCGCCTTCGAGGATGTCGCGGCGGTGGACAAGGTGATCCGCGATGCGGGCGGGACGGTGCCGGGGGATAATGACGAATGACGAATGCCGGATCGCCGGTGCAGTTCATCATCCGTCATTTTGACTTCAAACCACGATTGCTCAATCGCTACGCCGCCGCCCGCGGCGCCTCCACGCCGAAGAACCGCTCATGCACCTTCGGGTTTGCGCCGAGCCAGAACCACGCGGCGAGCACGAGCAGCGCGATGACATTCAGCCAGAATCCCCACGCCGAGCGGCGGCGGCCATACGGCCATCTTCCCACCGTGCGGTGCTCGCGGATCGCGAACAGCGCAAGCACGGCACTCATGCAGTGGATGAGCACGGCGCTGATGACGGCCCAGAATGCCCCGGCCTCCGAACCCCCGTGGAATGCGCGCACGGTCCATGTGGAGACCTCGATGAGCAGCGCGATCAGGAACAGGCTGGTCGCATGCGAGGACTTGCGGTTCATGTCCTTCGTGTGCGACGAGGCGACATTGATGATGAACGCGACGGTGATCAGAGCCATCGGGAGCAATCCGAACTGCGCGTAGTTGCGCGGCGGCGCGGCGGCAAGCAGCGCGCTCATGCGGCGAATGCCTCCAGGAACGCGACCTCGACAGCGAGCTGCTCCTGCACGTTGCGTCCGAAGTTTTCCCGCAGTCCGCCGATGGCGGCAGCGCGCGTGATCACGTCGGAGACTGCGAGACGATCTGCGAGCGCGGCGGTGTCGGCGGAAAAATCGGGCAGGTCCAGGTGCTCGGCGCGCTGCTGCTGGCGGAGGACGTCGGCCCACCACGACTCGATTGTGTCCACGAGCACGGCGCGCTCGTTGCGATAGCGGGCCTCGGCGAGCGCCTTGTGGAAATCCTCACGGTCGTCGAGCCAGCCGGAGTCCACGCCGCTGGCCTCGCGGAAACGCTTCGCCTCGCCCTTGAACGCGGCGTCGGTCTCGTCGGAAATGGCCTCCTTCGCCTCGGCCAGAAGTGTCTGCACTTCGCGGACGAGGCCGAAAATCTGCGGCAGCTCGGGGCGCGGGATTTTGAAGAAATTGCGGAGCGACTCGGCGATGCGGCGCTGGCGTTCGTTGAGTCCGCGGCGTGCGCCGGCCACGAGCGGAATCTCGATGCAGCGCGACAGAATGGTCTCGATGAGCAGCTCGGGAAAATTGCTGACGAGGAGGATGTGCGACTGGCGCGGCGGTTCCTCGAGCGTCTTCAGGAATGCGTTCGCGGCCTGTTCCATGAGGCGATCCGCATCGAAGACGACGACCACTTTCCGTCCTCCACGCAGCGCGCGCATCTGGAGGGATCGTTCGAGTTCGCGCACCTGGTCGATCGTGATGCGGCGCGATTTGGATTCCGGCTCGGCGATGTGGACATCCGCGTGCTTCAGCGGATTGGCGGTTTCGCCGACGAGGATGCCGGTGAGCCCTGATGCGACTTCGCGCGTGCCGCTGCCGACAGGGCCGGTGATGAGGTAGGCGTGCGCGAGGCGGTCGTTCGCCTGCGCTTTGCGGAGAAGGGTCAGGGCTTGTTCGGCGGAGAATGCCATGCGGGGCGCGAGTAGATGCGGAATCGCGGCGGCGCGCGCAAAGAGAAAAATGCTGGAACGATCTGCGTTGCGCGACTGAGCCGCTACTTCGTCACCACAGCCGGAGCGTCGCCACCAGTTGCGGGACTGGCGGGCTTTTTCGTCGCCTGCGCGACGCGGGTGGTCTTGCGGCGCGCGTCCACGACAAACGTGTTGTTCTCGCCGAAGCGCGACCACGGGCCGAAAGGCACGTCCGAGTATTCGACGAATTTCCAGTCCGCCACGTCCATGCCGCCCATGCCGAGGTAGTCCCGCACGGCGGGCGAGATGTCCAGCCCGGCACCACGGTTCAGATTCCACTGAGGGCGTTCATTTCCAAAGACGTACTGCCAGTGATCCGTGCGGAACGGCCCCACATCGGACCACTGCGCGTAGCACACGCGCAGACCCTTGCGAATCATGATCCAGCGGTCGCGGCAGACGGACTTGCCTTCCTGCTCGAAGATGGCGTTGAACCACGGGATGACTTTGCGCGCCTCGGGCTTGTGGCGTCCGCCCGTCACGTCGTTGTAGGGCAGCGCAAAATAAAACGGGTTCTGCTGCGGGATGAATCCGGCGGGGATGGTGCCGCCGTCCTCCAGCTTTTTGCGGCCATCCGGGCCGTCAATTCCGCCGTACGTACGCCACCAGTTCAGATCCCAGCAGCTTGAAAAATTATGCACCGGGTTGTTCTGGCCGGCCTGCTCGCCGACCCAGAAAACGGTCGTGACGATATTCAGTTTCCACGGGTAGAGGCTGCGCGCGCCGCCTTCCTTGTGGCCATCTGTGGGCACGATCACCTGCGGCTCCAGCTTGAGTATGGATTCCTCGCGCAACTTCATCGCGTAGCGGGCAAAATCCGCGCTGCTCTGGTAGGTCGGCTGTGGGGTTTGGGCCGTCGCCGCGCCAGCCATGAACAGAAGTCCGGCAAAAACGGCGAAAACCTTGGCGGTCTTCATGTATGGGATTCCACACCGTAGAGATGCAGGGCATCGGCGCAAGGCGGAATTTCCCTGCGTGGATTGGGACGGTCGTGACATGGGCTGTGGGCTGCGGGCTTTTCATAGAGCCAAAGCAGCGATGATGCCCTGCGCTCTGCTATTCCAGGCGGTGGCGAAAACGGTGGGCGGAATGATTTTTTATGTTTCGCCCGCGCTCTTGCTCTTGCTCTTTTTTTGAAAGGCGCATTCAACGGGCTTATGAGCAGCAACAGGACATCAAGTCACAGCACACAGCCTTTCCACATGCGCGGTGGCCGAGTGTACATCTAATTTTCCCCGCGGCCCGCGGCTTTGAACATCCGCCCAGCTTGACGAGTCGAACGACCAATTTTCATGCACCATTGCTCCACCTCCGGCCTGCCGCCCGCACCCTTTGACTGGACTCCGCGCACCCGGCTCGTTTTCGGCCCCGGCTCCCTGAGCAAACTCGGCGCGCTCGCCGCGGAACTCGGCGGGCGGCACGCCCTGCTCGTCACGGACAAGGGAATCGCCAAGGCTGGCCATGCCGAGCGCGCGCTCATCGCGCTCGAAGCGGCGGGTGTCGGCGTGACGGTGTTCGACAGCGTCCGTGAAAATCCCGATACCGACGACGTGCGGCGCTGCGTGGCGGCGGCGGATGCGGCGAAAGTGGATATTTTCATCGGCCTCGGCGGCGGGAGCAGCATGGATACGGCGAAGGGCAGCAATCTCATTCTCACGAACGGCGGCGCGGTGAAGGACTACTGGGGCGTCGGCAAAGCCACAAAACCCTTGCTGCCGCTCATCGCCATCCCCACGACCGCGGGCACCGGCAGCGAATGCCAGTCCGCCGCGCTCATCGCCGACGAGGTGACGCATCAAAAGATGGCATGTCTCGACCCGAAAGTCTCCGCGCGCATCGCGCTGCTCGACCCCGAGCTCACCGTCAGCCAGCCCGCGCGCGTGACCGCGCTCACGGGCATGGACGCGCTCTCACACGCCGTCGAGACCGCCGTCACGCGGAAGCGCACCACGCTCAGCGCGATGTATTCGCACGAGGCTTTCCGGCTGTGCTTCGACGCGCTGCCCCGCGTGCTCACCGACCCGAACGACCTCGACGCCCGCGGGCGCATGCAGCTCGGCGCGGCCTTTGCCGGCGCAGCCATCGAGGCCTCGATGCTCGGCGCGGCGCACAGCGCGGCCAACCCGCTCACCGCGCGCTACGGCGTCGTCCACGGCCAGGCCGTCGGCATCGTGCTGCCGTCCATCGTGCGCTTCAATGCGAGCGAACCCTCCGCCGAGGCGCGCTACGGCGAACTCTGCCGCGCCGCCGGCCTGCCCGACGCCGAGGCGCTCGCGCAGGAACTCGAGGAAGTCCTGCGCCTCACCGGCCTCGCCGCGCCGCTGGGGAAATTCGGAGTCACGCGCGATGCGATCCCCACGCTCGCGCTCGAAGCCTCGCAGCAGTGGACCGCCACTTTCAATCCGCGCACCATCACGCCCGCGGATTTTGAGAAAATTTACGAGTCGCTGCTGGGCTGATTCATGCGCTTGCCTCGATCACGAGATCGTTTACCTTTCGCCCCACTCGATATGGACACCGTCACGCTTTCACCGGAATTCCAAGTTGTGATCCCCAAGGCCATTCGTGAGGCATTGCATCTCACGGCGGGCGAGGAATTCCGCGTCCTGCAATACGCCGACCGGGTCGAATTCATTCCCGTTCGCCCGATTCAGGAAATGCGTGGCTTCCTGCGCGGGATGGACACCACCATCGAGCGCGACGCCGACCGGCTGTGAGCACTGCCAATGTCGTGGATTCGTCCGGCTGGCTCGAATACCTCGCCAACAGCGACCGGGCCTCATTGTTCGCATCTGCCATCGAGGACACCGGCAATCTCGTCGTGCCGGTCATTTCCATTTACGAGGTCTTTAAGAAAGTGCTTCGCGAGCACGGCGAGGATGCCGCGCTGCAAATCGCAAGCATGATGCAGGCAGGCAGGGTTGTTGACTTGGACATCACGCTCACACTGGAGGCTGCTCGCCATCCGTTGCCGCTCGCGGACAGCATCATTTACGCTGTGGCGATGCAGCACGATGCGACCCTCTGGACTCAGGACGAGCACTTCAAAGACCTTCCCAATGTGCGCTACTTTCCAAAACAACAAACGGTCTGACCGCGCCCGGCAGCAGCCCACCGCTTTCAACCCGCGCACCATCACGCCCGTGGATTTCGTGAGGATCTACGATTCGCTGTTAAGCACATGAGCCCGTCGTCCGCATCCGGTTGGGATAGCATAGATCAGTTTAGCGAGACCTTCCCTGTTTATAACTGCGCATTCCTTGACATCCTTGGCTACAAGGAGAAAGCAGGCGATTTCTTCGATCAACGCTTCAATCTTTACGGGCGAATAAACAGAGCCATCACCACTGCTGAAGCAGCATGGAATCAAACCGCCCATTTTCCTATTGCTTCGGGTCTTACAATCGAAATTATTTCAGATAGCATCATAGTATTGCAACCGGCCAAAGAGTTTTCGATCGGAGCAATCATGGTGTTGGCTTGTCATATTGCTAGGTTGCTAAGTTTTGAAGGGCTTTTCATCCGAGGGGGAATTTCTCAAGGTCGTCATTGCAGACGAAAGACCGAATCTGGTTTTGATTTCCTTGCATCAGAAGCTCTCCAAAAGGCATACAAACTTGAATCTGAAAGAGCAGTGTATCCCCGCGTGCTCGTCGATGAAAACCTCATCGAGAAGCTTCTGCCTGCGGAACGGAGAATTGTCATCCGAGAAAACAACGATACGATTATTCACTTCTCCGATCCCATCATCAACGAGACTGGCGCTAACCGAGATCACGTTCACGCATTAATGAGCGAATGGCAGGTTGCGATGAATCACCACAGCGACGATAAGGTTAAGCTGAAATACCTGTGGTTGCTCGATTATTACTACTGGACGATTTCCACTAACCCAAATTGGGATGCTAATGCCTTCCGTGTCTTTCACTCAGGCATGACTCGCGGTTTCGCCGAACTCAAATGAACACGACAATTCCGCAAACGAATACTCCGACACGGCACCGCAGCCACGTTTGGCGACGGATCCGTGCAGCCGCATTGCTCTCCGTCCTCACGATTTCGCAGAGCTTCGCCGGCGACTGGCCGATGCACCGGGGCGGGCCGTTGCTGCAGGGGCGCGCGGATGAGGCGGCTCCGGCGCAGGCGGCGCTGCGGTGGACTTTCAAGGCGGGCGCTCCGGTGAAGGGCGGCGCGGCCATTGCGGGCGGGCGCGTCTATTTTGGCGACGACAATGGCGCGGTCCACTGCGTCGCGCTCGCGGATGGCAAGGAGGCTTGGACTTTCAAGACCGAGGGCAGCATCGAGGCCACTCCGCTGCTGCTCGACGGGCTGTGCTACATCGGCGCGACGGATGGGTTCCTGTATGCGCTCGATGCGGCGACGGGCGCGCTGAAGTGGAAGCATGAGACGGGCGACAAAATCACAGGCAGCGCGAACTGGACGAAGGCGCCCGACTCGGATGCAAAGCGCGTGATCGTGGGCAGCCAGGATTTTTCGCTCTATGCGCTCGACGCGGTGACCGGGAAGCCGGTGTGGAAGCTGGAGACCGAAAATTTCATCGTCGGCACGCCGGCGATCACCGGCAGGGGCGAGACCGTCTTCGGCGGGTGCGATGCGATCCTGCACGTCGTGTCGGTAAAGGACGGCAAGCAGGTGCGCCAGATGGAGGTGGATGCCTACGTGCAGGGCAGCGTCGCGGCGGATGGCGCGATGGTGTATTTTGGAAACCACAGCAACCAAGTTTATGCGTTCGACACGACGACGGGGGCCAGCCTGTGGAAATATCGCGACCGCAATTTCCCCTACACCGCGTCGCCGGCGATTGACGACGAGGTCGTGATCATCGGCGGGAACGACAAACGGCTGCACTGCGTTGACCGCAAGACCGGCGATGGGCGCTGGATCTTCCCGACGCGCGGCCACATCGAAAGTTCGGCGGTGCTGTGCAAGGACGGCGGCATCATTTTCGGCAGCGACGACGGCAGCCTCTACTGCGTGAACAAGGCTAACGGAAAGGAACGCTGGGCCTATGAAATCGGCTCGCCGATCACCGCGAGCCCCGCAGTGGCGGACGGCGCGATCGTGATCGGGGCGGAGGATGGTAATGTGTATTGTTTCGGTCCGAAATAGCGTGGCCTGAGAGGGTGTGCCGAAAGTCATGCTTTGATGTCACGCAAAGGCGCGAAGGCGAATAGGAGGCTGGGATTCGGTGCGTTGCTTTGTGTCTCGACAGTGTCCACGGGGATGACCTCTGGTGGAGCGAACTTCAGGATGCCACTCGCGGTGATGCCGAGCGTGTCCACTTCCACTCGGGCTCGGATGAATTCAGAAGTCAGCGGCGACGGATTGAGAATCACCGGGGTCTCCCGCCGCGCCGGCGATGCGGATTGCGTGGAGCACGCTGAGCAGTGGAACTACGCAGTTTGAGGGCTTCGTTGGCGCGAAAGGTGGGGCTGAAGTTTTGTGCTAACGGGACGTGCGATTTTGCAGCGCGCGCTTGACCGCATCCACCCTCGGAAATCCGACATCCGAGCGATCGGCAGCCACGCACTTTTTCGCCTTCGACACCGATCCTCGTTCTGAGCGTCCCCGGTGCGGCGGGCGCAAAAGCGATTTCCTTGCAATCGGGCGCAAAAGCGATTTTTTAGTGGTTCAATGTCCTTCTTTCAAACGCGCGTCCAAATTCCGCTTTGGGGCACGTGCATACTTCTGAACCTGGTATTCCGGACCGCGTTTGCGGCGGATGCCGTCATGCCTGAGACCCAGCGGTCGTTTCTGAAAAACAACTGCGTCGAATGCCACAATGCCAAAAAGCAGAAAGGGAAACTGCGTCTCGACAACGTCTCATTCGCGATCAATTCAATCGAACAGGCTGATCGCTGGCAAAAGATCCTCAACCAGATTAATGCGGGCGAGATGCCACCGCAGGACGCGAAACAACCCGGACGCGCCGCGAAAACGGACTTCCTCGACGCTCTTTCCAACACGCTTGTGGCGGCGCGAAAGTCACTCGGAGACCGGCATGGGCAGATCACGATGCGCCGCCTGAACCGCCGGGAATATCAAAATACTTTGCGCGCACTTCTCGGGGTGGATATCAACGTGGCGGAATTGCCCAGCGATGTTGCGGGGCCAGGCCCGGAAGTGGTTTTCGATACCGTCGGCAGCAACCTGTTTGTTTCCAGCAGCCAGATCGAACAGTATCTATCGCTAGGCCGCGAAGCGTTGGACGATGCGTTTGAACGCCATGCCGCGCTTGGAACGGAAAAGAAACTTCGCATCGAAGCGGAAGCGACTTTGAAGGACATCAAGAAAGCGGTTGAAGAGGAAAAAGACAAATACGATCGATTTAAGCAGTGGGCGGCGGCGGTTGCTCAGGCGGTGGCCAAACCGGAGAACGCTGCCGTCGTTTCAGCTTTGCTCAATGGCAAGAAGGATGAAGTGCTTTTAAGGCACAATTGGAATAAAATCCCGGGCGCACCCTCGCCGGACGCGTTCGGTTTTAAGAAGCTATACCCGCATTATAGTGAGGGAAATTACGCGGACCAGGTTGAACAAATCAACCAGTTTAGCCACTTCTTTCCGTACTATCAAAAGTACCTCCAGATGCCAAGGCTCGAGGACGGTGCCTATTTCACGACTCCTAATCTGACCCGGGGTTCAGGCATTATCAGTGTCAGCCTGAAAAGCCGGTTTTACATGCCCATTCCGGGAAACTGGCCAGGCGGAGACTACGTGATCCGCTTCCGGATTGCCGCCACCGAAAATGCGAAACCGGAGCAACGCTTCGTTGAATTTGGAGCGGGAGCGTCCTTTTTTGACGAACGCTGGGAGGCGACCAGCACACATGAGATCACCGGAACGATGGAGCACCCGCAGGTGATCGAGGTTCCCGTCAGCATCCGGAAAATTTCATCGGACCGGGGCGACCGCACGTTCTTTGTCCGGGCGAAAGGCGGGTACTACCGATATGACATCCGGACCGCCGGGGAGCGCAGCAGAAAGGCGTTCGATGCCGCTTTCGAACAAAACGGAGCCGGGCCGGATTTCAACCTCTGGATGGACTGGATGGAAGCGGAGTGGAAACCGGCCAAGGAAGAGGCGCCTGCCATGCGCGCTCTCGAAGGCATAGCGCTCGACGATAAAGCGCCCGGTCCGACACCCGAGAAATTGCGGTCCGCATTGGAACGCTTTGCAACGGAAGCGTTCCGCGGAACGGCACCGCGTCCGGCGTTTATTGACCGTCTGGTGGACATGTATCAAAGTTACCGTTCGGACGGAAAAAAGCACAGCGAAGCACTGAAGGAAACGCTGGCGATCGTGCTTTCATCTCCACCTTTGTTGTATTTGGCGGAACCGGTTTCCGACGGAAAGCAGCGCACCCTGTCGCCCGCGGAATTGGCGACGCGGCTTTCGTATTTCCTGTGGGGATGCCCACCTGACGCGACCTTGCGCAAGCTGGCGGAAAACGGAGAGCTTGATAAGCCGGAGGTTTTGGCCGCGCAAACGGAACGGCTTTTGGATGACCCGCGCAGCCAGGGATTCATCCGACCCTTCTTTCACCAATGGCTTGCGCTCGACCGCCTCAATTTCTTCAAGTTCAGCCGCAAGCTCTTTCCTGCTCTTGACGATGGCACCGAAGTGGCGGTGAGAAAAGAAGTGTACGAAACGGTGTCTTATCTAGTTCGGACCAATGCGAATCTGTGCGATCTGTTGAAATGCGACTACATCATCATCAATCAGGTGCTGGCTAAATATTATGGAATTGAGGGCGTGACCGGCGACGATTTCCACAAAGTAACTGTTCCCAAGGATTCTCCGCGCGGTGGACTTATCGGCATGGCGGCGATTCTGGCCATGGGCGGAAACGGTGAACACACCAGCCCGGTTGAACGGGGTGCCTGGGTCTTGCGCAAGTTACTCAACGAGCCGCCCGCGCCGGCGCCGGCCAATGTTCCGCAGCTCAACCGCCTGGCCGACAAGATTCTCACGACTCACGAACGTATTCTGGCGCATCAGGAGGCACCGCAGTGCGCCAATTGCCATCGCAAAATCGATCCGATTGGTTTTGGATTGGAGAACTTTGACGCCGTCGGAGAATGGCGCACCGAAGACAGTTATCAGGCGCTGAATGCCATGGGTAAGCCAATCCCAAAAGCAATCAAGACGTGGGCCATCGAACCTGCCGGAAGCCTTCATAAAGGGCCTGCGTTCAAAAATTACTTCGAACTGCGCGACATCATCGCGAGCCGACGGGAACCGTTCGCGCGCGGGTTTAGCGCCGCACTCATCCAATACGCGCTGGGTCGCCCGTGCGGATTCAGCGACGAGCCTCTCATCGCCGACATGGTTCAGCGTGCGGAAGCAAAGCAATTTGCGGTTCGGGAATTCATTCATATACTCGTCAACAGCAAGCCGTTTCACTCAAAATAGAAATCCGCACATGAAGAATCCGATCGCACGCCGCCGTTTCCTAAGTTCCAGCTCTGCGCTGATTGCACTGCCTGTGTTGGAGTCCTTGGGTTTCAAACCGTTTGCTGCCGCGGCGGCTGCGGCGCGGCCCTCGAAGCGCTTTATTTTCCTGAGTTTTGGATTTGGCGTAACCCAGGAATCGTGGTTTCCTGCGCTGGATCAACCGGGAGCGAACTACACGCTGACTCCTGGACTTCAGCCGCTCGCCCGCCACAAGGCGGATTTTACCGTCGTGCAGGGTTTGGCGAACAAGTTCGCCATGGATGGACATTCCGGCAGCACGTTCTGGCTGACGGGTGCCAATCGTTATTCGGAACCCGGACAGAGTTTCCACAACAGCATCTCAGCAGACCAGGTCGCGGCGGACCAGCTTGGAATCGGTACGCGTTTTCCATCCATTCAACTCAATGGAGGCCAAAGCCCCGAGGCCGACGGGCATGGTCCCGGACTTTCGCTCGCTTGGGACGTTCGCGGGAAACCCATCGGCGGACAAAACACGCCGATCGAGGCGTACCACCGACTCTTTGCCAAGGACTCATCGTCGCCCGAAAAACAAAAGGCGCTGCTGGCGCAAAAGCGCAGTGTGCTCGACACGGTGATGGAGAGCGCTGCGGATTTGAAGCGCGGCCTTTGCAAAGACGATACCGCAAAATTGGACGAGTATTTTCAAGGCGTGCGCGAAATTGAAAAGCGGATCGGCAAAGACGAACAGTGGATCGGCGTTCCCCGTCCGAAAACAGAACTGGCCGAACCCAAAGCGGGTGTATCGGGAAAAGATGAAATCCAACTGATGTACGACATCATGTTCGCGGCGCTTCAAACCGACAGCACACGGGTCGTGACCTATCGGCAACCCGTCAGCTCTCTCTTGAAGAGTCTGGATATTTCGGTTTACGCGCATGACATGAGCCATTACGGTCGCGGTGCCACGATGGATGCGTCGCAGAAAAGAGACGCCGCGCAAAGCGAACTGCTGGCCGGACTGTTGGATCGGCTCAAAGCGGCCAAAGAAACGGATGGCAGTCGTCTGTTTGACAACACCACCGTTGTGTTCGGAAGCAATCTCCGGCAGGCACACACGCTGGAAAACTGCCCCACGTTGCTGGCCGGCGGCGGGTCGGGGATTAAGTTGGGGCAAAATTTAGTGGTGCCCAAGGGAACTCCGCTTTGCAATGCGTGGCTGACTCTCTTGAAGGGTTCTGGAATCAAAGTGGAACGGCATGGCGACAGCACGGGCATTATTAAGGAATTGATTTGAACAGTTTTGTTCTGCATCAAGCAACGCGCCCGGGCGCTCCACCCGCGTAGTTTTCAGCGCGCTCAACCATTCGCACATTCATGGGGTTGCGTTACGCCGAAGTAGGGCCAGCGGTTGCCCGCCGCCCCCCTTACAGACCCGGCGTGCAGATTTCCCTCATCCGGTTCTTCCGGTGGAAGACTCGCCAGAGAACACCGGCTTGCCCGTCAGCATCGCCGCTGCAGCCGAGTTCCAGTGATCCTCAATCCGCCGCCGCTGACTCCCGAGTTCATCCAAGCCCGAGTGGAGGTGGACACGCTCATCCTCAATGCACAGGAGGCAGCCGTGCTCGTTTCCATGACGCCCGCTGAAGATCGAGGCCGAGCCGCAGCGCGCACTCGCCTCCGCCCATTGTCGGCAGATGATCATCACCCGTGCTGGCGATAACACGCTTGTCGTCACCGCGAATGAAATCCTGAATACGCTCCACCGCAGGTCATCCCCGTGGACACCGTTGGTGCCGGAGACGCCTTCGCGGGTCCACAGCCAGAGCCCGTGATTGCGAAATGACGAGTGTCGAATGGTGCAGGTCACTCGATGCCAGTCGTCCATCATCCGATGCCCAATGTCGGACGCCACGCATCCCTTCCGGTCTGCGCTATTTCGCGACGCCTTTGATGCTGAAGTCGTCGTAGTGGACGTCCACTTGGTTCGTCGTGAGGCTCACGAGCGTTTTGTGGTCGTGGCCCACGCCCTCGGATTTGAACGATCCGACGGCCTTGCCGTCAATGCTCACGGAGACCTCGTCGGCTTTCGTGGTGATCGAGAGCGTGTGCCATTCCGATAATGTGAGCTTCACGGGAATGCTCTTGTTTTTTGTGGCGAGTAGCGCCTTGTCCTCGGCGGTGAGCGTCGGCGGCACGGCCTTTTTCCTCTCGTAGATGTCGTTCCGGAAATTGCCGGTCTTCGCGTCGCCGATCTTCACCTCGGCGGGGCTCACGTTCACGTTGCAGATGTGTCCGGCGTGCGAGCCCTTGTAGTCTTTGTCATCGAACCACACGTTGAAGCTCTTCGCCTTGTCGCTCACGAATTTGAACTTCACGGAGACTTCGAGATCGCGCTCGGCATCGAACTTCACGCTGTCCACCGCTGAGTGATCCGAACCCTCGGGCGTGATGCCGATGAGCACGCCGTCCTTCACCACGCTGCCGCTCTTGTAGTGCCCCCAGCGCGGGCCGAATTTGCCGCTGGAGAAATCATCCGAAAAAATGGTGCGTGTGTAGTCGCCTGCAAATGCGGCGGCGGAGAGCGATGCGAGGAGGAGGGCGAGCGGGGTTTTCATGTGAGTCGGGTTTTGGGTCGCAGGGAGAATGCGGAATGCGGTGCGGTACTTGGGAATATTTCTGCGAGGCGCGTGTGGAAGGGCGATCGTTTCCGGCGGTTCGTGCTGTTCAGCGGGGGCTGAAACCGCCCCGGTGTGGTGGATGGGATTATGGCGTGGAAAGAATTGTGCTCTCGGACAGCTTGACACCGCGCATTGGGCTACTAATGTGTCCGCCCCTTTTCCCGCAACAGGCGGCCGCATGTGCGGATGCCCGGGTGAGGGGGATAATCCGGTAACCGTGGTTTGAAACATACGCAATATCATGATCGAAATGAGAGAACTGCTCGCGAAGCATAAGGCGATTCGCGACTACAAAGAGGGAAGCATCGTCAAGGGAACCATCCTCGAAATCCGTCCGCGCGAAGTGCTCGTGGACATCGGCTACAAGAGCGAGGGAGCCATCGCCGCGCACGAATTCGATGACATCGCTGACCTGCAGGTCGGCGACGAAGTCGAGGTGCTCATCTGCCGTCTGGAAAACGACGAGGGCATGGTCATCCTCTCGAAGGAACGCGCTGCCGCGAAACAAAACTGGGAGAAGATCGTGAAGGTCTTCGAGGAGGGCGGGCTCATCAAGGGCAAGGTCAAGGCCGTGGTCAAAGGCGGTCTGCTCGTCAATGTCGGCGTCGAGGCATTCCTGCCCGGCTCGCAGATTGACGTCATTCCCCCGAAGGATCTCACGCAATTTGTCGGCAACACGTACGACTTCAAAATCGTCAAGCTCAACGACGACCGCCGCAACGTGGTGCTCAGCCGCCGTGAAATCATCGAGGCGGAGCGCTCGGAAAAGCGTGGCGCATTCATGGGCAGCAAGAAGCCCGGCGATGTCGTCAAGGGCGTGGTCAAGAACATCACCGACTTCGGTGCGTTCGTGGACCTCGACGGCATGGACGGTTTGCTGCACATCACGGACATCACATGGGGCCGCCTGAACCACCCGAGCGAAGTGCTCAAGGTGGGCATGGAACTCGACGTCGTGATTCTCGAAATCAACAAGGAAAAGGAGCGCGTCTCGCTCGGTCTCAAGCAGAACTTGAAGAATCCTTGGGATAAAATCGAAGAGCGCTTTGCAGTCGGTGCGAAGGTCAAGGGCAAGGTCACAAACCTCATGCCCTACGGCGCATTCATCGAACTCGAAGAGGGCGTCGAAGGCCTCATCCACGTCTCCGAACTCTCGTGGACGAAGCGCATCGCCCGTCCGAGCGACGTGCTCACGATGGGTCAGGAAATCGAAGCCATCGTGCTCGGCGTGAACAAGGACGAGCAGAAAATCTCGCTCGGCGTCCGCCAGATGGAGACCAATCCTTGGGACGAGATGGAGCACAAGTACCCGATCGGCAAGACCGTGAAGGGAGTTGTGCGCAACATGACGGCCTACGGCGCGTTCGTGGAACTCGAGGAAGGCGTGGACGGCATGGTCCACGTTTCCGACATGAGCTGGACCCGCAAGATCAACCACCCGTCCGAGACGCTCAAGAAGGGCGACGAGGTCGAGGCGGTGGTCATTGACATTGATAAGAACGCCCAGCGAATCAGCCTCGGCGTCAAGCAACTCGAAGACGATCCGTGGAAGGACATCGAGCAGCGCTTCAAGATCGGCGACAAGGTCAAGGGCAAGGTCGGCAAGATCGCCGCGTTCGGCGCATTCGTCGAACTCGACGGCGGCATTGACGGCCTCGTGCACATCTCGCAGATCAGCGAGGATCGCATCGAGAAAGTGAAGGACGTCCTCAAGGTCGGCCAGGAACTCGAAGCCCGCGTCATCAAGGTGGACAAAGCCGAGCGTCGCATCGGCCTTTCCATCAAGGCCGCAAACTACAACGACGAGGACATGAAGAAGGAAGCGGCTGCCTTCGAGACCGCAATCAAGCCCGGCGAGGATCTCGTCGGACTCGACAAGGCATTCGCGACTGCGCTGGAGGACTACCGTCCCGGCGAGCCGAAGAAGAAGTAGCCCGGCACCTTCGCCAGAAACTCACAACCGCGGATGCTGCACTCGTGTGGCATCCGCGGTTTGCTTTTGCGCGGAGCGCCGCGGGAAAATGGCACTTGCGGAAAACCGCATCGCAACGAACATGCACGCACTATGGACCAACCGAAAATCACTGCCTGGATGAAACCCTCGTGCGGCTGGAGCAATGGCGTGCGCGCCGTCCTCCGCAAATACAACCTCCCGTTCGAGGACAAGGACATCATCAACAATCCCGCGTTCCGCTGGGAGATGGAGCAGAAGAGCGGCCAGCCGCTCCAGCCCACGCTGGAGATCAACGGCACGATGCTCGCCGACATTTCCGGCGAGGAACTCGAAGGCTGGCTGATTGCGAACGGTCTCACGAAGCCGAGCGACGCGCCGGTGGACGTCCCGCTCAACAGCGCCTGCACCGACGCCCAGCACGCCGCGATGCGTGCCGGACAGCCGGTCGCATTCAAGGGCTGATTTCACGCGTCTGATTTTTTCAAAAGCCGCGCCGGTGAAAAACTGGCGCGGCTTTTTGATGTCCGCGAAAGCCATGCTCGCCAGCGATTCGCGGACTCACTATCCGTCGCGCGATGCACGACATTGATTACGCCGCAGGCCTGCTGTGGTACATCGTTTTCCTCTACTCCACCGTCTGCCACGAGGCGGCGCACGCGTGGGTCGCGCTGAAGCACGGCGACGACACGGCGTACCGGGGCGGACAGGTTTCGCTCGATCCCATCCCGCACATCCGCCGCGAACCGTGGGGAATGGTCGTCGTGCCGCTGATCACTTTCTATATGAATGCGCTGAACGGTGTGACTTGGATGATGGGCTGGGCCAGCGCGCCGTACAACCGCCTGTGGGCGGAGCGCAATCCCCGCAGCGCCGCGTGGATGGCGATCGCCGGCCCGGTGGCGAATCTGCTGCTCGTGATCGCTGCGGCGATTTGCATCCGCATCGGCGTGAGTGCGGGATGGTTCATGCCGGGCAGCACGCGGTTTGCGGAGATCGTGAAGCCGGTGCATGAGGGGGGAGCTGCGCATTTTTTCACGATGCTCCTCGGTGTGGTCTTCTCGCTGAACGTGCTGCTGATGACCTTCAATCTCATCCCGCTGCCGCCCTTCGACGGCGCGAGCGTGCCGCTGTTTTTCCTGCGGGGCGCGGCGGCAGCGTCGTGGCAGCAGCTCATGTGGAATCCCGCCGCGCAGCTCATGGGATTCGTTGTCGCGTTCAAGGGGTTCGGAGCGATCTTTCATCCGATCCACAGATTTGCGCTGGACGTGCTTTACCACAATCTCGGGACATAGCGCCGAGTGAGCGGAAGATTCCTGCTTGGCCTCGGCTGGAAAATCGGACACCTCGACGGGAGCACTCACAATCATGAAACCGCTCATCGCCATCATCGCACTCACCGCCGCACTTTTTCTCCCCGCACGCTCGGAAGAGAAGCAGCCTTCGCCGCAGGAAATTGCCGCTGTGCAGAGGGCGATGAAGGCCATCGGTGAGCTTCAGTACTAGTCCGGCGAAATCACGCTCGCGGGCGGAAAGGTGAAAATCAAGCTGCCACCGGAATTCCAATACCTCGATGCGTCGAACGCGAAGAAGGTGATGGTGGACATCTACGGCAACCCGCCCCAGGTGACCGGCGGAGACGGGATGATTGTCCCGAAAGGGATGAAATTTTTCGGCGGCGGAGGCTGGCTCGCCGAGCTGAAATGGAAGGACGATGGCTACGTGAAGGACGACGAATTCGCCAAGCTGAACTTCAACGACATGCTGACCGAGCTGAAGGCGAGCTACAAACAGGGAAGCGATGAGCGGGTGAAAGGCGGCTACGGGAAGATGGAACTCGCAGCGTGGGCACAGCAGCCTCACTACGATCGCACGACGCACAAGCTCTACTATGCAAAGTTATTCGACACGGATGGTACCGAGCAACAGCTCAACTACGATATCCGCATCCTCGGGCGGCAGGGCGTTTTGGAACTCAGCGTCATGTCATTTGCGTCGCAGATGAGCGACATCGAGGCGAAGGCGCCGACGATTCTTGACATGGTGGATTTTACGGACGGCAACCGCTACACCGACTACAAGAGCGGTGATAAGGTCGCGGCCTATGGCATCGCTGGACTATCGCCGGCGGCATTTTGGCGAAGGCGGGATTTTTCAAGGTGATCTTCCTGTTCGCTGCGAAATTCTTCAAAGTGATCGTCGTGGGTGTCGTGGCGCTGTTCACCGGCATCGCGAAGCTTTTCGGTCGGAAAAAATCCGCCTAGCGCCCAGCCGGAATTTGGCCTCGGTGTTTTGCCGAGTGTGACGGTCGCAACATCCGATCGTGATCGGGCTTCCGTTGCTGTGGCGTTTCGGCGAAAGGCATCGCGTGCTTCCCGAGATCCACGGCGACATCCCCGGTCCGCGTTCGCGCGGGCTCTCCGCGCGGCTGCGGCGCGTCGAGTCGCGGAACGTGACTTTCACCTCGGACGACTGGCCGATTTTTTGGGAGCGCGCGGACGGTGTGAATGTGTGGGACGTGGATGACAACCGTTTCCTCGACCTCACGTCCGCATTCGGCGTCGCCGCGACGGGGCACACGCGCCCGGAAATCCGCGACGCTCTCACCGCGCAGGCGGCGAAGCTCATGCACGCGATGGGCGACGTGCATCCGAGCGAACTGAAGGCCGAGGTCTGCGAGCGGCTGAGTGCGCTGACCTTCGAGCGTTGGGGCGCGGGCGGTGCGAAGACGATCCTGTGCAACTCGGGTTTCGAGTCCGTCGAGGCGGCGCTGAAGACCGCGCTGCTGCACTCGGGCAAATCGGGCGTGATTGCATTTCGCGGAGGCTATCACGGGCTGGGTTTCGGCGCGCTTGCGGCGGGCGGCATTCCGTTTTTCCGCGAACCATTCCGCGCGCAGATCAAGGACTTCGCGACGTTGCTGCCGTATCCCGGCTGCTACCGCTGTCCGTTCGGCGCGTGCGAGGGATTCCGTCTCGAAGGGCGCGACTTTCCAAACTGCTCGACGGCGTGCCTCGAAAAATTGCGTGCGGAAATTGACGCGACGATCCGCCAGCGCGAGATCGGCGCGATATTGGTCGAGCCAATCCAGGGCCGCGGCGGCTGTGTCGTCCCGCCGCGCGATTTTCTGCGGCTGCTGCGGCAGGTGTGCGATGAGCAAAAAATCCTGCTCATCGCGGACGAAATTCTCACGGGCTTCAACCGCACGGGTATGCTCTTCGCGTGCGAGCACTCGGGCGTCGTGCCGGACATCGTTTGTGTTGGCAAGGCGCTCACCGGCGGCTTCCCCCTGAGCGCGTGCGTGGGTCGCGCGGACATCATGGACGCGTGGCCGCCGTCGTCCGGCGAGGCGCTGCACACGAGCACATTTCTCGGCAATCCGCTCGGTTGCGCGATGGCGCTGGCCTCAATGAAGATCCACGCCGATCCGCAGGTTGCGCGCCTCGTGCGCGAGCGTGGCGCGAAATTGAAAGCTGCACTGCGCGCGATCCGTTCGCCGCACATCGGCGACGTGCGCGGTGCGGGACTGATGCTCGGAGTCGAGCTGATCGAGCCGGGAAAAAATGTGCCCGCCACTCAGATGGCGATTTCCCTCGTGCAGCGCGCGTTGAAGGACGGGCTGATCCTGCTCGCCGATTCGCCGACGAGCAACGTGCTCAGCTTCACTCCGCCGTTCTGCATTTCCGACGGTGAGATCGGCTTTGCCGCAGCCTGGCTGGAGAAAGCGCTCGCGCAGGCTGCGTGACGTGTGCTCCGCATTCGCGGCCTCCATTTGCAATCGGCACGCGCCACGCTACGATGTTTTGGAAATGAAGGTTCATGTCTTACAGATTCCCGAAGACGGGCTGCACATCGAAGGGGAGGAGCCGAGCGAAATTCTCGATCTCCACGAAGCCCGCACGCGCGCGATCGGGCCGATCGAATACTCTCTCGATGTCGGCCTGAGCGATGGCGGGCTTTTCGCCACGGGCACGCTTTCAGTGGCTGTCGAATGCGAATGCGTGCGCTGCCTCGAAAAATTTCCGAGCACGCTGAACGTGGATAATTTTGCCTGCCAGGTGGGACTCGAAGGTCGTGAGATGGTGGACTTGACAGAGCATGTGCGAGAGGACATCCTCCTGACCCTTCCGGCCCACCCGCATTGCGATTGGGATGGCGAAAAGGTCTGCAAAGCCCAGTTCCGCGACGCACCCAGCGAAGCCGAGCCACTCGACGACCATCGCGATGTCTGGAAGGGCCTCGACAAACTCAAACTTTAACCACCAACACACATGGGAGTCCCAAAACGCAGGAAATCTAAGATGCGCCTTCGCACGCACAAAGCCTCACTCCGCTGGCATGCGCCGCTGCTCAACAAGTGCGGCCAGTGCGGCAGCACCATCCGCTCGCATCGCGCGTGCCCGGCCTGCGGCTACTACGCCGGGCGCCAGGTGCTCACGATCGCCGGGGCGTAACCCCCGAGGCCCGAAATTTTTTCAGCCGCCCGCACACCCGCGCGGGCGGCTGAACTGTTTTTTCCCTTGCCCGTCACGCATTTGCCATCTTCGGTCGCTCCCCCGATGATCCGATGAAAATCGCGCTCGACGCAATGGGGGGCGACTACGCCCCGCAAAATATCGTCCACGGCGCCGTCCTTGCGCTGCGCGCCTACCCGCACATCTCGCGGCTTTTCCTCACGGGCGACACGCCGCGCGTGGAGGCGGAACTGAAAAAGCACGCTTGCAACGATTCGCGGATCGAGATCGTCCACACCACGCAGATCGTGGACATGGCCGACAGCGGACTCGATGCCGTGCGGAAGAAAAAAGACAGTTCCATTTCGCGCGCCGTGGATCTCGTGAAGGAAGGCAAGGCGCAGGCCATCGTGAGCGCCGGGCACACTGGTGCCGCTGTGACTGCATCGCTGATCAAATTGCGCACGCTCCCCGGCGTGGAGCGGCCCGCGATCGCGGCCATCATGCCGTCGCTCGGGAAGCATTGGATTTTGATTGATGCCGGCGCGAATCCCGATGCGCAGGCGCAGCACCTCGTGCAAAATGCGATCATGGGCGCGGCGTACGCGCGGCACGTCCTCGGCCGGCAGAATCCGGAAGTCGGTCTCATGTCAAACGGCACCGAGGAAGAAAAGGGCAACGCAATGTGCAAGGAGACGCACAGGCTCATTCGCGCTGCGGGCACGCAGATTAATTTCCGGGGCAACGTCGAGGGCCACGACATCTGGCACAACCCGCCCGACGTCGTCGTGACCGACGGATTCACCGGCAACATCATTTTGAAAAGCGCCGAGGCGCTCTCTCACGCGATCTTCGACATGGTGAAAAGCGAGATCATGGCGAGCTTCCGCACGAAGATCGGCGGAATGCTCGCGAAGCCCGCATTCAAGCGCGTCCACAAAAAGACCAATGCAGACGAGTACGGCGGCATGCCGCTGCTCGGACTGAACGGCATCACCATCATCTCGCATGGCGGCGCATCCGCGCTCGCGATCCAGAACGCGCTCCGCATGGCCTGCGAGAGCATCCGCCACGAGGCCGGCCCGCATATCATCGAGGCCATCAAAACCCATCATGACTCCGCAGCCCCGCACGCGAACCCAACTGCCTAAGCGCACCGTCTCCATCATCGGCACCGGCAGTTACCTTCCCGAGAGGGTGCTGACAAATGCCGAGCTGGAAAAAATGGTCGAGACTTCGGACGACTGGATCACGTCGCGCACGGGCATCCGCGAGCGCCGCATCGCCGCCGAGGGGGAATTCACCAGCGACCTCGCCGCGAAGGCCGCGCAGTCTGCGATCGAAAATGCGGGCATCACCGCGGAGGAAATCGATCTGATCATCATCGCCACGATCACGCCCGACCATTTCATGCCGAGCACCGCGTGCATTGTGCAGACGAAAATCGGCGCGAAGCGCGCGGTTTGTTTCGACATCAGCGCCGCGTGCTCGGGTTTCCTCTACGCGGTCGAGATCGCGCAGCAATTCATCACCTCGCACACTTACAACACCATCCTCGTCGTCGGCGCGGACAAGCTCAGCAGCATCGTGAACTGGAAGGATCGCAACACCTGCGTGCTCTTCGGCGACGGCGCGGGCGCGGCGATTCTGCGGCACCGCGCGCACGGCCACGGCGTCATCGCCACACGCATGGGCAGCAACGGACAGCTCGCCGAACTGCTCCAAGTTCCCGGCGGCGGGTGCGCGTGCCCGATCACTGCGGAAAATGCGGGCGAGCGTCTCAACACCATCCGCATGGAAGGCCGCGAGACCTTCAAGCACGCCGTGACGAACATGGTCGAAAGCGCGCGCCAGGTGCTCGACGACGCGGGTCTCACGCCTGCCGACCTCGCGTGTGTCATTCCTCACCAGGCGAATCTCCGCATCATCAGCGCCGTCGCCGAACGCCTCGAAGTCCCGCTCGAACGGATCATGGTGAACTTGGATCGTTTCGGCAACACGAGCGCCGCCGCAGTCGCGATTGCGCTCGATGAGGCGAACCGCACGGGGCGGATGAAAGTGGGCGACTACGTGCTGCTCGTCGTCTTCGGCGGCGGGATGACGTGGGCGAGTTCGGTGATCCAGTGGTAGATCCGGGCGGGGCTTCGAGCTGTCAGCAAACTTTCTACTCCGCCTCGGGTTCCTTTGCCCTGGAACTGTTGGTCTTCTTTTCCTTCAGCACATAGGGCGGTTTGGCCCAGCCGTGCGGCGGGGGAGTGGATGGCATTGCGGATGTGCCCGGCAGTCGCGTGCGCCAGTGCTGAACAAAAACGCCGATGAGCAGCGCGCCGAGGATGAAGACGACGAGCTTGATTTCGTCCTTCGTCATTTCGGGTTCCGGGGTTTGATACGTTCGCTGCGGAATTTGTTCCGGATGGCTGCGCCGAAAAATTGTCCCTTCGATTCCGCGGCAAGCAGACGGCGGAAAATTTCTTCCGGCACCTCGAAGTAGCGGTAGATCGCGCCGGAATGGAATGCGATTTCCAGCACGCGATTCCTCGCGTCGTAGCCCGCGGATTCGAGCACGGAGGATTCGACGAGCTGCCTTTTGATTTCACCTTCCGCAGCGGCTCGCGCCCCAACTGGGAACGCGAGCGACGGAATGCAAAGAAGCCAGCCAAGCGCACGGCGGAGCGAGATGCCGGAAGCTCGTGCCGTTTTTTCCATGGCTGCAATTCCTCTTCGGCGCCGCGCGCTGATCCGTCAGATCATTTTGTTCCTTCGGAGTCCCAGTTGCCGATGTTGTCGGGGTCACCGGCCTTCCTGCTGGGGCCGCAACTGTAAACGTCGAAGCCCTTCGGATTGTGTTTGCCGGGATATACGTACTGGTACTCGGTGCCCCACGGATCGCTTTCGAGTTTCGTCTCGATCTGGCTCCACATGCGCGGGATGGGGTCGCCGCTTGGCCTTTCGACGAGTGCGCGCAGGCCCTGTTCGGTGCTCGGCGGGCGCTTGTTCACGAGTTCGTACTGGCCGAGGTCGCCGACGAGTTTCGCGATGTAGATTTTCGCGGTGCCGACGCGCGACTGGTTCATCGCGTTTTGGATGTTCGGTATGAGCACGGCCATCAGCGAGATGATGATGATGATCACGAGCAGGATCTCGATGAGGGTGAATGCTGAGGCGGACTTGCGTGGGAGTCGTTTCATTTGCTGGCCGGGGTGAGGATGTAGTCGAAATGTTTCCAATTATGCTTCAGTTGCAACTCCACGTTGCGGATCGCGATGGTGCCGCTGTCGGCTGCGAGGCTGATGTTCACGGTGTTGCCGCCGTAGTGCAGGAGGTTGCCGGGCACGACAAACTGCGCGCGCACCCAGCCGGTGTATTGAAAGCGCATCGCGGGCTCGAGCGGGCGCGACTCGCCGCGGAAGCCGGGGTCGGCGAGGTCGGGCCAGTGGATGGAGGCATAGCCGGGCTGCCCGTCATTCGCAGTGACGATGGGCGGCGCGGCGAGGTCGGCGTTCAGCACCTCGAAGGTGACGATCGCCGTGAGCGGTTGCCCGGTGAGGTCGAACTGCCATTGCGCGGTGGTTCCGCCTTTCGGTGAAAGGCGGGTGATCCCGGTGTCCACGGTCGCTTTCACACGGCCGAAAAGTTTCGCGTCGTCCTCGGCGGGCTGCGCGGGGGCGGAGTTGCCAAACGGATCCTGGACGGTTTCCGGGGACTGAAAATCAATCGTCTGCTTTGCCGCCGAATCTTTCAGCGAACTCGCGAGGACGCCGCGGATGTTGCTGCCGTCGCCGGGCACGGCGATGTCGAGATAGTCCGCGCCATCGAGCGGAACGGTCACGCTGTCATTGGTCGGCAGACTGGCGCCGACGCCCATCACCGGGCCGCGAAAAAGTTCGCGGCCGCTCTCGGTCCACGCCGAGGCTGCGGGTTGCACGCCGGGGAGGTCGTCGAAAAAAACGCGCAGGAGAAGCTCGCGGTGCAGCGTCGGCATGCGGCGGATGCGCAGGCGATAGACGGTCTTTGGCGGTTCGCCGTCCTTCGCGGCGACGGGTTCGTTTTGGAAGGATTCAAACCAGATCGGCAGCGAGGGCTTTGCGGCACCGGGTTTGGAAAGGAGAACCAGATCGAGCCACACGGAGAAGGGCGTGGGCTGCTCGGGGAGGGTGCCGGTTTCCTGCGCAGTCGCGAGCGCAGCGGCGCAGACGAGGGCGAGGAATGGGCGGAGGGACATCGCCGGAAAATTACGTTTGTGTGGCCGGATGGCAAGCATTCGGGTGCGCGATGCGCACGTTTTCGCCCAAGCGATGTCGGCGGCGGGAACCTGAGGATCGGATCAGACCAGCCGCACGCCGCGGAGCGCGCGGTCGAGGGCGTTCGCGAGGTCGTTGCGCGAATACGGTTTCGTGACCACGTCCACCACGCCGAGGTGGACGGCTTCCATTTCCGTGGAGGCGGAGACGACGAATCCCGTGCAGAGGACGCACGGCAGCCCCGGTTCCTGCACGCGGATGCGGCGGATGAGATCGAGGCCGGTCATGTGCGGCATGCTGAGATCGGTGAGCACCGCGGCGAATTCGTGCGTCCCGCCGCCGAGTTCTTCGAGTGCCTTCTCGGGCGTGTGGCAGACTGTGGGCCGGTAGCCGAGGCCCATGAGATAATTGCGCGCGACTTCGGCGACGGGAATCTCGTCCTCGACGATGAGCACGCGCTCGCCGTTCCCGCGCGGCGCATCGCCGGTGTTCGGTGCGGGTGCGTCGTCGGGCTTTTCCACGAGCGGGAAATGAAGGCGGAATGCCGCGCCTTTTCCCGGCTCGCTCTCGACGGTGACGATGCCGCCGTGCGCGGTGACGATGCCGTGGACGACGGCGAGGCCGAGGCCGGTGCCCTCGCCGGGCTGCTTCGTGGTGTAGAACGGCTCGAAGATGCGCCGCAGCGTGAGCGAGTCCATGCCGTGGCCGGTGTCGCCGACGCTCACGCGCACCCACCGGCCATCAAGCAGACGCGGGTGTTCGCGGGCGGACTGGGGGCTGCCGGTGATGGTGTCGAGATCCACGTTCAGTCTTCCGGGGCCGCCGCTCATGGCGTGGACGGCGTTGGTGGCGAGGTTCAGGATCGCCTGGTGGATCTGCGCAGTGTCGGCGAGGACGTAGTCGTCGTCCTTTTGAAGCTCGGCGTGGATTTCGATCGAGGCGGGAGTCGTTGCGCGAAGGAGGTGGAGGATTTCGCCGATCACGGGCTTGAGCGAGACGGCGGATTTTTCCGGCTTCTGTTTGCGGCTGAAGGTGAGGATGCGGCGCACGAGATCGCGCGCGCGTTCGCCGGCGGTGAGCACACAGCCGAGATCTTCGGCGGAGGGATGGCTCGCGGGGAGCCGCGCGCGGGCGAGTTCCGCATAGCCGATGACGCCGGTGAGGATGTTGTTGAAGTCGTGCGCGATCCCGCCGGCGAGGGTGCCGACGGCTTCCATCTTCTGGCTCTGCCCGAGCTGTTCGAGGAGGTGGTGCTTTTCCTGCTCGGAGGAAATGCGCGCGGTGATGTCGCGGAACGACCAGACGCGGCCGACGATCTTGCTCCCGTCGCGCTGAGGCCGGGAGTCGCGCTCGAAGACGCGGCCGTCCTTGAATTCGACGAGATCCGAACTGCATTCCTCGGGGTGCTCGTAGAGGCTTTTCACTCGTGCCAGGAATGTGTCGGGATCTTTCATGTGCCGTCGCACGTAGCGCAGGAGAGCCTCGTCGCGCACGCCGTGGTCCACGTCGCGCGGGATGCCCCACATTTCGAGGAACCGCTCGTTGAAGCTCGTGATGCCGCCGTTCAGATCCACCACGAGAACGCCGTCGGAGATCGAGTCAAATGTGGCGTTCAGCATCGAGAGGGAGCGGCTGAGCGCCTTGGCCGACGCGCGTTTCTGCCGCAGCATCCAGGTGAGCGAGGCGACCGCCGCGAGCAGCACGAGCACGATCGATCCGCTGATGATGAGTGTTCGCCCGTGCGTCTGGAAAATCCCCGGCGGTCGTCCGAGCACCTCGGTTCCTGCGGGCAGCCTGTTGAGCGGAAAACCAAAACGCATCAACTGGTCGTAGTGGACCATGAGGTGGCAGGGCGGTTCGGCGACGGCGGGAATCGCGTCGGCGTGCTCGCCGCGAAAAAGCCGCAGCGCCAGTCGGGCCGCGGCTGCGCCGTGTTCTCCTCCATTGAGCAGCGATCCGCCGAGGATGCCCGGAAGTTGCAGCGGAGCGCGCAGTCCGTAGATCGGTACGGGGCAGCGTTCGCGGAGTTCGACGGTGAACTGCCGGGCCAGCCGCGCACGGGTCGTCAGCACCGCGGCGTCCGGCGGGAGCGTCTCGAGCGCGGCGAAGAGCTGCTGGACGTTGTCCGTCTTCAGCAGTTCGATGCCGATGTCTGGCGCATCGGTGGCGCACGATTCGCGGAGGTTTTGCAACTGCGCGCGGCCGGTGGCCGAGGAATCTTCGAGCACGACGAACCTGCGGAGATTGGGCTGAAGTGTGCGTGCGAGCCGGAAACTGCCGGCCATGTCGTTCATCTCGAGAACCCCGGTCAGCCACGCGGGAGGCTGTTTTTTTCCGATGCTCCATGTGCCGCAGAAGACGCCCTGCGATCCGGGGAACAACGTGTCGTGATATTTGATCAGGAAACCCGGTGCCTTCGAACCTTGCGCGATGACGACGCTGAAATTTTTCCCCGCATATTTCGCAGCGTAATAATCGGTGAGCCGTTTCTCCTGCTCTTCACCGGCGGCAGACTGCCAGTCCATGTATTCGATGGATGGCACGATCGCAGGTGTCTGATCCTGGAAAAAATGAAGCATCCCCTCGACCTCCGCGACCGCCCACGGATCCGAAGGGCTGTGTGTCACGAGGATCAGGATGCTGTGGCGGATGGCCGGCTTTTTTTGTGGTTCGGGCGGGGCCGAATTCGCCGTACGAACGGACAAGACCGGGCTGGCGAAACACAAAAGCAGGAGCAGCGGAACCCAAAACACGAAGCGCGGATGTAGTCCGCAGTGGTGAGCCCTGTTCGCAAATAATAACTTTCTCATGGGGGGAATGAGCGGTGTCGGTTTGGGGCTGACGAGGGATCAATAGCGGGCGAGATAAAAATATCGCAAGGGATTTTTTCGCATTTTTTCGTCTATACGCACACCGATGAAATGCCATGAAAAAGTCGGGACACGATTTGCGCAGCTCGGTGATTTAGGCTCGACGGAAGCGCTCGGGCGGCTGCATGAAACGGCACGATGAAAATCCGAACCGCCCTCGTTTCGTGCGTCACGCTTGCGCTCGCAGCCTGCTCCACGACGGGGCGGAAAGGCAGCGGTCCGGACAGCGACAGCGTGAGTGGCACGCCGCTCGGCACCGCGCTGCCGGAGCGCAACGAGGGCGCCTCGTTTCTCGGATCGAATGTGGACAGATCACGTTTCTCGCCCGTGCATTTTGCGTTCGACAGTTCGGCAGTCCCCGCGGGCGAACAGCCGAAGCTCCAGGGCGTCGCGGATTTTTGCCGGAGCGAGCGCAACAGCATCATCATCGCCGGCTTCACCGACGAGCGCGGCACGCCGGAATACAACCGCGGCCTCGGCGAGCGTCGCGCGCTCACGGTGCGCGAGGAGTTGATCAAGCTTGGTGTCTCCGCGCATCGCTTGCAGACGGTGAGCTTTGGCGCGGAGCTGCCCGCGGACGCGGGCTCGAACGAATCCGCGTGGGCGAAGAACCGCCGCGCGGAATTCGGCGTTGTGCGGTGAATTTGCTGAATGACGAAGCCGCGCGGATTCGTTCGTCATTTGCTATTTCCCGAGCACCCAGCCCAGCCCGCGCACGAGGCGTTCGGCCAGGCGGTCGTTGTGGTGGCCTGGTGATTCGTAAAATGTGACGGCCGACTTCCGATCGCGCAGCACCTCCCAGATCTTCCGCGCGCCGATGTTCGCGCCGAATTCGTCGTGCTCCGCGCCGTCGAGGTACACGCGCTGAGTCGGTGCAAATGCGTCCGCGCGTTTCCGCACGACGTGCAGAGGATCCACGTCGAGCCACCGCTGCCACGCCTGCTGCTGGAATTTCCCGCGCTCGTCGTACAGCCATTCGAAGCGCCCCGGCTTCCCGGCGACCGGTGCGTAGTTTGCGCAAAGGCCCATGACCATGTGCGCGAGCCCATCGCCGGGCAGCCGGGCCTTCGCGCCGGAGGTCATCACCCTTTCGATTTCCGCAGGCGTGATCGCGCGCACCGAAGGCTGCGAGACGATGGGCTTGTGCGTGACCTCAAAATCGCTGTCCGGCGACAGCGCCACGACCGCCGCAAACTGCGCGTGCCGCGAGATCGCGAGCATCAGCGCGCCGTAGCCGCCGCTCGAGTGTCCCGCGATGATGCGCGGAAAAGCGGCCTCCTTCGCGAGTGCGTAGCGCGCCTCGACGGCGGGCGCGATTTCATCCGCGACGTAGTCCGCATACTCGCCAGTCGCGCCGGAATTCAAATACTGGCTGCCGCCGAAATGCGACCGTCCGTCCACCACCGCGACGCGCAGCGCGAGCCCGGCGTCCGCCATTTTGTCCACCGTACGCGCGAGCCAGCCGCCACCCTGCGCGATCACATCCTCCGACGATCCGCCCCAGCCCGGCAGATAGATCACGAGCGGCAGCGGCGCGTCATTTTTCGATCCGTCCGGCACGAGCACCGCGACACGGCGCGTGCTCGGATCGCCGACGGGGTTGTTTTTCAGCTTCGTGCTGCGCACTTCGAGCACATCGAGCCGTGCGGCGAAAAGCGGCGCGGTTGCGAGCACGGTGATCGCCGCGAGGAGCTGGAGGATTGGGAATCGGCGGAGGAATTTCACGGCGGACGTATGGCAGAAATGCGCGCGGGCGAAACTGCAAATCCGGCGGCGGGTCACTCCGCGCTTTCCTTCGCGCACCGTTCATGCTTCCACATGCGCGTCGCATTGCACGCGACGCACCGCATTCCACAATGGACAAGACCGAACTGCGCCTCGACCCGCTCACGCGGGAATGGACCATCTTCAACGAAAGCCGCGCACTGCCGCCGGTGAACGCATCCGTGCGCGACGACGTGCTCGCCGAGAGCCCGTTCCGCGCGGGGCTCGAACATTTCGCCGCGCATGCGCTGCACCACTCCGCGGGCGAATCCGGCTGGCAGGTGCGCGTGGTGCCAAACCGCCTGCCGGTTCTCCGCGTCGAGGGCGACAGCCGCGCCGAAGTGGACGGCCTCTATGAGCATCTCGATGCAGTGGGCGCAAATGAAATTGTGATCGAGGATCCCGGCACGCGCACGCTCGACGAGCTTCCGCCCGGTGCGATCGCGCAGGTGATCCGCGCGTGGGCCGTGCGCATCGAGGATCTCATGCGTGACATGCGCCTGCGTTCGTTCACGGTGGTGAAAAGCGTGGGCCGCGCCGCGGGGCAGACGGTCGCGCACAGCCTCAGCCAGATCATCGCGATGGCCGTGGTGCCGCCCGCGCTGCGCCGGAAGCTGCGGCACGCGCACGAGCATTTCACGCTCCGCAGGCGATCGCTGTTTGCCGACATCATCGAACACGAGCGGCGCAATGCGGCGCGCGTGGTGCATGAGAATGCGGGCTTCTTCGTCTTCTGCCCGTACGCCGCGAGCGCGCCGTTTGAAATCGCGATCTGGCCGAAACGGGAGTGCCCGGATTTTCACCGCATCACGCACGAGGAGGCGGATCAGCTCGCGCTCGCGCTCGGCCTCGGGCTGCGCAAGCTGAACCGTGCGATCGATCACCGGCCCTACCATCTCGCGCTCACGACCGCACCTTCGCGCGCCGCGTCGCAGGAGGAGTGCGAATCGCTCGACGGGGGCTTTCGCTGGCACATCACGATCACGCCCGTGCTGCGTCCGCAGGATGCGTTGCACGCGGCGACCGGATGCCATGTGAACGGCATCTGGCCCGAGGTCGCCGCGGACTACCTCCGCACGCTTCCTGATGCGCCATGACGGGCCGCCATGTTTTTTTCGAGGGCCGCGTGCAGGGCGTCGGCTTCCGTTGGACGGTGAAAAATCTTGTGCGTGGTTTCGATGTGACGGGTTGGGTGAAAAACCTGCCCGACGGACGCGTCGAGATGCAGGCGTGCGGCGATGCGGACGAAGTGGATGCGTTCATCGAGGCGATCGAGGAGAGCGAATTGAAGAGCCACATCAGGAAGGTGGATGTGTCGGTCATCGTTCCGGCAGCGGACAGCCGCGGCTTTGAGATCCGGCAGTAGGCGCGGCTACGTGCGGGCGGACGCCTTTTTTCTGCCGCCCTTTTTCTCCGAACCGTAGTACTCCGAGTAGCGGTAGTAATAGTAATCTTGCAGCGACTCGTCCACGTCGTTGCAGACAAGGCCGAGCACGTTGACCTGCCGTTCGTGCAGCGTGTCGAGCGCCTTGTGGCTGATGCGGATGCCCGATGCGGCGAAGCGGAAAACGAACAGGGTCGCGTGGATTTTCGGCGCGAGGCTTGATGTGTCGTCGGCAGCGGTGACGGGCGCGCTGTCAATGATCACGTAATCATACTGCGCTGCGGCTGCGCGGAGGAAACGATCGGCGTCCGTACCCAGGAAAAGCTCGCCGGGATTCTGCACGGAGGTGCCGCGCGCGAGCAGCGAGAGGCCGGGGACGCGCGTCTGCTGCACGGCATTTTGCAGCGCGCAGTCGCCGGTGAGCACGTCGCCGAGGCCGGTGTCGTTTGGGAGATCGAGCGCGCGGTGGAGTTCGCCGCGCCGCAGGTCGCCGTCCACGAGCAGCACGCGCACGTCGAACGTCGCCATGATGATTGCGAAGTTCAGTGCGACGGTGCTCTTGCCCTCGTTCGGAACGGCGCTGGTGACGAGGAACGTCTTCGGTGGAGGCCCCTCGATCGGCAGGAACAGGATCGAGGAACGCAGCGAGCGCATGGATTCCACGAAGATGTGCCGCTCGTCGTCCGGCAGCAGCGGTGCGACGTCCGAGGCCCCTACGGGGCAGGAGACATGCGGGATGGTTGCGAGCAGGCGGTCGGAGAATGTCGCCTGAAAATCCACGACGGAATCAATCCGGTCGTCGAACTGCGCAACGCTGAACAAGCCGATGAGGCCGCCGAGCAGGCCGAGCACGAAGCCGATCGAAAGCGTCCGCGCGACTCCTATGTGCGTCTTCACCGGCACCGTGGCCTTCTGCCGGATCGATATGATCTCCTGATCCACGTTGCGCGTGATCTCCACGTTGCCTTTCGATCTTGCGAGGTTTTCCAACTGCGAGCGCAGCCGCGCGATTCCGGTCTGGATCGCGGCGTATTGGTTGAGGCGCTCGCTGTTTGCGGACGCCTTTGCCTCCCACTCCTTGATCGTCGTCTCAAGGTTCCGGATTTCGAGAGTTGCCGCGTCGCGTCGGCGATTGAGATCCTCCGTGCTCTGTTTGCGAAAGGTGTCAACGAGCTGCTGCTGCTGCGCGATCTGCTCGTCGAGATCCACCATGATGGGATGCTTCGGCGTGAGGTCGCGCGCGTAGCCTGCGCGCTCGGATTTGAGCACCTCGATCTTCTGCCGCGCGCGTTCATATTCGATGATCGGGCCGGTCGCCGCGGGCGTGCGCAGGTCGCCTTCGCGGAGATCGCCAGGGTCGCCGGATTCGGTCTTCGGCGTTTTGCGTTCGCGTGCGATCTGGTGGTCTGCGTCGAAAAGCGTGAGGAGTTGGGATTCGTTTTTCAGCTCGGCGAGGCGCGT
Source organism: uncultured Spartobacteria bacterium (assembly GCA_903882875.1). Lineage (GTDB taxonomy): Bacteria > Verrucomicrobiota > Verrucomicrobiia > Chthoniobacterales > Chthoniobacteraceae > SXWH01. Next base: position 19,424 of record CAIRYQ010000018.1, on the reverse strand, counting down.
GTTGAGCTTCGAGAGATAGGCGGCGGCGGCGTTGCCCTCCTGTTCGAGGAAGCCCGTCTTGTTCTCCCGCTGGAAGGCGAGGAGCCGGTCCTCCTCCTTGCGCAGATCGGTGCTCACGCGCTCGATCTCCTCGTCAATCGCGCCCGCTGCGAACTCGCCCTTCTGCGAGCGCATTTCGCGCCGCGTGGCGATGTATTCGTGCAGGATCGCGTCGAGGAATTTCTGCGTGTAGCGCGGCTCCTCGCCGATCGCGCGGAGCGCGAAGATAGAGGTCTGTTGCAGCGGTTCGACGCGCAGGGTCACCTCGGCCACGGGGATTTCCGGGGCGGACGTGCGGACGTAGGCCTCGGCGCGCGTGCGGATGGCCTCGTCCTTCATCAGCTCGCCCTGCGTATTCATGAAGTGCGTCATCTCCTCCGAGAATGTGCCGTTCTCGGGGAGGTTGATTTTTCCGCTCACCATCATCCGTGCGTCGGAAATATAGACCTCCTTCTCCGCGGCGACCATCCACGCCGCGATGCCTGTGCCGAGCGCGATTCCGAATGCGAGGATCCACCAGTATTTCCGTAGCAGCATCCGGTAGCGGATGAACCTCGCGTGGAGCCTGTGGCTGGAGGCGGCCGGGTGGTCCGCGCCGTGCGATGAAGGGCCGGCCATCGTGGGTCAGATGTTGATGAATTTCCGCGGGACGATGATCCGGTCGTCCGCCTGAAGCACGGGATCCTTGTCAATCTGCCCTTTCGTCAAAATCGCATCCACATCTACGATCGTCGTCTCCACTTTTCCGTCGGGTTTGTTCCGCACGAGCTTCACCTTTTTCGAGTCGGAAAATTCTGCGAAACCGCCGGCCTTCAGGATCGCCTTGCTCACGGTGAGGCGGTCCTCTGCCGGGATTTCGATGCTGCCCTGCGAGCGCACCTGGCCGCTGACGTACACGGTGCCGCGCGACTTCGCGCTCGCCGAATCGAGCCCGATGATGACGGTCGCGTGGATGAAATACTCGCGCTGGAGCAGCGGCTTGATCGCCTCGGCCAGCTCGCGGCACGTGCGCCCGCCCGCGCGAACGCGACCAATGAGCGGCACCTCGACTTCGCCGCTGTCCGTCACGGTGAGTGAAAGCGGCGCGCGTTTTTCCTGCACGACGCGGTAGCTGAGGCGGTCGCCTGCGCCGAGTTTGCGCACGTTGTCCAGCACGTCCATCGAAGTCGTGCCGGCGACGATTCCGGCTGCTGAGGCGGAGTCGCCTTTTTCCCGCTGCTGCGCCGCAACGATCGTCGGAACCAACAGCGCGATGAGGGCGGCAATTTTGATCCGCGCGATGTGAAAATGGCGGGGAGTCATGCGCGTCAGAACTGGTGGCTGATGCTGAGGATGCCGGAATTCTGGGTGTAGCTGCGGAGCGGCAGATTCGAGTCCTTGTCCACGTAGTTGTAGCGGAGCCCGAGCGAGGTGCGGCTCGATATGCGGAATGTCAGCCCCGCGCCGCCGCCCCAGCGGAACGCGTGCTCGGCGCTCGTCGCCACCGCGCCGGAGTCGCGCGCGTCCTCGATGAACGCGTCGAAATTCCACGTCATGATGTCATTCATCCGCCAGATCGCAGAGTAGCGCGCGAAGACGTAGTCGGTGAAATTCACGCCGAGCCCGAGCCGCGCCTCGCGTCCGACGCTGAGCGTGTGGCTGAGGTATTGCGTGATGCGCTGCGCGGCGGAGAGGTTTGCATACCAGCTTGCGAAATTGCTCCGGTCCGTGCTCGTCCCGCTGTGGTCGAAGGTCATGCTCTGGTAGCCCGCGCTCAGGCGCAGCTTCGTGTATTGCGAGAGCGTGGCGTCCGCAAACGCGCCCGCCGTCCACGTCGTCGCGTCATTGCTCACGCGATCGGAGTAGTTCACGAGCGCCGCGCTGCCCTCGATGCCGATCCCCAGCGCATCGCTCACGCGGCGCCGCGCGCTGGCGAAAATCTGCTCCTCGCTCCGGTCCAGATAATTGAATTCCGACGAGAGCGTGTGGTAGATGAAGTGATCGTAGCCGATGACGAAATCCCATTCCGGGTAGCGGATGAATGCCGTCAGCCCCGCGGCGTTCTGGAGCCGCGCGAAACGCTGCACGTTGCTCAGCGTCGCCTCGTCAATCGGGTTCTGCGCGATCGTGATCCGGTCGTGGATGTTCAGCCGCAGGTGCTCGCCGATGAAAATGTCGAACGCAAACTGTGTGCCGGGATCGATCAGCAGCGTTTGGGTGTCGAGGTGCGGGTTGTTGAGATATTTCGCGTAGCCCAGGCTCAGGCCGAGGCGGATCGTGTTTAGCCGCGTCACCTGCCACTCGCTGTCCATGTTCACGCGCGGGCGGAAAATCAGATCGTCCTGCCGGTTGAATTCCGAGAGCCCCACGTTGTCGTTCAGCTCCAGCTCCATCTGTGCCGAAGCGTCCACCTTCACCGGGCCGAACCTCATGAAGTCGCCCCGCAGCTTCGACAGTTGATCCTGTCGCGCGTCTGCCGCAAGCGAACTGATGGCCGAGGGCCGGATGGACTCCTGTGCATGCGCACCGATCCCCGCGAGGCAGGCTAGCGAGAAGGCGCAGAGGGTCTTGAAAAATTGGGAATGATTCGGGATGCTGGAGCAGGGCATCGGGCGGATGGAAAGAACTTGTGTTACTTTAAGGATGCAATCCCGTTGTTGACAAAACAATTCCAAGGCAGACTTAATGCTCCGACTTTCAGGTGACTCCTGTGCCGAAAAAATTCACCGCCATTTTCCTCTGGCTATGCAGTGCCGGCGTTGCGCTCGCCTCGGACAAACCTGCCGTGGCACCGGATGGGAGCACCGCGGCACAGGGAGCACAGGGAGCACAGGGAGATTTCGATGAAGCCAGTCGGCGCGCTGCCGCGGCGGCAGTCACAGGTATCGAGGTGCTTGGCGCGAATCCATCCACGAGGCAGATCTCAAACATCGTATTCAATGCCGTGCGCAACTCGCCGGCCGCCGTGCTCCTCATCGTCCACGCCGCCGTGCTCGCATCTCCGCAGGCCGCGGCCCCCGGGATCGTCACCGCCGCGACCGCCGCTGTGCCCGACCCGTGGAAAAAGGTGACCTACCACCGCATCACATCGCTCGCTTTGAAGACGGACGGCGGGGAAAAATCCGCACCCGATTTCAAGGGTGGCTCTGACGGAAAGCAGAGCGCTGACTTCAAGCGTGGCCCTGGCACAAAATCTCCGGCTACGACTGAATATCCCGCGCTTACGCTCGCCGAGGCCATCATCCGCACGGCATTCGACGCGCAGCCGGGCCTCTCGCTCCCCGCGCTCCAGTCTGCCGCGGACATCGCGCTCGTCGGAGATCCCGCCGTGCTCCTGCGCTACATCCAGAGTCCGCGCTCGATCTCCGGGGTCGGCGTCGCGGGCACGAGCAACTACGCCAACGAACCGCTCCGCCCCACAGTCTCCAGCACCGCGCCTGTCCCAGCGCCGAACCCGCCCGTCGTCAGCCGCTGAACCATGCGAGCGAAAATCCCCGGCATCCGCGCACTCGCAGCAGTCCTCCTGCTGCTGCTCACCACCGCTCCAGGTCACGCCGTTTTGCTCGACTGGACGAACCTCCCCAGCGGCCAAAGCTGGACACCGGGCGCGCTCACCGGGGCGTTCAATGTGGACGGCGTCGCTGGCAACGACATCCAGATTTCCATTGTCAGCAACGGTGTCACCTTTGCGAGCGACGGCACTGGGGCATATCCGCAGAACATCGCCGATGCCGCCATCAACAGCAGCGTGAAAGGCCTGCAGCTTTGGACAAGCGCAGGAATGACCAACTCGACAAACAACGTCACCGTCACGATCTCCTTCCTGGGCACTTATGCCGCCGGCACGCCAGTGAGTCTCACACTGTTCGATGTGGACGCGACGACCACGCAGTTCATTGACAAAATCAGCGTTACCGCCGTGAAGGGCTCGACCCCGGTGAATCTCACCGCCGCATTTTCCGGCACCGGCACCCAGTCGTTCAGCGTCGCCAATTCGGGCACCACGAATCCAGTCATCACCGGCCTCACCAGCGTCGGCAACATCTCCAACAGCCAGGGCAACGTGACCATCAGTTCCGGCAGCGCACTGGTGACCAGCATCACTTTCGTCTGGAACAATCCAGGGCCCAATTTTGGAAGCCAGGCGATCGATCTCGGCAATGTCAGCTTTGCACCCGAGGTCGGCAGCGGTTCCGCGGCGCTGCTGCTCTGCGGCGGCCTGCTCGCATTCGGACGGAGGCGGCAGTCCGCCGCGCGCGCAGCAGCATGAATCCCCGCGGGCTGCGCGCGGAGACGCTGGAGCCCGCGGCATCGGCGGATCGGAAAACGGGCCGCGTGCGCCTGCTTCTCATCACGATTGCGATCCTCGTCGTGCTCGCCGCCACGTCCGGACGTCCGGCCTTCGTACACTGGCAGCACGGACGTCTGATCAGTGCTGCTGCAAGATCATTCGCGCACGGTGATCTCCGCAGCGCATCGCTCTCCGCGCGCGAGGCATTCCTGAAAAATCCCGCCAGCATCGCCGCCTGCGCCATCCTCGCGGAGATCGCCGCGCAGCAGCATTCGCCCGAGGCAATTCTCTGGCGGCAGCGCCTCGTCGAGATCGATCCTGCTAAGACCGCGCGCCTGCTCGATCTCGCAACGACCGCCTCGGCTCTCGGCGAGTCGTTCGTCGCGGCGCGGGCGATGGAACAAATCGCAGCGCCGGATCGCGACAGCGCGGCATTTCATATCACCGCTGGCAGCATCGCGATCACTGCGAAACAATTCGCACAGGCCGAGGCGGAGTTTCGGCACGCGGCCGAGATCGATCCGAAAAACGAAAATATCCGGCTCAATCTCGCGACGCTCCGGCTCGCGCTCGCGCCGCCCGACGCGGCATCCGAGGCCGTCGCGACGCTCGAACGATTCCGCGAAATCCCGCGCCACCGCACCGCCGCGCTCCGCGCACTGCTTGCCGATGCGCGCCGCCGCGGCGATTCCGCGCGCGCCGTGAGCCTTGCCGACGAACTCCGGCGCGGCGAAAATTCCACCCTCGGCGACATGCTGCTCTGGCTCGAGGAACTCCAGCGCACGAACAGCCCGGAGTTCGATGCGCAGCTTCGCGAATTGCAATCCGCCGCGGAAAAGAGCGAGCACACGATCTATTCGCTCATGACGTGGATGAACGCGCGAGGCCTCGCCGCGCAGACCGTCGCGTGGGCCGGCTCACTTTCCGCACCCGCGCGCTCGCGCATTCCTGTGCCGCTCGCATTTGCCGAGGCGTGCCTGCTCACCGGCGACTGGAAACGCGCACGCACACTCGTCGCCGAGGGCGACTGGGGCGACTTGGATTTTCTCCGTTTCGCATTCCATGCGCGCGTGCTCGACGAGGCCGCCGGACATCTCCGGCGCGCGGAATTCCGCACCATGTGGGAGCGCGCGACGAATTCCACGCGCGGGAACACCAATGCACTCTCAATGCTCGCACGCCTGGTCACGGGCTGGGGCTGGAAGGATGAGGCCGCGCAGCTTTGGTGGATCATTGCACGTAACAACGCCGGACAGCGCCCGGCGCTCCAGGCGCTTTACGCGATGCACGCGGCGGATCGGAACACGCGCGAACTCCACCGCGTCGCACGCCGCATTTTCGCAATCGAGCCGGGCAATCCTGCCGCGAAAAACAACCTCGCATCGCTCGCCCTCCTGCTCGGTGACGAACTGCCCGAGGCGCACCGCCTCGCCGCGGAAAATTTCAAGCTCGACGCGACGCAGCCAGCATTCGCCGCGACATACGCGATGTCGCTCCATCTCCAGCAGCGCGGTGCCGAGGCCGTCGCCATCCTCGAAAAGCTGCCCGCAGCAACATTCGACGATCCATCCGCCGCCGCCACGTTTGGTGTGATCCTTCACGCCGCCGGCGAACCTGCGAAGGCCGCGCCATTTTTGGAAAAGGCCGTCAGTGGAAAGGACAGGCTTTTTCCCGAGGAGAACTCGATGGTCGCCGCGGCCCAGAATCGCACGCCGTGAGCGCCGGCCTCGATCGCCGCGCGTGGTTCGCCGCCGCCGCAATCGCGTGGCTCGGGGCGTGGCTGCACCTCGCGGGCGAATGGCATGCCGACGAGCAGTATCGCTACGGCTTCGGCGTGCCGTTTCTTTTTTGCTGGATGGCATGGCGTAGGCGCAGCGGCGCGATGGAACCTGGCACGCGCACTTCCGTTTGGTGCTGCGTGGCCGCCGCAGCGCTGCTCATGCTTCTGCTCGGTGAATCGCTCCGCTGGCACGATCCGCTTTGGCGGCTCACCGGCGCGCTGCTCGCCGCTGCCGCCGCGTTGCTCAGCGCTGCTTGGCTTTATCGCATCGGCGGCACGCCGCTGCTGCGCCGCGAAATTTTTCCGCTCGCATTTTCCGCGCTCGCCGTGCCGTGGCCGGTTCCGCTCGAACGCGTGGATCACGCAACACTTCGCCGCAATCGTCACCAACTTCGCGACCATGCTCGTGAACGCGCTCGGCGTCGCCGCACTCCAGCGCGGCAACGTGATCGAACTCGCGAACGGATCGGTCGGTGTGGACGAGGCGTGCAGCGGCATCCAGTCCCTCCAGGCCGCGCTCATGGTGGCGCTTTTTCTCGGCGAATATTTTTCACTGCGGCCCGCACGGCGTGCTGCGATCGTCCTAACCGGATGTGTATCCGCCGTCGCCGGAAATTTCCTCCGCATCGTCGTGCTGACGTTCATCACGCACTCCGGCGGAGTGCCCGGCGCGGCTGCGTGGCACGACACAGTCGGCGCGGTTGCGAGCGTCGCGATCTTCGCCCTGCTGCTTCTCGTCGCCTGGAAAATCTCATACGATCCGTTCCCGGCCATCGTGGACGATCGGCCGCCAGCCGCAGCCGCAACTGGTGCGGAAGGCCGCTGCATTTTTGCAGTCACGCTCGCAATCTTCCTTTCCGCATGGGCGTGGGCTTCGCGCATCGAGCGCCGCGACGCGGCAGAGCGATGGAGTCTTACTGACACCGGTCTTCCGGGTGGCTGGACGTCCGAATCAGTCGCGCCCACGCCGGCGGCAAGATCGCAGTTGCGTTTCACCGAATGGCAGTGCCTCCGCGTGCGAAATACCGCGGGTGCGTCGGCACAGGTGATCCGGCTCGCGTGGAAAAGCGGTGCGCGCACGCCGGCATTCGTGACGAACCACACGCCTGCGATCTGTCTGCCTTCGTCGGGATGGAGCCAGTGGGCGCCCGCATTTTTCCTCACGCTGGAAGTCCGCGGCGGTGAACTCCCGTGCGCGGTATTTCCTTTCGAGCGCGACGGTGTGCGTCTGCTTGTGCTTCAGCATCTCTCCTCGGGCGGGCACGCCGTGCTGCGTCTCATGGATGCGTCGCAGATGCCCGGCACCTTCGCGCGCCTCGCGACGCTCTGGCGCGAACCGATGCTGCAAATCACCGAGGAGATACTGCTCTACATTCCCGATCCCGGCGACGCTGTGGCGCGGAAAAATTCCGCCGCTGAATTTCTCAATACAGTCCTATTGCCGCGTGCCGAACTCCGCCGCACGCCGTGAAAATGCCGCACGCCTTCGCTCATCACACTGCGCGGCGATCAGTGCAAATTCCGCGAGGCGCGGCTTTGCCTCGTCGGGCGGCAGATCGAGGAACCAATCCATCTGGAGCGACGCGCGTCCATCCGCGATTTCGAGCAGCCTAGCACGGAACGCTGTGTCGTTCGGTGCGGCGCTGCGCATCTGCGAAAAAATCCCTGGCGCATCCGAGTCGTCGCAGCGCCGCAGCGCCTCCTGCCACGCGATCAGCGCGAGCCTGGGCTGCGAGCGAAGCCAGAAGTTTCCCTCTTCTAGCGGAATCCTCGCATAGTGCGGCTCCAAGAGCCGTGCGCGACGGAAATCTCCGGCGGCTTCGATCACCTTCTGCTCGCAAGCCAGCGCGACGGCGCGGGTGAAATACGGACGCCAGGCGAGGGGAGTGCGCGCGATAGCTCGGTCAGCACGCGACACCGCCGCGGAAAATTTTCCCTCACATGAAAGCGCCTCGGCGCGCGCACCGTCATCCGGCGTATTCGCCCACCACGCACCGAGCCCCACAAGCGCAAGGCCGCACACGCGCCAGGTTGCGGCTGCGGCACGCGATGGCGCGGACGGGATTGCATCCCTTCGTGCGAGAACCATCACGAAAATCGCTGCAAGCACCGAGCCGAGGCGGTGTCCCGGCACATCCACAAACCCATGCACCACCGCGGCGATCGAGGCTGCGAAGGCCGCGCCGCGCAGCCGCCGTTGCGTTCGGCGTTCATTCGGAAATGCACCTGCGAGCACGCACGCGACAATGGCAAGCGCGAGTGCGGCGGCGGGCCAGCCGACCTCCGTCACCAGCCACAGCCAGTCGCTCTCCGGATGAATTACGGACGACTGGATCACGGATGCCTTGCGATAGAATGGGAACAGCGCGCTGAAATTCCCAAGCCCCGCGCCGCACCACGGCGAGTCGGCGGCCAGCGCGCGAGTGTCGCTCCAGATGTGAAATCGGAAGTCTCCGGTGAAATTTGCATCCACGGCAAAGCGTCCCGCGATCGGCCCGCCGAACACGAGCATCACCGACGCGACGACGCAGAGCGCGGAGAGGCCGAGCAGGAGGATTTTCCAGGACCTGTGCGTCCATGCGGCCGTCACGTTCCAGAGCCCGAACGCGCAGAAGACCATCACGATTCCGCCGCGGGAATACGCCGACGCGAGTGCGGCCAATATCACTCCGGCGGCGAGCAGCCACGGCAGCATGCGCGCCTTGCCGTGCCGCAACGCGTCCGCTGCGCAGCCCACGGCGAGCACGCCGCCGAGCGCGAGGACGTGTGCGGTGTGGTTGCGGTTTGGAAACGGCCCGTGGTTTTCCGAAGAGAGCCAACCCGGCGGATGCCAGCCGCTCCACCGCTGCACGAGCACGCACACCGCGAGCACCGTGAGGCCGCACACAAAAGTGCGCGCAGCGAGCCGTCGCGATGCAGCGTCCCACGGACTCGCCATGAGCCAACCCGTCCACGCGATTCCCGCGGCGAGCAGCAGCCACGCATCGAGTGTGAGCCGAGGCTGCGGCGAAAGCGTCGCAGGCAGTACGATGCCGGCCTCCCGTACCACGCCACGCCACGCCGCGATGTGAAACCACGCAGATGGCAGTGCGCCTGCTGCCGTGAGCGCGAGCAGCGACAGCGCGGCCAGCGACCATTTTTTCTCCGGCCACGCAGCGGGTGGGGCGAGCAATATGATCACCCCCATCGCGGCGAGCACGATGGACTGCGGTCTTTGTTCCGTCGCACCGCCCATGAAAAGCGCGGTTATGATCACGAACACCGAGAGCACCTGCGGCGGCACTTTGAAAATCGGATGGGGTTGCGCCTCGTTCATGCGGAGCGCGCACTCAAACACAATCCGCAAGGCGAGCGCCATTCCCAACGCTGCGGGGCGGTCGGTGGCTTTGGAGTTTTGAAGATGAACCGCATCGGCGTCTGGAGTCAGACGCCCGGCCTCCGGGACAAAATCAAAAATCAACGGCGATCCGAAAATCGCCGCCTGCCTTGACCTTGGCGCGCGTGCTGCTTTTGCTCCGCGCGTGTCAGCCCAGGAATTTTACAATGTTTTGTTCGCCGCGTTTGCCTTCGTCCTCGGCGCAAGCATCGGGTCATTTCTGAATGTGTGCATCTACCGCATGCCGCTCGGCATCTCGGTGAACAAACCCCGGCGCTCCTTCTGTCCGCACTGCAAATACCAGATTCCGTGGTACTCGAATCTGCCGCTGGTGACGTGGATCGCGCAGCGGGGGAAATGCCGCAACTGCGGTGCGCCCATCGCAGCGCGCTACGTGCTCGTGGAACTGCTGACGGGCGTGCTTTTCCTCGGCGTATGGTGGCGTGTGATGCACTCGAGTCTCGGGCTCGGGCTCGGCGCGTGGGTGATGGTGCTGCCGCTGTTCACCTTCATCGCGCTGCTCGTCGTGGCGACGTTCATTGATTTCGAGCACTACATCATCCCGGATGAAATCACGCTCGGCGGCGCGGTCGCAGGCGTGCTTTTCAGCGCAGCGATCCCGGTGCTCCAGGACCGAATCGGCGAGGCCGGTTTCGGCGACAGATTTCTCGCCGGACTGCCAGTGCTGCACGATCCGACGAGCCACGTTTGGGGCCTGCTCATGTCGCTGCTCGGCGCGGGTGCGGGCTTCGGCCTGCTGTGGATCGTGAGCGTACTCGGCAAGATGGCGTTTGGAAAAAAGACGCTGCAATGGGACGAGCCGCGCGCCTTCACATGGAGGCTCGACGGCGACCGTGCGAAGATGACGGTCGGCGCTGAGGACATGTGGTGGGACGAGCTTTTCTCGACGGAAAAAGACTGGCTGGTGATGGACTGCGAGCGCCTTGAGTTCGACGGCAAGGTGCATGAAAACATCGGGGTGCGCTCGCAGTATGAGCGGCTGGAACTCGACGGCACGCAGCACGAACTCGAAAAGGTGAAGGAGTTCAGCGGCACCGTGCGGAAGATTTCATTCCGCCGTGATGCGATGGGCTTCGGTGATGTGAAATTCATGGCATGCATCGGCGCATTCCTCGGCTGGAAGGCGATCCTGTTCACGGTGATGTCCGCGTCCATCATCGGCGCGCTCATCGGCGGACTCACGATTGCGATCGGGCGTCGCGAGTGGTCGGCAAAAATTCCCTTCGGCCCCTACCTTTCGCTCGGTGCGCTGCTGTGGCTCTTCGCCGGGCCGGAATTGATCAGGCTCTGGGTGAACTTTTCGATGGGTGGCGGCGAGTGACGAATGCTCATTCGTGATTTTTCATCAGTCTCTGCCCATCACCTCTGCCAGCCGCGCCGTTTCCGCTTCGAGCGCAGCCGCATCGCCGGTGAATTCGAGCGGTTCGAGAAACTCCAGCGTGAGCCGTGAGAACGGTTTCGGAATCCACAGCGCGTCCCATTTTTTTCCGATGCGCCAGAAACGCGTGAAGCCGACCTTCACCGGGACGATGAGCGCCTCCGCGTGTCCTGCGAGGTGGATGATGCCGGGCGCGATCGAATAGTTCGGCCCGCGCGGGCCGTCGGGCGTGATGACGATGTCGTTGCCATCACGGATCGCGCGCGAGAGCTCGATCAGCGCCGCCGCACCGCGCCGAGAACTCGATCCGCGCACTGCGCCGAGCGTGAAGCGCCGTGCCATCGCCGCGAGCCAGCCGCCGTCCTTGCTCGCGCTGGTGAGCACTTTCACCGGGTGGCATCGGTGGCGCGCGCGCCAGTCGGCGAGGATGGAGCCGAGTAGCCGGTTGTGCCAGATGCAGAGGATCACGGGCTTGCGCGTGCGTGCGTAAAAAGTGCCGCCGTCATGCCATTTCACGCGCAGCGTGAGCGCGAGCAGCTTCAGTGCGGCGCCGGCGATGAAGGACGTGAGCGTCTGCAGAAACGTGGGTTTTTGGGCGCTGGCTGGCTTTGGCACGGATGAAAATTTTTCGCCGCCAGCCGCGCATTTCCCGCATTGCGACTGATGACTCGCCACTGCTTACCGATTACCATTCACTCCCCGCCACTCCAAAAGCCGCGCATGAACCTGACCCGCCGTCCCCGCCGCCTCCGTGCCACTCCGCAAATCCGCGCCCTCGTCCGCGAAGGCTCGCTGTCGGCGGACGATTTTGTGTTGCCGCTTTTCGTCTCGGAAAAAGTGAAGGGCCGCGCACCCGTGGCCTCGATGCCCGGCGTGGCCCAGCTCGATGAGGACGCGCTGCTCGACGAGGCGCGCAGTGCATTCGAAGCCGGTGTGCGCGCGGTGCTGATCTTCGGGATTCCAGCGCAGCGCGATGAAAAGGCTACTCAGGCCTACGCGGAGAACGGCGTGGTGCAGCGCGCCGTGCGCCGGCTGAAGCACGAACTGCCGACGCTCGTGGTGATGACCGACGTGTGCCTTTGCGAATACATGAGCCACGGGCACTGTGGTGTGACGGAATTCGCCGGAGACGTCGCGCACGTCCACAACGACGCGAGCGTGGAACTGCTCGTGGCGACCGCGCTCTCGCACGCAAAGGCCGGCGCGGATGTCGTCGCGCCGAGCGACATGATGGACGGGCGCATCGGCGCCATGCGTGCCGCGCTCGACGCCGCGGGATTTGAGAACACAATCCTCATGAGCTACGCCGCGAAATTTGCGTCCGCATTTTACGGCCCGTTCCGCGATGCCGCGGAAAGTGCGCCGCAGTCCGGCGACCGCCGCAGCTATCAGATGGACGCGGCGAATGCACGCGAGGCGCTGCGCGAGACGGAACTCGATATCGCCGAGGGCGCGGACATCGTGATGGTGAAGCCCGGCCTGCCGTATCTCGACCTCGTCTGGCGCATCAAGGATCGCTTCGGCCTGCCGACCGCCGTGTACAATGTGAGCGGCGAATACTCGATGCTGAAGGCCGCCGCTGCAAATGGCTGGCTCGACGAAAAGGCGTGCGTGCTCGAACAGATGACCGCCTTCAAGCGCGCGGGCGCGGACATCATCATCACGTACTGGGCGCGGCAGTGCGCGGAGTGGCTGAGGTAGCGCGCCGGGCGAAACCGTCGGCGAAACCGTTTGCCGCGCATGGGGCTTTGTGGAAATGATGTCATACGAATGGCCACGATTGCCGAAAAACTGATCCCTGACTCGCTGCGGCCCATTTTTGAAAAAGTGCGCGACGGGCGGCGCATCACGGATTCCGAATGTCTCGGCCTCTACGGATCAGATGACCTGAATGCGCTCGGCATGATCGCGAACGTGATTCGCGAGCGGAAGAACGGGAATGTCGGCACGTACATCCACAACCTTTATGTCAACTACTCGAACCACTGCCTGCTGCGCTGCCAGTTCTGCGCGTTCGGCGCGCGGAAAAGCGAGGAGCACGCATTCGAGCTGAGCATCGAGGAAATCGAGCGTCGCGTGCGTGGCGGGCTGGAGATGGGCATCACGGAAATCCACATGGTCGGCGGCCTGCACCGGTCGCTGAAACCCGGGTGGTATCTCGAACTGATCACGCGCCTGCGCGCGCTCGATCCCGCGCTTTATATCAAGGCGTTCACCGCCGTGGAAATCCGCCACCTCGCGGATCGTGTCTTCAAGTGCAGCCTGCGCGACATGCTCTCGCGTCTGCGCGATGTCGGACTCGGCGCGATCACCGGCGGCGGTGCGGAGATTTTTGATCAGGGCATCCGCGATCAGATCTGCCGCGGAAAGGAGACCGCGGAGGAGTGGGCGGAAGTCCACCGCACTTGGCACGAGATGGGAATGCGCAGCACGGCGACGATGCTCTTCGGCCACGTTGAGACTTACGCGCACCGAGTGGATCACCTGCGGCGGCTGCGTGAATTGCAGGATGCGACGGGCGGCTTCGTCGGCTTCATCCCGTTCGCATTTGAGAGCGAGAATGCGCGCCCCGAGCTGCGCCACATCCCGCACGCGACGGCGTTCGAGCAGCTCAGGAATCTCGCGATCAGCCGCATCTACCTCGACAACTTTGATCACATCACCGCGTATTGGGTGAGCCTCGGTCTGCCGCTCGCCTCGCTCGCGATGAACTACGGCGTGGACGATCTGCACGGCACGATCATGGAGGAGAAAATCTTCCACATGGCCGGCGCGACCACGCCGACGCTCCAGACCGTCCGTGCGCTGGAAAAGGCGATCACCGAGGCGGGCCGCGAGCCGATGCAGCGCGACACCTGGTATCGCCGCATCGGGAGCACATGGGCAAAGCCTTCGCCGACGATGCGCGCAGGCGCGGAAAAGCAGGCGGAACCCGCGTGCGCGTGAACGGCGGCGACCCGTGGCATGTCCTGCGCGGCCTCCGGATCGGCTGCGTAAAGTACCTGAATTCGCGCCCGCTCATCTGCGCGTACGACGGGCCGGTGGTTTTCGATCACCCGTCCACGCTCGCAAAAATGCTCGCCGCCGGTGATCTCGACGCGGCGCTTGTGCCCGCATTCGAGGCGTTGCGCGATCCGCGCTACGTGCTCGTTGATGATGTCGCCGTCGGCTGCGACGGGCCGGTGTTCAGCGTCTTCCTCGCATACCGGGGAGAACTGCGCGATGTGCGCTCCATCGCGCTCGATCCGGCGTCCATGAGTTCCGCGAATCTTCTGCGCGTGCTGCTCGCGGAATTTCACGGCATGTCGCCGGCATTCGGCAGCGACGGCGATGCGCGGCTGATCATCGGGAATCAGGCGATTGAATTTCGCAACGCGCACGAGGGGAGTTCGGAATGGCGCTTTCTCGACCTCGGCGCGGAGTGGAAGCGATGTACGGGGCTGCCGTTCGTCTTCGCCGTGTGGGCGATGCGTGACGATGTGAAAAAACCTCGCGAGGCCGCCGAAGCATTCCGGCGGCTCAAGGACGCGGGCTGCGAGCGAATCCCCGAACTCATTGCGCACGACGATTTCGGCGACATCGAGATGCGCCGCCGATACCTCGTGGAATGGCTTCGCTTCGGCATCGGTCCCGATGGACGCCGCGCCATGGAACTTTACCGCACGCTCCTCGCGAAGCACCGGCTCATCGCGGACTGCGCTGCTCCACTGAAGTTCGTGTAGCGTCGGTCATTCACTTTCGGAAGGCCCGGCAGCGTTCGGGATATGCGAGCCGGCGCAGCAACGGAACATTTGGAGCGGCTACGGCTGCGAGCCCAGCAGCGATTCCACCTGAGTGGCGACGGCCTCATCGTATCCGCGCAAAGCCGCACGCAGTTTCCCGCGATCACCGCCGTGCTGTGTGATCAATTTTTGCGCGTAGGCAAAGGCGGACTGAAACTGGCCGTCTCCATCCGCGTCGAGCCAGATGGGATTCGTGGAGCCGATGACGCGGGGAACAAACGTCTTGCTGGTGGGCTGGTAGGGGCGTGGGATTTCCCAGAACGGCTCGGTGACGCCGGGCCCGGTCGCAATGGCGACGAGATGCACATCGTGCGCCGGCTTCGGAATCTGCCAGACGATGCGGGCCTTTTCCCCGGCGCGATGATCGTCCTGAATCTGCTGCTCGCGAATCACGCGGCCATTTGCAAACAGCTCGATGCCGTCCGCCTTCACCCACGACGGGCCGAGCACCGTGGCCTCGACCTTGATGCTCTCGCCGAGTCCCGTTGCCAGATCCCCGACGGTGAAACGGTCGTTGACCCGCAGTTGTGTGAGCAGGCCGAGGCTGACGAGCAGTCGGCCCTCCTGATAGCTGCGCCACACTTCATCGAGATCGAGATTCGCCGGGTCGCTGTCTTTGGCCGCCACATAGGTGCGTCCCTGGCCCACGATGAAGCGGTTCACGTCGTGGCTGTCGCTGGATGCAATCGCGGAAATGCGGTGGCCGCGGTTCAACAATGCGAACCAATCGCGATAGAGAAGGTGAATGTCGGACTGCATTGCAGCGGACGTGACGACTTCCACCGCATCCACGCCTCTCAGGGCGTCGGCGTCGGCGTGCTTTCCGGTCTTGGGATTGAACTGCATCTCACCAAACGGAATGAAGCCGCTGTGGAGATCGCGCGGATGATTCAGTGTGATGACCTTCACGCCCGGTGTCGCGCGGATCTCCGGCAACAGCTTCGACCAGTCCTCCTCCTTGGAGTTCACGAGCCTCGCTCCGGGCAGGATCGGGAACGCGTTGAAGTGCCCGCGCTTGGTCGTCACTTCATTGCCGATGATTGGCGTGAAATGCCCGGCAACGCCCTGACTCGCGGTGATGGGAGCGTAATCCGTGTGGTGATTGTGATCCGTGGCGATGGCCAGTTCGATGCCTTCGCCCGCGATGGTCAGCATGCGCTCCTCGATCGTCGCGTCCCCATGTCCGCTGTGAGTGAGTGTGTGAATGTGGCTGTCCGCGGCGATCCAGCCTTCCGTGGGCACTTCGCGGCGTAGCGTGAGCGCCACTTCTTTCGTTCCCGATGCGCCCAATGCGACAGCCGCACGTCCCACGCTCCATTCAAAGCCACGGCCCGCGTGGAGAATGTAGTCGCCGGCCGGCACGGACAGCGTGGCCCTGCCGTTCCGCGTGTACACCACCCCCACACGCACGGCCACATCCGCCGCCGGTTCGGCGCGAAGCGGCTGCAATGTGCCGTCCGGTCGGGTCAAAGTCAGCCGGCACGGCATCGGCTTGCCGTTGGAAACATCGGTCACGCTCACCTCCAGCTTTGCGCCGCTGAGGTACGCCTGCACCGGCTGCGGCGTGATGATGACCGGCCCGATCTCAATGTCATCCAATGCCTCGGGCGCTGCGATCACGAGCGTGTTTTCGCCATCCTTCAGGGCGCCCGCAGGGATCACGAAAACGCTCTCCATCGGTGTTTCCGCCGTGGTCAGGATGCCGAGCTTGCGGCCGTTCAGCGTCACCGGCCAGGTGAGTTTCACATCGCTCTGCCAGATTCGCAGCGTGTGTTCCGAGGCATTCGCCTTTGCCGGAAATTTCCGCTCGAACTTCTCGGCATCCACTGCGCGATCCTTGAACGAATCCCACTCCCATTGTCCCGGTTTGCCAAGGTGGAGCCGCTTCGGTTCCAGAATCGTCTCACCCTCCGCCGCGCAGTCGGTGAGTGAGAACGCGGCCAGAATCAGTGATGCAAAAATCCGGCATGTGAATGCCCGAACTCGGGTGCTTGGCCTTGTGGATGCGATGAGGTGCATGGCGATGGGGAAAATGTCGGTCAGCGTGTCGCACACGTCCTCGTTCACCCGGCTCCCTTTTGAAAGCACAGTCTCCCGCATCCTTTGAAAGACTGCTCCAGTTCCGTCCGCTGTTTTGCAGCGAGAGCATATTCAGCCAAAGTGAATCCGCGTTGGTTCGGGGATCGTTGGCGAGGTGGAACGCGTCGCTCCGCGCGCGTTTCGGCGTGGAGCGCAAGGCTTGCTTGCAGACGGAGGAAGCGCGCGCGGAGCGACGCGCTCCACCGCTGATGCGCTCAGTGGAATGTGCTGAGTTCGAGACCCGCCTCGGCTTCCTCTTCGGTTTCAATTTCCTCGAGCGGTGCGAAACGCTCGGACTTGAACGCGAGTTCCTCGCCGCCCTTGTGCGAGGGGTCGGGCGGATTGCGCAGCTCCTCGAGCAGCAGCGCGATGGTCGCGGAGTCGGAGCCGCGCAGCGTCTCGCGGCGCAGGCACACCTCGCGGACCGTGTATGTGCCGCCCTTCACCGGGAGCTGGTTGAAAAATTCGACGACCCACTTCGGGAAGCGGTCATCCACGCAGACTACGCGCTGGCCTTTGAGCATGGGTTGGGAGTTTTGGGTTTCAGGTTAGAGCGAATGCTTGCGGGGCATTATGCGCGCCGTGCCGCGCCTTTCCAACCTCCGATTTTCCGCCCGATCTTTTTCCTTGTTTTTTTCCGGCCCTTTCATTTTCATCGCGAGCGATGAGTAAGGTTCCCCCAGATTCATTGCCCGGTGTGCAGAGTGCGCCCGGTGCGCCTTTGCGTTCCGCGTTCCGCGTTCCGCGTTCCGCGTTCCTTAGAGGCGAGGGCACATTTTCCAGAAAAATCGAGAGCGTAGGCTGCGGCATGAGGGATTCCGCGTTGCAGTCGGTCTCGGGCGGGGTGGAGGGGCTTCGGTCTCGGTTGCACCGGATTCGTTCTGACACGGCGACGGGCCGGTCCACTCCGGCCTTCACGGGTTCTGTCGCGGGATGCACCGGTTCCGCGACGGACTTCATTGGGGATGCCACGGATCCAATGGAAGATGCGACGGACCGGATTGATTCCGTCGCGTCGTCAATCAACTCCGTCGCGGACCTCATTGACGATGCGGCATCCCCAATTAGGAATGCGACGCCCCCAATTAGGAACGTCGCGTCGTCAGTAAGGAACGTGGCATCGTCAATAAGGAATGCGGCATCCCTGATAAGGAACGTCACGTCGTCAGTAAGGAATGCCACGGTTCCAATGAGGAACGTCACGCCGTCAGTAAGGAATGCCGCATTCCCAATAAGAAATGCGACGGCTCCAATAAGGAATGCCGCGTGGAAAACGGCGGCTTCAGCGGAAAGTCGGTATTTTCCTGCAAAAACAGCCCTTTTTCACCCGGAAGCTAAACTGCAGGTGGAACGTGCGCTCCGCGCGCGTTTCCAGAAGCGTGCGCGGAACGCCCGGTCCACCTGTCGCCGCCCCTCCCTTTCCGCAATCCACAATCCGCAATCCGCAATCTCATCATGCCCGACATACCGGCTGAATGGGATGGCAAGGACCCCCAGGGCAACCCTTTGCGCTGGGATACGCCGGGCCTGACCTACGACAGCCTCATCCAACAGCAGTCAACCCCACACATCAAAATGCCCATCCTCCACGTCCTCACCGGCTTTGACAAAAACACCGATCACGAAGTCGAAGACACAGGCGGCGCAGTCAGCGTCAACTTCTTCGGCAACCCCGCCTATCCCGACCCGCCCTTCACCAAGGTGGTTTTCGACGCCGCGCTCACCGCCTTCAGCACGGCCATCCCCGCCGCCAAGCAGGGCGGCCCCGCCGACACCGCGGCCAAGAACAACCTGCGTGCCGCCCTCATTGACATGCTCCGCCAGCTCGCCGGCTACGTGCAGCTCAAGCACGGCAACAACCTCGCCACGCTGCTCTCCAGCGGATTCAAGAATGCGAGCACGAACCGCGCGCAATCCGCCCTCCCCGCGCCCGTCATCTCCGGCATCCTGAACGGCAGCGCCGGCCAGCTCCTCCCGCAAATCGCCACCATCCCCAACGCCGCCGGCTACGAACCCCGCTACGCCATCATCGGCCCGGACGGCAAACCCGGCCCGTGGCAGGCAGGCCAGTTTGCGCCGAACACCCGCGCCCTCGCCATCAACGGCCTCACCCCCGGCACCATCTACATCGTCCAAGTCCGCGCCCTGGGCGGCAGCACCAATTACTCCGACTGGAGTGATCCCGTGCAGCATATGGCGATGTGAGGGGAAAGCCGTACAACTAACCAAATCAATGACAAAGAAACTCTTCCTTCTCCTCTCTTTGATAATCATCCATGAAGATGTGGCCGCGGGATCTGCAACGGAAAAAACGAACAATCAAAGTGGAGGAGTAAGCCTCACAATGTTGCAGTTGCAGATGACTGAACTCAGGCAAGACATCCACACCACAAACAGAGAAATCACAGCACTGAAAGATTTTAGTTCGAAGGTGGCTGACGTGCAGAAGAGGCTGGCAGATGCAGAGGCAAATACGCCAGAACAACCGAAAAGCTTGGCGCTGTTGATAGCTGCTCTTGATAAGATTAAGGATATAAATGGGGAGCAGCAACTTGATTACGCGAAAAATCCCGCAGTCAAGGAATTTGTCGAGGCATTTAGAGGCGTTAGCTTCGGCAGCCCTAGTGCAACGTAACATTGACTTCGGCCACACATGAGATAAGATTGGCGAATGGCCATTCAACCATTGATTCTTACTG
>CAIRYQ010000017.1 GCA_903882875.1 uncultured Spartobacteria bacterium | reverse complement strand
CTCCGAGGGGTCGGGGGACATCCTCCGAGTGGTCGGGGGACATCCTCCGGGTGGTCGGGGGACATCCTCCGGGTGGTCGGGGGACATCCTCCGAGTGGTCGGGGGACATCCTCCGAGGGGTCGGGGGACATCCTCCGAGGGGTCGGGGGACATCCTCCGAGTGGTCGGGGGACATCCTCCGGGTGGTCGGGGGACATCCTCCGGGTGGTCGGGGGACATCCTCCGGGTGGTCGGGGGATATGACATGAATGGTGAGGGTAGGTGCCTTTCCTTGTAGCAGAATGGTCATCAAACCGCCGCTGATGCACCCAGTCTTCATAGGTAAATCGCATCGAGAATAAATTGGTTGACCTGTAAAAGAAGAGTCATCATTTTCCGCGCGAACAACAACCCCGCAGGTTCCATGGCCCGATTCGATTCCAACCCCCCGGTGAAATTCGACACTGGTGTGAGGCTGGATTCGGGGCCCGGGCCGGGCCCTGCACAACCCAGAAAAACTACCATGAGCAAACCCGCACTCAAACTCGACAGCCTGTTGCGCAACGACAAGAAGACGCTCGCCGGCGCATTGGGCGCCGGACTGACCGCACACCCCGAGCTGGTGCCCACCCCGAAGGTGACCCCGGCGCAACTGACCGCCGGCGCCCAAGCCGTCACGGACCAGGAGCTGGAGGTGAAGACGGCCGAGACCAACCTCGCCACGCAGCGCAAGCTGCTGGCGCAAAAGGATGACGCACTGGATGTGCTGATGACGACTTCGGCGGACGACAGCGCCGCGACGGTGTCTTACGACCCGGTCAGCCTCTCGAAGCTGAACATCCCGGTGAAGGCCGCGCCGGGCGCCACGCCCGCGGCGGTGGTGGGTGCGCCGCAGAATCTCTCGGTGACGCAGGGCGACCACTCGGGGGAGGCGGACGGACATTGCGATGCGGTGAAGGGCGCAAAGCTCTACCGGGTGCAGCAGGCGGCCAGCCCTTCGGGGCCGTGGACGACGGTGTATGAGGGGACGAAGTCGAAGTTCACCGTCGCCGGCCTGACGCCGGGGCAGGAGGTGTGGTTCCAGATGGCCGCCTTTGTGAACGGCCAGTGGACGGACTGGAGCGACCCGGCCAAGTGCCGCATCGTGTGACAAACCCCGCGATGAAGGCGGGAGGACGGACGGTGAAGCCCCCCGTCCTCCCGCCCCATCCGCCAGGCCACTCCCCATTCCATATTCCATATCCAAGTTTCCCTCTCCCATGCCCTACGATCCAAGTTTTCCTCCCACCGGCGCAGAACTGGTTTCCGCGGAGTTCCGTGCGCAGTTCAACGGCCTCAAAGACCTGATTGATGCCGTCCCCGCCGGCCCGCCGGGGCCGCAGGGCAACGATGGATCGCAGGGCCCGCAAGGCCCGCAGGGCAATGAGGGGCCGCAAGGCTTGCAGGGCAACGACGGCGCGCAGGGCCCGCCGGGGATTCCCGGCACCAATGGCAACGACGGCGCTCCCGGCATCCAGGGCCCGCCCGGCCCGCAGGGAATGCCCGGCGATGTGACCAGTGCCGAATTGGACGCCGCAATCGCCGCGGCGCTCTCCGCCGCCGCCTCCAATTCCTCCGCCAATTCCAACTCCGTGGACACGCTGTTCTCCCCTTTCACCAATGATCCCCCGACCGTCGCGGACATGGAGACCCTCCGCGCGAAGATCAACGAGCTGATCACCGCCCTGCGGCGGTAGGGCGGATTCAGCGAAAGAGCGGCCGCCATTGGATGAAGGCGCGGCAACGCCGGTGGAGCGCGTCGCTCCGCGCGCGCTTCCTCCGACTGCAAGCAGGCCATTCAACCCGCGCCCAAACACGCCCGGAGGCCGCGTTCCACCTTTGCCCTTCGCGGTGAAATCTGAAACCGGCCGCGGGTTCCGGCTACCGCCAGAGTTTGCGGTCGAGCGTGCGGTATTGGATGGCTTCGGCGATGTGGTCGGGGGCGATGTCCGCGCTGCCGCCAAGGTCTGCGATCGTGCGGGCGGTTTTCAAAATGCGGTCGTGGGCGCGGGCGGAGAGGTTCAGGTTGTCCATCGCCATGCGCAGGAGGTTTTCGGCGTCGGCGCTGAGGGCGCAGAATTTGCGGACCTGCTGCGAACTCATGCGCGCATTGACGCGCACCTTGCCGCCTTCACCGAATCGCGCGCGCTGCACTTCGCGCACTCGCACGACGCGCTCGCGGATCGCGGCGCTGGGCTCCGCGCGCTCGGTGCTGCGGAGTTCATCGAACGCGACGGCGGGCGCCTCGACGTGGAGATCAATGCGATCCAGCAGCGGGCCTGAGATGCGCTCGCGGTATTTTTCCACCTGCAAAGGCGTGCAGCGGCACTGGCGCTTCGGGTCGCCGTGGAAGCCGCACGGGCACGGGTTCATCGCGGCGACGAGCATGAATTCGGCGGGGAAAGTCATCGTGCCGGCGGCGCGCGAGACGGTGACTTTTCCATCCTCCATCGGCTGCCGCAGGACTTCGAGGGTGCTGCGTTTGAACTCGGGCAGTTCGTCGAGGAAGAGGACGCCGTGGTGCGCGATGCTGATCTCGCCGGGCGCGGGATTCATTCCGCCGCCGAGCAGGCCGGCGTCCGAGACGGTGTGGTGTGGCGCGCGAAACGGGCGCGTGGCGACGAAGGATTTGTCGAGCAGCAGTCCGGCGATGCTGTGGATCTTGGTCGTCTCGATCGCTTCCTCCATCGTGAGCGGCGGGAGGATGGTCGGCACGCGTTTGCTCAACATGCTTTTGCCCGAGCCGGGCGGGCCGATGAGCAGCAGGCCGTGTCCGCCCGCGGCGGCGATCTCGATGGCGCGCTTCACGTGCTGCTGGCCGCGCACGTCGGCGAAGTCCGCGTCGTAGTCGCGATGGCTCGCGAAGAACGCGGCGAGATCCTCGCGCACGGGTGCGAGCGGATTTTCGCCGGTGAGGAAGGTGAATGCCTCGCGGAGATTGCGCACGCCATACACTTCGATGCCCGCGACCATCGCGGCCTCGCGCGCGTTTTGAAAAGGCACGACGAGCTTCTTGCGCCCGACGCGCCGCGCCTCGATGGCGACGGAGAGCACGCCGCGCACGGGACGCACTGCGCCGTCGAGGGCGAGTTCGCCGAGGAAGCAGAAGTCGGCGGCGTGATCGAGCTTCACATCCTGCGCGCAGGCGATCATCGCGAGCGCGATGGGGAGATCAAAGCCGGGGCCTTCCTTTTTCACGTCGGCGGGCGCGAGATTCACGGTGACGTGTCCGCCGGGCCAGCGGAAGCCGCTGTTGGAGATGGCCGTCTTCACGCGGTCGCGCGCCTCGCGCACGGCGGCGTCGGGCAGGCCGACGATCACGATGGCGTCCTTCTGCCCGCCGTTGTCGCTGACTTCGACATCCAGATCATACGCTTCCACTCCGAATACGGCGGCGGAAAAAACTTTCGCAAGCATCGCCGGGAAAAATGGCAGAGCCGGGGCCGCGCGGGAAGCACGAAGCGAGTCGGTCATGCGCTGGCAGGGTTTTCCCATGGGGCCGGGTGTGCCCCTGCATTTGATCCATGCCTATCCGATTGGTTGACAACGCTGCGGGAATTCATGGCGACAATAGCCCTGCGATTCATCGCTGGGAAAACGACCCGTCGGCCAAACCAAGTCCCGCAGGGACAGAAGAAGCGCCTCTGTCGTCCCCTACGGGACTTTGTCCACTTCACTCCGCAAACCCAGCGATGAATCGCTGGGCTATTGTCAAAGAATCTTTGTCAACAAACCGGACAGGCATGGTTGATACACACTCCAGCCGTTCACGATCACCGAGCGTGCAAGCGAATGCCTGGAATCGAACTTGGTCCGATCGATTTGCGGACACGCGCAGCAATCAGGCGCAGAGCAGCGCAGGGCGCGAGAAGGTGGTTCGTTGCGAGGCGACCGCATCGGCGATGGCGGCAAGGAGGATTCCCGTGCTGAAGGGTTTGCTGAGCACCTCGCGCACATTGAGCGAGCGCAATTCCAGCGCACGGCATTCATCCGCGTAGCCGGTGGCGACGATGAGGCAGACTTCGGGATTCATTTTCCGCAACACGCGGCAGAGGGCCACGCCGTCCACCACGGGCATCATGATGTCGGTGAGCACGACGCGGATTTCGCTGCTTCGCTGTGCGTAGATGGAAACCGCCTCGGTGCCATCGGTGGTGGCGATTACGTTGTAACCGTATTGCCTGAGCACGGCTGCGGTCATTTCCCGGATCTCGCTCTCGTCGTCCACTATCAGGATCAGCTCACCGTGTCCGGCAGGGGGCGGCAACTCATTTTGATCGGAGATGGAAACGACACCCTCGACGGCAAGCGGGAGGCAGATCTCGAAGGTGGTGCCTTTGCCCGGTTCGCTGCGGACATCAATGAATCCGCCGTGGCCCTTGAGGATGCCGACGGCTGTGGAAAGGCCGAGGCCGGTGCCTTTGCCGAGCGGTTTGGTGGTGAAAAATGGATCGAATATCTTGTCCATGATCTCCTTCGGGATGCCGGTGCCGGTGTCCGAAATCTGCATGGTGACATAGCTGCCGGCTTTCGCCCCCGGGGTCATGCTCGCGTATTCCTCGTCGAGTTCGACGTTGCCGGCGCTGAGGCGCAGCGTGCCGCCATCGGGCATCGCGTCGCGTGCATTCACGCAAAGATTCATGAGCACCTGGTGGAGCTGCGTGGCGTCGCCTTCCAGGCAGCCGAGATCCTTGGGGAGATCGCACTGAAGCCGGATGTTTCTCGGGAAAGTTTCCGAGATGACATTGATGATTTCCCGGAGCAGATGGCGGGGCTGGAGAAGCACGTATTCGCCTTCCGCGCCGCGGGCAAATGTGAGCACCTGCTTCACCACGCCTGCGGCGCGGTGGGCGGAAGTCTCGATCATGCTGACAAGTCCCTGCGATTCCTCCGGCAGGTTTGTGCGCAGCAGTCCCGCGGACATGAGGATGGGTGAAAGCATGTTGTTCAGATCATGCGCGATTCCGCTGGCGAGCGTGCCGATGCTTTCGAGCCGCTGTGCGCGGAGGAGATGCGCCTCGGCCTGCTTGCGCTGCTCCATCTCGGCTTGGAGCCGTTCGTTCGTTTCGCGGAGTTCGTGCGTGCGCTCCTCGACGATCCGCTCCGTGGCGGCGAGGTGATCGCGCGCCTCCTGAGTCAGCTGCCACTTCTCGCACAGCGCGCAGGCGAGTTGCAGCGCCTCGATGGCCGCGAAGGGTTTCTTGAGCACGAGCAGCCGGTCGCGGTTGCCGAGACGGTGGATCATTTCCTGCCACGAGTAATCGGAATGCGCGGTGCAGATGACCACCTGCAGCTCCGGGCAAATCTGCCAGAGCCGTTCCGCCGTCTCGACGCCATCCATGCCGGGAGGCATCCGCACGTCCACGAATGCCATCGCATAAGGCCGACCCTGATCGATCGCGCGGCGGAGCGCAGCCACGCCTTCCTCGCCCTGGTAGGCCGAGTCTATCTCGAAGGTCGGCGGTGCGGGAAGGGGCTCGGGGCCGCTGAAGAACGCCGCCGCCAACTGATCGATCTCACCTCCCACGGGGGAGAGTATCTTTCGGAAGTCGTCGTGAATTGCGCGATTGTCGTCTATGACGAGGATGCGGTTGTTGGCGTGGGCGTTCATGATTTTTTGGTATAGAGAGGCAGTTCGATGGTGAAGATGGCGCCGGAGCCGTGGCCCTTGCTTTGCGCGTGCAGCGAGCCGCTCATGTCCCGAGCCGCGAGCGCGCTGCTGTGGAGCCCGAAGCCGTGGCCGCCCTTGCGGGTGGTGAAGCCGTGCTCGAAAATGCGATCCAGATTCTCGGGCGGAATGCCGATGCCGTTGTCGCGCACGGAAATTCCGGCGCAGCCGCTGGCTGTCATGTGCGTGCGCAGGACGATGCATTTGTCCGCGCCTCCGCCGTCGTCGCACGCGTACTTGGCGTTGCGGATGAGGTTGACGAGGATGAGCAGCAGTTTGTTCCGATCCACGAGGAGCGGCGGAAGCAGAGGATCGAATTCGCGCACGACGCGGCATCCGTGGCGCTCGAAGGCGGCGGCATTGATCCGCAGCGCGATCTCGATCACCTCCGCCGCGGGGATGACCTCGATGAGGCCGCCGCCGGTCGAATAGCTCTGCTGCATGGAGACAATTTCGTTGATGTGCTCGACGTTTGTCCGGAGCGATTCAAGTTCGCCCAGCGCGGCCTCCTGCTCCGCCGTGAAATGTTCCCCGAGTCGCGCAATGAATACCGGCAGTTGCGTGCCCTGCGGGTGCTTGGTGACAAAGCCCGCCAAATCATGGCTGTGCTCGGCGAGGATCGTTGCGAGCCGGCTGAGCGCGTCCGTCTTGAGCCTGCTGATTTTGTCGGCTGCGACGCCCACGGAAATGTTCACGCTGTTGAGCACATTGCCCACGTTGTGCAGCACGCTCGTCGAGACCTCGGCCATGCCGGCCAGTCGCGATGCGTCCAGCAGTTCCCTGTGCGCCTTGGTCAGTTTTTCCTCGGCCTGTTTGCGCGCAGTGATGTCCCCGGCAATGCCGCACACCCGCACGACCTTGCCGCTGTCGTCGCGCACCGGGAAGCCGCGATCGCTGATCCACTGCTGCGATCCGTCGGGCCGGATGATGCGGTACTCGATGTCGAATGTGTCGCCGGTTGCGCATTTCTCGAAGGCGCTGAAAGCCGCGGCACGATCCTCGGGCCCGATGGCGTTGAGCCGCGAATTGGGATCGGCGTATGCGCTTTCGCAGGTGCGCGCCCAGATCTGCTCGTAGGCGGGGCTGATGTAGATCAGCTCTTCGCCGTGGGGCTTCGCCATCCAGAAAACCTGCTGGATGTTCTCCGCCATCTGGCGGAAGCGCAGATCGCTCTCGCGAAGTGCAGCCTCGGAACTCCTGCGCTCGGTATTTTCATGGACCAGCTCGGCGGTCCGCTCCGCGACCTGCCGCTCGATCTCGCCGTTCACCGCTTCCAGCTTCGCCTGCCGCTCCGCCACGCCCAGCATCTCCGCGAGAGTCTGGCGGATCGAAATCACGAGGAAGACATCCTCGAACACCACCCACCCGGCGTGTTCCAGCCAGCGCCACGGGCTGGATGCGAGCACGCCAAAGATTGACGCCGGCCAGAAAATCCCGCGCATCAGGTGATCCCCGGCGACAACGAGCGACGCGGTGATCAGCACCCGCCAGTCGCGGTAGAACGCGAGGAATGCGAGCGAGCCGAACACGTGGAAATGCGTTTCGATGCGTCCGCCGGAAATGTGGATCAGCAGCGACGACATGAGGGCCTGGCTCGCGGCGATGACGTGCCGCGTGCCGATGCTCCCCGGCTTCAAGTACGCCAGCGCGACAGGCAGGCACGTCACCGCACCGCCGAAAAGCAGCACCAGCCAGACGTGCGGATGGAGCGTGCTGCTCTCGCCATCCCACGAGCGCGGAGAAACGAGCAGCGTGTAGAACAGCGCCGCGACCCACTGGCAGATCATCAGGACCGAAAAATTCCGATCCGTCTTGCAATGGTGTTTCCGGCGTCTCTCGTCGAAAAGCTCACGCGAACGCCTGGCCACTTCCGGGCTGATTGTGTCGGGTGTTCCCGACGATTGCACAGCGTGGTGCTTGGAATGCGCAATCGGCAGCAGATACTTCGGTGCGGAGGGGCTTAGCGGTTGCATGAGGTGGAGCGTTTGAGAATCGGGCAGCCGAACACCGGCGTCGTCGCGCGTGCGGCCGATTCACGGGTCAGCAGTTTGGCGACGGCACTTGCGCCGGCATTCTCGCCCGCGTGCCCGCGGGAGCCGGTGATGCCGCCGTCGAAAAGCAATTCGCCGTCCGGATTGTAGAGGAGCGTGCGGCCCGATGTGACCGCGTGGAAAAGGCGCGCTTCACGAGCGCTGTCATCCGCGACGATCGTTACACCGGGAATCGCCGCCGCCTTGCGCACCGAAGCAGCATTCATCCATTTGGCATTCGTATCCTGCGGTGTGAAGAAGATCACGCTGACAGTGGCGCCGGTGCCGGCCTTCGCCATGATTTCGGCGAGTTCGTCGAGGCTCGCCGATGTGCACGGGCAGAGCGGGTGTGCGAACACCACGAGCGTCGGCTGCCCGGCCACACGCGGAATCCGGCTGGCCGATGGCCAATGCGCCGGCGCCCCGGGATCGCCGCCCGCGGAAAATTCATAGCGCAGCATCGCCGCGGATCCTCCCAAAACAGCCGCCAGCCACAGCACGACAATCGCCGCCACGCGAAGGCGCGCGGACCGCGTGCCGCGACCGCCGGATGTCTGTGATGCTGTGGTCTTCGATTCCATTTGAATGAAGACAGACCAAGCCGCCCATGTGCCGGGGGCTGCTCAGGGAAACCCGTATTCAGCCCACGGATTTTCCCCCGTGTTCCCGCCGTTCCCCCGCCGCTACGGCTGCACGATGTGGTTGCGCACGGCGTAACGCACCAGCTCGCTAAACGCCTCGAAGCCGAGTTTGCGCATGATCGCCGCGCGATGCGTCTCCGCAGTTTTCACGCTGATGCCGAGCACGCTGGCGACATCCTTGTTGCTCTTCCCCTCGGCGAGGAGCTGCACGATCTCGCGCTCGCGCGGAGTCAGCCCGTCGGGCGCGGCCTGCTCGGATTGCGCGCCTCCCTTGAGATACTGATCGAAGACAATGCCCGCGACGTGCGAGCCGAAGTACGGCTGGTGGTTGCAGAGCGCCTTGATCGCCGGGATGAGATGCGTGGCGGATTCGCTCTTGAGCACAAAGCCGCGCGCGCCCGCCGCGAAGAGCTGGTGCACGAGCGCCTCGCTGTCCTGCCCGGTGAAGACGAGCACTTCGGTCTCCGGCAAGTCGCGCTTGATCTGCCGCGTGACTTCCACGCCGCTGAGTTCCGGCATGGACACATCCACGATGATGATGTCGGGCTTCAGCTCCATCGCCATGCTCACCGCCTGCCGGCCTTCCACGGCCTCGCCGCAAATCTCCCAGCCCCACTCCGACTCGATCAGCGGGCGGATCCCGCGGCGGACGATCTCATGATCATCGGCGAGGAGGATGCGGACTTTCTTTTTCATAACCACGGAGTCTTCACCATCATTCTACGGCACGTGTTGAGGCGGATGCAATCTGCAACCAAAGCCACGACGCGGCATCGCACAGGGGATCTTCTTTCCGCATCCGACGCCAGCGAGCCGTCACGACAAACTTGCACAGTCCACGCTGTCTCATTCATGCATGAAAACCACGAATGCCCGGCTACTCGTCCGGTGCTGGGTGCAACGCTCCGTGGACGGTGCGCAGAAGGGTGTCGGCGCCGTAGGGCTTGGTGAGGATGGTGTGGATGTTCATCGCCTTGAGTTCGGCGAGCCGGCCTTTCTCACCGAGCCCCGTCGAGGCGATGATGGGCATGGCGGGCTTCATTTTGCGCAGCGCGTGGATGAGCGCCATGCCGTCCATGAGCGGCATCATGAGATCCGTGAGCACGAGGGCGATGCCGGCGGGGTTCTGTGCGAAAATCGCGAGCGCATCCGCGCCGTCGGTGGCTTGCAATACGCGGTAGCCGTGGGCCGCGAGGACGGTCCGCGCAGCGCCGCGCACGGTTTCCTCGTCATCCACGAAGAGAACGCATTCCCCGCTGCCCTTCGGCAAGGCCTTGGCGGAATCGGAGGCACCCAGGGCGTCGGCGGAGTCCACCGAGGCCGGCAGGTAGACCTTGAAGGTGGTGCCGCGGCCGGGCTCGCTGTTCACGACGATGTGGCCGCCGTGGTTTTTGACAATGCCGAGCACGGTCGAGAGGCCGAGGCCGGTGCCCTGGCCGACGGCCTTGGTGGTGAAGAACGGATCGAAGATGCGCTCGACGATCTCGGGCGGGATGCCGCTGCCATTGTCGCCGGCCTCGAGCAGCACGTACGGGCCGGGTGTGATGCCGGGCATCATGCTGGCGAAGTTTGCATCGAGCACGAGATTGCGGGCGCCCAGGCGGAGCTTGCCGCCGCCAGGCATGGCGTCGCGCGAGTTGATGCAGAAATTGAGCAGGACCTGGTGCATCTGCGTGCTGTCGCCGAGGATCGGCCACAGGTCCGGCGCGACCGTGCTTTCGATCTTGATGTCCTTCGGGAATGTCGCACGGATGATTTTCACCATCTCCCCGATCAGCATGCCGATTTGCAGGGGGCGCTTTTCGCCCTCAAGTCCGCGGCCAAAGGTGAGCACCTGCTTGACGATTTGCGCGCCGCGATCGGCGCTCATCTCGATGGTGGAGATGATCTTTTCGCGCTCCTCCGCGGGCAGGTCCATGCGGAGGATGGGCACGGACATCATGATCGGCGCAAGGATGTTGTTCAGATCGTGCGCGATGCCGCCGGCCAGCGTGCCGATGCTCTCCATTCGCTGCGCCCGGAGGAACTGCTGCTCGAGCTTCTTGCGCTCGGTGATGTCCATCACCATTCCCAGCCGCCGAATCTCATTCCCCTCCGTGTCAAATTCGATGGTGCCTCGCTCGTACATCCAGCGCACCTCGCCGTCGGGCCGCCGGATGCGGTATTCCACCTCCAAGATCGGGTTCTTGCGGGAGATGAAGCTTCGCGCGGTCTCGCAGTCCGGCCGATCCTCCGGGAGGATGAAGCTGTAAAATTGCTCGAACGTTCCGGCGAATTCGGCGGGGGCGATTCCGAACAAATTGCACGTCGCCTCGGACCACGTCAGGAGGCCGCTTCGCACATCAAGAACCCAGGTGCCCATGCGCCCGATGCGCTGGGCATTGGCAAGCAGCGCCTCCCTCTCCAGCGCGAGCCGCTCCGCGTCTTTGCGTTCGGTGATGTCAATGTGGCAGCCCATGATGCGCAGCGGAGTGCCGGTCTCATCGCGGGTCAGTTTCGCGCGCGAGAGCATGGAGCGCCAGGATCCGTCCCTGTGGCGGAGGCGGAACTCCACGTCGTACGCCGCGCGGCGGCCCTCGATGTAGTCCTCCACTGCGGCGAGCGTCGCGTCGCAGTCCTCCGGGTGCAGGCGGTTCTTCCATTCCTCATACCGGCCGGGCAATTCGTCGCCCGCGTAACCGAGCTGGCTCTTCCATTCCGCCGAGTAGAAGACTTCGTTGGTGACGAGGTTCCAATCCCACAGGCCGACGTTTGAAGACTCGACCAGGATGAGCGTGCGCGCCTCGCTCTCCCGCAGCGCCTCCTCCGCCCGCTTGCGTTCGGTGATGTCATCCACCACCCCAACGTAACCCAGGACGCGATCCTGCTCGCGCATCACCGCGGTCTTGATGCTCGTTCGGATCACCGTGCCATCGGGGCAGATGAAACGTGCGCTGGCTTCAAGGCTCTGCTTGCTGGTGACGGCTTCCTGCCATTTCGCAAGCAACTCCGTGCGATCCTGCGGATGCACCGATCTCGCCCAGCCCTCGCCGCCGATTTCCTGAAATCCCACGCCCAGCATCCGCCGAAGCGTGGCATTCGTATAAGTGGCGCGGCCATCGCAGTCCGCGACGAAAATCCCGAGGGGCGAAGCCTCGGTCATCGCGCGGAACTCCGCCTCGCTCTGGCGCAGCGATTCCTCGGTCTTCCTTCGCTCCTTGCGCAGCCGGGCCTGATCCATGGCCCGGCGGACCGCGGGTCCCAGGCGCGTGAGGCGATCTTTCATCAGGTAATCGGCGGCACCCTGCTTCATCACTTCCACCGCGATGTCCTCGCCGATGGTGCCGGAGATGATGATGAATGGAATATTGAACCCGCTCTCCCGCAGCAGTTCCAGCGCACGCGGACCACCGAATTGCGGCATGTCGTAATCTGACAGGATGACGTCAACGCCGGCTTGTAGCCGTTCGAGATAATCCGCCTCGGAATCCACGCGTTTCCATTCGGGTTCAAAGCCCGCCCGGCGCAATTCGCGCAGCACCAGCTCGGCATCGGCCGGATTGTCCTCGGCGATCAAGACTCGCAGCGGCTGCGGCATCTATTTTTCCAGTTTCGGCGGCTGGTTGAGCAGCAGCCAATACATGCCCAGGTGCTGCACGGCCTCGATGAAGCTCTCGAAGTTCACCGGCTTGACGATGTAGCTGTTCACACCCAGATGGTAACTTTCCACCACGTCGTTCTGCTCCTTTGACGAAGTGAGCACGACCACCGGGATGGCGCGCGTGCGCGGATCGCCCTTGATGCGCTTGAGCACTTCGAGCCCGTCCACCTTGGGCAGTTTCAGGTCCAGCAGGATCACCTTGGGCGAATCCTCGATCTTGCGCGCGGCATGCGCGCCCTCGCAGAAGATGAAGTCCAGCGCCTCCGCGCCATCGCGGCCGATCTGAATTCGGTTGGTGATGTTCGCCTTTCGCAAGGCGCGCTGCATGAGCTCCAAGTCCTCGGGGTTGTCTTCGACCAGCAGGATTTCGACGTAGGTGGTTTCGTTCATGGTTTGGTTGCCTCTTCGAGTGTGAAGTAAAATGTCGCGCCGCGATCCACGGCGGCCTCGGCCCAGATGCGCCCGCCGTGGCGGTGGATCACACGCTGAACAATGGCAAGACCCACTCCCGTGCCCTCGTATTCTTCCGCGCGGTGCAGCCGGTGGAAGACGCCGAAAAGTTTTCCCACGTAGCGCATGTCGAAGCCCGCTCCGTTGTCGCGCACGAACCATACTTTTTCCCCCTGCTGCTGCGTGCAGCCGATTTCGATCACGGCCGTTTCCCGCAGCCGCGAGTATTTGAATGCGTTCGAGAGCAGGTTCACCCAGACCTGCCGCAGCAGGGCCGGATCGCCCGTGCATACGGGCAGTTCCCCCATGCGCAAATCAATCTGCCGCCCTTTCCGCTGCGCGCTGAAATCATCGAGCACGCTGCGGATCAGTTTTTCGGCGTTGATTTCCTGCTGCTTCAGCGGCACGCGGCTGAGCCGCGAGAAGGTCAGCAGATCATCAATCAGCATTCCCATGCGCTGCGCGCCTTCGCGGATGGTCTGCAGGTAGCGGCGGCCTTCCGCCGGCAACTGCCCGCCGTAGTCCTCGATCACGGCCTGCGAGAATCCGTCCACAGCGCGCAGCGGTGCGCGCAGATCGTGCGACACCGAATAGGAAAACGCTTCCAGCTCCTTGTTCGCGATTTCCAGTTGGGCGGTGCGCTCGGCGACACGGGATTCCAGTTCGGCGTTCAGCCGTCGGATTTCCTCCTCCGTCCGTTTGCGCGCAGTGATGTCGCGCGCCACTTTCGACGCGCCGATGATTTGGCCTGCCGAGTCTCGAATCGCGGAAACCGTGACCGAGAGGTCAATCTGGCTCCCGTCCTTGCGCAACCGCACCGTATCGAAGTGCCGGACGTTCTCGCCGCGCCAGATGCGTCCGAGAATTTCTTCTTCCTCATGCTCGCGTGTCGGCGGAATCAGGCGCGTGATCGAATGCCCCAGCATCTCGGATGCGGTGTAACCGAAAATTCTTTCCGCGCCGGCGTTCCAACTCGTCACGATCCCCTGCAAGTCTTTTCCGACGATGGCATCATCCGATGATTCCACGATGGCGACGAGTTGCGCCGCCGACAGGTCCGCCCGCTTGCGCTTGGTGATGTCATTGAAAAGAATGGCCACTTGTCGGCTTTCCATTCCGCCAAACTGGAAGGCGGACACTTCATACCACCGGTTGAGCGCCCTGGCTTCGCTCTCAAAACGCACCGTCTCGCCGGTCAGGGCGACCTTGCCGAAAATCTCAAACCAATGGGTTTCATGATCCGGTGCGAGATCGCGCATGAGCCTGCCCTTTGCGTCCAGCAAACCGCTCTGCTTCTCGAATGCGGGATTGACTTCGAGAAAGCGGAAATCAACGGGGCGATTGTGGGCGTCGAAGATCACTTCGATAATGCAAAAGCCTTCGATGAGCGTGTTGAACAAAGTGCGGTAGCGGTCTTCCGACAGCCTCAGCGCCGCCTCGGCCTGCTTTCGCTCGGTGATGTCCGCGCGGATGGCCACGTACTGGCGCGGTTTCCCGTGCTCGTTGAGGAAAGGAACGATGGTCGTGTCCACCCAGTAGAATGTGCCGTCCTTCGCGCGGTTCTTGATCTCCCCATGCCACACTTGCCCGCGCGCGATCGTCGTCCACAAGTCGCGAATGAATTCCGAAGGATGGAACCCCGAGTTGATGATGCGGTGATCCTGCCCGAGCAACTCCTCCCGCGAGTATTTTGAAATCGCGCAGAACTTGTCGTTCACGTAAGTGATCCGCCCCTGCGGATCGGTGATGGCCACGATGGCGTGCTCGTCCAGCGCGGCCTTCAAATCGCCGACCTCCTTGAGCGACGCCTTCAATTCCTCTTCGGCCAGTATGCGATCGGCAGTGTGGAAGGCTTCACCCGCATGACTTCCAGCAGCTTGCAAGCACGGGTCTCCATTGACTGCGTGCGACGGGAGGCCGGCGGATTCCGTGGACATCGCATTCTCCTCATTCCTGCCGTCGGCGCGACGGATTCACCAACGTCCACTCCATGTCCAATTGCGGGGTGATCTCGCTGAAATTCTGGAAACCCAGCGGCTTCACGATGTAATTCTCCACACCCAGCCGCCTGCATGCGGCGATGTCGTGATCATGGTTCGACACGGTGAGCACGATCACGGGAATCCGCCGCAGCCGCTTGTCTTCCTTGATCTGCCGCAGCACTTCCAGGCCATCAATCTTCGGCAGATTCAAATCCAGCAGGATCACGCCTGGCAGCGGCTGGTTTTTGCGGCGTTCATGCGTGCCGGTTGCAAAAAGGAAATCGAGCGCCTCTGCCCCGTCGCGCGCGACATGCACCACGTTGGTGATTCTCGCCTTCCGAAACGCACGCACGGCGAGTTCCGCGTCACCGTGGTTGTCCTCGATCAGCAGGATTTCGAGGAATTGATCCCGGTCTGATCCATTGCCTGCCCGCGCGAAGAGCCTCGACACGGAAAGCTCCAGCGCCTGCGCAAGCTTCTCGATGCTTTCGAGCGAAATATTGCGCCTGCCCCGCTCCACATCCGACACATAGGTGCGGTGCAGTCCCGCACGGTCCGCCAGCTCCTCCTGCGAGATTTGGAGTTCCGAACGGGTTCTTTTTACCGCGTCTCCAAGTGATGACTTGAAATCATTTTTTTTCATCGGGCGATAACAGTAATAACCCACCTGTGAACAGACGATAAGTGACATTCCCTAGGGCCGCACATGCTTGCAGCAGGACGAATTTGGTGAGTCACGAATGGCATAAAAAAATCGGTTCCTACTATCGGATACACCGTTCGCGGGGTGTTTGTTACACGATCAGGCGATCTTTTTTTCAAAAAACCTGGAAATAATTCGCCCTCTGCACTGAACAGCCACCATCTCCCGCGTTCCGGATCATGGTGGATGACGCACCCCGTCAGGGTTTCCCCCGGTGTGAAATACAAACTCCCGCCGATCGCTGGCGAACGGCGACTGCTTTGATCGAGGCCATGAACAAAGCCAAAATCCTGATCGTTGATGATGATGCAAAAATCTCGTCGCTACTGGGGCTCATCCTCCGGCGGAACGGCTACGACGTGCGCGAGGAAAACCGTTCCTTCGCCGCGCTTGCGACAGCACGGGACTTCCGCCCGCAGCTCGCGCTCCTCGATGTGGACATGCCGGGCAAGGATGGCGGCAGCGTCGCGGCGGAACTGGCTGCGGATCGCGAGTTCGCACACATGCCAGTCGTCTTTGTCACCTCGCTCGTCAGGCCGAATGAAGCCGGGATGCATGGCAGCGCGCGATTCCTCTCGAAGCCCGTGGATGTTTCCATCCTCCTTGCGACCGTGAGGGAAATCCTGCCCAGCCTCGCCGCCTAGCGCGCGATTGGAATGGCGCATTGCATGAACGAGGAAACGCTGAGGCAGGGAAAGATCCTGATGGTGGACGACGAGGTGAGCAGCCTCTGCCTCCTCGAAAATGTGCTGCATCGGCTGCGCTTCCCGCACGTGCGCAAGCTCACGGATCCCACGCGCATCATCGAGGAGTTCGACGCTTACAAACCCGATCTCGTGATCACGGACATCGAGATGCCGGAAATGGATGGCATCGAGTTGGTCGAGAAGCTCCGCGGCCATCTTCCGTCCGACACCTGCCTCCCCATCCTGGTGCTCACGGGCAGTTCCAATCCGAAGCACAAGCGGCGTGCGCTCGCCGCCGGCGCAACGGAAATCATGGCGAAGCCTTTCGACGCCGCTGAAATACAAATGCGAATCCGCACGTTGCTGCTGACTCGCTTTCAGCACATCGAAATCCAAAACTACAATCACGAGCTCGAACAAAAGGTGACGGATCGCACCGCCGCGCTCGAGTGCGCGCTTGCCGAACTGAGGGACAGCCAGCGGCAGGTCGTGCAGCAGGAGCGCTTCCGCGCCTTCGGCGAAATGGCCGGCGGCGTCGTGCATGATTTCAACAACGCCCTCATGTCCATCATCGGCTACAGCGAACTCCTCTTGCAGGACGACACGCTGGCCGACGACCGCGACCTGCTCCGCCAATATCTCAAGATAATGAACACCGCGGGCCGCGACGCCTCGCACGTCGTCTCGCGGCTGCGCGACTTCTACCGCCCGCGCGAGGAGAGCGACGTCTTCAGCGCCGTCGAGGTGAACCGCCTCATCGAGGAAGTCGTCCCGCTCACCAAACCGAAATGGCACGACCACGCGCTCGAGACGGGACGCGCGATCCGCATCGAGCTGGAGCTGCAAAAAATCCCGCCCGTTCTCGGCAACGGCTCGGAGCTTCGCGAAATTTTCACCAACCTCATCTTCAATGCCGTGGACGCTATGCCCGACGGCGGCACGATCACGCTGCGCTCCGAGCTGATCGCGGATGCCGTCCAGATCGAAGTCGCCGACACCGGTACCGGCATGACCGAGGAAGTTCGCCAACGCTGCATGGAGCCGTTCTTTTCCACCAAGGGCGAAAAGGGCACCGGCCTCGGCCTCGCGATGACTTTCGGCGTCATCCGCCGGCACTCCGGCACGCTCGACATTGACACCGCGCCGAGCCGCGGCACCACCTTCCGCATCACGCTCCCGCGCTTCCAGCCCGCGGCGCGCGAAAGTGCGGAGGTCCGTCTCACCGTGGATCGCAGGCTCCGTGTGCTCGTGGTGGACGACGAGCCCGCCGCGCGCGATGTTGTCACCCAATATTTGAAGGGCGACGGACACCGTGTCGTGACCGCATCCGATGGCGGCGAGGCGATCCAGCGTGTGATGAGCGAACACTTCGATCTCGTGATCACCGACTACGGCATGCCGGGAATGAGCGGCATCCAGCTCGCGGACGCCGTGCGCCGCTTCGACCGGGCAAAGCCGGTGTTCCTGCTCACCGGCTTTGCACACGCCCCGGCGCAGCAGCCGGCATCCGTAGATTGCGTCCTGAAAAAACCGCTCGTGCCCGATGAATTGCGCTCCGCCATCCAGATGTTGGGAAAGTATGTCGGTGAGCCTGCGGCTGTCGCTGGTTGAGCGTCGGCAGATGATTCCAGCGTTTGCGCGTGTCCTACACGTTCACCACCTCGGCAAAGGCGAAATTCCACATGTAGAGGGACTGCTTGCTCAGGATTTGGGCGGAGAGAAGGAAGGCGGTTTTGCTTTTGGTCATGCTCCTTGGAGTTGTTTGGAGTTATACAAGACTAAGGGGCGTGCCGCCCCCTCCCGGTCCGATCTCCGCCGGTTCCGCCAATCCCATGCGTGCAGAGACAAAGCCGTGTTTCCTTTCCACGCACTCCACCTCGAAGGCGCAGCACTTCCACCGCGGACGCATGACGATAATCGTTGCACCGCTGAATCCGCGCGTGCGCGTCACGGAGATTTCCGGCGAGCTGAATGTCTTTTGGGCGCGCGTGCTTCCCGGCTTGCCGGGAAAGGCGTCCGCGCAGATGCGGTTCGCATACGACGCGGCGGGGAAGCCGGAAAATTTCCAATGAGCCTCCGATCCGCAAACATTGTGACGGTCAAGTGTGTCTTGTGCGTTCCCGCGACACAGGGTTACTGCCCGAGCATCTGCATGAGCTGCCGGGCATCCTGATAACCCGGCTGAATCGCCAGCGCGCGCTGTGCCGCCTCGCGTGCTTCTGCTTTTTGTCCGAGCCGCGCGTGGATCGTCGCACGCGCATACGGGATGCGTGCATCGCGCGGGTCGGCGGACTCGGCTTTGCGCAGCGCATCAATCGCAGCATCTGATTCGCCAAGCGCGCTGCGTGCGAGGCCAAGGTTATACCACGCTCGTGCATGCCTCGGATCGAGCTTCACAGCTTCCTCGAATTCACGCACCGCGCCGCGCATGTCGCCGGATTCGTTGGTGGCGAGAGCGAGGTTATAGCGGAACTCCGCCTGCTTCGGCTCGAGGCGTACCGCTTCGCGCATCTGCGTGAGCGTGTCCAGCGTGCGGCCCAGCGAGGCCAGCAGCCGCGCATATTCGTTGCGGATGCCGCCGGAATTCGGATCCCACGACACGGCCTTTTCAAAATGCGCGACCGCACCCGCTTGTTCCCCGTGCGACAGCACCCACACTCCTTTCTGAAGCTGGCCTGTCGGCTGATCTGCGGCGAGGTCGAGCGCGTGCAGCACCTCACGCAGCGCGCGCGACGCAGGATCGAGCGGCGCGTGCAGCGCGGATGCTGCGGCGACACGCACCACGCGCTCGGGGTCTTCGAGACGTCGCATGAGAATCTGCCGCGCGGCATCCGCCTCCGCACCACCGACGGATTCGAGCGCCTGCACCGCGGCGGTCCGCACGAGCGGGTTGGCATGCTGCGCGTATTCGAGGAATGCGCGCGACACCTCCGCATCCGCGCTCCATGCGCCGAGCAGTCGGATCAGCGAAGCCTTCCAGTACGCGTTCGGCTCATTGTGCAGCAGCGTGAGCAACGGCACGGCGGATGGCAGTGTGCCCGCGCGCGCGGCGGCGACCGTCTGCGCGCGTTCGCGCGAAGGGCGTTTCATTTTCTCGCCCCACCATTTCTCCGTCGCGGCGAGCGACCAGTCGGCGTCCTTGTCGGTGTGACACTTGTTGCACGCGTTCGGGATGCCGAGCTGCTTCGTGAGCAGCGGATCGGGAATCGTGAAGCCGTGGTCGTGCCGCGGGTGGCGCTGCATGTAGGTCGTCACCGGCATGTGGCAGTTCACACACTGCGCACCCGTGCTGTCCGCCTTGTGGAAACTGTGCGCAACCGGATCGATCACCGGCGCGATCACCGTGCTTTCGGGAATTTGCCCCGGCGCACCGGTGTGGCAGCGCAGGCACAGCGCGTTGCCGAGCAGACGCGGTTTTGCGGCGTGCGGGGCGTGGCAATCCGCGCAGCGCACGCCTGCCGTGTGCATCTTGCTGCCGTGAAATGAACCGTATTCGTAAAGCTCGTCGCGGATCTGCCCGTCGGGAAAATAGAGATCGCTCTCGTCCACGGTTGT
This sequence comes from uncultured Spartobacteria bacterium, assembly GCA_903882875.1. Lineage (GTDB taxonomy): Bacteria > Verrucomicrobiota > Verrucomicrobiia > Chthoniobacterales > Chthoniobacteraceae > SXWH01. Next base: position 80,732 of record CAIRYQ010000017.1, on the reverse strand, counting down.
GAGCTGGAAGTGCTGACCGAACGAATCGCCCGGCACGAAGTCGCCCGTGAGTTCGCGCCGCCGCGCGTGGCAAGAGCCGCACGTATCGAAGGTCTGATCGCGCGTGAATTTCCTCACCGTCGGATCCGTTTCCTTGCTGTTCGGATACTGCTTTCGCCACTCGGTGTGCGCTTTCATCGGCCCGTGGCAAGATTCGCAGCCGACGCTCATCTCGGCCATCGTCGTGCGATACGTGTCCGTCGCTTCGTCGTAGTTTTTCCGCAGCCGCGTGTTGTGGCAGTTCGCACACATCGCGTTCCAACCCATCCCGCGCCCCGTCCAGTGGCCCCATTCGCCTGGCCTGCGATCCTCGTCGCCGTAAACGTCGAACCACTCATTGCGTTTCGGATCATACGAGACTTCCAGCGTCTGCATCCGCCCGTCCGAGCCCTCGACGAGAAACTGCCGCAGCGGATCGTGCCCGATGACGCGCGCGATCGGATACGTCTCGATTTTTCCATCGAAGCCGAGCGTCTTCAGCGCGGGCTTGCCATCCACTTGCGTCGCGACGGAATCCTGCGTGCCGTGGTGAAAATTGTGCTCCGGCGAAAATGCCGCGCTGTCCATCGCCGCGTTTACCGCGCGCTCCGCGTTGCCGTGATTCGACTTTGCCCACGATTCGAACTGCGCCGCGTGGCACTCACGGCAGCTCTGCGAACCCGCGTAGCGCGCGAAAACCTGAGCCTCCGGTTCGAGCAGCGGAAGCAGCGCAGGCGCGGGCGTTGGCGAAGGCACGGCCATTGATGTCGTCCTGCCAGGCGGCGAAGCGGCTGCGCTCGCCGAATCCGAGGAAGATTGCTGCCTTCCACGCTGCGCAATTTTCCAACCCGCGAACCCGCCGACTGCGATCAGCACCACGAACACCAGCGCGATCAACGCGACCGGTGGCTTGCGTGCCGCAGTCGGTGGAGTCGGATCTGGAGTCTGCGCATCGTGGCGCTTCTTTGCCATGCGGCGATTCAAGCGGCGAAGCGCGCAGTGTGTCGAGCCGCCGTCTTACCCAGCGGGATCGAGCTTCCAGCCTTCGCGGTACGCCTTCGTGAGCAGCTTCGTCGCGGCTTCGGAATTCGTGACGCGCAGATTTTCCGCGTCCCACATCAGCGTCTCTCCCGGCACGCGCGTGGCGACATTACCGAGTTGCACGGCTTCGGCGAGCGGGCCGGCGTAGTGAAAGCCGTCGGTCGTCTTCGTGCCCGCGATCGCGCCGTCCACCCACGCGTGATAGTGGCTCGATCCCGCGACCTTTTCGATCTGGAAAGTCCCGAATTTTTCCGCGGGATACAGCTTCGGCAGTGCGACGTGCGGCAGGATCATCGTGCCGCCTTCGCCGATGAACAGCGAACCGCCACCGGGGAACTTCGCGTCCTCGGGCATCTGCGCGAGCGCGCGGTCCGGCAGGCGTCCGCCATCGTACCAGGTGACCGGCACCGTCTTGTCTGCCGTCCATTTGGTGCCGGGAAAAATGTAGCTCACCGTCTCGGCTGCGGGCCAGGTCTCCTCGTTCAGGCCGGTGTTCTCCGCGCGGATGCTGATGGGCGCGGTGAGTTCCAGCGCAGTGAAAACAGGATCGAGGATGTGGCAGCCGAAGTCGCCCATCGTGCCGCCGCCAAAGTCCTGCCAGTCGCGCCATTTGAACGGGTGATACAGGTCCGGCTCGTACGGCCGCATCGGTGCCGTGCCGATCCAGAGATCCCAGTTCAGCGATGCGGGCACCGCCGCGCCTGATGGTGCGGGACGCTTCGACAGGCCCGAGTATTTGTTGCCGGGATTCGGCTGCCACGAATGCACCGCCTTGATTCTTCCGATCACGCCGTCGTGGATCAGTTTCACGCCCGTGCGGTACGACTCGTGGCTGTGGATCTGGTTCCCCATCTGCGTGATCACCTTGGAAATTTCCGCCTGCAGCCGCATCTGCCGCACTTCCCACACCGTGTGCGCGAGCGGCTTCTGGCAGTGGACGTGTTTGCGCAGCTTCATCGCCGCCATCGCGACGGGCGCGTGCCAGTGGTCGGGCGTGGAGACAGTCACGGCATCGAACGTATCGCTCAGTTTCGCGAACATCTCGCGCCAGTCCTGGTAGTGCGGCGTGCCGGGGAATTTCTTGTCCGCCTCGTGAAAGCGGTTCGTGTCCACATCGCAGAACGCGACGAATTTCGCCTTCAGATGCGAGCCCGTCTCCGCGATGTCGCTCAGCCCCTTTCCCATGCTGCCGACTGCGACGATTTGCAAATTCGAGTTCGGATTCGCGCACCGAACGACGGCGGGAAATGAGAGCGCGGCGGCGGCGGCGGATGTGCGACGGAGAAAATTGCGGCGGGTGAACGGGGAGGGATTCATGTGTGGCGCGGAGACGACCTTTCCGTTCCGGTGCTCTTAGTGCGCGAGAAAATCGGCGCACTCTGGAAAGTGCGGATGGCTCGAAGGATTGGCCACGGATTGCACGGATGAATCGGATATTTTCCTCCGGTCTCAAACCTCATCCGTGCAATCCGTGTCATCCGTGGTTAAAAATCCCCGTGCCGATGAACCCACACGACTTCCCATTTTCACTCGCCGGACAAAAGCTCGCGGGCCGCAGCGGCATCCTGGAGCTGATGGACGATCTCGGCCGCGCGATGACCGTCGAGCCGGACATGCGCATGCTCGGCGGCGGCAATCCCGCGGCGGTGCCCGAGATGCAGGCGCTTCTGCGCAAGCGGATGCACGAACTCACCGCCGACACCGCGTCGCTCGATCGCATGCTCGGCAACTACGATCCGCCGCAGGGAAATCCGCGCTTCCTCGCCGCGCTCGCTTCGTTGTTGAAGCGCACCTTTGGCTGGGACATCGGGCCGCAGAATCTCGCCATCACCACCGGAGGGCAGAGCGCATTTTTCTATCTCTTCAATCTGCTCGCCGGTCGCTTCGAGGGCGGGCGCCGTCGCAAAGTCCTGCTCCCGCTCGCGCCGGAATACATCGGCTACGCGGATCAGGGACTCGAGGGTGAACTCTTCACCACTTGCCGCCCGCACATCACGTGGCCGCAGGGCGAAGGCGGGCGCATTTTCAAATACACGATTGATTTCGCCGCCGTGGAGGACGCGCTGCGTCGCGAGGATATCGCGTGCATCGCCGTCTCACGCCCGACGAACCCGACTGGCAACGTGCTCACCGACGACGAGGTCGCTCGCCTCTCCGCGCTCGCCGCGCAGCACGGCATCCCGCTCATCCTCGACAATGCGTACGGATCGCCTTTTCCAAATGTGATCTTCACTGACGCGCAGCCGCATTGGGCGCCTCACGTCATTCTCACGCTCAGCCTCTCGAAGCTCGGCCTGCCCGGCACGCGCACGGCCATCGTCGTCGCGCCGGAGAAAATCGCGTCGGCGCTCGCAGCGATGACCGCCATCGTCGGGCTTGCGAATGGAAACATCGGCCAGCAGATCGCGCTGCCGTGGGTCGAGAGCGGCGAGATCCTCGAACTCGGCCCGCGCATCCTGCGCCCGTTTTACGAGGAGAAAAGCCGCGCCGCATCTGCGTGGACGCGCGAGTTCTTCGACGCCGCGCGCGTGGACTGGGCGCTGCACGCGAGCGAAGGCGCATTCTTCCACTGGCTCTGGCTGCGCGGCCTCCGCATCCCCACGCGCGAACTCTACGAGCGGCTGAAGGCGCGCAAAGTCCTCGTCGTCCCCGGCGAATATTTCTTCTTCGGCCTGCGCGAGGACTGGCCACACTCACGCGAATGCCTGCGGCTAAATTTCTCCCAGCCCGCAAATGTCGTCCGCGAAGGATTGCAGATCATCGCGGAAGAGGCGGCGCGTTCATAGCCGGGATCGGATGGTTCCGGCCACCGGAGCCGGGGCGGGATTTTCCGTTTGACGCCCTCGGGCAAGCCCGGCACGTTCGCCGCCCTTTTTCCATGCGCCATACGCTGTCAGTCCTCGTTGAAAACAAATTCGGTGTGCTCACCCGCATCGCCGGCATGTTCAGCGGGCGCGGGTTCAACATTGATTCACTCAACGTCGGCCCGACGCTCGATCCCGAAACTTCGCGGATGACGATCGTCGTCCGCGGCGACGACCGCACGCTCGAGCAGGTGAGCAAACTGCTCGCGAAGCTCATTGATGTCATCGAGGTGCAGGACTTCCGCGATGGCGAATACGTGGACCGCGAGCTTGTGCTCATGCGCGTGAAAATCACGCCCGACACGCGTGCCGAGGTCATGCAGATCTGCGACATCTTCCGCGCGAAGATCGTGGACGTGCAGCACCGGAACTTCGCCATCGAGGTCACCGGCAACGAGAGCAAGATCACCAAGTTCATCTCACTCATGGAACCCTTCGGCATCGCCGCCCTCACCCGCACGGGCAAGGTCGCGCTGCCGCGCAAGGGCGACTAATACTCTTCCGCGACCGTGAAGGCCGCGAAGCACGCGAAGGCGTTTCACTTTCACCACACACAACACCACCCACTCTCTATGGCTAAAATCTACACTGACAAAGACGCCGACCTCGGCGTGCTCAAAGGCAAAACTTGCGCCGTCCTCGGCTTCGGCTCGCAGGGTCACGCTCACGCGCTCAATCTCAAGGACAGCGGCGTGAAGGTCATCATCGGCCTTTATCCCGGCAGCAAGAGCATCGCGGTCGCGAAGGAAAAAGGCTTCGAGGTTTTTGAGACCGGCGAAGCGGTGAAGCGCGCCGACATCATCTTCGTCGGCCTGCCCGACACGAAGCAGGCTGCCGCCTTCGAGAAGGACATCCGTCCGAACCTCACGAAGGGCAAGACGCTGCTCTTCAGCCACGGCTTCTCCATCCATTTCAAGACCATCGTCCCGCCGAAGGATGTGGACGTCATCATGGTCGCGCCGAAGGGCCCCGGCCACATCGTCCGCCGGCAGTTCACCGAGGGCAAGGGCGTCCCGGCGCTCATCGCCGTTTACCAAAACCCCAGCAAGAAGGCCAAGAAGGTCGCGCTCGCGTGGGCGAAAGGCATCGGCGGCACCCGCGGCGGCGTGCTGGAGACCGACTTCAAGGAAGAGACCGAGACCGACCTCTTCGGCGAGCAGACCGTCCTCTGCGGCGGCGCGAGCGCGCTGGTGCAGGCGGGCTTCGAGGTGCTCACCGAGGCCGGCTACTCGCCCGAGATGGCCTACTTCGAGTGCCTGCACGAGCTGAAGCTCATCGTGGACCTCATGAACGAATCCGGCATCGCCGGCATGAGGTTCTCGATTTCCGAGACGGCGAAATGGGGCGACGTGCTCGTCGGCCCGCAGATCATTGACAAGTCCGTGAAGGCGCGGATGAAAGTCGCGCTCAAGAACATCCAGAGCGGCAAGTTCGCGAAGGACTGGGTGAAGGAATACAAGGGCGGCTACAAGAAATACAACGCGCTGCTCAAGAAGGGCACGCAGCACCCCATCGAGAAGACCGGCGCCAAGCTCCGCGCGCTCATGCCGTGGATTCAGAAAAAGAACCTCAAGGGCGCGCAGGCGGCCTACTAAGGCTTCACAGTTTCAAACCAACAACGCAAAGGCCGCGCGAAAGCCCGACCTTTGTCGTCAACGATCCAAGCTCAGCGAGCTGCGGGAGCGCGGTGTGTAATCGGTGTGAGAAGGATACATCCGGGCGTCCGGAGCCAACGATTCATTTGTCCAATGAAAATAAAACTGATCCTGATGTGCCTTGCGGCTGGCCTCCCCATGGCCCCCTCGCTCAAGGCTGAGCCACCACGCGTCACCATCGTCACGCCCGGATTCTGGCCGACCGTCCCGGACGATTATGACGGTCACTACTACTACCACAACAACCGCTACTATTACGGCGGGAAGCACGAAGAAGGTAACTTCGAGTGGGAAGGCAAACGCTACACCCACCGGTATGAGCACGAGGGGAAATGGATCTACGGCGGCAAATGGGAACACCACGACCGGAAACGCTGAACGGAAGCCGTAAAAGGACGCGCAGGCGACCTGCTAAGGTCTCACCAATTCAAGCCAGAACGCGGAGGCCGGGCGAAAGCCCGGCCTTTGTCGTTTGGTGAAGCCTGCCCGGTGCAAAATCCCTTTCGCGGGGAATAGCGTGCCGAGGCGCACCAGTCAGGCCGCTCGCTTTTGTCCGGCAAGTTTTCTCCGGTAATAGGCCCTCCCTATCAGGATTCCCGCCGTGCCGATCACCGTGGGCCAGAGCCAGCGCCAGAGAAACGGCATGAACCGGAAGTTCACCACGGAAAATGCCGTGACCGTCGCGATGTATGCGCTCAGGAATCGCGTCATGTGGGCATACATCCAGGCCCGTTTGTCCGAGGGCGGCCGGAGAAAATGCCAGACCTCCGTCCCTCCGAGCGACAGGCCGACTACCCCGAAGATGATGCGCACCCACCGCAGGCCTCCCTCGGACTCGCCCAAGGCGCCCGTGAGAATCAGCGCGCCACTGGCCAGCAACACCGCGGCGGCGGCGCACCAATCCAGCGCGGTGGCCCGATCCCCCGGCTTCTTCCGACGCAGCACCCGGTAGCCCGTCAGCGCCAGATAGAAGCTGAACACGGCTATCAGGAAGAGGAACAATCCCGTTCGCAGCCAGCACAGCAGCGCGGCACTGAGCGCCACTCCCGCCATTGCCCAAAAGTAGACTTTGCCCCAGCGGCGATGCCACAGGCCGCCTTTGACGGTAACGATGGCCAGTGGTGCGATGACCAGCGCCACTCCGCCAAATACGACATGGATGGCGAGAGCCACTTTGAACAGGCTACTCATTTCGATTCGCAGTCATGATGATGCTGCCGCGACCCCAAGCTCAGCGACGGCGGAGCCGTTAGCAGCGCCTAGAGGCGACGGTGGGATTGCGAAGAGGTGCGGCATGAGAAAGGCGACCTGCGGCAAAACAACAAATGCCGACGAGGCCAATTGTGAGAAAGAACCCGTAACTAACTCTGATGTCCTGAGGGATGCGGTCAACGTGTTCAGTGACCGTGAAATCTATACGCGCAATCGGAGGAAGTCCGCGCTCTTGGAATCCGGTGGAAAGGGTAATGAATGTCACCTGCACGAGCGGAAACGCGATGGCAGCAAGGATAAGGAGTGCTGTCAGCATGCGTCGGCGAGCAATGTGTGTCATTTGGTTCGTTTAGTAGAGAACGCGTGCAAGTCGCCTAACTCCCGAGTATCCGGCTGGAGCCTTCCGCCAGTCGCCTCGCTGGCGTGGCTGAAGGGGTGGATTCTTTCCTGTGGGAGGGAGCAAATGCAGTGTGGGCCGCTTGCATTCCAGTCCCATAGCGGGAAGTCGCAAGGCCGTCGAGCGCCTTTGCCTGGGGCGACAGGCGACACCTGCGGGAAGTTTGCTTGATTGATGCCCCTCGGGCAGTCCTCCTCCTGCGATGAAGTTTCTCCTCCTTTGCCTTCGTGTGCTCGTGCCCGTGCTTGCGCTCGTCGCGCCGGGAAATGCCGCGGACACCCAGGGCGCGCGCGGGCTGCGGGACGCCGCAGTGCTCGTCATCCGCCACGCGGAGAAGCCCGCGGACGGCCCCGGCCTTTCGCCCGAGGGCGAGGCGCGGGCGAAGGCCCTCGCCGCGTATTTCAAGAACTTCGCCGTGGATGGGAAGGCGCTGCGGCCCGAGTCGCTTTTTGCCGCGAAGGATTCCGAGGCGAGCCAGCGCCCGCGTCTCACGCTCGACCCGCTCGCCAAGGCGCTCGGCCTGAAGATTGACGCCCATTTCAAGGAAAAGCTGGCCGAGGATCTCGCGCATGAACTCCAGGCGAGGCCGCACGGGCGGTGCATCCTCATCGCCTGGCGTCACGGCGGCATCGCAAACCTGCTCGGCACCCTCGGCGCGGACCCCGCCGCGCTGCTGCCGGGGGGCAAATGGCCCGACGAGGTCTTCGACTGGGTGCTCATCCTGCGATTCGACCACGAGGGCCGCCTCCTCCCTGCGGAGGCGAAGCGCATCAGCCAAAAGCTGACGCCCTAATTTGCCGGATTGGATTACAATTTGGCAAATTGTACTCACAACGCACCAAGTTGTACCCTCAACACACCGTGTTATACTTCCAACGCGGCGTGTGGTAATCCCAACGCGGCGGATCGTACGTTCCACATGGCGCGTTTTGCCTGCAATTTGCGGCGTTGCACCTGCAACACGCCAAGTTGCATCTGCAACGCGCCGCGTCGTACATCACACGCGGCAGATTGGAGATCCAATGCGCCGTATTGAGGGCAAAACGAGGCGCGTTGCACGCATAGCGGCTGGAAACCTCTGCGAAAGCGTACCGGAAGTCCGATGGTGCTTGAGCGCCAAGGGTGCGCTCCATGAATTCCGGTAAACACTCTTAGAGCCTGTTTTCTCGGCGCACGGCAGGCCGTAGGCCCGCCTGCCCTCACAGACGGGACGGCTGCCATTCTTGGCAGACTTTTACACGGTCTCTCAGCACACGCGGCAGGAGTCCGCGTCCTTGTTCTGGTTCCACGGGGCTTTGCCGAGGAGGATGGCCATGCCGCAGAAGCCGGTGATGCCGGAGATGATGAGGGCGACGGCCATGATGGGGATGAGGTAGGCGAAGCCGTAATGGACGTAGCGTGCGAGCACCCAGAGCAGGAGGATGAATGCGCCGAGGGCGATGCGGACCTGGCCGTCGAGCGGGATGGTGGCCTTTCCGCCGCGGACGACGGGGACATTGGCGGCGACGCAGGCATCGGTGCCGCCGGTGACGACGGCGACGTTCGCGATGCCGGCGGCGATGAACTGCTCGGCGGCCTTCGTCGCGCGGCCCCCACTTTTGCAAAGGAGGTAGATGGGCGTGCCGTCGGCGGGCTTCAGGGCGTCTGCGGCTTTCTGTGGATCGAGGGCGTCGAGCGGGGCGAGCTTTGCGCCCTGGACGTGGCATTCGGCGAATTCGGCGGGCGTGCGGACATCGAGCACGGCGAGCGGTGCGCCCTTTGCGAGGAGGGCTGCGAATTCGGTGACGGTGACGGTGGCGGGTGCGGCGGTGCTCATGATGGGTGGCTCAGTTTGGGTTTTGCTGGGTTGCTGTTGCGGTGAAGCGATGCGGACCGGGCGCTGCGAATTGCACCCCGAAGAGTGGAGGCGGGAAACGCGAAGGGTCCTTAGTGTGCTGCGAGCGGGTTGATGCGGCGCTGGCCGCCTGCCCGCAATGAAGCACAAATCTCCCAGGGGCGCGCGCATTTCCAAACAGGAATTTCGGGAAGTGCTGGGGTTCAGACGGCAGGCGTCTGCGGCCGGTTCGCGATCACGTAGTCGTGCAGCGCATTCACCGATGCGAGCGCCTGCTTTGCGGTGTCGGAATTCGGCACCTTCACGCCGAAGCGTTTCTCCAGGCCGACGACGAGTTCGAGCGCATCAATCGAATCGAGGCCGAGACCTTCGGGGCCGAAGAGCGGCAGGTCGTCGCGGATCTCGTCCTTGGTCACTTTGAGCATGAGGCTCTCGACCATCATGGTCTTGATCGCGTCGCGGAGGTTTTCGTCGGGCATGGTGAGTGAATTGAACTACGAAGGGCGCAAAGGACACAAAGAAGATTTTCAATCGAGGCTCGTGCCTCTGCATCGCCTTCGTGTTCTTAGTGTCCTTTGCAGTGAAAACCCGTCTCGACCAGCTTCTCTTCGCACGCGGCATATTCGAAAGCCGTGAAAAGGCGCGTCGTGCGATCATGGCCGGGCAGGTGCGCGTGGCCGGGCATGTCGTGGACAAGGCGAGTCGCGAGTTCACGGAGGATGCCGTGGTCGAGGTCGCGGTGCCCGAGCGATACGTGGGCCGCGGCGGCTTCAAGCTCGAAGCGGCGCTCGCGCATTTCGCGATCGATCCGACCGGTCTCACGTGTCTCGACATCGGCGCGAGCACGGGCGGGTTCACGGACTGCCTGCTCCAGCACGGCGCGGCGAAAGTGTGGGCGATTGATGTCGGCCACAGCCAGCTCGATTGGAAAATCCGCAGCGACCCGCGAGTGGTCGTCCGCGAAAAGCTGAACGCACGGAATCTCACGCGCGACGACATCCCCGATCCCGTCGCGCTCGCCGTCGCGGATGTCTCTTTCATTTCACTCACGCTCATCTTGCCGCCCGCGCTCCGCCTGCTTACGACTGGCGGCGTGATCGTCCCGCTCATCAAGCCGCAATTTGAACTCCGCCGCGAGGAAGTCGGTCGCGGCGGCATCGTGCGCGACGCGGCATTGCACGACGCGGCAGTGGATCGCATCCGCAACTTTGTGGAGAAAATGCCGGCGGCTCCGTGCGCCGGCGGCGGCATCGTGAAGCTCGCGTGGTGCGGCCACATCGAATCCCCAATCCTCGGCGGAGAGGGCAACAAGGAATTCCTCGCATGTCTGCGCGCCACCTCGGCCTGATCGCCAACGACAGCAAGCCCGGCGCGCGCGAACTGCTCGCCGACCTCGTGAGAGAATTCGCGTCGCATCCCGTCGAACTGCATCTTGAACACCGCGCGGCGAAATTGATCGGCGTGGAAAAATCGCACTCGGAATCCGAACTCGCCGACTTGTGCGAACTGCTCGTCGTGCTCGGCGGCGATGGCACGATTCTCGACGTGCTGCACGCGCTCGGCCCGAAGGTGCGCCCGCTTTTTGGAATCAATCTCGGCACGCTCGGCTTCCTCACCACCGTCGGCGCGAGTGAGCACGCGCGCGCGGTGCGGGCGATTGTCGCCGGGGATTTCGTGCTCAGCGAGCGAGCGCTTTTGAAAGTGGAAATCCTGCGCGACGGCGCGGTGATTCACGCCGACACCGCGCTGAACGACGCGGTCGCGAGCCGCGGAAAAATCTCGCGTCTCGTGCGCCTCGCAGTCCGCATCGGCGACAACGTGCTCACCGAGTACAACGCCGACGGTCTCATCATCGCGACGCCCACGGGCAGCACGGCGTACAGCCTCGCCGCCGGCGGGCCGATTCTCGATCCGGGCAGCGGCGTCTTCGTCGTGAATCCCATCTGCCCGCACGTCCTCACAAACCGCGCGATGATCGTGAGCGACAGCGCGCCCATCACCATCACCGCGACGGACGAAAGCCCCGACGTGCTCCTCACGCTCGACGGGCGCGCCGCGCATCGCCTCGAACGCGGCGACACCATCCGCATCACGCGCGCCGAACAGCGCCTGCCGCTCGCGATGCTGCCCGGCGTTTCGTTCTTTGACGTGCTGCGGGAAAAGCTGAAATGGAGCGGCACCGCCGTCTGACTTTTTGAAAATGCCACGTCTGTCCCATCGCTGCACCGTCGCCGCACTCGCGCTCGCCTCGTTCACATTCGCACCTGAAAAATCCGCCGCTCAAAAGCCCGCCGTGCCCGCTGTCCCGGCGGTGCCCGCGATCTCCGAGCACATGCGCGAGGAACTCGGCATCAATGAATTCACCACGCCGAGCATCGCCGTGCTGCTGAAGGCGCTCACCGCGCTCAAGCCCGTGCCCTACGACGACGTTGCGCGTGAGCTTCCTGCGCAAAATCCCGCCGACCGCGCACGGCTCGCGCTCTCGACCGGCGCGGTGATTGCGGACGGCTTCCTCGCGGTCGTCGCGGAGAAGCAATCGCGCATCGAGCCCGTCGCGCGCGCACTCATCCGGCAGGCGAAGGGGCTCGGCGTCGGCGAACACGTCACGCGCCACAGCCGCAGCATCCTGGAAAAGGCCGTGGTGAAAAACTGGGCCGGCATTCACGCCGAACTCATCGGCACGCAGCGCGACGTGGAGGGCGGCATGATGGCGTTGCGCGACGAGGAGATCGCGCACCTCGTCGCCCTCGGCGGCTGGTGGCGCGGGTTGGAAATTTCCTCCGGCATCCTCTCCAAGCAATACACCGAGCAGGGCGCGACGCTCATGGCGCAGCCCGCGGTGATTGACTACTTTGCCGACCGCATTTCGACGATGCCTCCGAACTTCAAAAAGACGAAACTCTGGATCGGCCTGAACGACAGGCTCGCCGAAGTGCGCAAGCTCGCCGTGAAACCCGACAAGGCGGTGCCGACCGTCGAGGAAGTGCGCGCGATCCACGTAATTGCGAAGGTGATGAACGATCTCATCGCAGCGACGGAGGAGTAGGAATCAGTTCTCATTTCGCAGCGTGAACGATGCAGCCGGCATCGCCTCAAGACGAAATTCTGTGAACGGAAAATCGGGATGGCTCGCAACCCATGATTGCAGACCGGATGGAGCGCCATTTTTCATCCGAAAAATTCAGTTCTCCACAGATGCCGATCTGCATCGTCCTGGCTAAGAGGGCAGATGCTCCCCGCCTTGTTGTTTGCAGTGAAAAATTACGCCCCCATTTTTGCCGTCAGCCTGCTGCTGTCGCTCCCGTGCATCGTCGCGGTCGCAGAGACTGCGCCGGCGGGTGATTTTTTTGAAAAGCGAATCCGCCCGCTGCTCTCGGATGTGTGCGGCGACTGTCACGGGGCGGAGAAGCAGAAGGGCGACTTGCGGCTGGATTCGCGCGCAGGATGGATGAGGGGCGGCGCATCGGGCGCTGTGATCGTGCCGGGAAAGCCGGACGACAGCCTGCTCATCACGGCGGTTCGGTACTGGGACAAGAGCCTGCAGATGCCGCCGAAGCATCCGCTCGAACCCGCCGAGGTGAACGACCTGATCGAATGGGTGAAGCTCGGCGCACCCGACCCGCGCACCGAGGAGCCGAAGGCGGAGAAGGCGAAGGTGGCAACCTCGATTGATTTTGAAAAGGGGCGCAGGCACTGGTCGTTTCAGCCGGTGAAAATGCCAGCGCTTCCCGCAATGAAGGACAAGGCGTGGGTGCGGAACGATGTGGACCTTTTCACGCTCAGCCGCATGGAAGCAGCCGGCGTGAAACCCGCGCCCGATGCGGATCGGCGCACGTTGCTGCGCCGCGTGACATTCGATCTCACGGGCCTGCCACCGACGCCGGCGGAGGTGGAGGCATTCGTGAATGACGCCACGCCCGATGCGTTCGTGCGCGTGGTGGACCGGCTGCTCGCCTCGCCTCGCTACGGCGAACGTTGGGGGCGGCACTGGCTCGACGTCGTGCGGTACGCGGACACCTGCGGCAATGCGTCGGATTATCCGGTGCCGCAGGCGTTCCTGTATCGGAATTACGTCCTGCAGGCGTTCAACGACGATCTGCCTTTCGATCAATTCGTGCGCGAGCAGCTTGCCGGTGATCTCATCCCATCTTCGAAGGAGGAGGATCGGCAGCGTCGCATCGTGGCCACAGGCTATCTCGCGAACGTCCGGCATTTTGCCGGAGGCAAAGGCGAGCCGCATCTCACGTTCGAGGACGCGATTGAAAACATGGGCCGCGCATTCCTCGGCCTCTCGATCAACTGCGCGCGCTGCCACGATCACAAATTCGATCCGGTCTCCAGCCACGACTACTACGCGCTCTACGGCATCCTGAGCAGCACGACATTCCCCCACCCCGGCGGCGAGGGATTAAGTCGCCCGGAGAATCTCGTCCCGCTCGCCGCGAAGGCGGAAGTCGATGCCGCGAACAAGGCCCGCGCCGATCAACTCGCCACCCTCGACGCCGAGACGAAGGCTGCCGGCGAAGCGAAGGCTGCTGCGCAAAAGGAAACGACATCGCCCGAGCAAAAGGCGAAGGTGGATGCTGCGACGAAGCTCGCGGCGGAGATCGGCGCAAAAAGGAAGCGCCTCGCCGACACACCCGCGTATCCGTTCGCGTACGCCGTGAGCGAGAGCGCCGCAGCAGATGCGCGCCTGCAAGTCCGCGGCGATCCGAAACGCCTCGGCGATCCAGTGCCGCGTGGGTTTTTGCAGGTGCTCGGCGGGCAGGCTCTGCCGAAGGACGCGAAGGGCAGCGGACGTCTGGAACTCGCGCAGTGGATCGCCGATCCGGCGAATCCGCTCACGGCGCGCGTGATCGTGAACCGGATATGGCAGCACCATTTCGGACGCGGACTCGTCGCCACGCCGAATGATTTCGGCACGCGCGGCCAGCCGCCGTCGCATCCGGAGCTGCTTGATTTTCTCTCCCGGCGTTTCATCGAAAGCGGATGGTCGGTGAAGTCCATGCACCGGCTGCTGCTACTCTCGCACACGTGGCAGCTCTCCACCGGTGGCGATACAGCAAGCGATCCGAACAACGCGCTGTGGTCGCGCGCCGGGCGTCACCGGCTCGATGCGGAATCCATCCGCGACACGATGCTCTTTGTCGGTGGAGATCTCGATTTCACGCCCGGCGGCGAGCACCCGTTCCCGCCGGTGCAGACGTGGAGCTTCACGCAGCACAAGCAGTTCTTCGCGCTCTACGACACGAACCAGCGCGCCGTGTATCAGATGCAGCAGCGCCTGCGGAAACATCCCTTCCTCGCGCTCTTCGATGGCGCGGATACGAACTCCAGCACCGCCATCCGCAGCGAGAGTACCACGGCGCTGCAGTCGCTCTTCGCGATGAACGATCCCTTTGTCCACGAGCGCGCCTCGCGGTTCGCCGCGCGCCTCGCGGCCACCGAGCCCGACGAGCGCCGGCGCATTGCGCTCGCATTCCTCACGCTCTACGCGCGCCCGCCGGAGCCGGAGGAGACCGCGATGTTCACCGCCTACCTCGCGCAGCTCCGCGACACGAAAAAGCTCACGCCCGACCAGGCCTGGGACAGCCTCTCGCGCGTGCTCCTCGGCGCGAATGAATTCCTCTACCTCGACTGACATGAACCGCCGCACCGCCATCCGCTCGCTCCTCGGCAGCTCGCTCGTGCTGCCGGGCATTCTCTCGGAGATGCTCGCCAAGCCGTCGGCGGCGAACGCATCGGCCGCACCCGAGGATCCGCTCTCGCCGCGCGCACCGCATTTTCCGGCGAAGGCAAAGCGCGTCATCTTCCTTCACATGAGCGGCGGCGCGTCGCATGTGGATTCGTTCGACTACAAGCCGCGCCTCTTCACCGACCACAACCTGCCCTACCAGGTGCCGAAGAAGATGCTCGACGCCTTCGCGCCAAACAACCGGAGCGAGGTGAAATTTTTCAAGCGGCCCTCGTGGGAATTCAAACCGCGCGGACAGTCCGGCCTGTGGATCAGCGAGCTTTTTCCAAAGGTCGCCGAATGCGCAGACGACCTATGCCTCGTGCGCTCGATGTTCAACGACAACGCCGACCACGCGCAGGCGACGCTCGGCATCCACACCGGCTCCGTCGCATTCACGCGCCCGAGCATGGGCTCGTGGATCACGCACGGCCTCGGGTCGGAAAATGCGAACCTGCCCGGCTTCATGGTCATCGCCCCCGTGCTGCCGTACGCGGGCGCGCAGGTGTGGTCGTCGGATTTTTTGCCCGGCTGCCATCAGGGCACGCATGTCGTCCCCGGCCCCGAGCCCGTGCCGAACATCCGCCGTCGCGTCGCCGATCCCGCGTTGCAGGAAATGGAACTCGGCATCGCGCAGGCGTTCAACCGGCGTCACCTCGCCAGCCGCGGCGCGGACCCGCAGCTCGCCGCGCGCATCCGCGCGTTCGAGACCGCATTCGGCATGCAGGCTGCCGCGCCGGAGGCATTCGATCTCGCCGGGGAAAGTGACGCCACGCACCAGCTCTACGGTCTCGCGCGCGGCAGCACGAAGGGCTTCGGCTGGCAGTGCCTCATCGCGCGCCGGCTCGCCGAGCGCGGCGTGCGTTTCATCGAGCTGATTGACACCGGCGCATCCGGAAACTGGGACTCGCACGGCGACATTCAGGACCACGCACGGCTCGCGCGCAACGTGGACCAGCCCATCGCCGCACTCCTCACCGATCTCCGGCAGCGCGGCATGCTCGCCGACACGCTCGTCGTGTGGGCGACGGAATTTGGCCGCACGCCCTTCAACACCGCGAAGGACGCGAAAGGCCGCGAGCACCACGCGCAGGCGTTCACGTGCTGGATGGCCGGCGGCGGAGTCCGCGGCGGCCACACGCACGGCGAGACGGACGACTTCGGAAACACGATCGTCGGCGACAGCGTGCATGTCCACGATCTGCACGCGACGATCCTCCACCTCCTCGGCCTCGACCACACGCGCCTCACCTACCGCCACGCCGGTCGCGACTACCGGCTCACGGATGTGTACGGCACGGTGGTGAGGGGCATCCTCGCGTGAAAGGCACAATAAGCAGTCCCTCGTCCTTCTCTTTCGAATGGCACGAAAGGTGAAGGTGAGCCGGATTGCTGCTATCGGTGGGCACCATTTGTGGACAGCGCCCCGAGTTCGGGGAGCAGGTCGAAGCCTCCTCCAAGACGGTTACTTCTTGGTATTCAATCTCGACTGAGGCCACCGAGAGCGCCACGCCAGAAAAACCGCTGCGGAAAAAATGCTTGGCAAAGCGGCGCGGATATTCACTCTCACGCTAACCGCCTGAGCACATGAAACTCTCCGCAATCTCATCCTCCTGCAGGAAATCTCCCCTGCGGATCAGCGTCGCCAGCCCACTTCATCCTCTTTCCGTCCCTCGCTCCACCAGTTCAAAAACAGATTATGGAAATTCTTAATAGTTTCACCGACTGGCGGTTCCTATGCGCGGTTACATTTTTCGGCGTGGTTGCCGGGGCTTTGCTTTATAGCGTCACTCCGCTGAAAATTCATAGTTCATCTCGAGGTGGACAGAACTATCTGAGGGAAATCATGCAAACAGGGCTGGGCGATAACGATACGGCTAAGCAACTGCTCAAAAGACAATCTCGCCGCATGTTGTTATACGGTATATTGTTCGCCGCTGTGGTGTTGTCTATAGTCTTTATGTACGCACCAATCAGCATCGTCCCCAAATGGCTGTACGCTACCTTCGGCGTGATTGGCGGGCCGGGGGCTATTTTCTCTTGGAGCTTCCTTCAGGGGATCACCAAAAACTGTGAACTCATACCGGATAAGAAGTAACTTCTGCGGCCTTATGCTAAAGATAACCGATGGTGTTAGACCCGCATCAGTTCCGAATGGCGCGAAATTAAGGATGATTTACGATATTTTGTTCGGGGCCTGCGACGGTTAATTTCCCAGTTCGCTCACCTTGGGTTTGATGGCCATTCCTTCTCCCTCCTCGAAGCCGATCTACGCGGGAGAATTCACGCGTGTTGTTCGTGGCGGGAATCAACTCCGCGTGGAGCGCGTGGCCCGCGATGAGCACGTCGAAAGGCCCGATTCCGTTGCCCGCCTGCTCCAGCGAGTGCCGCACCTTGGCCGTGCTCCCGGCTTTGGCATCGTCATGCGCCGCACTACAATTCGGGTGTGGATGTGAAGGAGCAGGAACCATATGTTTTCAAGCCGCCGCCACGCCTGCGCCCGTCCCCAACGTTGACGATGCACCGCAGGCGCGGCAAAGTGCGGGCATGAGCACGCTCGCCGAGATCGAAGAAGCCCTGCCGAAGCTGACGGGCGAAGAGTTGCTTCGTGTGGAGGCGATGCTGCATCGCATCCAGCGGGAGAAGACGGATACGCAGGCAGCGAAAGGCAACCCGCGCCTGCAGGCCCTCGATGCCCTCCAGTCACGGCTGGGACTCGACGCGCACAAGGCTGATGCGTGGGCGGCGGCGGTGCGTGAGGCGAGACGGTGACGGCACATGATTCACCTTGACACGAATTTTCTCATCCACGCGCTCCAGCCGGGCACTGATGAGGACACCAAGTTGCGGGCGTGGCTCGAAGAGGAGGAATCCGTCGGCATCTCTGCGATGACTTGGGCGGAGTTTTTGTGCGGGCCGCTCAATGCCGGCGACAAGGACATCGCCGAGGCATTGTTTCCGGTCGTCGAGCCTTTGATTCCGGCAGACGCGGCGAAGGGCGCGGAACTTTTCAACGCCACCGGCCGACGTTCGCGCTCGCTGGCGGACTGCCTCATCGCTGCGGTGGCGCTGCGACTCGATGCCCGCGTCGCGACGAGGAATCGCGATGACTTCCAGCCATTCGTGCCTCACGGGCTGGTGCTGGGATAGACCCGTGGCGTGTGCAAAGTCGGGCACTTGCGCCCTTCCAGCGGTGTTGGCGCTGATTGGAGGCTCCAAACGTCGCATCGATCCGCGCCTTGTTTCTAACGAATCCTCCGCGCAGGGAATAACCTGCCGACCTCCACCCGAACCAAAACCCCGTTTCCATCATGGACCAAAAATTGGAAGGAACACCGAAGGCGATCCTGCAACTTGCAGGGCGCAAAGTGACCAGCAGTGAAATCACGAACCACTGGGGCACGCGCTTGCAGTGGAAAGTCAGCCGCGACGGCAAGGAGATCGCGACGGTCGGTGCCACGACAGATCTCACTTTTGAGCATCCGGACACGGCGCCGGGGAAATACGAGGTCGTGCTCCAGCAGTTCCAATATGTGAACTACAAGAAGGACAAGGACGGCAAATTTGTGGAGAGTAAGTACATCAACATCTCCGAGCCGGTGTCCTACACGGTCTGACCCACGAACCCAAACCGATCCCACTTTTATGCTCCACATCGGAAACGTAAATCTCCCCCTCTGCGACGGCGTGAGCCGCCGCAGCTTCCTCCAGGCCGGCGCCGCGGCGATGGCCGGGCTCACGCTGCCAAATCTCCTGAGGCTCCAGGCCGCGGGCGCGGTGAATGAGAAGAAGGCGAAGATTCGGAATTGCATCACGCTTTTCCTCGTCGGCTCGCCGGGGCATCTCGACACGTGGGACATGAAGCCGGACGCGCCGGACGACATCCGCGGCAAGTTCAGGCCGATCTCGACGAACGTGCCCGGCGTGCAGATCTGCGAGCATTTCCCGCGCATGGCGAAGATGATGGACAAGGTCGCGCTCATCCGCAGCCTCTCGTACAACTCCGGCGCGTCGCACGAAAACGGCCAGCGATGGATGATGACGGGGCACGATTTCAGCGCGGCGAACAAGCAGCCGCACATGGGCTCGGTGATTTCGCGCGTGTTCGGGCCGAAGGGCGATCTGCCTGCGTCCATCGTGCTGCCGGCGGGCATCGGCAACACCGGCACCTCGACGCCACACGGGCAGGAAAGTGCGTACCTCGGCAGCGCGCATCAGCCGTTTTTCCTCGGCAGCGATCCGGCTCGGGCGGATTTCAAAGTGGCGGATCTCGAGTCGCCGAAAGGCCAAAGCGAGCTGCGCGTGGATGCGCGGCGCAAGCTGCTGCACGAGATTGATGAACTGCAGCGGCACGTCGAGACGAGCAGCACCGTCGAGCGCGACACGGCGTATGCGCGCGCGTTCAATCTTCTCACGAATCCGACGACTAAGAAGGCGTTCGATCTCAACGACGAGCCCGCGAAGCTGCGCGACCGCTACGGGCGGAACACATTCGGCCAGAGCTGCCTCATGGCGCGCAGGCTCATCGAGCGCGGCTCGCGCTTCGTCACCGTGAACCAGTTCGACACGGTCTTCGGCATCTCGTGCTGGGACATGCACGCGGACGGCAACAGCCTCAACAACACCTATGCCGACTACGAGCACGTGCTCTGCCCGCAGTTCGACCTCGCATTCACCGCCTTGCTCGAAGACCTCCAGCAGCGCGGAATGCTCGAGGAGACGGTCATCGCCGTCATCAGTGAATTTGGCCGCACTCCGAAAATCAACGCGCGCGGCGGACGCGACCACTATCCGTCGGCGTGGACGAATTTCCTCGCAGGCGGCCCGATCCACGGCGGACGCGTGATCGGCTCGACGGACAAGATCGGCGCAGCGCCGCACGACCGTCCCGTGTCGCCGCCGCAGGTCGTCGCGTCCATCTATCAGGCGATGGGCATTGATCTCGAAACGACGATGCTGCCCGGTCCCGGCGGACGCCCCGTGCGGTTCATCGAGGCGGAGCCGATTCGCGAGCTATTCTCGTGACGATCGATCAAGGCCGGGTGAAAAGTTTTCCGTCATCGTTTCACTCCGTCCTGCGTGGCTCGGCGCTGATCGCATGCGCGGCATCGCTGCACGCCGCACCGCCGGTCGTGAGCGGCGTGGATTTGCGCGGATTGCAAATTGGCAAGCCGACGACGCTCGTGATCACCGGCACGGACTTGCTGCCGAATCCGCGCATCCTCACCACCGCGCGCATCGCGAAGCAGACGCTCAAGGACGGCGCAAAACCCGATCGCATCGCGCTCGAAATCGAACTCGCACCGGGCTCGCAGCCGGGCCTGGAAAACTGGTGGCTCGTGACGGACAACGGCGTCTCCGCACGCAGCGTCTTAGCCACGGACGCGATGCTGCAGACGGTGTTCGCGGAAAAAATCGCGTCACTTCCGGCTGCGCTGCACGGCACGCTCACCGCAAGCCAGGTGCGCGAAGTCACTTTCCCCGGCAAGGCCGGGCAGGAGATCATCTGCGAGATCGAAGCGCAGCGCATCGAGAGCAAGCTGCGCCCCGTGCTGAAACTTTACGGCCCCGGCAACACGCTGCTGAAGTGGAGCCTCCCGCAGACCGCGCTGCGTGGAGACACGCGCTTTGAGGTGAAGCTGCCCGCCGACGGTGACTACCGCGTGACGGTAAATGATCTCCAGTTCACCGCCGCCGCGCCCGCGCATTTCCGGCTGAAGATCGGCAAGTGGTCGTACGCGGATCTTGCTTTTCCCTCGACCGTCCAGCGCGGCACATCCGCCGAAGTTCAGCTCGTGGGACGCGACGGCGAAACGCGCACGGTGCGTCTGCCGTCGAACGCCGAAGGCCGCGCCGTGCCCGCGCCGTGGGCCGACGCCGCGACCTCCAGCGGCCCGCAGCCCGCGGTGTGGCTGAGCGATTTGCCGGAACTCGTCGAGCAGCGCACCGGCTCCGCACCGCAGGCGCTGCCCGCGCTGCCGGTCGCTGTGAACGGGCGCATCAGCGCGCCCGGCGAGAGCGACGCTTACGACATCACCGTGCAGCCCGAGACCGAAGTGGAACTCCAGGTTTTCGCCGATTCGCTCGGCTCTCCGATTGATGCGGAACTCGAGCTGCTCGATGCGAAAGGCGCGCGCCTCGCGATCAATGACGACGACGGAAAGAGCCCCGACCCGCGCCTCATTTACAAAGTACCGAAGGAGGTGACGAAGCTCACCGCCGTCGTGCATGACGTGAACGGCAACGGTGGCCCGCACTGCATCTACCGGCTGCAAGCGACTGTCCGTGCCGGAACGAAGCCCGCCGATTTTTCGCTCGCGATGATCGAGGACAGCCACACGCTCCAGCCCGGCCGCGCCGGTGTCATCAAAGTCGAGGCGAAACGCGACGGCTACGACGGGCCGATTGATTTGCAATTCGAGCACCTGCCAGACGGCGTGAAAGTCTCCGGCCAGAAAATCCCCGCACAGGCCACCGCCACACTCGTCACGCTCTCAAGCGACAAACCGGTGACCGCGGTCATCGCCGCACTGAAAGGCCGCGGCAAAGATCGCGAAGTGCCCGCCGCATTCGAGAGCGCGCAGCTCGGAAAATTCCAGCCGTGGCTCGAAAACGATCTCGCGCTCGCGAGCGCGGCGAAGCCGGAAGTGCAGTTCGACGCCGCGTGGGGCAAGGCCGCGGACGTCAAAAAAATCCCGCTTGCCGGCAAGCTCACGCTCCCTGTGACCTGTGGGCGTACGCCCGGCCACGACGGCCCCGTGCGCCTCACACTGCTCACGAGCCAGGCGCGGCAATTCACCAACAACGCCGTGGACGCGACAAAAATGCTCCGCGAGGAAAAAGCCATGCTGATCGAGGAGGACAAGAAAACGCAGCAGGCATTCGACGCCGTCACCGCCGCCGAGACCGCGCTCGCCGCCGCGGAAAAAGCGATCACGGCCGCGAAGGACGACGCGGCGAAAGACGCGGCAGAAAAGAAAAAAGAAGCGGCGCAGACGACGCTCGAAAAGACACAGCAGGCGCTCACCGCCGCGGCGAAAGAGATGAAGAACGACGTCGAGTTTGTCCTGCTCGTCCCCGCCGAACTGCCGGAAATTCCGCATCAGATCGCGTTCAAGGCCGAGCTGCTTAAGCGCGACCGCCGCACCGTCGAGGCCGTCGCCTACACGCCCGTCCGCGAGGTGCCCGTGGTGAATCCGCTCGTGCTGAAACTGAATCCGCCCGCGCCCGCAAAGCTCGACGCAAGAGCCGGCGCGTCGCTCGAACTCACCGGGACTGTCGAGCGCATCGAAGGCGCGACGGGCGACGTCACGCTCACGCTCGCGGGCCTGCCCTCCGGAGTCACCGCGACTCCCGCCTCCGTGGTCGTGAAGGCCAGCGAGAAGCAGTTCAAATTCGCGCTGAAGGTGCCCGCGAATTTCAAACCCGGCGATTTCCCCGGCCTGAAAATTTCCGGCACCGGGAGACCGTTCGGCGGCAACCTCAATGTCCGCACGCGCGACATGGAAGTGACGATGAAAGTCCTCCCGCCCGATCCGCCCGCGGAGCCCAAGCCCGCTGCAAAACCAGCCGCCGCGCCCGCCGTCGCACCGGATGCAAAGCCCGCCGCCAAGCCTGATGCGAAGCCCGACGCGAAGGCTGATCCGAAGCCCAATCCCAAAGCCTGTTCCGCGCTTTCGACTGAGCTGGGATTTTGGGCCAAAGGCCCTGCACAAGCCAGCCCAGGGCAAGCGAGGCACGAGCGCCGCCCTGGGTCTTGCATTCAAAACGGACAAAGCCCTGAAAGGGCGACACACGTTGTCACGCCCTTTCAGGGCTTTGTCTCATTTCTACGATTTCCCCAGGGCGTTGCCCTGGGCTGGCTTGCTTCGGGCCTTTGGCCCGCGGAACCGCCGTCGCCCGAAGTGCCGAACAGAATCTCAACAGTGACATGAAACTCCTCGCCACATTTTTCATCGCCCTCGTCACATGCCTCCGCTGCGGTGCTGCGGACATCGTCGGCGATCTGCAACTCACTCCCGCGACCGTGAAGCTCACGCATCCGCTGCGCCCGCATTCGCTGCTCGTGCAGGCGCGCACGAAGGACGGTTACGACGTGGATTTTACCGGCAGCGCCACTTTCACCAGCAGCGACGAAAAGATCGCGCGCGTGGATGTCCTCGGCTGGGTGCAGCCGGTCGCGAACGGCGACGCGGTCATCACCGTGCAAGCAGGTGGACGCACGGCGAAAGTGAACGTGAACGTGCAGCTCCCCGCCGCGCACGCGGGCACGAGCTTTCGGCAGGACGTGATGCCCGTGCTCTCGAAGGGCAGTTGCAACGCGGGCGCGTGCCACGGGTATTCGCTCGGAAAAAACGGCTTCAAGCTCTCGCTGCGCGGCGCGGACGCGGAGAAGGACTTCCTTTCTCTCACCGACGAATTCGCCGAACGCCGCATCAACCGCCACAACCCGCCCGCGAGCCTGCTGCTGCTCAAGCCGCTCGGCGATCTGCCGCACGAGGGCGGCGTGCGCATTGACCACGGCAGCGAGATGCACGAGACGCTGCGCCGCTGGATCGCCGAGGGCGCAAAGGACGACGCGCCGACGCTGCCGAAGCTCGTCTCGGTGAGCATCCATCCGGAAAAAGTCGCGGTGCAGCCGAAGTCACAGATGCAGTTCCAGCTCCTCGCAAAATACAGCGACGGATCGGTGCGCGACGTGTCGCGCTCGGGGATTTTCAGCGTGAACATCGAGCGCGTGGCGAAGGTGGACGACGTCGGCCTCGTCTCGGTGACCGACCTCGGCGAGACGGCAATCGTCGCGCGCTACGAGGGGATTTTCACAGTCGCAAATCTGATCGTGCTGCCGCCGGACACGGGCTTCGTCGCGACGCCGGTGCCCGCGGCCAACGTCGTGGACAGACACGTCGTCGCGAAGCTGAACGACCTGCGCATCAAGCCGTCCGAAGTCACGGACGATGAGACTTTCCTGCGCCGCGCATCGGTGGATCTCACCGGCCTCCAGCCGACGCCCGAGCAGGTGCTCGCATTTGTCGCGGACAACGACCCGGCGAAGCGCACGAAGATGATTGATGCACTGATGCAGCGCGGCGAATTCGTGGACTGGTGGTCGCTGAAGTGGGGCGACCTGTTGCAAAATTCGCGCAACACGTCGAGTGATCCCGCGGTGTTTGCCTTCCGCGAATGGATCCGCGCCGCGGTCGCGGGCAACATGCCGCTGGACGAATTCGCGCGGCAGATCCTCACGGCGCGCGGCAGCTTCATGGACAATCCCGCCGCCGCGTATTTTTCCGTGAGCAAGGACACCGACGACACGCTCCAGCGCGCGACGCAGGTCTTTTGCGGCGTGCGGATGCTTTGCGCGCGGTGCCATCCGCATCCGTTCGAAAACTGGACGCAGGCGGACTACTACGGCGTCCACAGCTTCTTCAACCAAGTCGCCACGAAGCCCGATCCGCGGCTCTCCGGTGTGACGAACGCAAAGACCGTGCTCGTCAATCTCGCCACCGGCTCCTCGACGAATCCGCGCACCGCGAAGCCGCAGCCGCCGCGCTACCTCGGCGGCAGCGAGCCGAAGCTCGATGCCGGAATTGATCGCCGCGCCGACTACGCGCGCTGGCTCACCGCGCCGGAGAATCCGCACTTCGCGCGCAGCCTCGTGAACCGCGTGTGGAGTTACTTTTTCCACCGCGGCATCATTGATCCCGTGGACGATCTGCGCTCGACCAGCCCGCCGATCAATGGCCCGCTGCTCGACGCGCTGACGAAGGATTTCGTGGAGCACAAATTCGACATGCGCCACCTCATGCGCACCATCCTTGCGTCGCAGACCTACCAGCGCAGTTCGGTGCCGAACGAAACCAACGGCCACGACGATCTGAATTTCTCCCGCGCGATCCCGCGCCGCCTGCCCGCCGAGGCGCTGCTCGATTCGCTCGTGCAGGCGACCGGCGTGAAGGAAAATTTCGGCGGCGCGCCCGCGGGCTTCACAGCCGCGCAACTGCCCGATGGCAATGTGACGAGCAGCTTCCTCGCGCTCTTCGGAAAAGCGTCGCGCACCGAGGCGTGCGAGTGCGAGCGCGACCTCAGCACGAACATGCTCCAGGCGCTCCACTTCATCAACGGGCAGTCCATCCTCAGCCGCCTCACGAATCCCGTCGGCCGGCCCGCGCTGCTGCTCGCGCAGAAGCTGGACGACGACAAGCTCGTCGAGCAGCTCTACCTGTGGTCGCTCGCGCGCAGGCCCGTAGAGGCCGAGCGCGCGCTGGCGAAGAAATTCATCGAGTCCTACGCCGACAAGCGCGCGGACGCCGTGCAGGATTTCATGTGGGCGCTGCTGAACAGCCGCGACTTCACGATGCTCCGCTGATCCATGCACCGCACCGCCACGATATTTTCCCTGCTCCTCGCCGCGACCGCGGGCGCGGAGGACGTGAGTTTCCAACGCGACGTGTGGCCGATTTTCAAGCGCCACTGCGTCGGCTGCCACAGCGAGCAGAAGACGAAGGGCAGGCTCCGGCTCGACGACGTCGCCGCGCTGATGAAAGGCGGAAAGACCGGCCCGCTTTTTGCCGCAGGCAAGCCGGACGACAGCCTGCTCATCACGCAAGTGAGCGGTGAAAAGCCCGAGATGCCCGAGAACGAAGCGCCGCTCTCCGCCGCGAAGGTGAAGCTCCTGCACGACTGGATCGCGCAGGGCGCGAAGATTGACGCGGCGCCGAAATCCGAAGTGCCGCCCGTCGTGATCCCGGCGACGTACGCGAGCGCGCCTGCGGTATCGAGCGTCACGATCAGCCCGGATGGAAAGCAAGTCGCCGCCGCGTGCCGGAGCGAAGTCATGGTTTTCAACGTGGACGACGACTCCGCGCCTCGCCGCCTGCCGACGGATTTCGACATCATCAACCATGTCGAGTTCAGCCCCGATGGAAAGCGCCTCGCCGCCGCGGGCGGATCGCCGCAGCAGTTTGGCGGCGTGATTTTTTTCGATCCCGCCGACGGAAAACAGCAGGGCATGCGACGCATCGGCACCGACACATTTTTCAAGGGCAACTTCGCACCCGACGGCCAGACCATCGCGCTCGGCGGTGCGAACGGCGCGATCCACCTCGTGCCCGTGGATCCAGCCGCGCAGCCCGCGATGATCGAGCTGCACAGCGACTGGGTGACTGCGGTCGCATTCACCGCGGATGGCAAGCAGCTCGTGAGCGGCAGCCGCGACAAGACGACGAAAATCAGCAGCGTCGAGGGACGCACACTGCTGCGCTCCGTGGACGAATCGCCCGACCCGATCAACGCCGTCGCAGCGGACACGCTCACTGCGATTTCCGGCGGCAACGCGCGCACGCTCACCGGCTACGATTTCAAGCTCGCGCTCAGCGGCGTGGAAGTCACCGGCTCCGGCAACGGCGCGCGCCCGGTCAACAACCGTGCCCAATACGTGCGCGCATTCGAGGCGCAGGCCGACGCCGTGATGGGCCTCGCAACCAGCGGAGACCGCAAGCTCCTCGCGGTCGCCACGCGCGCCAGCGAAGTCCGCATCTACGAGACCGAAAAGCGTACCCGGAAAACCACGATCCCGAAAGTCCCGTCCCCCGTCCTCGCTATCGCACTGAACCGCGACGGCACCCGCCTCGCGCTCGGCAGCAAGACGGGCGAGGTGCAGATTTGGGACACGGCCTCGGGCAAGCTGATCAAGGCTCTCATTCCCGTGCCAGTGCAACCCGCTACGATCGCCGGGAAATAGCCCGGCATCGCGCAGGCGGAATGCTACACCCGCGAGTTGTTCAGCCGTGAAGCACGAGCGATTCGCCATCAAGCGAGATCCCCGCGGTGCCGAGCACCCATGACGAAACTTCGGTTTCGCTCGCCCCGGTGTTTTGCGTCAGCGTCGCAAGGAGCGGCTTCCACGGCGTGCGACCGCGCTCGCCGTGGAGCGCGATGTGACGCAACGCGAGTTCGACCGCCCGGCTCTGCCGACGCTGTTGCGCCATCTGGTGATCCAGTTCGAGAAACGTCGAGCCCAGGGTGCGAATCGCCAGCGACATGAACGATGTGCGCTCCATCTCCTCGCGCAGGGCCGCCCGATCTACAAAGCCCACCACCGTGTCACAGACCGCGCGCACCGTCGCGAGGCGCGGTTTCCCGGTAAAGACCGCGATTTCACCAAACATCTCGCCCGTCTTCAGGCGCCGCACTTCCTGCTGCTGACTGCCCACGAGCCGGGTCACTGCGCATTCGCCCTCGATGATGACGTAGGCCGCGTCACCATGCTCGCCCTCGGTGACGATGGCCTCGCCCGCCTTGAATGTGCGCTGCGGCAACTGCGCGAGCCCCCGCATGTATCGATCGAGGTCACGCTGAAATTCCTGGACGTTCGCGTACCGATGCGCCGGGTCCGCAGCGAGCGCCTTCATACAGATGAATGCGAGCCGCCGCGGCACCGTCCGTCCCTTGCGCGCGGCCACCTCATCAGGCGGCGTGACCGTCCCTTTTGCCGCCTGCTCCACCGCCTCATCGGATGTCGGAGCCGCGTGTGGCGCCCTGCCGCTGAGAATGCGGTACAGCACGCCACCCAGCGCGAAGATGTCTGTGCGCTCGTCGAGCCTCCAGTGCTCGCCGTTCGCCTGCTCGGGCGCCATATAAGCCGGCGTGCCCTCCTCCCCGAGCTTCTTGCCCGGCCCCTGCGGCAGGTCGGCCTTGCGTCGCGCGATGCCCCAATCAACGAGATAGATCTGGCCGTAGTCAGCGACGATGATGTTGGCGGGCTTGATGTCGAGGTGCAGCACTCCCTTCGAGTGCGCAAAGGCCACGGCGTCGCAAATGCGCAGAAGCACGTCAATGGCCGCCAGCGTCCCGTCCACGCCTTCGCGCGCGTTGTCGTCGAGCAACTGTTTCAGCGTCCGCCCCTCGAGCACCTTCATGGTGAAGACGCTGGATCGCTTGCTGTCGGACGCCAGCGCATAGACTGCGGGAATGTTCGGATGGTCGAGCTGCGCGGTGATGCGCGCCTCGTTGACGAAGTTCGCCAGCGCGCTCTTTTCCCTCATCAGCTCGGGGCGCAATGCCTTGAGGGCCACTTCGCGGTCGAGCAACTCGTCGCGCATCCGGTACACCTGCGCCATGCCGCCGGAGCCAAGCAGCTCAAGCTCCACCACCTGCCACTCTTCGGGCAGCCGCTCCCCGATGCCTTCCCTTTCGTCAATTCGTTTCTTTCCGAACCCGAACATGGGTCGGGGATCTAGCACGCACGCGGGGAAGGTCAATCCCACGGCAGATCGGCAGCGCGACCGCGAGACAGGCAAACCGAGGGCGGATGAAATCAAGCGCCTGCACAATAGTTGTTTCACGAAAAGGCCCGGCGGCAAAGCAGGCAGCACGTGCTTTGGCCACGACAAAAATATTTCCCGGTTCGCAGCAATCCGTCTGAACGCGCGAAAAAGAAATGGCGTGGCAGTCGGCAAAATGGTGATGCTCTCCAGCATGATCAAACTCACCCTCGACCAACTAAAGCATGGCACCACGATCGCTGAACCTATCGCGGATATTTTTGGGAAACGGTCCAGCACGGCTGTGGTTATTGCCAAATCAGTGGCACCACTCGTGAAGGTCATGCACGGCAGTCTTGTTCAAAGGCTGGCCGCCGTGTGTTTCGGCACGATCACGCTTACCGAGGCTGCAATGGCGGCGAACAAACCCGCGAAGCCGGAAGATATTTCCAAGATGGAAGCCGCGCTGCCCGAAAAGGCTCCTGCCGCTCCGAAGAAAGCGCGCAAAGTTCTCGTTTATGGCAATGCAAACGGCTTCGTCCACAGTTCGATTGCGCTGGGCGAGCAGACTATCGCCAAGCTGGGCGAAAAAACGGGGGCGTATGCTTCGACTATCAGCGACGACCCCTCTGCATTCGACGATCTGAGCGGTTATGACGCCGTGATGCTCGTGAGCTGCACAGGCCATTTTCTGCTCCCAAAGGTGGACATCGGCAAGGCTCCGGACAAGACAGCCTCCGACGAAGATAAGAAGGCCTACGAAGCAAAGAAGAAAGACGCCGAGGCATCTGTCGCTTCTTATAAGGAGAAGGAAAAGCAGCGGTTTGATAACTTGCTCGCCTTCGTCAAGTCAGGCAAAGGTCTGGCGGGCATCCACGCCTCCTCCGATGCCTACTATGACTGGCCTGAATGGGGCGTCGTGATCGGCGGATATTTCAACGGTCATCCCTATCACAAGGTGACGGTCAAAATTGATGATCCCAAGAGTCCCATCACCGCGGGATTTGGCGGCAAGGAGTATCCAATAGACGACGAGACCTACACCTTTAAGAAAGATCCCTGGTCGCGTGACAAACTGCACGTTCTAACGAGCCTCGATGTGAGCAAGTTCAGTCCCGAAGATGTTAAGAAAGAAAACCGTCCCTACGACCACGACTATGGCATTAGTTGGATTCATGAGTATGGCAAAGGCCGCGTTTTCTACTGCGCGCACGGCCATTCCGAGCGTGTCTATTCTGAAAAACCCATGCTGCAGGAATACCTCGCCGGCCTCCAATACGCGCTGGGCGATCTCGACGCCGAAGCCGCGCCAAGCGGTGCCCCGAAATCCGATCCGGTCAAATAGCCAGGACATTACGGCACATGATTCCGTGGATGCGCCCGTTCCAAGAGAGCGGCGTCTCGCGGCTTTTTCTCGGATGCACAACGCCGGTCCAAGCGATGAACAGGCTCTGGAAACTGCGATGCCTTCCTTGCCTGTGAGCACCGCGCTTGACTCTCCGCTCACGCGCGCCTAACGGCGCACGATGCACACGCGCATTCCTCTTCTCCGCACCGCCGTTCACGCCGCGCTCGCCACGCTCACTTTTTCCGCACACGCGCAGGAGTGGACGCGCTTCCGCGGGCCGAATGGCTCGGGGCTTGCGAATGCGAAACTGCCCGAGCAGATCACCGAGAAGGACATCAACTGGCGTTGCAAACTGCCAGGCACCGGGCACTCGTCGCCCGTCGTGTGGGGCGACCGCATTTTTGTCACCGTCACGCCGGATGGCAGGGCGGATTCGGAAGCGAAGCGCGCGGTGGTGTGCGTCGGTGCGAAGGACGGAAAAATCCAGTGGCAGCGCGAATACGCGACGGGCATTTACCGCAAGCACGCGGACAACAGCTTCGCGAGCCCGTCCTGCACGGTGGACGCGGAGCGCGTGTACGTGTGGATCGCGGGGCCGGACAAGAGCCAGCTCATCGCGCTCACGCAGGCGGAGGGCAAGCAGGTGTGGGCCGTGGACCTCGGGCCGTTCGTCTCGCAGCACGGCGCGGGTGCGTCGCCGATCGTGGAAAAAGGGACCGTCTTCCTGCAAAGCAGCCAGGACGAGCCAGGGTCGTTCATTGCAGCGTTCGATCCCGCGACGGGGAAGCAGCTTTGGAAAAACGAAATCAAGAGCGGGCAGCACTCCATCGCGACACCGTGTTTTTTCAAGGGCGCCGACGGCAACGCGCAGGTGCTCAGCCTCGGCGACGGCGGCTTGGCGGGTTTCGATGCGAGGAGCGGCTCGAAAGCGTGGGACATCGCGAAATTTACCGCATCCAGCTACCGCTGTGTCGCGTCGCCAGTGGTGATGGAAGGTGGCATGATCGTCGTGCAGACGGGCCAGGGCCAGGCTGCCAGCGAGATCGCCGTCATCCGCGACGCCGCGGCGGGCAAGCCCGCGAAGGCGTACGACATCGTGCGCATCGGCGGCTACGTGCCGGTGCCGATCGCCGTGGGCGATCTCCTTTTTCTATGGAAGGAAAACGGCATCGTGACCTGCACGCGCTCATCGGATGGCGAGCAGATCTGGAGCGAGCGCGCCGAAGGGCCGTACTATTCGAGCCCGATCTGCGTCGGTGGAAAAGGCGGACGGCTCTACAATATCACGCGCGGCGGCGACATCGTCGTCCTCGCGGCGGCGGACAAGTTCAAGCTCATCCAGCGTTTTCCGCTCGGGGAGAAAAACAGCTACGCGACGCCCGCCGTGAGCGGCGGGCGGCTCTACGTGCGCACGTATTCGCAGCTGATCTCGATCGGAAAATAGCGCGCTACTTTCCGCGAGGGAGCAGCAGCGGATTCGGCACGTTGCTGCCGACGGGTCGCACATTGCCGCCACTCGGGACGACCACCGCCTGCGGGGCGAGTGCCAGCACCTTGAGATTGCGGAATGCAACCTCGGTGCCCAGATCCGCGATCGAAAGTCGGGTGCGGCTCTTCATCCCGAAGCTCGCGGGGACCTGCATCTTGTTCGCCACGGCAAACTGCCGAACCTTCGCGCCCAGCTCGAATTCCAGCACTTTCTCGCCGTTCAGCCAGTGCTCGACGTGCGTGCCTTGCACGACGATGCGGCCCTCGTTCCACGGGTCGCCGATTTTGTTCAGCGGATCGCCCTCGCGCAGTTTCGCATTTTCACCGCGCGGGAAAATGTTGTCCAGCGCGCCGGTGCGCCGCAGGTTGCCACCCTTCAGCCCGATGCTGTTGTGGACGTCGTCAATGATCTGATACTTGAGCCCGACTGGCACCTGGCCGAAAATTTCCGTGAGCATGTAGCGCACGCCGCTGTGCGCAGCGGCGGTCATTTTGAACTCGAAGCGGAAATCGAAATCCCAGAAAAAATCCATCGTCACGAGATCGCCGCCCGTCATGCGGTCCGTGTCCTTCACTTCCTTCGGCAGGTTCAGCTCGCCGTTCTGAATTTTCCAGCCCGCCGCGAGCGGATCCGCCTTTTGCAGGCCGCGCATCCCGATGAGCCGCTTGCCGTCGAAGAGCAGCTTCCAGCCCTGCGCGATTTCCTCGCGGGTCAGCGTGTTCGGCTCGCCGTTGCCCGGCACCGGCTCGGGAGCCGGGGCCACGGATGCTGCGGGTGCCGCCGGTACCAGCGGCACGCCGGGCTTGACGGGTACGCCCGGCCTGCCGGGCTGAAGGATGTTCGGCGGCAACTGGGCATGTGCGAACGGTGCGATGATCGTGGTGAACGCGGCGAGCGCGACCGCAAGAGGCACGAGGCGTGGGATGTTCATTTGGAAAAATTTCAGAGGTGTGCGGGCTGGCGAGACGGCGCGGCGAAGACGTGCAATTTTCATGCTCGATGCCTACACCGGGCGGCGGCGGAGGTTGTCAGCGGGCCATGCGAAATCGGTAAAACATTTGTCAGCGGGCCGGGAAGCTGCAACAGCCGCGCCGCTTCGTCCAGCGGCACATTTCCGATCCCGCGCCCGCCCCGAATCAGCGCGCGAGGTAAAAAATCACCGTCAGCGCGAGCGCGCCAAACGCGCGCAGCGAAACCCTGCGATCCGGCTCGAAAAGAAACAATGGCATCGCGCACCGCTACGATTTCGCAGACGCGAAGGCGAGCACAAAGCCACGGCACCGGAGGAACTCCGGCTTGGCGACGCTCGATCCCGTCGTGATGAAAATCATCCAGGATGGCGGATACGCGAGCGGAGCGCGCACGATTATACTGAGATCGTGCGAGGTGGGTGATTGAATGGGCTGACATCGCCTGCATGAAATTCCGCACTCTTCCCCTGCTCGCCATTTTCGCCATCCGCAGTCTTGCCGCGGAGAAAAAGGATCCCTTCGACGAAATCATCCGCCCCACCGAGCCGCTCACGCCGGAACAGGAGCACGCATCTTTTCACCTGCCGCCGGGATTTGAAATCCAGCTCGTCGCGAGCGAGCCCGATCTGCGCAAGCCGATGAACATGCAGTGGGACGCGCTTGGCCGGCTGTGGCTCACCGAGACGCGCGAGTATCCGTTTGCGATTCGCGACGGCTCGCCGGGGCGCGACACGATCCGCATTTTCTCCGACTTCGCGCTGGATGGCCACGCGCGGAAGGTGGAGATTTTCGCCGCCAGGCTGAACATCCCGAGCGGGCAGTATCCGTTCCGCTCGAAAAATGCGGACGGCAGACTCACGTGGAAATGCGTCGCGTGGAGCATCCCTAACATCTGGCGCTTCGAGGACACGGATGGCGACGGCAAGGCGGACAAGCGCGAAGTGATCTTCGGCCCGCTCGGCTGGGAGCGCGACACGCACGGGAATCTCTCCTCTTTCCGCCGCGGTGCGGACGGCTGGCTCTACGGCACGCACGGCTTCAACAACGAGAGCACGCTGCGCGGACGCGACGGCAGCGAACTGAAAATCCAGAGCGGCAACACGTGGCGCATCCGGCTCGACGGTTCGCGCGTCGAGGGCAACACGTGGGGCCAGGTGAATCCGTTCGGCCTGTGCTGGGACAATCGCGGAAATCTCTTCAGCGCCGACTGCCACAGTTCGCCGATCTACCAGCTCCTGCGCGGCGCGTATTACCCGAGCTTCGGCAAGCCGCACGACGGCCTCGGCTTTGGCCCGAACACGATCACGCACTCGCACGGCAGCACCGCGATCTGCGCGCCGATTTACATCTGCGATCCCGCGTGGCCCGCGGAATTGCAGGACCACATGTTCGTCTGCAACGTGATGACGAGCCGCATCAATCACGACGCGATCACCTGGCACGGCTCGTCGTCGAAGGGAAAAGAGATGCCCGACTTCATGAGCACGGATGACCCGTGGTTCCGCCCCGTGGATCTGAGCTGGGGCCCCGACGGCGCGCTCTACGTCGCCGATTTCTACAACCGCATCATCGGCCACTACGAAGTCCCGCTCACCCACCCCGGCCGCGACCGCGAGCGCGGGCGGCTGTGGCGCATCGTCTATCGCGGAGAAAATGGAGCGGCACCAGTGAGCTACGGCCCACTCCCGACCGACATCGGCGGATGGGTGCGCGAACTCGGCTCGACGAACATCACGCGCCGCACGCTCGCGCTGAATGAACTTTGCGACGCGTATGGCGCGGAAGCGCTGCCCGCGATCAAAGCCGCGTTCGCATCGCCGACAAATGCGTTTCAAAAGCTGAACGCAGTCTGGGCGCTCCACCGTCTCGGCGCGCTCGACGACGCAACATTCATCGCCGCCACGCGCGACGCCGAAGCACTCGTGCGCACGCACGCGGTGAAAGCCACGAGAGAAGTCGCGCAGTGGTCCGCCCCATTCGCCGATGCCGTTCGGGCCGCGACGAAGGACACCGATCCATTCGTCCGCCTCAACGCCGCCGAATCCATCGCCGTGCATCCTGCCGAGGAAAACCTCGCACCACTCCTCACGCTGCTGCGCACCACGCTGGCCGACGACGATCACCTCATCCACGCCACACGCATCGCGCTGCGCAATCAGCTCCGCGATCCCGCCGTGCTCGCAGGTCTCTCGCTCGACAAGCAGAGCACCGAGGAACGCACGCTCGTGCTCGATCTGCTCCTCGCCGCGTCGGGCGAATCGTCCGCGGAATTCCGCATGAAGTTCTTCGAGAGCCACGAGGATCTCCCCGCCACGCTTTTCACGACTCACCTGCCAACGCTCGCTCGCAACATCTCCACGGAAAAACTCGGATCCCTCATCGCGCTCACGCAGCGGAAGCTCGGCAAAAGTCCCGATGAAATCGCCTCCGGCCTCGACGCGCTGCTCTCCGCACTCGAACAGCGCGGCATCGCACCCGGAGCGACGCTCCGTGCGTGGGGCCCGCAGGTCGTCACCGCGCTGCTCACCGCGACCGAGCCCGCGGCCGTGTGGACAAACGCGCCCGTGGACGGCGCACCGCCATCCGCAAATCCATGGGCCTTCGAGCAGCGCAAGTGCGCCGACGGAAAAACCGTCGCGTTCATGTCCAGCTTCCCGCACGGCGAAAAGCTCACCGGCACGCTGCGGTCGCCAGCGTTCGCGCTGCCCGCAAAGCTCGCCTTTTTCCTCTGCGGCCACGACGGCTCACCCGGCAAACCAGCAGGAAGAAACAACTTCGTCCGCCTGCGCGATGCGCAGACCAACGCCGTGCTCCGCGAAGCCGCGCCGCCTCGCAGCGACGTTGCAAAACAGATCACGTGGGATCTCGCCGACTGCGCAGGCAAGCGCGGCGTCATCGAAATCACCGACGGCAACACCGGCACCGCCTACGCGTGGCTCGCGGTCGCGCGCTTCGAGCCGGAGCTTCCGGAGCTGAAGCTCACCGAGCCGCCGAACGGTTCGCGCCGGATTCTGACCGCCGCGAATCTCATCCGCACGCTGAAGCTGCCCGGCTTCGACACGGATCTCTCGAAAGTGGCGTTTTCATCCGCTGCGGATGGCGACACGCGCGCCGCCGCCGCGCGCGCGCTGCTCGGCAGCGATGCGGCCAAGACCATCCCGCAGCTCGCGGCCATCGTCGCCGACACCGCCGCGTCCGCACCGCTGCGCGAAAAATTCGCGGCTGCGCTCGCCGAGACTAATTCACCCGCGGCCATCGCCGCGATCAGCGCGGCGATGCGCGACGCACCGCACCGCCTCCAGCAGTCCTTCGCGACCGCGCTCGCCGGATCACGCGAAGGCGCGGAGGCGTTGCTCACCGCGTGCAAGGACGGCAAGACACCCGCGGTTCTCCTGCGCAATAAAGCGATCGGCGACCGCCTCAAGGCCACGAAGATTCTCGATCTCGACGCACGCATCGCCGCGCTCACCGCAAATCTCCCGCCAGCAAACGCCGAGATCGACAAGCTGATCGCCGCGCGCAGCAAGGCATTCGATCCCGCAAAGGCCAGCGCATCACGCGGGGCCGATGTCTTCGCGCGCAACTGCGCAGTCTGCCACGCCATCGAGGGCAAAGGCGGCGCACTCGGCCCGCAGCTCGACGGCATCGGCGGACGAGGCCCCGACCGCCTGTTCGAGGACATCCTCGACCCGAGCCGCAATGTGGACCGCGCATTCCGCATGAACGTGATCACTTTGAAAAATGGCAACGTCGTCGCCGGTCTCCCGCGCCGCGAAGAGGGCGCACAGCTCGTGCTCGCCGACGCCGCCGCGCAGGAGACGCGCGTGAACATCGCCGACATCGCCGAGCGCAAGGAGACCGAGACCTCGCTCATGCCGCCGACCTTCGGCGAAGTCATCCCGCCTGCGGAAATGAACGACCTGCTCGCATTTCTGCTCGGAAAAAAGCTGACGAAGTAGCCGACGACGGGGGGTGCCTCCGCCACGACGGGCCGCTTGACAAGCCGTGCCCCGCCGCTAGGCTCCGCGCTCCTTTTCCAAAGAAAGCACACCATGGCCAATACCAAATCCGCAGCCAAACGCGCGCGCCAGACGACGCGCCGCACCGCCGCCAACAAGCGCGTCTCCACCTCCGTCAAGACCCAGCTTCGCGACATCCGCGCCGCGGTCGCCGCCGGCAAGAAGGCCGAGGCGATCGCCCTGCTGCCAAAGGTCTCCTCCGCGCTCGACAAGGCCGCGAAGACGGGCCGCATCCACCAGAACAAGGCGAACCGCCACAAGGGCGACCTCGCACGCACGCTCGCGGCGATCAAGTAACGCCCGCAATTTTCACGAAGGGCGGTGTCTGCACAGGCACCGCCTTTTTTCGTGCCCTCGTCGCTTGCAAAGCGCGGGCTATTCCGTATTGCGCTGCCTCACGAGTTCGAGCACCTGCCGCGTGCGTTCGATCGGGGCGCGTACCGCCGAGACCGGCTGCGGCGCGGGCTCCGGCGCGCTTTGCGGCTGCACGGCGGCGGCCTCGCGCTGCGCATCGGCGATCCGGGACTGCGGGCTTTGTTTGTCGCCATGCCGTCCATACACGAGATAGACGATGGCGAGGACGACGATGATTCCGACGATTCTCATGCCCCCTTCCAAAGCATCGCCCGCGCCATGAACGTCGCGCTCGTGCATTACACGGCGGCGCCGATCGTCGGCGGTGTCGAGCGCGTGATGGAGGAGCACGCGCGGCTTTTCACCGCGCACGGGCATCGCGTGACGGTGCTCTGCCACCGCGGCGGCGGACCGGATGCGGTGCGGCTGCCGGAGGAAAATTCAGCCGACGCGCAGGCTGCGGCGCTGCGCCCCATACTCGCGATGCAGGACATCGTGTTCCTTCACAATGTGCTCACGATGCCGTTCCACCCGGCGCTTACCGAGGCGCTGTGGCGTGCGGTGGATGAGCTGCCGCGCGTGCGCTTCGTCGCGTGGGTGCATGATGTCGCGGCGTGCAATCCCGACTACGCACCGGTCGCGCCGATTTTTTCAAAGGCGCATCCTCACTGTGAAACCATCGCCGTGTCGCCTTTGCGCGCGCGGCAGTTCGCCGAGGTCACGGGTGCGCAGGCTGCCGTGATTCCGAACGGGATCGATCCCCCGCGTGTGCTCGGGCTGCCGGAAAATGTGGCCTCATTCGCAAAGCAGCGTAATCTGCTCGACGGACGAATCGTGCTGCTGCATCCGACGCGGCTCGTGCGCAGGAAAAATGTCGAGCTGAGCATCGCGGTCGGGCGCGAACTTGTGCAGCGCGGCACGCCCGCGACAGTGCTCGTGACGGCGGCGGACGATCCGCACAACGCAGCCTCGCGGACGCTCGGGGAAACACTGCGCGGCGGGTGTGGTGCACACGATGCCGTGATCTTCGCCGGCGATCATTTTGCCGTCGGCGACACGGAACTTGCGGGGTTTTACCGCCTTGCGGATGCGCTGTTTTTTCCGAGCCGCAGCGAGGGCTTCGGCCTGCCGCTGCTGGAGGCTGCACTTCACCGGCTGCCGGTTTTTTGCAGCGACATTGAGCCGCTGCGCGATCTGCTTCGCGAGGGCGCCGTCTGTTTTTCGCCGGATGCGGAGCCTGCGCGAGTCGCCACCCTGATCGAGGAGACGCTCGCGGAGTCATCCGCATTTCGTGAGCGCAGGCGCGTGCTGCGCGAGTACGGCTGGGAGGCGATCTACCGGCGGCACCTGGTTGCGCTGCTGCGCTGAACGTTGGACGTTGATGTCCCGTGCAGCGGCACAACACCGGCGGGAACCTTCTCTTGATGAGAGCACACACGCGTGGGAAGATTCCATCACCCCATGAAACCAGACGACACCGATCAGGAGCGGAACCTTTTCCGGTTCCTCATGGAGAACATCCCGGATCGGATCTATTTCAAGGATCGCGAGAGCCGCTTCATTTCCGTGAACGCCGCGATGGCGCGCCTCTTCCACCTCAGAAGCACGGACGAGGCCGTGGGAAAGAGCGACCGCGATTTTTTTCCGCAAGCCGATGCACAGCGGATGTACGACGACGAGCAGCGCGTGGTGAAGACCGGTGAGGCGATTTACGGCAAGGTGGAGAAAAAAATCCTCCCCGACGGCAACACGGGC
Source organism: uncultured Spartobacteria bacterium (assembly GCA_903882875.1). Classification (GTDB taxonomy): domain Bacteria; phylum Verrucomicrobiota; class Verrucomicrobiia; order Chthoniobacterales; family Chthoniobacteraceae; genus SXWH01. The sequence goes on along the minus strand of CAIRYQ010000017.1, from coordinate 42,776 downwards.
TGGACGCTCACGACAAAGCTGCCGCTTCGCGGACCGGACGGCGAGGTCATCGGCACCTGCGGCATGTCGCGCGACATCACGGCACTGAAGGTCGCGGAGACTTCGCTCGAGCAGGAGCGCAACCGGCTGAACGAGGCGAATTCCGATCTCTCCCGCAGCCAGGCGCTGCTGGAGCGCAAGCTCGCCGAACTCGAGAAGACGTACGCCGAGCTGAAGGCTGCGCAGAAGGCGCTCATTGATGCGGAAAAGGCGCAGTCCGTCGCGCGGCTCGCGATCGGCGTCGCGCACGAGGTGAAGAACCCGCTCGCGATCCTGCGCATGGGGGTGGATTTTTTCGCAAGCCAGCCCACGACGGACGAGACCGGCAAGCTGGTGCTGAAGGAAATGTGCGACGCGATGCGGCGTGCGGACAACATCATCAATGAGATGATGATCTTTTCCGAATCGGGCGATCTGAAGCTCGCGCCGGTGCAGGTCGGCTCGGTGATTGATGAGGCGCTCAAGCCGTTCGAGCCCGCGCTCGCCGCAGCGAAGATCAGCGTGGAAAAGCGTTACGCGACCGGGATGCCTTCCGCACGGATCGATCAGGTGAAAATCCAGCGCGTCTTTTCCTGCCTCATCGAGAACGCGCTCGACGCGATGCCGGAGGGCGGGACGCTCGCGATCCGCCTCGGTCTCACGCACATCGCCGCGCCCGGCACGATGCCTGAGCGCGGAAACCGGTCGCTTGTCCACTCGGGCGTGCGGCGCGTCGGCGTGATCGTGGAGATCAACGACTCCGGCACCGGAATCCCGCCGGCACAGCTCGACAGCATCTTCGATCCCTTTTTCACGACAAAGGCGACGGGCCACGGCACCGGCCTCGGTCTCACCGTGAGCCGCAAGGTCGTCGAGCTGCACGGCGGCACGCTCGATATATCGAACCGCAGCGAGGGCGGCGTGTCCGCGAAGGTGCTGCTGAAAGTTTAGCCGCGCCGCACAACGCTTGCACGCACGCAGCCGCAGGAATACGAAGGCCGGGTGACTTCCCTTCAACAAGACGCGATTGACGCCCTCGCGCGCGCGGACCACGGCGATCCATTCTCGATCCTCGGAATGCACGGTGGCGACGGTGCGCTGACGGTCCGCGCGTTTCTTCCCGATGCGACAAAGCTCGAAGTGATCGAACTCGGCGGCGCGCGCACGTGGCCTGCCGAACGTCTGACGCAGGACGGATTTTTCGAGGCAGCGCTCACGGGCGCGGCCGGGCGCTTCCGCTACGCGCTCCGCTGCACCGGACACGACGGGAATGTGTGGGAGCAGCGCGATCCGTTTTCGTTCGGCGTGCTGCTCGGCGATCTCGATCTGCACTTGTTCGCCGAAGGATCGCATTGGGAGCTTTGGAAAAAGCTCGGCGCGCATGTCGAGGAGCACGACGGAGTGAGCGGCACGGTCTTCCGCGTGTGGGCGCCGAATGCGAAGCGCGTGTCCGTGGTCGGCGACTGGAACCATTGGGACGGCCGCATGCAGCCGATGCGCAAGCTGATCCCGAGCGGCGTGTGGGAACTGTTCGTGCCCGGCATCGGCGAGATGGCGCACTACAAGTTCGAGATCTACGACACGCAGGGCTTCCTGCACGTGAAGACCGATCCGTTCGCATTTTTTGGACAGCACGGCACGCAGACGGCGGGGCTCGTGTGGAAGCTCGACAAGTTCCCGTGGAATGATTCCGCGTGGATGGAAAAGCGCGCGAAACGTGAGTGGCACCGTGAGGCGGTTTCGATTTACGAGGTGCATCCCGGCTCGTGGCGGCGCAAGGACGGCAACGCATTCCTCACATGGCGCGAACTCGCCGTGCAGCTCGTGGATTACGTCGTGGAGACGGGCTACACGCACATTGAGCTGATGGGCGTGGCCGAGCATCCGTTTGAGGGCTCGTGGGGCTACCAGGTCGTCGGCTATTTCGCACCGACGAGCCGCTACGGAAATCCCGATGACTTCCGCCATTTCGTGGACACCTGCCACCAGCGTGGCATCGGCGTGATCCTCGACTGGGTGCCCGGACATTTTCCGAAGGACGCTCACGGCCTCGCGAAATTCGACGGCACCGCGCTCTACGAACATGCCGACCCCCGGCAGGGTGAGCATCAGGACTGGGGCACGCTGATTTTTAATTACGGTCGCAACGAAGTGCGGAATTTTCTGATCGCGAACGCGCTATTCTGGTTCGCGGAATATCATGTGGACGGCCTGCGCGTGGACGCCGTCGCCTCGATGCTCTACCTCGACTACTCGCGCAAGGAAGGCGAGTGGGTGCCGAATGCGTACGGCGGCCGCGAGAATCTCGACGCGATCCATTTCATCAAGCAGTGCAACGAGGTCTGCTACCAGCGGCATCCCGGGGTGATCACCATCGCCGAGGAGAGCACCGCGTGGCCCGGCGTGTCGCGGCCCACATTTCTCGGCGGCCTCGGCTATGGCTTCAAATGGAACATGGGCTGGATGAACGACACGCTCTCCTACATGGCGCTCGATCCGATCTACCGGCGCTTCCACCACGGCAACGCGACCTTCTCGCTCGTGTACGCGTTTCACGAACATTTCATCCTCGTGCTCAGCCACGACGAGGTCGTGCACGGCAAGGGCTCCATCGTGAACAAAATGCCTGGCGACGACTGGCAGAAATTTGCCAACACGCGCCTGCTCTACGCGTGGATGTTCGCGCACCCCGGCAAGAAGCTGCTCTTCATGGGCGGCGAATGGGGCCAGCGTGCCGAGTGGAGCCACGAGCGATCGCTCGACTGGCACCTCCTCGAACACACGCCGCACCGCGGCCTGCGCGAACTCGTGCGGCACCTGAACTACCTCTATAAGAACGAGCCCGCACTTTTTGATCAGGACGACACCTGGGAGAGTTTCGACTGGATCGAGCTGCACGACGCCGACAACTGCGTGCTCGCATTCATGCGCCGCGCACGCCACGGCACGACGCTCGTCTTTGTGATCAATGCGACGCCCGTCGCGCGCTTCGGCTACCGTATCGGCGTGCCCGCGCCCGGCTGGTGGCAGGAAATCCTGAACACCGACAGCGAGGCGTACGGCGGAGGCAACATCGGGAATTTCGGCGGCGTGCATTCCGAGCCGCTGCCGTGGGGCGGACGCCAGCAGTCCGTCACGCTCACGCTCCCGCCGCTCGCGGTGGTCGGGCTGAAGGTCTCGTAGCTGCACTGCTCAGGCGGGGTTCAACGCGCGCAAGATTTCCATGATTAGCGCGGGGCCGCGGTAAATGTAGCCTGTGTAGAGCTGGATGAGCGCGGCTCCGGCGTCGAATTTTTCCCGCGCATCATCCGCGCTGAAGATGCCGCCGACTCCGATGACCGGCACTTTTGTCCGTGAGGTGATGTGTCTGATCACTTCGGTCGAGCGCGTGCGCACAGGCGCACCGCTGAGTCCGCCGGTCTGGCGGCGGTGTTCGGGGACGGCGCTGTGATCGATCGTCGTGTTCGTCGCGATGATGCCCGCGAGGCGGTGCGATTCGACGAGCGCGAGCACGTCGTCAATCGCCTCCCAAGTGAGGTCGGGCGCGATTTTCACGAGCATCGGCTTTTGCGAAATGTTCACGGCCTGCACGGTGGCGAAGAGCGCGTCGAGCGCGGGGCGATCCTGCAAGGAGCGGAGGCCGGGTGTGTTCGGCGACGAGACATTGAGCACGAAGTAGTCGCCGAGATCGCGCATGCGCGTGAACGAGTGGAGGTAGTCGGCTGCGGCCTCGTCGAGCGGCGTGACTTTGGATTTGCCGAGATTGATGCCGACGGGGAAACGCGGCCAGCGATCCGTCGCGCGCAGTTTTTTCAGCCGCGCGGCGACGGCATCCGCGCCGTCGTTGTTGAAGCCCATGCGGTTGATCACGCCGGAGATTTCCGGGACGCGGAAAAGTCGCGGCTTCGGATTTCCCGGCTGCGCCCTCGCCGTGATGGTGCCGATTTCCGCAAAGCCGAAGCCGAGCCCCTCCCACGCCGGGAGCACGAGCGCATTCTTGTCGAAGCCTGCGGCGAGGCCGACGGGGTTTGGAAATTTCAGTCCGAAAACTTCGCGCTCTTTCGTGGCTGCCGACGGCACGAGGCGGGCATTTTTTTCACGCGCCCACGCTTGCATGAGCGGCCCGAGGCCGTGGAGGAACGCCATCGCAAGGTGGTGAACCCGCTCGGCATCGAAACGGAAAAGGATCGGCCGGAGCAAACGCCGGTAGAGCACATCAAGCACGCGCACAGCAAAGACGAAACGCAGCGCGGGCGCAATCGCGCGGCATCAGCCGAGTCACGCGACCCGAGCCTTTCGTGCAGCGGGGAGATGGCGCGCACTTCATCGCTCATCTCGCATCCGCGGCATCCGCGTGCGGGTTTGCACACCGTAGGAATCGTTGATTAGATTTCCGCGCCCCCAACTATGAATTACCCCGCCTTGTCGCACTGTCGTTTCGCCACGCCTTTCAAACATGTCGTGCTCGCATTCGTTGCCGTTTTCGGCGCGCTGCGGCACGCCGGAGCCGCGGGCAATCTCGCCGTATGGGACACGGGCTCGCATTCCGCGGGCGCCGCGGATGTCTCGAACAGGGCCGCGTGGAAAGCCTTGCCGCGCGATCTTTTTGCCCTCGAGGCCGAGCCGCTGAAGGCCGCGTCCGACCCCGGCTACTACGGGCTGGAATATGCGTTCAAGGGCGATGCGGTGGTGGAAAACCGGCGGCTCGTCGCGGTGTTTTCGTCGTCCGCGGGGCGCGTGATTTTTTTCTCGAAGACAAATGCGGAGGGCGGTGCCGCCAGCAGGGTGCTGGAGTTTGCTCCGCTTGCGACGAAGACGCAGGCGGCGAAAATCAGCCGGTGCGAGATCCTGCATCACGCGGGTGACGAGGTTGTCGTGGAGGCGCACTTTTCATCCGATGCCGTTGCGGATTTGTCCGCGGTGTTTTCGTTTGGGAAGGACGAGATCGTCGGGATCAAGCCTTCGGCGAAAATGAACGGTGTCGCGCTGCTCGGGCAAATTTCACACGGCGTGGTGCCGGGATTTGTGGGTGATGATTTGATCCTGTCGCCCGCGGCGTTTGCGTCCTCGGAGTCGCTTACGGTTCCGGTGGAAAATGTGTTCGTGGGACTGCTCGGCGGTGGTCGCGATGAACTCGTGATGACTTGGCCGCCGGGCAGGCAGCAGATGAAACTCCACGCCGCCGCCGGGAGCTTTGATTCGATCGAATTCGACAACGACGGCCAGAGCTTGTACCTCGCTGCGTTGAGCGCGCCCGGCATCTGGCACCGCGAGGAATTGAAGTCGTCCTTCCTCGAAAAGGACGTGGAGCTTCAGTGGAGGCGGCCTTTTCCCGCACGCTGGAAAACGCAGCTCTCCGAAGGCGAGAACAGGACGAGCTACGCATTCCGCGAGGCAAGGGGAACCGTGTGGCGCGGCGTCGCGGGCTCGTATCTCTACCCGGCATGGTTCGACGGGGAGAGGGCGATGTTCACCCTCGGCAAGAAAGTTCCGCCGCGCGGCGAGGCGCTCGTTTATTTTCTCGAGGGCCGCGATACGCCGCCCGATGTGCTGACGCCGGTGGATGTGATGAAGGCGACACTCGGCAGAACGGTGTGCGATGGAATCCTCGACATCGAAGGGCGGAGGCTGCGCACGCATCACAGGCGCGGCACCGAGGGCGTGCATCGTTCATGCACATGCGGATGCACGGAGGCGATTCAGGCGATCTTCGAGGCGGCCGAGGAGGTGACGAAGAAGGACTATGTGAGCGAGGCGCTCACGGACATGAACTACTTCGTCGAACGGCACCTCGCGCGGATTGACGAATACCGGCGCTTTGCCGACGCGATGATCGCGTTCCTGAAATCGAAGGAATCCGGAGCGGCGGAAATAAAATCTTTTGCCGAAGCAATGGAGCAGATTGTACAGCAGATCCCGCAGGGCTACGAGGTGCAGAAGGAGAACATGAAGTCGCTCGAACACGCCGCCGAACTCACGCGCCAGACGATGGCGCTGACCGGGAGCAGCAGCCCGAAGAATCTCGCGGCATACAAGGATCTGCTGAAGGCGTGGCGTGCGATGGGCGGCGCGCAGGACTCGATGATCGCGCAGTGCCACACGATCGCTCGGAGCCTTTTCCAGGAGGCGGGACTGGCGAGCGTGACCGAGCCGAAAGTGCTCGCGTTCGCGCTCGAAGTGCGCGCGCGGTGCAGGCAGGTGCTGCGCAATCCCGATGGCTATGAAATCTGGCCGAACTACTGACATGAGCATGCCGAATTCAGCAGCGAGGGTGGAGGCTGGCGCGGTGCGTAAAAAATCCGTCGTCTCAATCGCAGTGGCCGCGGCTCTCGCAATCCTGTCGGGATGCGAGCGGAAGACTGCGACGGACGATCCGAAGTCGCCTTCGACGCCACCGAAGGAAAATGCGGGCGCACATTCCCCGGCGGCGAAAGCGCGGGATATGGTGCTCATTCCCGCGGGGAAATTCATCATGGGCGAGAAGGACGAGTCGGATGCGCCACCGCACGAGGTCGTGATCAGCGCGTTCCTCATGGATGTGAATCTCGTGACGCAGGAGCATTTCCAAAAAGTCATGGGAACGAATCCGTCGCGCTGGAAGGGCGACAGGAATCCCGTCGAGCAGTTGCGCTGGGGCGAAGCGGTGAGATTTTGCAACAAGCGATCCGAGGCCGAGGGCCTGATGCCGTGCTACGACTTGCAGACGCAGAAGTGCAATTTCGACGCGAACGGATACCGGCTGCCGACCGAGGCCGAATGGGAATACGCGTGCCGCGCGGGCACAACGACGGCGTACTTTTTCGGCGACACTCCGGCGAAGCTCGGCGAGTTCGCGTGGTTCAAGAAAAACTCCGGCGGGCGTCCGCGACCTGTCGGGCAGAAGCAGCCGAATCCGTTGGACCTCTATGACATGACGGGCAACGTGTGGCAGTGGTGCAACGACTTTTATGCGGTGGACTATTACAAGAATTCACCGCGCGAAAATCCCCGTGGGCCGGACGCGGGACAGAACATGGTGCTCCGCGGCGGTGCGTGGAAATCGAGCGACGACAACTGCCGCTCGGGCTTCCGATACAACGAAAGCCCCGGCTCCGCCGACGTGTGTTTCGGTTACGACATATACGGCTTCCGCTGCGTGCGGAAAGCGCCTGACACTGCTGCGAAGTAGCCGCCCCGCGGTTCACCGCGCATTCATCCATTTTTGAAATGCAGCGTCGCGGAGGAGGCGTTCCGCTAGCATCTCGTAGCCCGCCGTGAGCGGATGGCTGGCGTCTGCGTAGAGCATGCTGGGCAGCGGTTCGAGGATCACATGGGCGATTTGATTCTGCGCGAGCCATTCATCCGCGACACCGCGCAGACGGAGAAACGCGAGGCGGTTTTCCGAGGATATGATGTGCTCGTTGAACGGGCCGACGATCACGAGGACGTCGTTGCCGCGCGATTGCAGCAGCTTCACGAGGCGCTGAAAGGCGGCCCACTGGAGCGATTGATCGGGTGCGACCCACTCGAAGCGCGTTGTGCCTTCACCGCTCGCGGACCACGGCTTGTGGCGCGGGCTCGCGGGGCCGCGTTCGGGATCATCGTCGGGCTCGGGCGGTACGGTGAACGTGATTTGCTTGATCGGATTTTTATACGCGTTCGAGAGTTCCGGCGTCGTCGCGCCTTCGTCGTCGAGCGTCCATGCGAGGATGTTCATCTGGCCGAAGTACGCGACTTGCAGGTGATTCGCCCACTGCACGAACGGAAAATGCCTCTCGAAACTCGCGGAGAGCCGGCGGTTCAGGTCGGCCTTATAGCACGGGATGCGCGGCGAAAATTGCGGCACGAGATCGGCGTGGTTGAAGCGTTCCTCCTTTGGCGTGCTCAGATCCGCTTTCGGGCTGCTCATCCAGAGCAGGTTCAAATGCACGATCACTTTGCGGCCCCGCACGGCTGCGGCGTAGTCGCGCACGAGACCCTCGAATGCGAGCGGGAACAGGCCGTTCACTCCGCCGTTCACGAATCTTCCCGGCTGCCCGGATTGCACGCTCAGGAAATGCGCGAGCGTGGCTTCGGGCCGGACGTATTCGCCCCAGATCACGGAATCGCCGAGCATCACGATATCCGCCGGTGCGAGCCGTTCGATGCGGCGTTCGTAGAGCCAGTAGTCTTTGCTGAGTGCGTAAGGAATCCGGTAGTCGGGGCCGGTGTCGAAACGCTCGCACTTTTTCCACAGCCACGGCGTGAGCGTGAGCACGAGCGTGACGATCACCGCGACGGCGATCCACTGACGCGCAGTGAGCCGCATCGCGTTCACGAAACGCATTTCCGCAGCAGGCGCAGGAGTGGTGATTTCGTCCGCCATTTCAGAATTGGAAATAGATGAACGCGCCGCCGTCAGTCGCGAAGATGCAGAGATAGATGATCATCAGCGCTGCGAGGCCGATGCGCACGGGGCCGGTGGCCAGGAATTTTTGGCAGCGCGATTCGAACGCGAACTGATACAGCCAGATCGCCGCGACCAGTAGCAGCATGAATGCTGGCACCTGCGGCGTGTGCCATGTGCCGGTGAAGATGCGCGAGATGATCAGCGTGGCGTCGGCAAGCGATCCGGCGCGGAAGAATATCCACGCGAAGCAGACGAATACGAACACCGCGACCTGCTTCACTAGACGCGGCACGTGGTTCCGGTAAAATGCCGAGCGCTCGAGTTCGCGCGTGATGAGGATTCCCGCGGCGTGCAGCACGCCCCAGATCACAAACGTCCACGCCGCGCCGTGCCAGATGCCGGAGATGAAAAACGTGATGAACAGATTGCGGTACGTGAGCAGCGCGCCGCGGCGGTTTCCGCCGAGCGGGATGTACACGTAGTCGCGAAACCACGTCGAAAGGCTGATGTGCCAGCGGCCCCAAAATTCGCCGAGGCCGGTGGCCATGTACGGGTTGTTGAAATTGAGCATCAGCTCGAAGCCCATCACCTTCGCGATGCCGCGCGCCATGTCGGTGTAGCCGCTGAAGTCGAAGAAAATCTGCCACGCAAATGCGAATGTCGCGGCGAGCAGCTCGGGCGCCTCGAACTGCCGCGGGCTGTCGTACACGCGCTCGACGTAGAGCGAGAGGTAGTTTGCGAGTGCCAGCTTTTTGAAAAGCCCGACGAGGAAAAGCGACAGACCGTCGGTGAAATTTTGCAGGCGGATTTTCAGGAAGCGGAAGAATTGCGGCAGCATGTGCGCCGCGCGTTCGATCGGTCCGGCCATGAGTTGCGGGAAGAACGACACGAACGTGGCGAAGCGGAGAAAATCGCGTTCGCGCGGGATGATCCCACGGTAGAAATCAATCGTGTAGCTGAGCGACTGGAACGTGAAAAACGAGATGCCGACCGGCAGCAGATACGCCGCGCCAAACGGCATGAGCGTGGACGGATCCGGCAGGCGCGCGGCGACGTGGCACGACGAGAGGAGCGCGTTGATGTTCTCGATGAAGAAGCGCGCGTATTTGAAAAAGACGAGGATCGCGAAGTTATTGACGATGCTGACCACGAGCCACGTTCGCCGGCTGCACGCGAATGCGCCGAGTGCCATCAGCGCGAGGAGCAGCGTCGCCAGCGCCATCGTGGGGCGCAGCGTGGGCGGACCGGCGAATGCCATGCCGAACGAAACCAATGTGCCAGCCACCGTGGCGAGGAAGGCGACTTTCATCGTGCCGTCGTCGAAGTGCAGCCGTGCGAGGCGCGCTCGCCAGTCGAATATTTTTCTCTCCCGCGGACAGTGGTCCATGAATGCGACGAGGATGAAGTCGAGCAGCGTCGAGTAGAAGACGAGGATGAGGTAGTACGGATTCCACCAGCCGTAAAATGTGTACGACGCGATGAGCAACCACGGGATCCACAGGCGCGTGTTCCGCAGCGCGAAGAGCACCGGGAGCACGACGGCGAGGAAGAGCAGGAATGTCCAGGTGTGGAAGAGCACGGCGATCGGCGCATCTATCTTGATCCTTCTATGCTCCGTTAGTCAGGGCATTCGCCGCTCGGTTGCGCACCCGGGTTGCAACGGCTTTCAATGCCGCCAAACGTCTTTTCCGTTTCGCAGTCGCTGCGCGATCTTTTCGACTCTTCGCAGCCTTCTTGCCAGCGTCCTTCATGCGCTTGACCCAACGGATGACTCTCGGCCGGTCGCGCATCTCAATGATCGTGCTCGTCGAAATCAGATCGAGGTCGTGCATTTTGTGGCAAGTCGGACAGAGGAGAACAAGGTTTCCAACGTCGTTGTTGTGACGCTGGCAATCGAGGTGAGCGACTTCCAAAACCTCGGGTATTCCGAATCCGCAGTGTGCGCAGAACAGCCGTTCGCGGTAGTGCTCAAATGCAAGTTTGCGATAATTAACGCGCTTCATCGGATGCTACTTTTTCTTCAATCGCTGGATTTCCTCCGGCGTCGCGCGGCGCACGCAGCGGAATCCGCAGTAGTCCGTGAAAAAACACGCGTCGCTGTCGCCGGTGCGCTCGGCCTGGCGCAGCGTGGCGCGGCACATGTCGGCGCTCGATTTCCATGAGCCGCCGCGCATCACGCGCTTCACGTCCTTGCCGGGGCTCCGCGGGCCGCTTGGATCGGCGGACGGGCTCTGCTTGTAGAAATCGGCGCTGTACACGTCCTCGCACCATTCGGAGACGTTGCCGTAGAGGTCGAAGATGCCCCAGCGGTTCGGCTTTTTTTCGCCGACGTTGTGCGTTCGCGCGCCCGCGTTATCGGCGAACCATGCAAACTGCCGCAGCTTGTCCGCCTGTCCGAAATCGAACGGGCCGTCCGTGCCCGCGCGGGCGGCGTATTCCCATTCGGCCTCGGTCGGCAGGCGGTAGCCGTTCGCGGTGAGGTCGCAGTCGAAGTCCGCGGTCTTCTCGTCGTAGCACGGCCTCAGTTTTTCGAGCAGCGAGCGCTCGTTGCAGTAGAGTTTCGCGTCGCGCCAGCGCACGCGCTCGACGGGTTTGTTCGGGCTGTCCTGCCAGTGCGACGGGTTTGGCAACTGCGCCTTCGTGAACATCGCGTGCGTGACCTCGAACTTGTCCATGAGGAACGCGCTCACCTTCACCTTGTGCGCGGGCGCCTCGTCAGCGTTGCCCTTGTCGCTGCCCATCAAAAATTCGCCGGCGGGCAATGCGACCATCTCGACTCCCGAGGATGTGACGACCTCGATCACCGCGTCCGATCTTGCACCACCGGAATCCGCACCCGGCTTCTCGCACGAGGCGAGCAGCGTGACGACCGCAAGCGTTGCGAGGCGGAACGCTCCACGCATCACTTCGCGGCTTCCGTTTTTCCGACGGGCAGGAACCACGCCGGCTCCTTGTTGCTAAAGCCGTCCGTCGTGAGCATCTGGAAATCCACGTCGCCCGCGGCATTCAGATCCACAACGCCATCGCGATCGGCGGACACCGCGCAGATATTCCAGCCTGCGGCATACGAGCCGACCATTTCACAGGCGGCCTGAAAAGTGCCCGGCTTGCTCGGGTCGCCCTTGCTCGCGGGGCCGCGGCTGAGGCTCACCAGACGGCTGTCGGGCGACCAGTCCACATGGTAAGTCTCGTTCACCTTGTCCTGGATGCGCACGCGCCACGTGCCGACGCTCGGCGTGTCGGACTCGAGATTGATCGGCGCGAGCACGATCTCGTGATCGCCGGAGCCCCACGCAATTTGCTTCCCGTCGGGGCTCAGGCACGGGCGGCAGCCGGGGATGTTCAAGTTCACGATCCTGTCGCCCTTCGCCTCGATCGCAAGGATCGCGTGGCTGAATCCCATGCCAGCGTGGACCGTGGACACGATCCATTTTCCATTTTTGGAAAAGCTCGGGTTGTAGAGGTGATGAAGGGCAGCGCTGTTCGGATGCTCCGTGATTTTCCCCGTCGCGACATCGCAGAAGCTCATGCCCTTCGTGTAGTAGTCCACCACGTTGAACTTCGGAAATTCCTGCGGCAAAAATCCGATCGTGCGGCTGTCGGGACTCCAGAACGGCTCGCGCGCGTGGTCGGCGAGCTTGCGGCGGTTGCCGCCGTCGGCGTCCATCACGCAGAGGCTGCGCACGGCCTCGCGCCCCTCGCCTTCGTCCACGGAAAAACAAATCTTCGTCCCGTCGGGCGAGACCTGCGGGTAGTGCTCGTGCACCTTCGGCGTGTTCGTGAGATTTTTGAGGCCCGAGCCGTCGGCGTTCATCACGAAGATTTCCGAGTTGTCGTCCACATAGCGCTCGAATGCGATTTTGAACGGCGAGCCGCGCAGCCGCTCCTTCAGCGGAATCTGGGCGTGCGCTGAGGAAAAAATCGCCGCTACGAGAAATGGCAGCGCAGCGAGAAACCGCAGCCTGCGACGGCTCATGTGCGAATGACACGGGGGGATCCGTTTCAACATGGCGTGCACGCTAGGTTTCACCGCGGTGGCCCTCAAGCGCAAACGCCGCCGCACGAGCGAGAGAACCGTTCCAGATTGATCCTCTGCGGCTGGCCAATCGTCCCAGAACCAACGACGAGCCACCGCGCGGCTTGCCGCCACACTCCTCGCCGCTACGCTCGCGTTCAATGTCCGAGACGCTCACACCGATGATGCAGCAATACCACGGCATCCGGCGCACCCTGCCGCCGGATACGCTGCTGCTGTTCCGGCTCGGCGATTTTTACGAGATGTTCTTCGACGATGCGAAGGTGGCCGCGGGCCTCCTGAACATCGCGCTCACGCAACGCAACGGCACGCCGATGTGCGGCATCCCGCACCACGCGCAGGAGGGCTACATCCGGCGGCTGATCAAGGCGGGGAAGCGCGTGGCGATCTGCGATCAGGTGAGCGAGCCGAAGCCGGGGCAGATCGTGCAGCGCGAAGTCACGCACATCGTTTCGCCGGGCACGATCGCAGATTTGCAGATGCTCGATGCGAAGCGGAACAATTTCCTCGCGGCGATCCATCCGGGGAAAAATGGCGGTCACGGCTTTGCGTTCATTGATTTGATGACGGGAGATTTCCGCCTCACCGAGCTGGCGGACGAAAAGGAACTCGCCGACGAACTCGCGCGCGTGCAGCCCGCCGAGGTGCTCGTGGCCGAGGAGAACGCCGCGCTTTACCGCGACGCCGGCCGCATCCAGCCGCGCGAGGGCTACACGTTCCTCGCCGAGCAGGCCTACTACGCGCTGCGCGAACATTTTCGCGTGCAGTCGCTCGACGGATTCGGCTGCTCCGAAATGCACGCCGCGCAGAGTGCAGCGGGCGCGATTTTGCAATACCTCAAGGAGCTGCGCCGCTCGCTGAACCACGTCGCGCGGCTCACGGTGTATCGCAATTCGCAGTTCATGATCGTGGACGCCGCGACGCAGGCGAACCTCGAACTCACGCAGAGCCGCGGCGGTGCGCGCGACACGAGCGTGCTCGGCTGCCTCGACCGCACTCACACGCCGATGGGTGCGCGGAAATTACGCGACTGGATTTTGCATCCGCTCTGCGATCTCGCCGTGCTGCGCGAGCGGCAGAATCTCATCGGCGACCTGCTCGCCGAGCCGTTCATCCTCGGAAATCTGCGCGAAACACTGAAGGGCATCCGCGATCTCGAGCGCACCATCGGCCGCCTCACGCAGACCGGCGGCAACGCGCGCGACCTCATGGTGCTGCGCACTTCGCTCGAACAAATCCCGCAGCTCCGCGCCGACCTCGAAGCGCTCGTGCGCAAGGAAGGCGCGACGCCATTGCTCGGTGCGGACACACCAGTCACCAGTCACCAGTCATCAATCACCTCGCGCTCCCTCGCCGCGATCCTGCTCACGCAGCTCCACGAGTTGCCGCACATCGTCGAGCTGCTCACGAAGGCCATCGTGGACGAGCCGCCCGCGCTCTCGAAGGAAGGCGGCATCTTCCGCGACGGCTGGCACGCTCCGCTCGACGAGCTGCGCAACGCCTCGCGCACGGGCAAGGACTGGATCGCACAGCTTCAGCAGCGGGTCATTGACGAGACGGGAATCAAGTCACTGAAGATCCGCTACACGGGCGTCTTCGGCTACTTCATCGAAGTCACGAAATCGAACCTCTCGCTCGTGCCGCCGACGTGGCACCGCAAGCAGACCGTGGCGAACGGCGAGCGGTTCATCACGCCGGAGCTGAAGGAGGTCGAAAGCAAAATCCTCGGCGCGGACGAGCGCGGGAAGGCGCTCGAATACGAACTGTTCGTCCAGCTCCGCGACGAGGTTCTGCGCGAACTTGCACCGCTCCAGCAGACCGCCGCCGCCGTCGCGACGCTCGACGTGCTCTGCGCGCTGGCGGAAACGTCGCGCCTTTTCGGCTACTGCCGCCCGCAGCTTTCCGACGACCTGCGCATCCGCATCGAGGACGGGCGGCATCCCGTGCTCGACCAGTCGCTCGTCGAGGAGAAGTTCGTGCCGAACGACGTCGCGCTCGACGACACCGCAAACCGGCTGCTCATTTTGACCGGCCCGAACATGGCGGGCAAAAGCACCTACATCCGGCAAGTCGCGCTGCTCGTGCTCATGGCGCAGATCGGCTCGTGGATTCCGGCGAAGAGCGCGGAAATCGGCCTCGCGGATCGCATCTTCACGCGCGTCGGTGCGAATGATGATCTCTCTCGCGGGCAGTCCACCTTCATGGTCGAGATGAACGAGACTGCGAACATCTGCAACAACGCCACCGCCCGCTCGCTCGTGATCCTCGACGAAATCGGACGCGGCACCTCGACGTTCGACGGGCTGAGCATCGCGTGGAGCGTCGCGGAATACCTGCACGACTCCGTGAAATGCCGCACGCTTTTCGCCACGCACTATCACGAGCTGACCGAACTCGAAATCACGCGCGGTGGCGTGAAGAACTTCAACGTCGCCGTGCGCGAGTGGAACGATCAGATCATCTTCCTGCGGAAAATCATTAAGGGCGGCGCAGACAAGAGCTACGGCATCCAAGTCGCGCGCCTCGCCGGGCTGCCGCCAAAAGTGATCGCGCGCGCAAAGGAAGTCCTGAGCAACCTCGAACACCACGAGCTGAACGCCGAAGGCAACCCGACACTCGCCGAAGCTCCCGCGCCGCCGAAACACGGCAAGCCGCGCGGCAAGAAAGCGGCGAAGAAGGCGCTGGACGAAATGCCGCCGCAGATGTCGCTGCTGTGACATTGCAAAGCTCCTGCGACGATCCCGCGTTCGTTGCCGACCCGCCACTTTTGAAATGCCCGACATGCACGTGATCATCCCCCGATTTTTTTTCGCACTTGTTTTCCTATTTTCCGCAACTGTGTCCGCGCGGGCGGAAGAACTGCAGAAATTCGTTTTTGAAAAAGCCGAGATGGGCGTGCCGTTCCGCATCACGCTGTATGCGCAAAATGAGGAGACGGCGAAGCGCATGGCAGAGGATGGTTTCGCACGTGTCGAGGCGCTGAATCACATTTTCAGCGACTACGAGGACGACACGGAACTGGTGCGGCTCTCGCACACTTCGGGCTCGGGCCGCGCGGTGAAGGTGAGCGACGAACTGTGGACGGTGCTTGCGCGCGCGCAGGTGCTCGCTGAACGGACGGACGGGGCGTTCGACGTGACCTGTGGGCCGCTCACGAGCATGTGGCGCAATGCACGGCGCAAACAGGAGCTGCCATCGCCAGAACGCATCGCGGCGATGACCGCGCGCGTGGGCTGGAAAAAAATGCGCCTTGATGAAGCCGCGCACACCGTCGAGCTGACCGCGCCGGACATGCGGCTCGATGTCGGCTCGATTGCGAAGGGCTACGCTTGCGACGAGGCGCTGAAAGTTCTGCGCAAGGAAGGCTGTCCGCGCGCGATCGTCGCCGGCAGCGGGGACATCTCGGTGGGCGATCCGCCGCCGGGGCGCACGGGCTGGCGCATCGAAGTGGTCGGCCTCGATCTCGACGACGCTCCGCCTCCGCCGGTCGTGATCGAAATCGCGAATGCGGCCATCGCCACGAGCGGCGATCGCAACCAGCGCCTCGACGCAAACGGCAAGCGCCTCTCACACATCCTCGACCCGCGCACCGGCCAGCCGCTCACCGATCACGCACTTGTGAGCGTCGTCGCACAGGACGGGCTCACTGCGGGCATCTCGACGGCGTGCAGTGTCATCGGCCCGAAGGAATCACTGAAGCTCGCCGCCGAGTGGAACGCAGCAATCCGCATCCAGCGCGCACCGGAAGGAAAAGCCGAAATTACCGAGTCGCCGGATTGGGCGAAGCTGGTAGTCGAGCGGGAAAAAAAGTAGGCAAGGTTTGCGACCTAGTGCGGGAGGATTGGAGCATGGACGGGATGGTGCGGATTCGCACGATGAGTCCGCAGACCGTGCATGTCCCCCTTCATCTCGCTGCGCTCGCCTGCATTGCTTTGCCGCTTCAACGTTTGAACATCCCGTTCGTCCGGTCGCCGCCGCTCAACACGTAGGCGACGAGATCCATGATTTCCTCCTTCGTGAGCATGTTCAGCAGCATCGGCGGCATGGGCGAGATTTTGCTCGGCTCGATGCTTTTCACGAGCTTGCGGTCCACGGCGGTCTGCTGGTTCGGCTGCGAGGGGTCGGTGCAGATCATCACGTTGTCGCCATTGAGATTCACGATGGTGCCGATGATTTGCTCGCCGTCGTTCTTCGTCACGACGCTCGGGACGAACTGCTCGTTGATGACCTTGCTGGGGTTGATGATGTTGTCGAGAAGGTCGTGCGCGCTGTAGCGTCCGCCGGCCTGGGTGAGGTCGGGGCCGGTCATGCCGCCCTCGTTGCCGAAGCGGTGGCAGGTGAAACACGCAGCGGCACCGAACATCTTGCGGCCATTGTCGAAGCTGCGGTTTTTCATTCCGGTCTTCGTCGCGGCACTGAGTTCTTCGAGCGTCCAGTTCGTCGGCGTGCGTCCGGCGAACATCGCGCCGAGGGCTTCGATGGCGGACTTGCGCTCGGGCGCTTTCGCGATGAGTTCGGCGAACTGCGTCTTCTCCGCGTCGGAGAAAGTCGCGAGCGCGTCGGTGCGGATGAACTCGATGAACTTGTCGAAGCTCGCGCCGCCGCGGAAGTTTGCGGCCTTGAGGAACCATTCGAGCTGCGCGGTGCGAATCTCGTTCGTCCAGCCGGCTTTGAGCACGCGCAGGCTGCGCGCGTATTCGATCTGCTCCTCCTGCGTGGCGGCGTCGGCGATGAGCTTCATGCCTTTCGCTGCGAGCGTCGGGCTTTGCAGATACGCGAGCGTCTCGCAGAGCAGCCAGTTTGCGTCGAAGCTCTTCGCGGGGAAAAGCGGATCGAGTTTCGCGATGAGTTGCTGGCGCGTGGCGTCGTCGCAGCCGTCGAAGCGGTTCAGCACAATTTCAATCGTGCGGATCGCGGTGAGCTGCTGCTCGTGCGGCAGCGAGGCGATGTCGAGCTTGAGCAGAGCGCCGAGCATTTCCGCGCGCAGCGAGGTATCCGCGGGCTTCGTGGTGGCGGTGCGATGCTGCGGGCACACGCCTGCGCAGCGCGCGAGCGCCATGAGGGCTTCGACTTGCTTCGCGGGATCGGTTTCTTTCAAAGCCTTGTCCTCCCACGAGGCGAAGGGCTGATGCTCGATGGCCGTGCGCGCGGCCCAGCGAATGAAGCGATCCATGTGGCCGAGATACGGCCACGCAGTTTTGACAGCCTCCGGGTTCTGCTTGCCGTGGAAGTTTTCGAGCGCGTGTCGCAGCTCACTTATTCCAGCGCCTTTCGTTGCCTTGGAGATCGGCGGAAGGGGCGCGGT
Source organism: uncultured Spartobacteria bacterium (assembly GCA_903882875.1). Taxonomy (GTDB): domain Bacteria; phylum Verrucomicrobiota; class Verrucomicrobiia; order Chthoniobacterales; family Chthoniobacteraceae; genus SXWH01. Next base: position 25,049 of record CAIRYQ010000017.1, on the reverse strand, counting down.
GGACTCCTTCCCCGTGTAAGTCACGCGATACAATCCCGACTGTACGCGGCGTCCGCCGATGGTGAAATACATCGCGCCGTCCTTTTGGTTGATGATCGCATCCGTGAGCGGCAGCGGCATTCCGCTTAGGAATTCCTCCTTCGTCGCCTTGTAAGTCGCGCCGTCTGGCGTGAGGTGGATCGCGTAGAGTTTGCCCCAGCTCCAATCGAGCCCGTAGAGCGCCTCCTGATATTTCGCGGGGAATTTCGCGCCGTAGCCAAACGTCATTCCCGTCGGCGAGCCGGGGCCGATGTTGAGGATCGGCGGCAGATTGTCCGCGTAAAATTCGGGCCGCTTGCCCGCGCCGTTGCGCCAGCCGAACTCCGCGCCGCTCACGACGTGGCAGATGCGCGTGGGACGATACCACGACGTGTTGAAGTCATACTCCATGTCCGCGTCGTAGGTGAAAAGCTCGCCGTCGCGGTTCACCGCCGCGTCGAAGATGTTGCGGAAGCCCGTCGCGAACAGCTCGAAATTTTTCCCGTCCGGCGAGACGCGATACACTTTCCCTCCGGGGCCCATCACGTCGCGCATGAAGCCGCGGCCATCGGGCATCCGCGGCAGCAGATGATCCTCGCCCCACACGGCGGGCACCTGCGAAGTCGCCACGGTCTCGGTGGCCTTCGTGCCGTTGCCGCAGATGAGGTAGAGCGCCTTGCCGTCCGGCGTCGGCACGACCGCGTGGACGCCGTGGTCGCCCTTCGCATCCATCGCGCGCAGGAGTTCCACCTTGTCGAGCGTGTCGTCGCCCTTGCTGGATGAAATGCGGTAAAGGCCCGAGGGGATTTTGTTCTCGTAGTCGTTCACGCCGACGTAGAGCGCACCAAATGCGAACACCATCCCGTTCACCGCGCGGATGTCCGTCGCAAGCGCCTCGACATTTTTCGGATCGAGCGGCTGCCCCGGCGCGGGCGGCGTGAAGCGGTAGAGCCCGCCGTATTGATCGCTGGCGAGGATGCGGCCCTTGTCGTCCGCGCAGAGGTTCACCCACGACCCCTGCGTCTCGCCCGGCACCGAGTAGAGCAGCTCCACTTTGAAATCCTTCGCGACCTTGATGCGCGAAATCGGCGTGGCCTTGTTCTCGCCAATCGCCGGGCCGACTGCGGCGGGGCGCTTCGGTTTGTCTTTCGATTTCGGCGTGACATCCGCGGCATGGAGCAATGAGACCGCGATGAGACTTGTGAAAAGCGTGGCGAACGGGGATGTGCGCATAGGGTTGTGTTTGAAGAAAAGGACTGTGCCGTCTGGGGCGTGAGTCCTGCCTTTTCTGCAATGGAATGCCGCACAGCAACGATGATCGTGCAAAGAACTACGGGGGCTGGGCGTTCAATGCGGAGCATAGGTCGCATTCTTTGCGGCAGGCGGGAATCCATCCCGCCATTCTCTTTCTCGGTGCGTGATCTTCGGATCCCTGCACCGCATCTCACGATCCACGCATCGGACTTCGCGCTCGCAGATCGCCGTCACGCACAGCTAGCTTACATTACGAGTTCTGACCCCGACCCATGAACCGATCTTCCTTCTCCGCGGCCTCACGTTTTTTTTCCCTCGTGCGGATCGATCGCCGCGATTTTCTCCGCCGCTCGGCGCTCGCCGCTGGCGCATGTGTGGCGGGCAGCGGCATTGCACAGACGGCGGACGAACGTCCGAAAAATCCCGACGTGACCGTGCTGAATCCGCGCGGTCGCGTGCCCGTGAGCCTCATCATTGATGACTCGACGGTGCTCGTGAATCTGAACCGCTTCGCCATGCCGCAGTTCGACGCGGTGCATCGCGGTGCAAACCCGATCTACCAGCGCAACTGGCGCGAGTGGCCCGCGGAAATCCCGGACAGCTTCGTGCGCAGATTCGCCGAATGGAGCGCCGAGAACGGCGTGAAGGGTAAATACAGCGTGGTGCCATTCCCCGCGTGCGTCGGGCGGCTCGATCGCATGTTGCCCGGCTGGTCGCAGCAGGATCTGAGCGACAGCATCAAGCTCGTGCGCGAGGCGATGCTGCCGAACTGGGACATCCATCCCGAGATGCTCACGCACACGCGGATCATTGACACGAAGACCGGCCATCCATTTCCCGAAGTCTCGCCGAAATTCATGGAGAACTGGGAATGGACGACGGGCCGCAGCGCCGACGAGATCGCCGAGTACATGGCGTATGCGCTGCGCATTTTGAAAAATGTGGGCCTGCCGTGCGAGGGCATCACCACGCCCGGCGGGTTCGGGAAAAAGGCGCGCCCGCAGATGATCGAGGCGGTGTACCAGGCCGTGCATGAAGTCTTCGGCACGGAGATTCCGAACTACTTCACCGACCTCTGGACCGAGCCCGGCAAGAGCGTCGCGCCCGTCGTGCAGGGCGTCGCGGGACTCGACGGCCCGAACCCGCGCTGCACCGTGTACATCCCCGGCTGCACGGGCGACTGGACCGGCGGATGGGATTGCATCACGCCCGCGGGCGCGGACAAATTCATCACCGCCGACGGGCAGCACGGACGTATGGTGGACGTGATCGCGAGCGGCGAACCCGCGCTCATGTTCGGCCACTGGACGGGCATTTATTTCAACGGCTATGAACTCGGTTTCAAAATTTTCGACGAGGTCGTGCAGCGCCTGCGCAAACGCTTCGACAACCTCGTGTGGATGAAGCTGAGCGAAATCGCGCGCTACTGGGCCGCGAGGGAACTCACGCACATTGATCTCGTCGCCGACGGACTCGCATTCCGAGCGCCGTTTGCGTGCGGCGATTTCACCCTGCGCTGGAAGGGCGCGCCATCGCAGGCGCCGACGCTCATCGCCGGTGATTCGCACACAGAACTCAAGCAGGTGAATGCGCCGCTCAAGCTCGCACCCGGCACATGGTGCGCTGACGGCGAATACAGCATCGCGTGCGTCGCCTTGCCGAAAGGCGAGTCGAAACTGCGGACCGCATCCTGATTTCCACGTCTTCATCGGCGTCGGGCAGTGAATGGGTCTGGCGCCGGCAGCCGTCCTGTGTCACACGCGGCGGATGAACGTCGAACGACTCAAATACGTGATCTGGGCTGCGGATATGAAACGTTCGGTGGACTTTTACACGAAGGTCTTCGGCGGCACGGTGCTGAAGCAGAATGAGATCATCAGCGAGGTCTCCATCTGTGGCGGCGTCATCGGCATTCACGGCGGCGGCGAGGGCAAACGCACATGGACCGGCCTGAGCTTCCAAGTGCCCGATGTCATCGCGGGCGCAGCGGAGATCGTCGCGGCAGGCGGCCAGCTCACCCGTGAACCGCAACCCGAAGACGGCGAGCCGCCTCATCTCGCGATGTGCGTGGATCCGGAAGGGAACGAAATCATGCTCACCCGCAAGCGCCACTAGATCGGGAACAGGCATCCGCTTTCACAGTTCCTTTTTTGCAGAGTCCCTCATCCCGCCTCTCACCAAAACGGCGAGATCATCCGGCAATCCTGTCACCCGGTGAATTGCTTGCGTGGCCTCCGGTGCGGACTCTACGCTTGAAAAATGAAAGCGCGGCTCCTTTTTCTGTCCTGCGTGGTGATTGCCGGATGCAATAAGCCGCCCGCCGCGGAAAACCAGCGGAACGAAAATACCGCTCCCAAGGCGGACGCCAAGCCCCCGGCCAGCCAGCCCGCTCCGACAGACAGGCCCGCGGAAGTTCAATTTGATCTCCTGCGAGAAACCGCCCGTGTGCGCGAAGCCCTCGCCGGCACATGGTATCAGGTCGATCACATGCGCGACGGCTCCTCGAGTTCGCTTGCCACCGTGTCGCTGTTTGCGGATGGGACGGCGCGCAACGAATACTGGACCCTCGATCACAAGGATCGCATCGCGATACATGACACCGACCGCGGCCGGTGGGAACTGCGGGGCGACACGATCGTGTTCCATTTTGAAGGAAAGCCGGGCGCTGTCACCGGCACACCACCCGCACCGACCCCCGCTGCGACAACGCCGTCCGCCATCGCACCGGCGCCTGCCGCTGCCCCGGCCGTCGCACCCGCACCCGCGGATGATTCCGAGAAACCGCGCGACGACGAGCAGCGGCTCCTGCAGGCCACGAAGGATTGGTTTACTTATGAATACCGGACCGGAGTCGGTTTCCCGGGGAGTGACAAGCAGCCACCAATCGTAATCGAGGGCGTCAGTGTCCGGGTGGCCAATGATTTCAAGCTGCCCCGCATCATCCCCGGCTACCGGCGCGAAGGCACCGACGTCGAGCCACCGACTGCCTTGGAAAAACTGTTCAAGAAGCTTTCCCGCTAGCTCCGCACATGCGGGACCGTTTCGTCCAATGGGGAAAGGAAGCCCGGCCGGCCAGCGCATTCCCGTCCTCGCGAGCGAGCCTTGGAGCATTCGAGGTGCTATTTAGGAAAGTGTAACGGGAGTCTCAACGAGCGAGGCAAGCGAGGAGGGTTTTCGGTACACTTTCTAAGATGCACGCACCCGCGCAGCTCCTTCTGCGTATGAACACCCCGAGCATCCGTTATCCTTCCACGCCCGTCTTTCTCCGTCGCATCGCGACCATCGTCGCCGCGTGCCTTTTCATCCCAATCATCTCCATCCATGCGGACGAGACGCCCCACACACCGGTCGCGGGGCTGCGCGTGTTCAGCGCGGGGCACAGCTTTCACGTGTGGATGCAGGGCGGGCTGACGGAGATCGCTAGGAATGCAAAGATCGCCGGGCACGAGCCGCTCGGCGTGCAGGGCATCGGCGGCTCGCAGGTGATCCAGCATTGGAATCTGCCCGACGAAAAGAACACCGTGAAGCCCGCGCTCATCACCGGAAAAGTGCAGGTGCTCACGCTTTCGCCGATCTATCTGCCGGACGAAGGCATCGAAAAACTCACGAAGCTCGGGCTGGAGCACAACCCGGAAATCCGCGTGACGGTGCAGGAATTCTGGCTGCCGTATGACGACGTGGCCTCGTGGAAGACGCGACCAAAGGAAGTGGACCGTGACAGCAAGACGATCGAGGAATTGCGCAAGGCGCACGCGGATTATTTCAAGAGCATGGACGAGCACGTCGCCGCGCTGAACAAGCAATTTGGGAAGACCGTGATCAGCGTGGTGCCCGTGGGCCAGGCCGTACTCGCGCTGCGCGAAAAGGTCATCAAGGGCGAAGTGCCCGGCGTGAAAAAACAGAGCGAACTTTTCACCGACCCGGTCGGCCATCCGCAGAATCACATCAAGGCGCTGGCCGACTACTGCCACTTCGCCGTGATCTACCGCACGAATCCCGTCGGCCTGCCCGTGCTGTCGTTCCTCACCAAGCAACCCGAGGCGGAAAAGCTGAACCGCCTGCTGCAGGAACTGGCGTGGGATGCGGTGACATCGCATCCGCTCAGCGGGGTGAAAAAATAGGCGCGGTGCAGCCTGTGATACGGACACTCCTGTCCGCATGGCGACGCCGTGAATTTCCCTCAGACCCACGCCTGCGCCAGATTGAAACTGACACCCGTCGCACCGGTGAAAACTTCCCCGAGCAATTGAACTCCTCCACGTTCCAATCCGATCTTCTCGCCACGCGCAGAAGCGTCCTGCGCACGGGCGCGTTGGGGCTGCTCGGCGCGGGGCTCGCGCGGTTCGGATCGCTCACTTCGCTCGCATCGCCGGCACCGCGCTCGGGGCCGGGGCCGGGCAAGGCGAAGTCCATCATCCTCATCTTCAATGGCGGCGCGCCGAGCCACATTGATCTGTGGGATCCGAAGCCCGATGCCGGCTCCGAAGTGCGCGGCATTTTCTCGCCGATCCGCACGAACGTCACCGGCACCCACATTTCCGAACTACTCCCGCGCATGGCGAAGCGCATGGACAAGCTCGCGCTCATCCGCTCCGTGCACCACGAGCACAGCAGCCACAACGGCGGCATGCACTGGGCCACCGTCGGCCGTCCGTATCGCGTGGACAGCACGCTCATCAATCCCAGCCGCTCGGACATCCCGTGCGTCGGCACGCTCTGCGGATGGCTCGCGCAACGCGACGGCTTCAGCGCGGGCGTGCCGCCGTATGTCATCACGCCGTTCCCGCATTGCGACAGCAAGGCCTACATCACGCCCGGCCAATACGGCGGCTGCCTCGGCGCGCAGTTCGATCCCTTCGTGCTCGACGACGACCCGAACGCGCCCGGCTTCAAGGTGCGCAACCTCTCGCTCGACGCGAGCCTCACGCCCGAGCGCCTCACGCAACGCGTCGGCCTTTTGAAAAATCTCGGCGGGCCCCCGCAGTCGCAGCGCATCGTCTCGCCGCAGGCGGCGGAAATGGACATCTTCAGCGACAAGGCCGTGTCCATCCTCCAGTCGGGAAAAGCCGCGCAGGCTTTCGACCTTTCGCGCGAGCCCGATTCCGTGCGCGAACGCTACGGGCGGCATTCGTGGGGCCAGTCGCACCTGCTCGCGCGACGGCTCGTCGAGGCGGGCACGCGCTTCGTCACCACCGTGAACGGCCCGAGCATCACGTGGGACACGCACAAGGACAACTTCACCACGCTGCGCAACCGTCTCGTCCCGCCGATGGAGCAGGCCTACGCCGCGCTGCTCGACGACCTCGAAGAGCGCGGCCTGCTCGATACCACGCTCGTCGTATGGATGGGCGAATTCGGCCGCACGCCGAAGATCAACGCCGACGCCGGACGCGACCACTGGCCCGGTTGCTACAGTGTGCTCCTCGCCGGCGGCGGGATTCGTGGTGGCCAAGTGCTAGGCGAATCCGACAGCACCGGCGCATACCCGAAGGACCGCCCCGTCACGCCCGCGGAAATCCACGCCACGATGTTCGCCGCGCTCGGCTACGACGTGCGCAGCATCAGCTACGAATCCACCGACGGCCGCCCCGTCCCGCTGACGGATGGCTCGCCGATCACGGAGCTTTTCTGAGCGCGGGAAAAATCACGCTGGGGCTGAATTTGGCGTCGGTTCCATTCGGCCCGCCTTGCGTTTGCATCCGCCGCACATAGCCTCCGCACCCCATGCTCGACATCGCGCTCATCCGCAAAACGCCCGACGAAATCAAAGCCCGCCTCGCCGCACGCAGCGGCGAACTGTCTTCGCAGATTGACGCCGTCCTCCGCTGCGACACCCAGCGCCGCCAGGCCGAGACCAAGCTCCAGCAGCTCCAGGCCGACCGCAACCGCATCAGCAAGGAAATCGGCGCGAAGAAAAAAGCCGGCGAAGACACGAGCGAGATCGAAGCGCAGGTGCGCGGTTTCGGCGAGGACATGAAGCGCCTCAACGAAGAGACCACCGCACTCGACACCGAGCAGCGCGACCTCCTTCTCGGCATCCCGAACACACCGCACGAAGCCTGCCCCGCCGGCGCGGATGCAGCCGCGAATCCTGAAATCCGCGCGTGGGGCGCAAAGCCCGTGTTCACATTCCAGCCGAAGTCCCACGTCGAACTCGGCGAAAAGCTCGGCCTCTTTGACTTCAATCGCGCCACGAAAATCTCCGCGCCCGCATTCACCTGCTACACCGGCCCCGGCGCACGGCTGGAACGGGCGCTCATCAATTTCCTGCTCGATACGCACACGCGCACCGGCGGCTACACCGAAATCGCCCCGCCGCTCCTCGTGAACGCCGACGCGCTCATCGGCACCACGCAGCTCCCGAAATTCGCCGACCAACTCTACCACTGTCCCGAAGACGACCTCTACCTCGTGCCGACCGCCGAGGTGCCCGTGACGAATCTGCACCGCGAGGAAATCCTGAAACTCGATCAGCTTCCGATCAAATACGCCGCCTACACTCCGTGCTTCCGCCGTGAAGCCGGAGCCGCAGGCCTCGGCACGCGCGGGCTCATCCGCATGCACCAGTTCGACAAAGTCGAGCTCGTGAAAATCTGCCATCCCTCGCAGAGCATGGCCGAGCTGGAGCTGCTCACCGCCGACGCCGAGAAAATTTTGCAGACGCTCGGCCTCCACTACCGAGTCATCGAACTCTGCACCGGCGACCTCGGTTTCGGCTCTGCAAAAACCTACGACATCGAAGTCTGGGCACCCGGCCAGGGCTCTTACCTCGAAGTGTCGAGTTGCTCGAATTTCGCGGACTATCAGGCCCGCCGCATGGCGCTGCGCTACAAGGACGAGAACGGCAAGAACCAATTCTGCCACACGCTCAACGGCTCCGGCACCGCCCTCGCGCGCCTCTACGTCGCGCTCCTCGAAAACCACCAGCAGCCCGATGGCACCATCGCCATCCCCGAGCCGCTTCGCCCGTATTTCGGCGCGGAAAAAATCGGCTGAGGCGGTGCTGATGGAGCGTCACAAATCCGACCGCGGTCATTTTTCTGAAATACGAAAATCCGGCGATCCAAGGCGCGGTGGAAAATGAGGCGCAGGTTGCAGTCCCCGCCTACTTCGCCGCCGCGTATGCCTCGGCACCGGGCTCAGGGACTTCTTCGAGGAGCTTCTTCACGATCGAAAGGGGCGTGAGGCCCTCGGAGTCCGCGGCGAAATTCGTGAGGATGCGGTGGCGCAGCACGGGCGGCGCGGCACGGCGGATGTCCGCGCAGCTCACATGGATTCGCCCTTCGAGGATCGCCATCGCCTTTGCAGCCAAGATGAGATACTGCCCCGCGCGCGGGCCGGCCCCGGTGCTCACATAGGTCTTCGTGACCTGCGGCGCGCCCTCGCTCTGCGGGCGTGTCGCTCCGACGAGGCGCGTCACGTATTTGATCACATGGTCCGAGACCGGCACTTTTCGCACGACGGCCTGAAGCTGGAGCACGTCCGCCTGGGTGAGCACCGGCTTCGGCTCGAGGCGGGCGCCGCCTGTCGTAGCCCGAAGAATTTCCTCCTCCTCGTGCGGCAGCGGATAGTCCACCCAGATGTTAAACATGAACCGGTCGAGCTGCGCTTCAGGGAGAGGATAAGTGCCCTCCTGCTCGATAGGATTCTGCGTCGCGAGCACGAAGAACGGCTCCTCAAGCTTATAAGACGTATTGCCCGCAGTGACCATTTTCTCCTGCATGGCCTCGAGCAGCGCGGCCTGTGTCTTGGGCGGCGTGCGGTTAATTTCGTCGGCGAGGAGCAGGTTGCAGAAGATCGGGCCGCGGATGAAACGAAACTCCTTCTCGCCCGTCCGCTGGTTAGTCTCCAGCACATCGGTGCCGATGATGTCGCCGGGCATGAGATCCGGGGTGAACTGCACGCGCTTGAACTTCAGGTTCAGCACCTGCGCGATGGTGCGGACGGTGAGCGTCTTCGCCATGCCCGGCAGTCCGATAAGGAGCGCGTGTCCATTGGCCAAAATGCACATCAGGATCTGTTCCAAGACGTCTAACTGGCCCACGATGATCTTGCCGACTTCACGCCGGATGCGCTCCGTATGCACGCGCATCTTCTCGACTAATGCAAGTTCATCGGAACTGGCGAGTGGCGGCGGCTCGCTGCCCGCAGGGGCGCCGGCTGCGTGAAAGACAAAGCTCGTGCCGCCGATCTGCACCAAATCGCCAGTCGAGAGAGCGGAGGAGGAGATTTTTTCTTCGTTGAGCCAGGTGCCATTCGAGCTGCCGAGATCCACCAGGTTCCATGCGCCATTGATCAAACGCAGCGCGGCGTGTTCGCCGGAGCATGCACTGTCATCGAAGGTAAGATCGAGGCCGGATTTTCGGCCCATGGTGTAATTTTCACCGGCAAGCGCGAGGCGGCGGCCTGTCATGGGGCCCGTTTTGAATTCAATTTCAGCCATAGGAAAATTGGAGGACAAATAAGAATGCCGATTTAGCGGGAAAGATAGAGCGCCCCGAGATCCTTCATTTGATCCGCGACGCGCAACTGGCTGATGGCGGGACTGAACTTATGCACCGGCAGCGTGCTTTTTGGGTTCATCCACACGGGGTAAAGGTCACGCGCACGCGCGATCTGCCAGCCGGGGCCGACATCCTTCAGGACCACCAGCTTAAACGTGCGGCGGAATTCGGGGCGGTTCGACTTGCCCTCAAACTGCTCCAGCAGCAGTTCGGAGCCCTTGTCGCGGAAATAGGTGCAGATCGCCCGCGCCCCCCGGCCGCGGCCGGTCTCGCCCTCTACGCGGTGGATGAATTTCTTAGTGAAGAATGGCTCGGACTTCTGGACTGTGGCGTCTATCTTTTTAAGATCCTCGGGCGTCAGCGAGATCGCTTCACGGTTCAGGCGCAAACCTTCGTAAAACTCCGAAGCAAAGACGACAACGAGATCGTATTTGCCGACTGGAAGCCCCTTGAATTGAAACTCCGAGCGATGCGAACCAGTCACCTCGCCTTCATAAACTTCCTCCACATCCTCTGCGGAGACGGCCAGGATTGCCTCGATAGGAAGAGTGGGATAGGCGATGCTTCCCTTAAGTCCACCCGTGTTCGCGGGATCGGGCTTCTTGTAAAGCCGGGTGCGCTCGGGCGGATTCTGGGCAATGGTCGTGCCGAGTGCGAGCAAAGTCAGCAACAGGATTCGTAAGATCATATCAGGCTATTTGGATGCGGGGCCTGCGGTGGACAGGAACTTATCAAGCTGGCCAGCGACGGGATGATACTTCAGCCGCCCCTTCACCGTTTCGACAATGTCGCGGATGGATGCAGGCTGCGCCTTGGATACCTGGACGCAATAGATAAGCATTGAGATTGCTTCAGGGAGATAGCTGGATGCGTCTATCTCCCGGCAATAAGCCTCGAGCATTGGTTGTGCGCGCTTCCAGTCGTCCATCTTGATGTAGATGCCGGATTCGCGAAGAATGTAGTCGCCACTAATCTTGCTGAGCGGGAATTCGTTTTCCCATGCGAGGAGGGCCTGGCGGGCTTCGAGGAGGAAGCCGTTGCCGGTCAGCGTGCGGACGTTTTCCGAAAGCGAGACTTCCTGCAAAGCGCCGCCCTTTTGATCTGTCGCCGCACCGGTTTTCTGCGGAGGCTGGCCGGTTGCCATAGGCGTCACTGGCACCGGCTTGGCCGGGCTGCCATCAAGGAGTTGCTTTGTGATAAGCGAGCCGGTTGGCGCAGGTGCAGCATTACGTGCAGTGCGGGCGCGATTTTGCACGTCGGCGTAATAACTGGTGGCCTTGTTTAGATCACCGGAAAGCAGGGCGAGATCGCCGAGGCGGATCTTGGCGCGCTCACCAAGTTCACTGCGCAAGGATGCGAGCACGGTGAAGATGCCTTCCGCTTTCTTGCGGTCATTCAGGTAATACATGTGCAGTTCGCCCTCGCGAAACCGCAGATCGTTTTGTCGCGCGGCATCGGTGGTGCCGGCAAAAAATCTTTGCAGCCACTTGAAATTTTCATCCGGATGATCGCGCAGGATTACGTCGAGGAAAACATCCTCGAGCACGAAAAGCTGGGCGGGTGCGAGCTTCTTTCGCGCAGCCTCAAAGTGATCGGTGAACAGGCGACCCAGCAGCTTTTCGCCCTCACCTCCCTCGACGGTGCGGATGAGGTTGTTCCACCAAGCGTCGCCCCAGGTCGCGACCGGGTCGGGATTGCGGGGAAACGCCGCAAGCATGTCAGCTAAAACGTCACGGAATGCCTCGCGATGCCCGCTGTTTTCCAGGCTGGTCTTCTGGGTGCTAAAGCCGAAAAATGGCACGATGCAGGTTGAGACGTTCTGTCCGGACTTCACGGTGAGGCGCGCCTTTCCCTCGCGAAATCCGGGGACGATCCACCGAATTTTCGCACCCTCTATGGCTCCGCCTTCGGAAAAAGTCCACGATACGGTCGTACCCGGAGGATGGCCTGAAGTTAGCGCGCCGAATTCATAGATGAGCAGCGGATCCTCGTTTTCAAACCAATAGGTAAGGCCGGGCGTGACCTTGGCAGCCGCAACGGGTGATCCATCATGCGCCTCGACCCCAGTCAGGATGCAGGAGCCTGAACGTGCTATCTCGGAGGGTTTGAGGATCCGGGATTCGGCACCTTTAATCTCCTCCTTGGGCGGATGCCATGTGAGATACATGAGTCCGCCGCCCTTCGGGTCTGTCGAGTAAGGCCCGGTGCCCGGCGCGGTCTGGAGAACTTCGATGCGGTGGAGCCCCTTAGTTAGTTCCACCGATGCGCCGGTGCCGCCCCATAGCTTGCTTTTTTCCTTGGGGGTGATCTTATTTCCATCAACCAACACTTCGCACTGCCCGCCATGGATGAAGGGTGCGATCCAGTAATTGCCAGCGACGGGGGCTTCCACATGGGAGAGCAGATAGAAAGCGGCGGGCTTCGGTCTTCCGGTAAGATCTCCACCGATGCTGAAGGGTGCCTTCGCATAGCCGAAATTTTCGCCGTAATGCACCGCCGCCTCGACACGCCCGAGGTTTGCGAGAGTCTGTGCGGCGGGGGGCGTATCGCGTCCGGGGAACACGCTCAGGATTGCGCTCGGCGTCAGCCCAGTGCTTGGCCTCCAAGTCCGCGCGCCTGCGCCGGGCTGGACATAGACGTTGACGGATTTCGCGCCTGCGCCGGGATCGGCGAAGACGATGGAGAAGCCGGTCTCCGAATTATGCCAGAGCAGATAACTCGGGAGCACTTTGCCGTCGTCGCTCACGACGGTCGTCGCGGGTGTGGCGGCGCGGATGATGCCACCATCCGGCAGCGTGGCAAAGTATCCGGCGCTCGCGTGCGTGGGCTTGCGACCGAGATCCAGCTTGTAGCGCAGGGGCGCTTCGGCGACCTGCCACGCGTCGGCGGCGACGAGACGAAAGGCGGAAAGAAAAATGCCGACAGAGACGACGGCGCGAATTGCGGCTGGTTTTCCAACGATGGAACCGACCATGAGAACGAGCCGATGCAAGCGGCCCTCTACTTTTTGCCCTTCGCGGGGTCTTCCTCCTTGATCTTCGTGATCAAGATGGGCGGCTGCGGCGGCTTCTTGGCCTCAGTGCGGGACATCGGCGTGACCGGGCAGCAGCAGCAGGCGAGGACCGTCTCGGCCGAGGATGCGACACGCGGCGGGGCCGGCGGCTTTTTCATTTCGCGCGGCGGAGGCACGAAGCCTGCCTCACCGGTGCCATCGCCTGAGAGCAGGGTGCCGGTGCAGAGAGTGGCGGCGAGCGCCGAACTCATCACTTTCTTGGCGGTGGAATTTTTCATATTCTGAGTCGCTGGGGTTTTGGGAAGGTCTTGCTCTGCGTGGGTGCGCTGCTAGATTTTGATGCCCTATACTTTCCGTCAAACGCCTCCCAAAGCAAACCATTTTCCATGCGAAAAAACCACATTGATCCTTCCAGCCGAACCGCTGGTTTGGCGCTTGCGGCCCCTTCCTTGCGGGCACTTTTTGCGACGCTGGCCGCGATACTTTTGACGGCGTCATTTTCGCAGACTGCGAACGCGCAGAGCGGCAAGTATCTCTACGGCGCGGATGTCTATTGGAACGCCACGCCGAATGACGTGAACAATCTGCTGAAGACCATGAAGGCGCAGACGGAGGCGAACTTCCAGATGGACATCCGCACGCTGGCGCAGATCAGTGACAATCCCGAGCAAAACCCGGTGCTGTTCCGCTCGGGGCACTATCATTTCACCTACACGCCGGAAGAGCGGGCGAAGCTGCGGAAGTATCTGCTCAATGGTGGCATGATCATCTACAACACGGGGCTCGGGTCGAAGCCGTTTTACGATTCGGTCGTGGAGGAGTTGAAGCAGATATTCCCCGAGCAGCCGCTGCAAAGACTCGCGCCGGATCACCCCATTTTCCACTCCCACTATGACCTCGACCGCGTGGAGTACACGAAGGCCGTCGGCGCTTCGGGCTTTCGTGGAAATGAGCCGTGGTTTGACGGCATCGAGGTGAATTGCCGCGTGGTCGCGCTGGTCTCGCGCTGGTGCATGGCGGTGGGCTGGCAGGGAGAGGTGAAGGAAGAATGGCAGGCCTACAAGCCGGACTCCGCATTCAAGCTCGGCGTGAACATTCTCTCGTATGCCTCGGCGATGCGCGCGTGGGCGAAAAATGCGGCGCAGGCGATGCAGTTTGTGGACAAGCTGAAGTCGTATTCGGACACGGTGTCGGTCGCGCAGGTGGTCTATGACGGCGTGTGGAAGACGCGGCACGCGGGGCTGTCCGTGATGCTGCAAACTTTCAACGCGCGCACCGGCATCCCGGTAAAATTCGGGCTAAAGGAACTGAGGCTGACCGATCCTGCGATCTTCAACGCGCCCGTGATCTACATGACCGGGCACGAGTCGTTCGAGCTGTCCGCAGCGGAAAAAGCCGCGCTGAAAAAATATCTGGAAAACGGCGGCTTTCTATTCGGCGAGGCGTGCTGCGGACGCAAAGGATTCGACAAGTCCTTCCGCGAAATGATCCGCGCGGTCCTGCCGGACAAGCCGATGGAGCGCATCCCGGTGACCGCGCCACTTTTCAAGGAACCAAACAACATCACCGCAGTCGGCGTGACGCCGACGCTGATGCAGGAGAGCGGCCAGGCGCGCACGGAGCCGGTGCTGTTTGGAATCCAGATCAATGGCAACTACGGCGTGATCTACAGTCCGCTCGGGCTCTCGGGCGGCTGGGAGATGAGCCAGTCGCCCTACGCACGCGGAGTGAATGACGTGAGCGCGATCCAGCTCGGGCAAAATGTGATGATGTATTCGGTCACGCACTAGACTCGCATGAACAGATACGCATTTCTTTTCACCGTGGCGCTGCTGGCGCTCATATGCGCGTTGCCAGCGGCGACCTCGAACGGGAACGAATTTGCACTCGCGATGTCGGAGGCGAAAACTCCCGCGGCGCGCAAGGCGGTGCTCGATGACGCGATGGGCAGGCCGCATTTTTTCCGCTACCTGCAAATCATGGAGATGCAGCCGGTGACGGAGGACGGACGCGCGGGATTCAAAATCACGGCATTCGAGCCTTCGTCTTACACGGATGTGATCTTCACGGTCACGATGCCGGTGTCGCTTTCGATCCTGAAAACCGATCCCGCCACGAAGATCGGCGACGCCATCGCGGTGACTGGAAAAATCGCGGGAATCGATCCGGCCAAGAATAGCATCCTGCTCGGCGAAACGATCGTGCGGCACAAGGATCGGCTGAGCCCGAAGATCGGGAAGGAACTGCTCAGCGAAGTGAATCCCGGCGCGACCTTTTACAGCTACACCGAGGGGCCACGGCCGATCAAACTCGAGGCCCGCGACCGTGACCTGCTCCAACACCGTGACGAGATCATGAAGAAGGGTGGCCCGAAGGCGTGGGTGGAATTTTTGGAGACCGAGATCGCGAAGCGGAAGCAGCAGCGCGCCGCCGCAGCGAAGGAGGGCGATAAGCGTTGAGCGGCGCGCGGCCAATGTGGCGCACCCGATTTCTGCTCGTCGTCTGGGCGGTGCTGGTTTGCAGCGTCGCCGGGCACGCGGCGGATGAGGACGGGCTGCTGGAATTGTGGAAGCAGCACATGGCGACGCCGGACGATCACGACGTGGTGATCAAGGCATGCCGGGATTTTTCCGCGGCGCACGCGGGCGATCCGCTGCTGCCGGTCGTGCGCGGGTTCGAGGAGTGGCACACGCTGCGCGCCGGGAAGCAGGACGAGGCGTTCGCGATGTTTGAGGCGGATCTCGCATTGCCGCCGTCGCCGGTGAACGATGGCGCGCGCCGAATCGCATTTGCGTGGATGACGCGCAAGGATCGCGACAAAGTCGCGGCGGCGCTGCAAGTGTACTATCGCAAGGAGGTCGCTTATCCGAAGACGTTGGAGCAGGTCGCTGCACATCCAAAACTGAAGTCGGCGCCGCCGCCGCTCAATGATCGCTTTGGCAAACCGTGGAATTACGCACTCACGGGATTCGAGAAGTTAAAGGGCTTTGCCGATCAGAAATACTCGCTGCGCAGCGCGGTGCTCGGCGATCTGTCCGACCTCAAGTCTGCGGAGAAGCTGCCGTACGCTGAGCGCATCTCGGCGGTGCCGCAGCAGGTCATTCCCGCACCGGGGAACCTCCTCGCGGTGAAATTTAATCTCGGAAAAATCACGTCCGTCATCGGCGCGGGGACGGCCGCGGGCGATCTTTACCTCGCATTCGTCGGCGAAAAAATCATCGTCGTCTGCGACTACACGCACTGGAAAATTTTCCCGCGTCCGTAAATGGCCACCGACCCGCAGCCAAAGGCGAAAGCGCGCTCGAAGGAGCCGGAAAAGGAAGGAATCTCCGCATTCCTGAATCCCGCGGAGATGCACAAGCTCGGGCGGCTCGTGCTGCTCTCGCGCTACACCGTCGAGGGCAATCTCGCGGGCGCGCACCGCAGTCCGCTGCGCGGGCCGAGTTCGGAATTTGCGGACCACAAAAGCTACGGCATCGGCGATGAGACGAAGCACATTGACTGGCGCGTCTTCGCGCGGACGGACAAGTATTTCATCAAACGCTACGAGGACGAGACGAACCTGCGCGTTTACTTCGCGCTCGATCGCAGCGCCTCGATGAATTACGCGTCCGGCGACGGGCCGACGAAATTCCAGTTCGCGTGTCATCTCATGGCGGCGCTCGGCTACGTGATCGTGAAAGCGCGCGATTCCGTCGGCCTTTTTCTCCACGCGGAAAAAGTGGACGTGAGGATGGACGCAGCGAACTCGTTCCAACACCTCAACAACATGCTCAAGCACGTGCAGTCGCATCCGCCCGATCCGAACGGCGGTACGGGCATCTCACAGACGCTGCACGAAATCGCCGCCTCCATCCGGCGGCGCGCGCTCGTCGTCGTGATCTCCGATCTGCTCGGCGACGAGGCGGCGGTCGTGAAGGCGCTCGCGCACTTGCGCAAACAGCGGCACGACGTGCTCGTTTTTCAGACGCTCGATCCGGCGGAGATTGATCTCACTTTCAAAAAGCCGTGCGAGCTGCACGACCTCGAAACCGGCGAGCATCTCCCCGTGAATCCGCGTGGCCTCGCCGACGAATACCGGAAGGTCTTCGGCGCATTTTTGGAGCAATACAAAAAGGCGTGTGCGGGCATGAACATTGACTACCGCCTCGTCCGCACGGATCAGGCGCTGGAGTCCTTCGTGCGCGCCTACCTCGAGGAGCGCCGCCGATTGAGCAGGTGACGGTGGACGACGCGGAGTGCCTTAAAAAAATGTGCGGCTGCACCGCCAGTCGGATCCTGTTGCGATCTATTAATCGGGCAGTTCTTCGGAATCGAAAACGACGAATCGGCGAGCAAGCTTCTTGCGATTCTGAAAAATCATCAAGTTGCCTCCATCGGTCCGAGCGAATGGAACGGCAATCCGTCGTTCTCCAAGCATTCTACGGACATGCTGCAAAGAAGCGCGGGATGTCCCGTTCACCGAGAGCCGCAGTGTCGCTGCCTCAGCAGCATTATTCCTTGATGACGCCCTTCTCGATCAGCTTGTGCAGCTTCGGCGCGATCACGACTGAGCAATACGGATTCCGGTTCTTGTTCAGGTTGAAATAATTCTGGTGGTAGTCCTCCGCGGCGTAGAACTCCTTCAGCGGGGAAATCTCGGTGACGATGGTCGCACCCCATTCCTTTTTGGCGCGCTCCTTCGCGGCCTCGGCGGCTTTTTTCTGCTCGTCGTTTGCGTAGAAAATCACCGAGCGGTATTGCGGGCCTTTGTCCGCGCCCTGCTGGTTTGGCGTCGTCGGATCGTGCGCCGCGAAGAACACATCGAGCAGCGTGTCGAGGTTCAGCACGGAGGAATCAAATTCCACCTGCGCGACTTCCGCGTGGCCGGTCTGCTTCGTGCAGACTTGCTCATAGCTCGGGTTCGGCACATGGCCGCCCGAGTAGCCGGACACTACTTTCTTCACTCCATTCACGCGTTGGAAGACGGCCTCGATGCACCAGAAGCATCCTCCTCCGACGACGATTTTTTGGGCGGCTGCGGGTTTGGTGGCGGTTCTCACGGCTTCGGCGGAATTGAGGTTGGGAAGTGCTGCAAAAATCGCAGCGAGGGCAAGAAGGATGCGAGGGATCATGGATGGAGACTAGCGGGAAAATTTTCCAACGCAAAGCCGACGTTGAAAAAGGTGACGGAGTACAGGGAAAACCCGCGCTGTGCGCGCATTTGGGGGTCGCACAGCGCGGGTCTCTCGAGGGAATCTTTTGGGGAGATTCCTGGGTGAAATCGTTTAGCGTTTGCTGAATTGGAAGCGCTTGCGGGCACCGGGCTGGCCGGGCTTCTTGCGTTCCTTCATGCGCGGGTCGCGCGTGAGCAGGCCCTCGGCCTTCAGCGGGCCGCGGAGTTCGGCGCTCACCTGAAGCAGCGCACGGGCGATGCCAAGGCTGACCGCACCGGCCTGTCCGCCCACGCCGCCGCCGCTGGCGTTTGCGGTGATGTCGTAGGTGTTGCGGCTCTTCGCGATCTCAAGCGGCTTCAGCACGAGACCCTGAAAGGAGGACACGGGGAAATAATCTTCGTAGGAGCGTCCGTTGATGAGGATTTTTCCCGAACCGGGAGTGAGGCGCACACGGGCGGTGGCGGTCTTGCGGCGCCCGGTGGCGGAAATGGTGGCTTCGGTGGACATGATGTGATTTTCTTCTGCTTAGGAAACTTTGCCGACATTCACCGGCTGCTGCGCGATGTGCGGATGCTCGCTGCCGGCATACACCTTGAGCTTCGTGATCTGGCCGCGGCCGAGGCGCGTGTGCGGGATCATGCCTTTGATGGCGTTTTGGATGAGGAGTTCGGGGCGGCGCGCGCGGCGGTTGCCCAGCGTCTCGCTCTTGTGACCGCCGACGTAGCCGGAGAAGCTCATGTATTCCTTCGCGGTCTCCTTCTTGCCGGTGACTTTCACCTTGTCCGCATTCACGACGATGACGAAGTCGCCGGCATCCATGTGCGGGGTGAAGATGGCCTTTTCTTTGCCACGGAGAATGTTTGCGGCGCGTGCGGCGACACGGCCGAGCACCTGATCGGCGGCATCAATGAGCCACCAGCGGCGTTGCACTTCGTTTGCTTTTGCGGAAATAGTCCTCATGGCGTGAAAAAGGGGTCGGAAGCTAGGAACTCAGGCCGGGGGTGTCAACGGATATTTCTCGCCGAGTGCGAGAATTCTCGCGGGGCATGATTTGGTGTTGCGTGTTGCTCCATCGCTAACTGCACGGGGCCACGCCTGCGAGTTTCGCCGCGAGACGCAGCGCGCTGAAGAGGCTGCCGGCATTCGCCTTTCCCTGCCACGCGATGTCGAGTGCGGTGCCGTGGTCCACGCTCGTGCGGATGATGGGCAGGCCGAGTGTCGTGTTCACTGCGGAGTCGAAGGCGAGCGCCTTCACCGGAATGTGGCCCTGATCGTGATACATGCACACGAACGCGTCGGTCGCCCTGCGCTTCCACGGCAGGAATGCGGTGTCGGGTGGCAGCGGACCCTCGATGTCGTGACCGCGCGCGCGTGCCTCCTCGATCGCCGGGGCGATGATGCGTTCCTCCTCGCGATCGCCGAAAAGACCGTGCTCGCCCGCGTGAGGATTCAGCCCGCACACGACGAGCTTCGGTTTGCGTCCGCGGATGCGTGCAAGCGTGGCGGCGGTGAGTTCGATCACGTCGAGGATGCGTTCCTTCGTGAGCAGCGCGGGCACCTGCGCGTAGCCGACGTGCACGGTGACGAACGTGCAGGTGATCTCCTCGGAATACTGCATCATGCACGAGCGCGCGGCGTTCGTGCGCGACACGAAAATCTCCGTGTGCCCCGGAAAATGGAAACCCGCCATGTGCATCGCCTCCTTGTTCAGCGGCCCGGTGGAAATCGCCGCGACGCTGCCCGCGAGCGCCGCGTCAATCGCGCGGTTCACATAGGTAAATGCGGCGCGTCCGGTCGCGACGCTGATCGTGCCCGGTGTGAATGCATCCGGCGCGATCACCCCGAGGTCGAACACGCCTGGTCGCGTTGCGCCAGCGATGTCCTTTTCCAAAATCACCGGTGCATCGAAAAGGAGCCCGGTCTTCGCCGCACACGCGCGCAGCACGGACGCGCCGCCGAAAATGATCGGCGTGCAGATGCGCGCGACCTCCTCGCTCGCGAGCGCGCGCAAGCAGACTTCCGGGCCGACGCCTGCGGGATCTCCCATGGTGATGGCGATGACGGGTTTCATTCGTGCAACCGCATTACACCAAATCGCGCCGGTGTCGCGAAGATCGCGCTGATGGGAGATGGAGCCATGCCTGCCCGGTTCGTTGGAATTTGTGTTCGAGAATCGGGATCAGGCGAAACTGTGGCGGAGCCTTTGGACTGCGGCTGTCCTCTGCCGCCTTGGCCCGACGCAGTGGATCGCCGGAAGACAGGCTCACTCCAAATGCACCGTCCCATTCGTTCATCTTTTTTACCGTCCCGCCAGTCGCGACCGGATTCTACTTTGCTGCCTTCACGTCCTTCACCGCCCATTTCGTGACGGTGAGTCCTTTCGCGCTGCGGGCGCTGACGGGCAGCGACGCCAGATCGAAATCCAGCTCGCGCACGCGCGCACCGCTGCGGCCGTCGAGCGAGACGTGGAGCGACTTCGGCATTTCCTTTTCCGTGGTCGCGATGTGCAGAAAGACCACTTTGGAATTTTCGCTCTTCGCAAGCGGGTAGAGCTTGTCGCGAGAGAGGCCGCCGATTTGGAATTTCTTCGCGAAGGCCTTCCCGCTTTCGCCATCCTGATAGACCATCGTGTAGAAGTTCGTGTCGCCGTCCTTCGGCCAGATCGCGATGTGGAGAATTTCGCGGCCCATGAAAACCTTGTCGGCGACCTTCGCGACCTTCAATGAGCCGTCCTTAATAATCGTGAGCACGCTGTCGAGGATGGTGCATTCGGTGACGAACTCGTGCTGCCGCCAGTTCAGCCCGATGAAGCCGTCCGTGCGATTCACGTAGAGGCGCTGGTTTGCTGAGACGACGGCGCTCGCGTCAATCTGCGCAATCTCGTCGTAGCTCGTGCGGCGCTTGATGCCCTTGCCATATTTTTCCTGGAGCATCTCGAACCACGCGACGGCGTAACCGGTGAGGTTTTTGAGGTTGGCCTTGGTCTCCTTCATGCCTTCCTCGATTTTCTTCATGGCTTCGTCGGCCTGGAAGCGGTTGTAGGCAGAGATGCGTTTGATCCGGATCTCGGTGAGGCGGACGATGTCCTCCTCGGTCACCTCGCGGCGGAGCTGCTTGAGGAATGGCTTCAGCCCCGTGCGGATTTCCGTGAGCACGCTTTCCCACGACTTCGACTTTTCGATGTTCCGGTAGATGCGCTCCTCGATGAAAATGCGCTCCAGCGAATCCCAATGCCACTGCTGTTCGAGTTCGCCGAGTTTGATTTCGAGTTCGAGTTTTAGCAGCGCCTTCGTCGCCTCCGCGCTCGCTTTCAAAATGTCGCGCACGCCCATGAAGTGCGGCTTGTCGTCGCCGGTCTCGGGATTGCGGACGATAACGCACGCGGCGGGATTAAGCTGCACCTGGCAGCTCGTGAAGACGTAGAGCTGCTGGATGACCTTCTCCGGCTCCGCGCCCTGCGGCAGATGGATGAGAATCTCCACCTTGTCCGCCGTGTTGTCGTCCACATGCTTGACCTTGATCTTGCCTTTCGCATTCGCCGCGAGCACGGACTCGATGAGCGACTCGGTCGTCACGCCATAAGGCAGTTCCGTCACCGCGAGCAGATACTTCGAGCGCACCTCGATGCTCGCGCGCACCTTCACCTTTCCGCCGCGCTCGCCGTCGTTGTATTCGGAAAAGTCCGCCGTCCCGCCGGTCGGGAAGTCCGGGAGAATGCGGAAATTTTTCCCCTGCAGGTGATTGATCGCCGCGCGGCAGAGGTCGTTGAAATTGTGCGGCAGAATCTTCGTCGAGAGCCCGACCGCGATGCCGTCCGCGCCTTCGAGCAGCACGATGGGAAACTTCGCCGGCAGCGTGATGGGCTCCTTGTTGCGCCCGTCGTAGCTGAGCTGCCACGTCGTCGTCTTCGGGTTGAAAAGCACGTCCTTCGCGAACGCCGTGAGCCGCGCCTCGATGTAGCGCGGCGCCGCCGCATCGTCGCCCGTGAGCGTGTTGCCGTAATTCCCCTGCGGCTCGATGAGCCACCCCCGCTGCCCGATGGACACCAGCGCCGCGCCGATGGAAGCATCGCCATGCGGATGCAGCTTCATCGTCGCGCCGACGACATTCGCGACCTTGTGAAAGCGCCCGTCGTCCATGTCCCAAAGCGTATGCAGCACGCGCCGCTGCACCGGCTTCAGCCCGTCATCAATATGCGGCACCGCGCGGTCGAGGATGACGTAGCTCGCGTA
Organism: uncultured Spartobacteria bacterium; assembly: GCA_903882875.1. GTDB lineage: Bacteria > Verrucomicrobiota > Verrucomicrobiia > Chthoniobacterales > Chthoniobacteraceae > SXWH01. Next base: position 2,872 of record CAIRYQ010000017.1, on the reverse strand, counting down.
GTCGAGGAACCAATTCCGATAGCTCTGCGCCAGTGGAGCCTGCTCGTCCTGAATCTTCTCTGCCCTGCGTTCAGGTGTCGGCAAAATCTCTGCGGGGGCAAGTTCATTCGCAGATGCCGGTGCTGCGGACGCGGCGCCATCGCTCAACAGCGGAAGCAGCGGTTGGTCGTCTGTTTTCTTGGTGGATTTCTTCTCGGGCATTCAGGGAAAGTATTTGCGGAGCGCGATGTTTCCCGACGAACGGGGCCTCATGGCGAGGAGAATCGGTTTCATTGGAAGAAAACTAATTCGCACCGGCGAAGGTCCCGCTCAGTCCTCCGCCGGACGCGCCGCCATCTGCCTCGCCAGCCATACGATTTTACCTCTGGCTACGCGGCAGCGTCAGGCTGAAGTTCTTGCGAGAAGCCTTCGGGGAGCCGACCTAATCACAAGGGGGAAGCTCATGGTTGCCCGACTACAAATGCAAGACGCAACTGCGAATCTGGCTTCAGGCCGTCTGCGATTGCATGTAGGGCCATGTGTTCAGCTTTAACGCGAAAAGCGTGCATGTCGCCAATTCGCAAAACGCTTCTTCCGCTCAGAATGCGGAATTTTGAAACAGTGGCATCCACTCGATCGTGTAACCGTTGTAATTTACCCGTCCATCCATCCAATATATCGGCAAGCTCGCTTTCGGAACCGAATGGCTAAACGCAACAGTCAACCCAAGTCCGTACATTCCAAAACAACAGGGTTCAATTTTTTTCTCAGGCCAGGTCCACCCTTTCCGGATCAGATAATTACGGAAGAGTTGGTCACCAACTAGCCGGCAAAATTCCATCGCGCGCTCCCGTTGCCCCGCAGTTTTCCAGTCGCCGTTAAACGCGACGGGAGAAATATATGAATGCGGATTAGCGACGCAATTTCCTGACGTAGCATCATAGAAGCTGTTATTGTCCAATGCGAGATATCCTTCATTAGTCAGGACTTCAACCCGATGTCCGACAGCGTCGGAAATCTTGATATTATTCCATGCTTGTTCACTAAGAAATGCTTTCAGCCTTCGGACTCCAAGAGAGGTTGCAAGTGGAAAATGGAGGTGAATGTCTTTCTCTTTTAGAATCAAAGGGTTCGAGAGAGGTTGCGTGGAAGGTTTTCTTCCAGTTTTCAGAGGAACTCCGGCAAGTGCAGAGAGGTAATTCGTCATCTCAGTTCCTGTAAAAAGTCCATCTTCAAGAAACAGAATGCGCTTAACCTTCGAGTAAATGGATGGTTCATCGAGACTCTCGCGAAAATCGGTGACCGGCAATCGTGGTGCGAAGGGTCTGATGTGCTTGCTAACGACGTTTGCGAGGTAGTCCCCACTCTTTCCTACCCTATGCCGGTTCACGCAGATACAATCAACCCCACTAAGCAGTTGAGGCGTTAATCCTGCCTCACGTCGCAGTCTTTCTGGAGACCACCAGTCCAAATTTCGCAAAAGCTGCTTTCCGATCCAGAGCACCCCGATTTTTTCAAATTGATCAAGCCAAGCAGTGAGGTGGGCGGCATCGATAGAGCCGTGTTGCCAACTGCTAAGTTGACTTGATCGCTCCGAGAACCAGTCAACCGAACATTGAGCTAGAATCTGGGGAAGTTTCTTTTCTAATCGGCTAAGAGATCCCACATCGTTCAGCACTCGTAGATCTCCCCCTTTTCCGAAACGGTGGCTGAGGTCGATTTTATTAAGGCGTACCACCCGCGCCGCACTTTGTGGTGACGCAACGCGATTCAAATCGGCAATGTTTTCAGGACCGAAACGCCTACAGCGATCATGAACGGCAACAATCCGAATTCGATCATCGTTCGCCCAATCAACTGAGGCGTGGCGAGCAATCATCCGTCGTATTGCAACTTCTTGGCTTCTGAAGCAGAGAACGACAACTTTGACGGATGGGATCGCGCTGTTATGGGCGTTTGATCCGGAGGGCATCGAAAACTTCTCCCACAGGTAACCACACTTGGCGCAGTTCGTTCTCCCCCATAAGATCAATCGCCGTTTTTATCAGATCCTTTAAGTGCAAGCTGCCTGTCGAGGGGCGATTGGCGGGAATGGAAGTCGAAGACACTAAAGCCGCTGATGCGAATTTCACAATTTTTCGCTTCTGAGAGGCTTTCAGGTGATCGAGGGCCGCTGCCGCCAATTCATCACTCATGGCATGGGTTCGGAGACGATCCTTAAAAATACGGCATACCTCGGCAAACCGGTACGCTCCCCATTCAAGTTTGTATTTTCCTCCTCCAATCGTGTGAAGTTGGTTTGCCCAACGTACCCAATAATTTTCTCCTTCGAGTGCTTCGCTAAATGTGGCGCGATCCTCTTCTTGAACTTTTGGGAGAAATAATGCGGCAATTTCCCGATGCTCCTGAAGTGTTAGAGGCGAGACTTCTCGCCAACTATCCTGAACTGGGACGCTCGGATCGGTGACACGGAGTTCGCCGGTTTCGGTATTGACGGTCAGTTTCGCTTCCACTTTCGGTCTTTGAAACGCATCCCATGCCGTGTGAGTAGAGGCTGATTTGGCAAGTTCGCCGGGTAAAGTTGGCGTAGCAGGCTCTGAACCAGCAAACTGGTACAAGTCGTCGCCATTTTTCTCGCCTACTCGAATCACTTGGCCTTGGCAGTGCGTTTGGACGAATGTTCGCAATCCACCGTACGAAGCGCGCATTTTCAAACCGCCAAATTGCGTAGAAACAGCTCCTCCAATTTGCGCACCTAGTGCAACGTAACATTGACTTCGGCCACACATGAGATAAGATTGGCGAATGGCCATTCAACCATTGATTCTTACTGATACCGAACGCATGGAACTTCAACGACGGGTGAGATCGCGTAGCGTTCGAGCAGAGGATT
>CAIRYQ010000016.1 GCA_903882875.1 uncultured Spartobacteria bacterium | reverse complement strand
GCACCTTCGGCTGGCTCATGCAGGCCCGCCGCCTCGCGCGCGACTACGAAACCAACCCCGCCTCCAGCGCCGCTCTCATCCTCGCCCAAGCCTCCAGAATCATGCTCCGCAGGCTCGCTCCCTAATTTTTAGACAGTCACTTAGGCACGTGAAGGCGTTTATAGATGCATATTCGACTTCGCGCGGGCTCTTTCTGGTAAGTAACCGATGTCAGAGGGCCTTTATTTCCAAAGTCTGACAGTCTCTGAAGCACTGGGCTATTTTCGCCATGATTTCCCGCAGCGTTGTCAACCAACCGGACAAGCACGCCTTTTCCTTCATCGCGGCGAGCAGCATGCCGCGGTTCACCTCGCGCGGCGGCTGCGTGATTTGCCGCGGCGGCGAGGGTGCGCAGGGCGTGGGCACGCAGGTCTTAGCGACCGTGTCACTCTGCGGCAGAGGCACCTGCTTTTCATTCCCCGCCCGCTGCGGCGCGACGCGTGCCGAGCCAGTCGCACAGCCCCTTCTTTTTCGCCCCGGCGACAAATTCCCAGAATGCACGCCCGGCATCGCCCCAGTTTTCCGAACGTGCGGCGCCGGCGGCCTGCGTCGCATTTTTCCCCGAGCGGTAGAGGAGATCAAATGCGCGCTTGATTTCCGCACGCTCGGCCGCGCCGAGGCCGGCACGGCGGAGGCCGACGAAGTTCAGCCCGGCGACGCCGTTGCGCTCGGCGGCGATCACGAAAGGCGGGATGTCCTTGCTGAACGCCGAAAGCCCCTGGCAGATCGCGAGCCGCCCGACGCGAATGCCCTGGTGAAACAGGCAGCCGCCGCTGATGAAGACGCGGTCGTCCACTTGCACGTAGCCGGCGAGCAGCGCGTTGTTCCCGATGATGACGCCGCTGCCGAGCCGCACATTATGCGCGAGATGCACACCGCCCATGAGGAAGCATCCGTCGCCGACGACGGTCTCGCTGCCCTCCGCAGTGCCGCGGTGGATGGTCGCGTATTCGAAAATTTTCGTCCCGTCGCCGATGACGACGCGGCTTTTCACCTGCGGCTTGAATGCAAAATCCTGCGGCTCGCCCCCAAGCACCGCGCCGTGGCCGACGGTGCAATTTTTCCCGAGTGTGACGTTGCCGCCGACGAACGCGTGCGCGTGGACCATGCAGCCGTCGCCGAGCACCGCGCCCTCCTCGATCACCGCAAGCGGGCCGACGCTGACGCCCGCGCCGAGCGCGGCGCGCGGATGGATGACTGCGGTCGGATGGATGCTCACGTTGCGCCGCTGGATAACCGGTCGCGGCGACGAATGCCAACTTTCCGTGCGCTCAGATCACGCCCGCCTCGCGGAAGCTGAAATACGGCGCGCGTCCCGGCGACGGGCTGCCGAGGATGACGTGATCGAAGAATTGCACCTGCAGCATTTTTGCCGCCTCGGCCATGCGGATGGTCACGCGCCGGTCCGGGTCGCTCGGCATCGGATCGCCGCTCGGGTGGTTGTGGACGAGGATGAAGGCGAACGCATTGTAGAGCACCGCGGGCCGGAGGATTTCGCGCGGGTGCGCGAGGCATTCGTTCAGGCTGCCGAGCGAGACCTGCTCGACGCGCAGCAGGCGGAGCTTCGCATCCAGCAGCACCACGCGCAGGCTTTCCTTCCCGAGTTGGCGCATCTCCGCGCCGAGCAGATCGAAAATCTGCGCTGGCGTGTTGAGCGGAGTGTCCGCGATCGCCTCCCGCGCGAGCCGCGACGCGAGGCCGAACGCGGCAGCAAGCTGCACCGCCTTCGCCCTGCCGACGCCCTTGGTTTTCGCCAGCTCCGCGAGCGACGCGCGGGCGAGCGCGGCGAGCGATCCGAATTGCGCGATGAGCTGCCGCCCGACATCCACCGCATTTGCGCCGGGGATCCCCGTGCGGAGCAAAATGCCGATCAGTTCGCTGTCCGTGAGCGCCGCCGCACCATGTGCCGCGAGCTTTTCGCGGGGACGTTCCTGCTCGGGCAGCTCGTGGATTTTCAGCGTCCCCATGTGTCGCTCCTCGGGAAAATCAGAGATCTTCCTTTTTCACCGGTGCCGTCGTCTTCGGCGCGGGCTTCCCGTTCGCGGCCGCCGCGGCCGCACCCGTGAGGGTCTCATTCACATATTTGATCGTGACCGTGCCGCCCGTTTCATCGCTGCCCTTCATCGTCGCGCCGGAGATCTCCGCGGAAATGAGCACGCTGTTTTTTTCCTTCATCGTCGGCGTGAATTTCCAAATCGCCGTGTTCGTCACCGGCTGCGGTTGCGCGCCTTTTTTCGGAGTGCCGCCAGTCTTCTTGTCCGTGGTCGCGGAGCCGTATTTTGAAACGAGCTGGTTGCGAAATTCCTTGTACACGGTGCCCGCATTCCCATCGGTCTTCAGCGTGACCGTCGCCACGGCAAACTTCCGGTCGGGAAATTCGATGACCCATTTCGCCACCGCCTGTCCCGCAAAGGTCCCGCCTGTCAGCTCGATTTTGTAATCGTCGGCGTTCTCCGGAAAAGTGATGCCCGGCCGCTTTTGCAGCACCCGTTTCGCCTCCTCGGGCGATGCGCCCCACGCGATGCCAAGGAATCCGGTCGGCCGCTCGACGGCGAGCGCAAGCGCGTTGCAGACAAACAGGAGGATTACGGGGAGCTTCATGGAGACGGTGGGAAATGGAACGTCACACCCGCGGCGGAGTCAAACCCCGATGCAGGCGGGCAACGTCCTCGTTTGGGGTATGGCCTGGCACCGGCGATTGTCGTTTCATCGCTTTCATGCGGACACGACCAACCCGCTGCGACGGGCGAGACCCTCAACTTCAAAGAGCCAAGGCCAAACGCCAAACTAGGACATCCATTGCCTGGCCGGCCGTCACTCCGCAAACTGCCCGAGCATTCCGTCGAGCGTACGGATGAGGCCCTTGAGCGCGTCGTGATACCGGTTCGCCGGGACGACGCGGAGCTGCTCCTCGGTCTCGCGCAACATCCGGCGCGCGGTGAGCACGGCGCTGTTCACGGCTCCCGTGCTGATGGCCTTTCGCACGAGCGTGGCGATTTCCTCGTCGCTGCCTCCGAGGATGATTTCGCAGATGCGGTCGCGATCCGTCGGCTCGCTGTGCTGGAGGAGGTAAAGGATAGGCAGCGTGAGCTTCCCTTTGCGCAAGTCGCTGCCGAGCGTTTTTCCGGCGTTAGCCTCGTCGCCCGCGAGGTCGAGCACGTCGTCGTAAATTTGGAACGCGGTGCCGAACTTCAGCCCGAACGTGCGCATCGCGGCGATGACCGAGGGCGTCGCCTCATTCAAAAATGCGCCAAGCTCGGTCGCCACGGCGAAAAGCGCGCCGGTCTTCATTTCGATAATGCGATAGTAGTCCGGCACCGAGAGCTTCAGGTCGAAGCGCCGCTGCGTCTGGATGATTTCGCCGGAGCAAACCTCGCTCGCGGCCTCGGCCATGCGGCGCATCATTTCGCTGCTTCGGAATCCGCTCGCGAGCTTCAGCGCGTGGGAAAAAAGGCAGTCACCAAGCAGGACCGAGAGCGAATTGCCCCACTTCGCGTTCGCCGTCGGCTGGCCGCGGCGCGTGTCGGCGCTGTCGAGGATGTCGTCGTGAACGAGCGTCGCGGCGTGGATGAGTTCCACAACGACAGCGAGGTCGAAATGATCGGGCCCGATATTTCCCGTGGCACCGCCGGCGATGAGCGCGAGCGCCGGACGGAGCCGCTTGCCGGTACTCTCCACCGCATACGTCACGTAGCCCTCGACCGCCGGATCAAACGCCCGCGCCTGCGCGCGAATGCGTTCCTCCACGGCGTAAAGCTCGGAGTTGATCAGCTCGAACGTCTGCTTGAGCGCCGCGGTCTTGTTCATGCCTTTGCATACGTCGGAGGCACTCGTGTCGGACTTTGTGAAATGTTTCACAAAGGCAGGTTACGAACGAGCGGCAGCCAAGTCAACGCCTGCGCTCCACTTTTACTCACACCTCCGCGGACCGTGACGAATCGTCATGCCTTGCTTGAGCCGTGAGTCAGGCGTGTCTCCGCCAGATAGTCCGAAAATCGCTTGTGATTCTCCGTAAGGATTTCAACGATCTCCGCGAGATCTTCCAAGGTGTAGCTCACCCGGTCCTCGTAGCGCTCAATGAAGTTCCCGGGGAGGGTATCGGGCTCTGCATGCATCGGCCTTACGGTCGGCAGCAGGCCTAGGATCCAATCCGGCTGGATGGATTCCGACTGCTTTCCGGGAATCCACGCGGAATGCAGGATGTCGTGAAGCAGCGAAGTGTGGGTATCCGGGACGCGCAAGTGATTCTGGATCCTTTCGCACTGATGGAGCGGGATTGCCCGGTGCCTGAGCAGGTTCAGCAAGGCCGCACGTTTTGCAGCGAAGTTGAGACCGCTGGTCAGCAGTCTGATGCAGGCGGTATCCGCGCCGGTGGCAGATGCCATGATTTCTTGGATCAGAGCTTCATAGGACGCGAACCACTGGATGATGGCTCCGAAAAGTGCTAGGTGTCTTTCCGTCAGGCATTGATTACCGGGGCGGGTCATATGTCGTTTGGGTTTGTATTGATGGGGTTCCTTGGTTGCGATTTGCAACGTGTTACTGCATGGCCTTGGTGCCGTGGAAATCCTGTCATTGGCCCTGCTCGGGCGGGGCGATTACCGATGCAGGTTGCGTTGGCAGATCCGGGGATGCCATCCTGACGAATAGCCACGTCTGCGTCGCCTGCGTACCAAAGTGGATGAGGATTGGCGCAACATTCTGCGTAAGATTGGCGATACCGGCTTCGTAAACGGTAGTGGTCTTGTCGCCGACATGCCATGCAGCCCGCTGACTCCTCTTATCCACCGAACCCGATACTGCCGCGCTTTCATCAGTGAGCGTATTGGTGAATGCGCCGCTGATCACGCCTTCCTTATTGATTGCAAGCTGGAAAAAAATCACGGCGTCTCCCTGTTCCTGCTGGGTCAGCGCAAACACTCCGAGCGGCTGCCATTCGGACGCCACGCCCGCTTCCTGCGGCGGGAGCGGCTCTGCAACGGCCACAGCCGGGTTGGCAAGCTGGATCGCCTGTTGCGCGTAAGCTGCCCGCGGCCCCAAGTCCTGCCCATCCACGTAATAGTCATCGTCAACAATTACATTCGCATCGTAATCATAGTAAATTGGCGTGTCCCAGCCATAGCCGCCGAATGCAACAAGATTGTCCCACGGGCACGCATTCCACCACCACCATGGGCTGTAACTACCTAGGGAAAAGGCGCGTCCGCGGTACCGGTGCCACCAGTCATAGGTAAAGAGATCATCGTAAGCATCCCGTGTCCGATCCCATATTTCCGCAGCACGGTTATTTCGATACTGCCACAGGTTGCGGCGATAGCCCTCCCAGTCCGCGCCACGTTCGCGGGCCATCCGAAGACGGTCCGGAAGATTAGGATGTAATTGATGCCATGCCGTTTCATGATTCCTTTGAAACTGCGCAATGAGCGGCGCGTTTTGCTGGTGCGTCCGGTTTAATGACGCGTCGCGGTTGCCGCTCCAAGTTTGCAAATTCTGCCCGTGTTTCTGGAGATACTGCTGGATCGTCGGCATGGCTCCCAGCCCGTGGGCAGCATTGCCGGCGGTTCCCAAACCTCGCGACAATTGTGGCGCGACAGCGATTTGAGGATGGTTCGGGAAGGCGGGAACCTTTAAGGAACCGGTTCCCGTACCGTGCGGCAGTTGAATGAATGATTGCTGCCTTTGCGGCTGCGCAGCAATGGCTGAAGGGGGGGCACCATGTGGCTGAACAGGCCGTACGGGAGCGACAAATGTCGGAACGCTGCTCCTTGGAGAAACCACCGGTGCCGGCGGCCTGATATTCATGACAGCCGGAGGTGAATATGTGTTTCTCGATGGCAGACGGACCCCCGTGTTTGCTCCACCACTCGGGTGCCATTGCGGGGCTGTCGGCGCGGGTCGCGAAAAACTTCCGCCGCCGGTTGCCGGGGCGTGGCCGCCGCCTCCGCCCCTTGGATCGTTGCCAAACCGCCCTGCGGCATCAGCGAAGAGCCCCGTCCAAGTCAGAATCGCGACCGTCACAACGGGCGCTGCAAAAAAGATGAGCCAGCGTTTCATGGGAGTGATTGGTTAGTTTTGGGACTTCACCCGGTTAATCTCGATCTTTTCGATATTGGGCCTTACCTCGCCGTCGAGGACGCGGTTCGTAGATTCCCATGTATATCGGTCATCGCTAATGCGCGTAATGGAATGGTGCGCGGACGCCTTGCGCCCGTCGGCCATAGTTGTCACTGATTGGATTAGCCAGCGATTGCCATCCCGTGTCCAGATCGCCTCACCGAAACCGCCTTCGCTGTCGAAAATCCATGCGCGGATATGTCCCCTGATTGGATCCCAGCCGAGCACTTCTGTTCCTTCGAGCTTTCCCCGCTCCTTTGAGTTCGCGCTGAAGGAACGGGTTAGAAATGTCTTGTTAGCCGCCCATTGGCAGGTTGTCTCCACGTCCATATCGGACGAATTATCCTTCCACGAACCGACCATCCATTCCAGCTCCTGCAAATGGCTGTAAGGCGAGGCTGCCGCTTGCGGCCCACTCTCAGTGAGATGGCTGATGAGCCACTTACCGTCACGTTTCACATGAATGGCGAGGTAGTTGGACTTTGTGGTATTCCCGTCGGTTCGCGTCACCACCGCGCCGCCTTTTTCCAGCATTACATCCGGTGTAAGCGGGCGCACGGACTCCGTGTTCAGCCTGCACTCAGCGCCCTTGTTTTCGGAGAAGTATTCCTTCAGTTGTTTTTCGATTCCCGCCCTGCCTGTGACGACCACATTCCCTTCTCCATCCGTCTGGTCGGCGTCCTCCGTGTAAAAGCTCGCGAGAGCCTTGTGATCACCCCGTTTGAATGCCTCACCATACTCGTCATTCATCTTCTCAATTTCCTTCTGCTCGGGCGGTATGATCTGAGTTGCCACTGCCGCCGTGAGCGGTTTGGGCATGGGCTGCAATTTTGGCGGTTCGCCGACGACAGCGGAAGAACCGATCGTGACGGCAACAAGAAGCAGAGCTAGGAATTGTTTCATAGACGGAAAGGGTGGCGTGTTACAGTTATGGGTTGATGTGGAATTTGGATTCGCGGTGATTCGCTTCGTTAGAACCCCGGCTGAAAGATTATGTTGCCGAAGATTTGCAGATGCGGGATAGCATGCCGTCATCTTTCATTACTCCATGGGAGCGTTCTTTGGCGGGCCGGATGATTTGCTGTCGCCGGCATCAATGTAGATGTCCATCTGCTGGCCGACGGAGATCGGCTCGTCTCCGCGGTCGAAGCTGAAGATGACCTGAAGCACGCGGGTGTCCACGCGCTCGGTGCTTTCGCCGGTGAGGGAGACCTTCGGGATCACATACGGCTCGAAGCGCACGAATTTCAGCGGGACATTGATGTCCTTGTTTCCGCGCAGATAGCCGGTCGCCGCGGCGCCGTTGCGCACACGCCACGCGTCGTTCTCATCCACATCCACGCGGACGCACATCGGGGTCACGCTGCCGAGGAGGATGAGCGGCTGGGCAAGCACGCCGGTCTGCGCGAACTCCCCGAGGTGCGTTTTCAATTGCAGGATCTGGCCGTCTACCGGCGCAAGGATGGTGAGCCGTTCCAGATCGGTGATCGCGGCCACGAGGTCGGCCTGGGCTTGCGCGTGTTGCGCTTCGGCAGTCAGAACCGTGTGATGACGGGTGATCTTGTCCTCCATGCTAATGACCTTTTTCCCCACGAGTTCCTCGCCGATTTCGTCTTCGTATTTTGCGTGATCGAGCACCGTCTGGGCGACATTCACCGCCGCGCTCTTGAGTCCGACGAGTTGCGTCTGTGCGCGGTCGTCTATGGTGAAAAGCGGTGCGCCGGCCTTCACCGTATCGCCGATTTTCACGTAGATTCTCAGGACGATGCCGGCGATGGGCGTGCCGATGGCGATGTTTTCCGTGCTCGCCTCGATGAGGCCCGAACCGGCGACGAATTTTTTGTACGGTGCGTTCGGAGCCTCGGAGACCGGTTGCGCGGGAGGCAGTGTCCGTGCGCCGACAATGACCACGTAGATGGCAAACACGACCCCGGCGATGGCGATGAGTGGAAGGATGTATTTTCGAAACATGGGTGACTCCTAGCTGGTGGTGCGCGGTGACTCTTCTATGCTGGTGATGCGGCCGTCCTCCATGTGCGCGATGCGGTCGGCGAATTCGTAAATGCGCGAATCGTGCGTGACGACGATCAGCGCGCGGTCCGTGCCGAGCGCGAGGTTGCGCATCAGTTCCATCACCTTGTGGCCGGTCTCGCCGTCGAGCGCGCTCGTGGGCTCGTCGCAGACGATGAGACGCGGGTTGTGGACCAGGGCGCGCGCAATCGCCACGCGCTGCTGCTGCCCGCCGGAGAGGTCGGTGGAAAACGAACGCATCATCCGTTCGTCGAAGCCGACCTGCTGCAAAACTTCGCGCGCCTTGGCGACGGCATCGCGGCGTTTCGTGCCGTTGATGATGAGCGGCGCGGCGGCGTTCTCCTCGGCGTTAAGCGTCGGGATCAAATTGAACGCCTGGAAGACGAACCCGATGTTCTTTCCGCGGAAGCGCGTCGTCTGGAGTTCGGACATTTTCTGGTAATCGTTTTCAAACACCGTGCATTCACCGCCATCGCGCCGGAGCACGCCGGCGATCACTGAGATGAGCGTCGTCTTCCCGCAGCCGGACGGCCCGACTAGCATGAGCAATTCGCCGATGCGCACGTCCATATCCACGCCTCGCAAAGCCTGCATCGCATTGGTGCCGCTGCCGAAGGTCTTCGTCACGCCGGTGCAGCGCACGGCGATTTTGCTGCCGTTGGCGGGGGTGGTGGTTGGCTCCGGCATCACATTTCTCCACTAGCTGCGGAACACCACCGCCGGCTCCAGCTTCATCACCTTGCGGATGCTCAGTGATGCCGCAGTCAGGCAAATGAACAGGATGGCGACCGCGGTGATGACGAGCAGTTGCCACGGCAGACGAAAGGCGAGTTGCGAGTGCGTGCCGAAGTAGGATCCCCACAGCGACGCCGCGCCGACCCCGAGGCCATAGCCGATTACCGCGACCACGAGCGCCTGCAGCAGGATCATCCGCAACAGCATCCCGTTCGTCGCGCCCATCGCCTTCAGCGTTCCGAAATAGCGCAGGTTATCGAGTGTGAAATTGTAGAACGTCTGCCCGGAAATGGTGATGCCCACGATGAAGCCGAGCGCGACGGCGGTGAGAAAATTCACCGGCATGCCCGTGTATTTCAGATAGTAGAAAAACGTCAGCTTCTTGAACTCGTCGCAGGTGTAAGCCTTCAACCCCGTCTGCTTGCCGATGCGCGCGCACAGCGCATCCAGATTCTCGCCGGGCTTCGCCTTTGCTGCGACAAAGGAGAGCATCTTGCGCGTCTGCGGCGCGAATGTCGTCGCCCGCGAATACGTCGTGTAGATCACCGGGTTCGACTGGAAGGTCTGCGTGATCTGGCAGATGCCCACCACCACCGCGCGGTTGTCGTTCAGCTCCACCGAATCGCCGATTTTCAGCGGCGCGCGTTTCCCATCCGGGAGCCGCCGCGCCAGTTTGCCATTGGCACCCACCTGATCCACGATGATTCCATCCGCCCTCCGCAGATCCGAAAGTTGCCCCGTGAGCATCGTGGGCGGTCCGCCGATCAGCGTCTCATCGTCCAGCCCGATCAGGATGCAGCTCTGGAATGTCCCGTCGTCCATCCGCGCCTGCAGTGAGCCCTTGTAGAGAGGCACCGCCCATTGCACGCCTTCCACGCTGCGCACGCGATACACCTCCGTGCTTTGCAGCGGCTTGATGTCGTCAATGTACTGCACCTCCGGATCAACGACCCAAACATCCGGCAGGCCCACATCGCTCAGGAAGCTGAACGTGCGCGTCATCATCCCCGCAAAGATCGCCGACTGCTGCGTGATGAGCAGCGAGGCAAACGTGAGGCCGATGATGATGCCGATGTACTTCGCCTTGTCCCCGATCAGCATCTTCAGCGCGATGAAGCTCATGATCGCCATCCTTTCCCATATGCCGGAAAATCGCCACAACTGGAATGCTGATCGTTGGAGCCCATGGTAATTGTAATCAAGACATCGGATTCCCGCTGCCTTGTGGATGTCACCTTATCGCGGCCAACCTGATTCGCTAACCCGATGTTGTCGGCCGTTCGCCGTGAATTGCCCCGCTGGCCGTCACTGTGCGGGGCGCGTTGCGTTGCCTGCATCGGCTGGCGATGAAACCGGAACGCGCGCAAGCCGGTTTGGCGAGCAGCGTGCGGATTCATAGGCGGTAACATGTCAGCGGCCCATCAGGACCGGAATCCCTGCTGGTGCCGAACCTATATAGGCATTGCGCCTACGCAGATTGCCGCAGACCCTGAATAGGCTCCTCGCCTATTATGGATGGGACACACCGCTGATGCCTCCCCGAGACACGATTCCCTAGATTCGCCTACACGATGAAACTGACCTGCAACATTTTGAACTGTAATTTTCCTGCCACGGATTCCATGACGGCGGGGTTCATCAGCAACCTATGAATTCGACAACCGAACCGAGACTACACGCCTCGGCCCCCCCCTCGCCTATGCAAACCCCTCGACGATCCTCGCAACGGTGGTGGTGGTTCCTGATCGTCCTCGTCGTGCTCGCAGCCGGCTGGTGGTGGACGCATCGAAATTCCGGCAATTCTGCTCCAAACGGATCACCCGCTGCGGGCAAAAAGGGCGGCGCGATCGGCGGGCCGGTGCCGGTCACCGTGGAAGCTGTCTTGCAGGAAAACTTTGAGGAATGGGTGAGCCTTTCGGCCACGGTCACGCCGCTGAACGTCGTCACGGTGCATACTCGCGTGGACGGAGAATTGGACAAGGTCCACTTCACCGAAGGGCAGATGGTGAAGGCCGGCGCTCTGCTCGCCGAGATCGATCCGCGTCCCTTCCAGGCGGTGCTCGATCAGGCCAAGGCGGCGATCGTCCGCGATCAGGCCCTGCAGGAGAACGCCCGCGTGGACCTTGCGCGCTACGCGGCGCTGGTCAAAGAAAAGTCCATCCCCAAGCAGCAGTTGGACACGCAGGCGTCGCTGGTGCAGCAATACGAGGCCACCATCGCATCGGATCGTGCGACCATCGCGAGCGCCGAGCTGCAGCTCATTTACACAAAGGTCACCTCACCCCTCACTGGTCGGGTCGGGCTGAGGCAGATCGATCCCGGAAACATCATTCATGCGTCCGATGCGAACGGGCTGGTGATTGTCACGCAGATGGATCCGATGGGCGTTGTTTTCTCGATTCCCCAGGAACTCGTCACCTCAGTACGCAACCGGCTGGCGGGAAGCGATGAAGTGCCGGTGGAGGTGATGGACAAGCAAATGAAAGTCTCCCTCGGCCGGGGCAAACTCGTCACGACGGACAACCAGATCGATCTCACCTCGGGCACGCTGAAACTGAAGGCAGTGCTGCCGAACCCCGATGGCGCGCTGTTTCCCAACCAGTTCGTGATCGCGAGACTGCTCGTGGACAAACGGGCCGGCGCGACGGTCGCACCCGCGACCGCCGTCCAACGCGGTGCGAAAGGCGCATACGCCTACGTGCTCAATGAAGACTCCACCGTGTCGCTGCGAAATATCGCCACCGGCGCAACGCACAAGGACCACACATTGATCACAGACGGATTGAAGCCCGGAGACCAAGTGATCACGCGAGGTGTCGATCGTCTGCGGGACGGGGCGAAAGTGACGGTGATCCGCCCGGACGATGCGCCGGCTTCAGACGGCAAGAAGGGCGGCACACGACGCGGCAAAGGCGCTCCACCGCAGTGAACCCCTCACGCATCTTTATCGAGCGGCCGGTCGCGACCACGCTGCTCATGATCTCCGTGCTGCTGGCGGGTGCCGTCGCTTACCGGCTGCTGCCCGTGTCGGCACTGCCGCAGGTGGATTATCCCACGATCCAAGTCACCACGCTGTATCCGGGCGCGGGCCCGGAGGTGATGACTTCCGGCGTAACCGCGCCGCTCGAACGGCAGTTTGGCCAGATGCCGGGGCTCACGCAGATGTATTCGATCAGCAGCGGCGGCTCCTCGGTGATCACGCTGCGGTTCACGCTCGGCCTGCGTCTCGATGTCGCCGAGCAGAGCGTCCAGGCCGCGATGAATGCGGCGGCAAACCTGCTCCCGACCGACCTGCCGAACCCGCCGATTTACAACAAGGTCAACCCCGCCGACGCGCCGATCATGACGCTCGCGCTCACGTCGAAGACGCTGCCCCTGATCAAAGTGCAGGACGCCGCGGACACCCGGCTCGCACCGAAGCTCTCGCAAATCCCCGGCGTCGGACTCGTCTCGCTGAGCGGCGGCATGAGGCCCGCGGTGCGCATCCGCGCAAACCCGGTGGCGCTCGCCTCGCGCGGGCTCAGCACCGAGGATCTGCGCACCGCCATCGCCGCCGGCAACGTGAACCAGGCGAAGGGCGGCCTCGACAGCGCGACACGCAGCAGCACGCTGGACGCGAACGATCAGCTGCTCTCGCCCGACGACTACAAGAATCTGGTCATCGCCTGGCGCAACGGTTCCGCCGTCCGGGTGCATGATGTGGCGGATGTCGTGGATGACGCCGAGAACCTGCGCCTCGCAGCGTGGGCGGACGCCCAGCCTGCCGTCGTCGTGAATGTGCAGCGCCAGCCCGGAGCGAACGTCATCGAGGTGGCGGATCGCATCAAAGCCCTGCTGCCGAAACTGCGGGACGCCATGCCGCCCGCGGTGGATGTGAAAGTGCTGACGGATCGCACCACGACGATCCGCGGATCCGTGGACGACGTACAGATCGAACTCATGATCTCGATCGCGCTCGTCGTCGCGGTGATCTTCGTCTTCCTGCGCAGCCTCCGCGCCACGATCATCCCCGCGGTCGCGGTGCCGCTGTCGCTCGTCGGGACGTTTGCGGTGATGTGGTTTTTTGGCTTCAGCCTGAACAACCTCACGCTCATGGCGCTGACCATCGCCACGGGCTTCGTTGTGGACGACGCGATCGTGATGATCGAAAACATCGCGCGTTACATCGAGATGGGTGAGACGCCGCTCGACGCCGCGCTCAAGGGCGCGCGGCAGATCGGCTTCACGATCATCTCGCTCACCATCTCGCTCATCGCGGTGCTCATCCCGCTGCTGTTCATGCAGGACGTGGTCGGGCGCCTGTTCCGCGAGTTCGCGATCACGCTCGCCATTGCCATCGTGATCTCCGCCATCATCTCGCTCACGCTGACGCCGATGATGTGCTCGGGCTTGCTGAAGCACGGCGAGGAGGGCCCGATCGCAAAAAAAGTTTCACAGGGCTTCGACGCGATCATCGCGTGGTACGGCAGGGTGCTCCGGGTGGTGCTCGAACATCGTGTGGCCACAATGCTCGTCTTCATCGCCACGCTCGCCGCAACGGTGATTTTGTATTTCGACGTGGCAAAGGGCTTCTTCCCTGCGCAGGACACCGGCATCATCCAGGGCATCGTGGAGGCGCCGCAGAACACGTCCTTTGCCGCGATGGGCGAGAGCCAGCAGTCCCTCGCAAAGCTCGCCCTCACCGATCCGGCGGTGCAGAGCGTGTCGTCGTTCATCGGCGTGGATGGCGTGAACACGACGCCCAACAGCGGCCGGATGCTGATCAACCTCAAGCCGCGCCACGAGCGCGACGCGACCGCCGCGCAGGTCGTGCGCCGGCTGCAGGATCGCGCGAAGGACATGCCCGGTGCACAGTTGTTTTTGCAGCCCGTGCAAGATCTCACCATCGAGGATCGCGTCAGCCGCACGCAGTACCAGCTCACACTCCAGTCGCCGGACATCAAGGCATTGCAACTGTGGACGCCGAAACTCGTGAGCAGCCTGCGCGAATCAAAGCTGCTCGCCGACGTCGCCGATGACTTGCTCGACAAGGGATTGCAGGCCCGCGTCGTGATCGACCGTGAAACGGCGGGCCGTCTCGGCGTCACAGTGGCGGCGATTGATGCCGCGCTGTACAACGCATTTGGCCAGCGGCTCGTCTCCACGATTTTCACACAGAGCGGCCAATATCGCGTCGTGCTGGAACACGCGCCGGAGTTTCGCGACGGCCTCTCCGCATTTGATCAAGTCCGCGTGCCCGGAACGGGTGGCCAGCAGGTGCTGCTCAACACCGTGGCGCAAATCGTCGAGGAACCCGGCTCGCTCGCCATCGCGCACCAGAACCAGTTCCCCGCGGTCACGGTGTCATTCAATCTCGCGCCGCGCGTGGCCCTCGGCGATGCCGTGGAGGAAATCCGGCGCATCCAGCGCGAGACCGGCATGCCGGAGAGCATCGAGAGCGGGTTCGAGGGCACCGCGCTCGCCTTTCAAAGCGCGCTGAGCAACCAACTGCTGCTCATCCTCGCCGCGGTGGTCGTCATGTACCTCGTGCTCGGCGTGCTGTATGAGAGCTTCATTCACCCCGTCACCATTCTCTCCACGCTGCCGAGTGCGGCAGTCGGCGCGCTGCTCGCGCTGAAGCTCACCCGCACGGATCTGGGCGTGATGGCCATCATTGGCATCGTGCTGCTGAGCGGCATCGTGAAAAAGAACGCGAGCATGATGATTGATTTCGCGCTCGAGGCGGAACGCGAACATGGTGCGACTCCGCGCGACGCAATCTTCGAGGCGTGCCTCCTGCGCTTCCGCCCGATCCTCATGACCACGCTCGCCGCCCTGCTCGGCGCGCTGCCGCTCATGCTCGGCAGCGGCGAAGGCTCCGAGCTGCGCCATCCGCTCGGCCTCACGATGGTCGGCGGGCTGCTCGTGAGCCAGTTGCTCACGCTCTTCACCACGCCGGTGATTTACCTCATGTTCGACGGCCTGGTGAAGAAACCGCAGGCACACGGCAAAGCCGCGTCCGATTCCGAAATCGCCGCCGCATGAATGTGACCGACACCTTCATCGCCCGGCCCGTGGCGACGACACTCGCGACGATCGCAATCGCGCTCGCAGGCGCGCTGGCGTATTTTTACCTGCCGGTCGCGCCGCTGCCGCAGGTGGATTTCCCCACGATTTCCGTCAGTGCAAACTTGCCCGGCGCGAGCCCCGAGACGATGGCAGCGACGGTCGCGACGCCGCTGGAACGCATGCTCGGCCGCATCGCGGGGATCACGGAGATGACCTCCTCGTCCACGGTCGGCAGTTCAAACGTGACGCTGCAGTTTGACCTGAGCCGCGATGGTGACAGCGCGGCGCGCGACGTGCAGGCGGCCATCAACGCCGCGAGCGGCCTGCTGCCGTCCGGCCTCCCGAGCAATCCGACGTGGCGCAAATCAAACCCGGCGGATTCCCCGATCCTCATCATGGCCATCACCTCGGATGTCGCGACGGCGGGCGACATGTATGATGTGGCTTCGACCCTTATCGGGCAGAAACTTTCGCAGGTGAACGGCGTGGGCAATGTGATGGTCGGCGGCAGCTCATTGCCGGCCGTGCGCGCATCCATGGATCTTTCCGCGCTGACGCGTGCAGGGATGACGCTGGAGGATGTGCGCACCGCCATCACCACGGCGAATGTGAACCGGCCCAAGGGCGTGATCGAGGACGCGACCCGCCGCTGGCAGGTCGTGGCGAGCGATCAGCTCTCGAAGGCGGACGAATACAAGCCGCTCATCGTGCGCTACGCAAACGGCGCTGCGGTGCGGCTCGGGGAACTCGGCGCCGTGACCGACGGCGTGCAGGATGCGTTCAACTACGGCACCACGAATGGCAAACTGTCCGTCACGATGATCGTCTTCCGGCAGCCGGGTGCGAACATCATCGAGGTGGTGGATCGGATCAAAGAAATGATGCCGCATCTCCGCGCGATGGCTCCCGCAGCGATGAATGTCGAAATCGTGATGGAACGCACCGTGACAATCCGCGCATCGGTCGAAGATGTGCAGCGCTCGCTGCTGATCTCGGTGCTGCTGGTCGTGCTGGTCGTGTTCATTTTCTTGCGCCGGTTCCGCACCACGCTCATCCCCGGCGTGGCGGTGCCTGTTTCGCTGATCGGCACGTTTGGCGTGATGTACCTTTTCGGGTACAGTCTGGACAATCTCTCGCTCATGGCGCTGACGATCTCCACGGGCTTCGTCGTGGATGATGCGGTGGTCGTGGTGGAAAACATCACCCGGCATATCGAGAACGGCATGCCCGTGAAGGAAGCGGCGCGGCTAGGCGCACGCGAAGTGACGTTCACCGTCGTCTCGATGAGCATCTCGCTCGTCGCGGTGTTCATCCCGATCCTGTTCATGGGCGGATTGCTCGGCCGCCTGTTCCGCGAGTTCGCCGTGGTGCTCACCACCGCCATCGCGGTGTCGCTGGTGATCTCGCTCACCACCACGCCGATGATGTGCGCGCACCTGCTCGGGCGGCACAAGACGGAAAGCAACCGGGGCTTTTTCGCACGGTGGTCCGAAAGGGCTTTCGAATGGATGCAAAATTTCTATGCGAGCACCCTCTCGATCGCGCTGAACCACCGCTGGATCATGCTTGTGGTATTTCTGGCCGTCACCGGGCTGACGGGATGGCTCTACGTGCAGATGCCGAAAGGTTTCTTCCCCCAGCAGGACACCGGCATGCTCATGGGCGGCATCACGGGGGATCAGACGATCTCCTTCGCGGCGATGCGCGACAAGGTGTCCAAGATTGCCGAAGTGGTGCAGCTCGATCCCGCCGTGGCCATGATGAACGCAAGCACGGGTGGCAGCGCTTTTTCGGGAGGTGCGCGAAACAGCGGCAGAGTCTTCGTCGCGCTCAAGCCCGCCGGCAAACGGGACACCATGGACAAGGTACTCGCCCGCTTCCGTGCGAAGCTCGGCGGCATCCCCGGTGCGACGCTCTACCTGCAGCCGAGCCAGGATCTGCGCATCGGCGCGCGATCCAGCCAGGCACTTTACCAATACACACTTCAGGCCGGCGACCTGAACGTGCTGCGCGAGTGGGAGCCGCGCGTGCGCCACACCCTGCTCGGCCTCAAGCAGCTCACGGATGTGAACAGCGACTTCCAGGACAAGGGCGAACTGACACGGCTCGTCGTGGATCGCGATGTGACCTCACGCCTCGGCGTGACGATGTCGGCGATTGATGCCACGCTCAACGACGCCTTTGGCCAGCGGCTCGTCTCCACAATCTACGCGCCATTGAACCAATACCGTGTCGTGCTGGAATCCTCGCAGGCCAAGGATACGGACGATTTCGCGCAAGTGCGCGTGCCCACCGTCGCGGGCACCTTTGTCCAGTTGAGCGAAATCGCCAGATGGGAATCCGCGCCCGCACCGCTCGGCGTAAATCACCAGGGCCAGTTCGCGGCGATGACGTTCTCCTTCAATCTCGCGCCCGGCGTTGCCTTCAGCGAAGCCACC
The DNA here is from genome assembly GCA_903882875.1 of uncultured Spartobacteria bacterium. Lineage (GTDB taxonomy): Bacteria > Verrucomicrobiota > Verrucomicrobiia > Chthoniobacterales > Chthoniobacteraceae > SXWH01. The sequence continues at coordinate 9,361 of CAIRYQ010000016.1, read as the reverse complement.
ACGGCGATCACGGATGCGATCTCACCACTCGGCCTGCCCGAGTCCGTGCAGCGGCAGTTCGCCGGCAGCGCGGGCGCGTTTCAATCCTCGCTCAACAGTCAGCCGTTGCTCATCATGCTCGCGCTCGTCGTCATCTACCTCGTGCTCGGCGTTCTTTACGAGAGCTTCATCCATCCGCTCACGATCCTCTCCACGCTGCCCTCCGCCGGCCTCGGTGCGCTGCTTGCGCTCTCCGCGTACGGCATGGATTTCAACATCATGGCGCTCATCGGCATCTTCCTGCTCATCGGCATCGTGAAGAAGAATGCGATCATGATGATTGATTTCGCGCTTCAGACCGAACGCGAGCATGGCACGAACTCGCGCGACGCGATCTTCGAGGCTTGCCGGCTGCGACTGCGCCCGATTTTGATGACCACCTTCGCCGCGCTGCTCGGCGCGCTGCCGCTCATGCTCGGCACTGGCACTGGTTCGGAACTCCGCCGCCCGCTCGGCGTGGCCGTCGTCGGCGGACTGCTCGTGAGCCAGGCGCTCACGCTCTATACGACGCCCGTGATTTATCTTTTGCTCGACCGCCTCCGCCTGCGATTTGCAAGGCCGCGCCGACACAAGCCGGGCACCGATCCCGCGCTGCCGGAGAGCAGTCTGCCGCACCCCTTATGAAGACGATCCCCCGCCTCATCTTGTCCGGACTCATCGCCGCAGGCAGCGGCTGCGCCTTCACGCCGAAAAAACAGGCGCCGACGATGGAGATCCCGGCGGACTTCAAGGAAGGCAAAGGCTGGAAGGTCGCCAAGCCCTCTGCGCACGAGCCGCGCGGCGAATGGTGGACCATTTTTCACGACAGCGAATTGAGCGCGATCCTCAAGGCCGTGAATGTCTCCAACCAGTCGCTCCAATCGGCGGCGGCCGTTGCGGAGCAGACCGCGGCGCTCTTGAAAGGCGCGAAGCTCGCGCTCCTGCCGACGGCGGGGCTCGATGCATCCGACACGCGCAGCAAAGCCAGTGCGGGCAACTCCGTCGTCGCCCGTAGTTTCGGCGTTCAGGACAGCCGCACCGTCTCCGGCAGCGCGAGCTGGGAGATGGATATATGGGGCCGCCTGCGGCACGGCGCGAGTGCGGCGAAGGGCGACTTGCAGGCGGCGCTGGCCAATGTTGAATCCCTGCGCCTCAGCCTCCAGTTGCAGGCGGCGCAGGCTTATTTTTCGCTGCGCGCCGTGGATGCGCAAAAGCGTCTGCTCTCGGGCGAGGTCGCCAGTTTCCAAAAGGCGCTCGACCTCACCAGAAACCGCGAGGCTCAAGGTGTCGCATCCGCCGCAGATGTGGCGCTTGCTGAAACACAGCTTGCCACCACACGGGTCGCATTGATCGATCTGGATGTGCAGCGCGCGACGCTCGAACATTCTCTCGCGGCGCTGACCGGCCGCGCGCCCGCAGCCTTCGACTTAAAGCGGGGCAGGCTCCCCACGACGATCCCTTCGTGGCCGGCGTCCACGCCTTCCGCCCTGTTGGAACGCAGGCCGGACATCGCCGCCGCCGAGCGCAAGGTCGCCTCCGCAAACGAACGCGTCGGCGCCGCACGCGCCGCGTTCTTCCCGACGATCGCGCTCAGCGCCAGCAATGGCTGGCTCGGTTTTGCCGAGCTTTTTGCCAAGTCGAACAACTTCTGGTCGCTCGGCGCGAGCGCCGCCTATTCGCTCCTCGACAGCGGCCAGCGCATCGCAGCCAAAGCGCAGGCCGACGCGGTGTGGAAGCAGACGGTGGCCGACTACCGGCAGACCGTGCTCAGCGCCATGCAGAGCACCGAGGACGCGCTCGCCACGCTGCGCATCCTCGCACGGGAATCGGTGGCGCAGGAGGAGGCGGTGCATGCCGCGCGGACGAGCGAACGGATCACCATGAACCAGTATGTCGCCGGGACGGTGAGCTACATCAATGTCACGACGGCCCAGGCCGCCGCGCTGGCTGCGGAGATCAATGCGATCAACCTCCAGTCACGCCGCCTGAACGCGACAGTGGCGCTGATTACGGCGCTGGGCGGCGGTTGGTGAGGGCGGGAGTTTTTACATCCAAGATTCGGCGCGCGCAGCCGTTCCCGCCCTTCGGGCATCGCAGTTCAGATGAAGTGCGGGCTCGCCATGAATTTCCTTGCCGCCTCAGAACGCTTTGGATATGCTGCCCCTCGCACCTCAATCATTATTTCTTGTGGATTTTGGCGTAAAGAAAGGCAGAAGGGTTGGCATTGGCCTTCGTAATTTCACCGACGATCAGGCACATGGCGAAAACTCCGCGCACGATGAATTTCGCGCACTCCGTTCCGCGGAGTTCAACGATCGGATGGTTTTGAAAATTGATGATCTCGCGGGTGTGTCCGGCAAACCCGACGGGAAGCCGGCGCATTTTTTCCACCGCAAGCATCGCGAACCAGCTCCCCCGGCATGACCTTCGAGCCACGAGCCGCAGCCTTCGCCGGAGCCGCGTTCCTCATCGGACTGCTCACGCAAACGAGCGTGAATGTGATCGGCAACATGCCGCTGGCCGAGTTTGTCGTGCTGGCGATCATGGCGGTGCTCGTTGCGCGAGGGGCGATTGAACGGCGCCTGCCGACGGAATTTTTCCGCATGCCGCTTTTTTGGATCTTCATCGTGGCGCAGATCATCGCCTTCGCCGCCTACGTCGCCACCGACCTCTATCGCGGAAGCAGTGCCAATGACATGATCCGCGGCTGGAGCCGCATGATCTTCCTAGGCGTGGACGTGATCGCCATCACCTGGCTGTTCGGCGTGCAGGCATCATGTTTTGTGTGGTCGCAAGTGGGCCTCGCGCTCGGCGGCGTGCTCGCGATGGTTCTCGATGGCGCGCAGTTCGACGCCTATTGGAAATTCGGCTTCGGCGGTCCGGTGACGATCGCCGTGTTCCTGATCAGTCCGCGCTTCGGACGCATCATCGGCATCGGGCTGATCGCTGCGCTGGCGACGTTGCATCTGGCCCTCGACTTTCGCAGCATGGGCGGCGTGTGCCTGCTCGCGGCCATGCTGCTGTGCGTGCAGGCCATACCGCGTCAAATGCGCGCGTTGATCCTCGTCCCCGCGATCCTCGGCGGCACGGCTCTCACGTTCTGGTTGAACAGCCGCCAGCAAGGCGACGACGACGGGCGCGGAAGCCGCTCGAACGTGGAAAGAACGGCCATGCTCGTCGCCGCCTCGGAGGCTGTGTTCGAGTCGCCGTTCATCGGACAAGGCTCGTGGTTCAGCAATTCCCCGGTGATGGAAAACTTCCAGCTCCTGCGCAGCGAAGGCGCGCGGCTCGCGGGCGTGCATGGTTACGCCGTGGAAACCGAGGAGACAAACATCGCCATCCATTCGCAGCTCCTCGTGAGCATCGCCGAGGGCGGCATTTTCGGCGGAACTTTTTTCATCCTGTTTGGCGCGATGCTCGTGTGGTCGCTCTGGTATTGCACCGTCCGGCGCGCATCGGACGCGAAGACACCTCTTTGCATTTTCTTTCTCCTCAATGCGACGTGGAATCTTTTCTTCAGCCCCTTCTCGGGCGCGCACCGCATCGGCATCGCCGCCGGGTGCGGCCTCATCCTCCTGCTGTGGCGCGAGGCACACAGCCCGGCTGTCACCGAAGACGAGCCAGAGTTTGATCATGAGGATCAAACCGAACTTCACGAAGCCCATCCATGACTGCCGATCATCTTCTCGTCGTAACTCCGACACTCGGGGACTCAGAATTTCTCGATGCCTCGATTCAAGCCGTGCGCAATCTTTCGCTGCACACGACGCACGTCATCTCATGTCCCGCGGGAAAAATCGCGGCGATGCGCGAGCGTTTTCCGCACTGCGTCGTGGTGCCGGATGCCGGACGCGAGGGTGCGATTTACGGCGCACTCAATGTCGCGCTGGAACAGGCGCCGAAGGATTGGGGCTGGTTCACCTACATCAACGACGACGACGAGCTGACGCCGGGATTTGCGCAGATGGCGCGAGAGCATTTTGCGCGGGCAAACGCGGAGCCCGTGACCTACGGCGATGTGCGGCTGATCACGGATGACGGCACGCCGGTTTCGCGCATCACGACGGAAAAGACGCCGCGCTATTTTGCACCGCTGCTCCGGCAGGGGATCAGCCCGTTGAATCAGCAAGGCATGCTTTTTCGCGCGGACGTGGTACGCGAGCTGAAGGGCTTCGATCTGCGCTACCGGCTCTGCGCCGATCTCGATTTTTGGCTGCGCGCGCACGCGGCGGGGCACGCCTTCCGGCACTATCCGCTGGAGGTGGGAAAATTTCGCATTCGCGCGGGGCAGCTCTCGGGAAATGTCGCGCTCACCATTTGCGAACAGCAGGACATCGTGAACCGCGTGCTGCCCGGAAGCTCCTCCACGCTCGCGCTGCGCTGGGCGCGCCTGCGCTACCGCGTGCTCAATCTCCCGCGCTACCTCGAACGCAGACGGCACGCCGGATGGTCCACGAGCAACGCGCTGCTCTCGGGGGGAATCGAGAAAAAGGCGTGAGGCCACGATGAGGCGCGTCATCATTCTCAACGATCAGGCTAGCATCACCGGCGGCGCGGCGACCGTGGCGCTGGCCTCGGCGCGCGGGCTCGCAGCGAAGGGCGAAGCGGTCACGCTCTTCGCGGCAGTCGGCCCCGTCGCGCCCGAAATTCAAAACGTGCCGGGACTCGATGTGGTCTGCCTGAACCAGCGCGAGATCGTGGACGATCCGAATCGCATCCGCGCGATGCGCAACGGCATCGCCAACCGCGAAGCATCCGCGCGCCTCGCGGAACTGCTCGGTTGCTGCGACCCGGCGCACACGATCGTTCATTTTCACTCGTGGATGAAGGCGCTCTCGCCGCTCGCGCTGCACACGGCGATCCGCCGCGGATTCAAAGTCGTGGTGACGCTGCATGACTTCTTCATCGCCTGCCCGACCGGCGGATTTTTCCTCCCGCGCGAAGGAAAAATCTGCGACCGAAAACCGCTCTCGTTTTCCTGCATCGCCTGCTCGTGCGACCGACGAAACTACTTGCACAAACTCTGGCGCACAGCGCGGACCATTTACCAAAACCGCGTACTGAAAGTGCCGCGCGGCGTCGCGCATTTCGTGGCAGTCTCGGAATTCAGCGGAGCGATCCTGCGCCCGCATCTGCCGCCCGGCGCGAAGGTCACCGTCGTGCGGAATCCAACGGATTGCGTCAACGAAGGCCCCGCGCCTGTCGGCACGAACGAGCCGTTCCTTTTTATGGGCCGCTTCTCGCAGGAAAAGGGCGTTCTGCTCGCGGCGGAGGCATGTCAGCGGCTCGGAGTCCCCGCGATTTTCATCGGCGACGGCGAACTCGCCGGACGTGCGCGCGAAATTTGTCCGAGCGCGAAATTCACCGGCTGGCTGCGCCCCGAGGAAAGCCGCGCATGGCTGCGCAAGACGCGCGCGCTGATCTTCCCGCCGCTTTGGTACGAAACGCTCGGCCTCGTCGTCGTCGAGGCGGCGGCGGCGGGCGTGCCCGCGATCGTCTCGGATCGCTGCGCCGCCGCGAAGTTCCTCGCCGACGGCGAGCGCGGCCTTCATTTTTCCCACGGATCACTCGACGCGCTCTGCGCGCAGATCGAGCGCATGAAAAATGCGGACACCGCGGCTCGCCTTGGGCGCAACGCCCACGACTGGTATTGGTCGGACCCGTGGGATGCGCGCAATCACGCCCGCGAACTTTCCGATCTCTACGATCGCGTCCTCGCCGCATGAATATCCTGCTCGTCTCCCAACCCGCGCGCGACGGCGTGCTCCGCCACGTCGCCGCGCTCGTAGATTTTCTGCTCGCGCAGGGTGACCGCGTCCACCTCGCGTACAGCGACTATGACGCGAGCGATGAATTCCACGCCCTGATCGATCGCGTACGCGCGTCCGGCGGCCGGCTGCTCAATCTCGGAGTGCGCAACGCCCCGCAACCGCGCGACCTCCCGGCGATGGTTCAGCTCCGCGCCCTCATTCGCAAAGTGCGCCCGGACGTGATTCACGCGCACAGTTCGAAGGCGGGCGCGCTCGTGCGCGGGCTGGGCATGTTTGGCATGCTCGGCTTGAGAATCCCGATCTTTTACACACCGCATTCATACTACCTGATGCATGCGCCCAAGAAACCGAAGGCGCGCATGTTTCACCTCATCGAACGCCTGTTCGGCAGAGTCGGAACGACGATCACGATGTCGCGCTGCGAGGCGGATTTCGCCGAACGCGTGATCCGCGTGCCGCACTCCCAGCAGATGTACAACGAAAATGGCGTGGACTTTTCCGTCTATCACCCGGCGACGCCGGCGATCCGGCGCGAGATGCGGGACCGCTTCGGTCTGCCGCCGGACGCAAAGATCATCGGCTCCGTCGGCCGCTTTTCACCGCAAAAGGATCCGCTGACGATGTATGCCGCATTCGCCTCGGCGTCGCGCGATCTGCCCGATGTCCACATCGCGCATGTCGGGCAGGGCGAACTCGCCGCGCAGATGGACGCGATCATCGCGGCAAACGGCATCGCGCACCGCTGCCACCGCCTGCCGTACATGAACGACACGTCGCTGTTTTACCGCGCGCTCGACGGCTTCCTTCTCACTTCGCGATACGAGGGAATGTCCTACGCGGTGCTCGAATCGCTCGCCACCAATCTGCCGACGGTCCTGACCCGTGCTCCGGGGAATGAAAGCTTCGCGGAACACGGGTTCTCCCACATCGAATGGTCGCAGCCCGGCGATGTGGCATCGAACGACCGTGCCATCCGCAACTGGCGCGAAAGTCTGGATCGCCCGGAAACGCCAAACCATCGTGTCGTCGCGCAGGCCCGCTTTTCGCTCGACGTGACCTTTCTTCCGCTGAAGGAAGCCTATCTCCGCGCAGCGCGGGGTGGCGCGCCATAGACGCCTTCGCCATAGGCACCATGCGAGTAATGATAGTGGTAGGCACTGCCTCCGTGCCGGGGCAGGAAGTTCAGCACCACGCCGCTCATCTGCGCCCCGGCCTCGCGCAGCTTGCGGACGGCACGCGCGACCGCATTTCGCGGCGTCTTTGCGGAATGCACGACCAGACAAACGCTCTGCACGAGTTTCACGAGGAGCAGCGTGTCGCTGACGGCGTTGACCGGCGCACTGTCAATCACGATGGCGTCGAACGAAGTCTGCGCCTGAAGCAGCACCCGGTCGAAAGTTTGCCACGCGAGCAACTCCGCGCAGTTGTGCGGACGGTTCCCGACGGTCATCACCGCCAGATTCGGGATCTCGGATTCCCGCCATGCCTTGTTCAAGGGGAGATCCACCATGAGAACGTCGGCCAATCCCGGATGAGGCGCCTGATCGAAGAACACTTTCCCGAGCGTGGGGAGACGCATGTCCGCATCAATCAGCAGCGTGCGATGCCCCTGCTGGGCGAGGGATGCCGCAAAATTGCTTGCTGAAAAACTCTTGCCCTCGCCCGGCACGGCGCTGGTGAAAAGGAAGGTGCGCGGCTGGCCGGGTTTTCCCAGCAGCGCAAGCGAAGTCCGCAGCGTCCTGAAACTTTCGGCCACGGCCCCCTGCGGCTCGGCGACAATGTGCAGCCCTCCGCCGGTGCGCCGTCGCGAGGACTCACGCTGAACGGCTGCGAGCACCGGCAACTGCAGGAAATTTTCCGCCTGATCCACGGTCTTCAGCGAACGGTCGAGCGCGATGCAGAGCAGCGCGATGCAAATGCCAAGCGAAAGACCGCCAGCGAGCCCGCCGACGAGCACCAGCAGTCTCCGCGGCTTGTTCGGACTGTCCGGAGTCTCCGATTTCTGGACAAGGCGCACCACATCCGGCTGGATTCCGCTCAGGACATCGGTCTCCTTCAGGCGGTTGAGCACATTCTGGTAGAGCGCATTGTCCGCATCGCTCTCCCGCAGCAACGCCCCGTAGCCGATGGCGAGGCGGCCGAGTTCCAGCGACTTGGTTTCCTGCTGCCGGGTCGCCTCCTCGATCTTGGCCTCGTTTGCCTGCGCCGCCTTGAGCGCCGTCGCGAGCCCGTCCGCCGAATCGAGAATTGCGCGGTTGAGCCCGGCCTTCAACTCATCAAGCCGCCCCTTGGCCTCGATGTAACGCGGATGTTTTGGAAGATACCGCAGGCTCCGGTTCGCGAGTTCCGCCTCCTGGGCCGCGACATTCTTCTTCTGCTCGAGCACCGCCGCCGCGGTCGCGATGCTGGGGACGATCAGCAACTGTTCCGGCGTCGTCTTTCCGATCTCGCGCACTTGCGCATAATCGGACTCTAGGCGCAGCCGCGCGGTCTTCGCCTCCGTGAGCTTCACATTCAGATCGCGGAGGCCGGCATCCACTGTATTCCGCGAATCCTCAAGGGCGACGGCCTTCGTGTCCTCGCGATATTTCTGCAGCGCCTGCTTGGACGCGTCCAGCTTCGCCTTGAGCGAATCCACCTGGCTGACCAGAAACTTACTCGCCTCCCTGCTCATCGCCTCGTGTTCCTCGACCCCCATCTTCTTGTGCTCTTCAATAAGCAGATTCGGCACCATGCCGGCCACGACAGGATCCGCCGCCTCGCATTCGACGGTGATCAGCCGGGTGCCACGAACGAGGCGGACTGTCACGCATTTGGCAAAGCGCCCCAATAACTCCGCCTCGCCATATGGGCGCCCCGGACGATCCGGCAGCGCGAGCGCTGCAGGAGTCAGATTCAACTCCGGATTTTTAGCGACACGGGCAAGGAGGCCCCAGTTGCCCAGGTTAGCCTCGATGGTCTTCAGCGTCTCCGAATTTTGAAGATACTGCGTGGCGAGATCATTGAACTTCACCACCTTGCGCTCCGCCTGCTCGATTTGCACGATCGCCTGGCCGCGGAATAGCTTTGGTGATATGCAGAGATAGATGACGGCGCCGATCAATGCGGCCGCGGTAGCTAATAGCACGACGGCCCACCGCTCGCGGAAAGCATAGTAAATCGCGCGCAAATCAATCTCGACAGGCACGCCCGCGCGGGATTTTGGCTGGTCGGCCATCAGGTGGAGGCCGGCCGGGAGATTCCGTGGCGCATGAGCGGAAGGTTAACCATGTTCATTTCAAAAGATACTTTCCCCGACAGTGATGATGTCCCCCGGCTTAACCTCGAAATTTACATCCTCCCCGCCACTGGCCATGCGTTTGCCATTGACCTTAAGAACGGCGTCCTTGCCGTTGCTGGTGCGCTTCACGGTAATCTTTCCCGGATCCGCGATCCTAGTGCAACGTAACATTGACTTCGGCCACACATGAGATAAGATTGGCGAATGGCCATTCAACCATTGATTCTTACTGATACCGAACGCATGGAACTTCAACGACGGGTGAGATCGCGTAGCGTTCGAGCAGAGGATT
>CAIRYQ010000015.1 GCA_903882875.1 uncultured Spartobacteria bacterium | reverse complement strand
GCCTTGAAAAACGGCTGTTTTTTTCATTCGGCCCAATCATCGGATTGGCAATCGGCTCGGTCGGATTGGCAATCGGCTCGGTCGGATTGGCAATCGGCTCGGTCGGATTGGCAATCGGCTCGGTCGGATTGGCAATCGGCTCGGTCGGATTGGCAATCCGCTCCATCGGTTTGGCAATCCGCTCCATCGGATGCCGCAAACCCGCCACCGGATCGGCAAAATACTCGCCTGCCAGTCGGCAAATCATGCGAGAACTCGCTCGCGCGCTGACGATGGCCCAAACTTGACCGCAGCCATTTCCCCCCTACCCCGCCGCCGCCCGCTTCCAGAATCCGAAATGCTGCAGCGCCTCCACGACTCCCGCGCTCGCCGCGCCTTTCGCGAGGTAGCCGCCGGCGGTGCGGACGGTGAGCTTCACTTCCTCGCAGGAGTTCGACGGGCACGCGGCCCACTTGGCGAAGCTGCCGTCGAGCATCGGGATGTCGTTGTGGTGGTCACCGGCGGCGAAGACGGCGTCGCGCGGGATGCCGAGCAGGCGCGCGAGTTCGCCGAGCGCGGTGCCTTTGCTGTAGGCCTCGTGGCAGAAGCGGATGTAGATCGTGTTGCGCTGGTAGCTGAACATCGGGAGGCGCGCGCGGAGCGTGTCGAGAAAATGGCAGAGGCGGTCCATGTCTTCGTTGCTCGCGGTGACGGCGCCGATGAAGCGGCCCTTGTCGAAAAGATTCTGCACGCCCTGGAAGCGTTCGAGGAATGCGAGCACCTCGGCGAGCAGCGGGCCGGCGAGGCGGAACATCTCGTCGTGCGCGCGCACGCCGCGCTCATTCCAGTCGCCGAACGGCTTCCACGGGCCGTCGCCCTCGCGGTGGTAAATGTCGCGCTCCTCGACGATGGCGTAGTCGGGCTGGATGGGCAGGGCGAACTCGCGCTTCAGCCCGTCGTCGAGATGCCAGAGCGTGCGGCCGGTGTTCACGGCCCACTTCACGCCGGCGGCGCGGAGGTCCTGCAACGCGGCGAGCATCTCGGGCACGACGGCGGGCTTCGCGTCGTGGTTGATGATGGTGCCGTCGAAATCGGTGCTCAGGAGCTGAAGCATCAGTGGAGTGTTGAAAGTGGGTTGTCGGGAATGTGCGCGGATTTTCCGCAGCCGCCGGAAAAGGACGGCGACACTCGGCTCTCAGCCTTCAACACTCAACTCGAATTCACCGTCCCGCCGCCGTGCGCGCGCGCTCGAGCCATTCGCGTGCGACGGGATCGGCGGGGTTCTGGGCGGCGGCTTCGCGCAGGGTGTCTGCGGATTCCCGCACCGCGCCGGTGGCGAGGAGCTGCGCGCCGAGGCCCAGCAGGGCTTCCGCATCACCCGGATGGTCGCGGAGGACGCGCCGGAATTCCGTGACCGCCTCGGCGTGGCGTCCGGCGCGCGCGAGGTCGGCGCCCAGCGCGCAACGGACGTTTTTCTGCGCGGTGACGCTGTCCGGCGAGACCTCGGCGGCGTGCGTGAAGAGCGCGAGGGAATTCCGCCAGTGGCGCGTCTGCGCGAAAGTGAACGCGCACATCGCGATGGCCGCCGCGGCGGCGAGCGGACGCAGCAGCACCGGGCTGACACGCACTCGCAACGAGGACAGTCCCCACACGGCGGCGATGAAAATTCCGATGCCCGGCACGTAAAGGTAGCGATCGCAGAGGACGGCGTCCCCCGTGCCGACGAGCCCGCTGACGGGCACCTGCACGCCGAGAAACCACAGCACGCCGACGAGCACCGCAGGCGTGCTTTTTCGCAGCACGAAACCCATGCCGAACAGCGCAACGATCATCGCCGCGCCGAGCAGGCCGCCGAGCACGGGCACGGCCGCGGGGACCGCGTACATCGGGGCGAGATTCGCGGGAAAGATGAGCAGGCCGAGGTAGCGCGCGACGTTTTCGAGCGCGCAAAAGAATCCGTAGCCCGGCGGCTGGACGGCGGCAGCCCAGAGCAGGCCATCGTGCGACGCGGCGCGGATCTGCAGCCAGCACGCGAGCGCGGAGAGCGCGAAGAGCGGGAGTTTCTCCGCAACGAGGAGCGGCCACTTCGCCGTGCGCCAGCGCGCGAGCGGCCAGAAATCGAGCAGCAGCAGCGTGCAGGGCAGCGTGACGAGCATGGCCTTTGCCATCAACCCGCACGCAAGGAACACGGCGACCAGCGCCATCGTGGCCGCGCGCGGTCGCGCGGCGTGGCGGACGTAGGCCAGCGTCGCGAGCAGCCAGAAGCAGGTGCTCAGGACATTCTTCCGCTCGCTGATCCACGCGACGGATTCGACGTTCACGGGGTGCAGCGCGAAGAGCACGGCGACGGCGAAGCTGTGCCAGAACTGGCCGGTCATCCTGCGGAGCAGCGTGAAGAGAAGCAGCGCGTTCGCGGCATGGAGGAGGACGTTCATGCCGTGCATCGCGCCGGGCGCGAGGCCGAAGAGCGACACATCGAGCATGAATGAAATCCATGTGAGCGGGAGCCACTGCCCGGCGTTGTATTGCGCGAATGCCCAGCGGATATTTTCGGCGCTGAGGCCCGTGGCGATGTGCGGATTGTCGAAGACGTGGCTGGCGTCGTCGTAGCGGACAAAATCGAAACGCCACACGGCACCGTAGGCGAGGAGCACTGCGGCGACGAGGACAAGGCTGGCGAGCAACGTCCGCTTTCGATTGGGCATGGGCTTCCATTTCCAAGCACGGCGCGCGCCAGCGGAGCGGTGCCCGGCTTTGAAGTTTGGCAAAGCCGTCCAGCGGTCAACAGCAACACCGCGTTCTTGCACCGCGGCGGCACGTGCGGAATGCTCCGCGCCCTATGTGGAAAGGCCGATTTAAAGAACAAACCGCCGCACTGCTCCAGTCGTTCAGCGAGAGCATCAGCTTCGACTGGCGGCTGTGGCGGCATGACATCGAGGGCTCCATCGCGCACAGCGCCGCGCTGGAAAAGGCGGGGCTGATTTCGAAAAAGGAGCGCGCGCAGATCGTCGCGGGGCTGCGTGGAATCGGCGAGGAGATCGCGGCGGGGAAGTTCCGCTTCAAGACGGAGCTGGAGGACATCCACATGAACATCGAGGCAGAGCTGACCAAGCGCATCGGCGACGCCGGTGCGAAGCTGCATACGGCCCGTTCGCGGAACGATCAGGTGGCACTCGATATCCGGCTCTATTTGCGCGACGAGTGCGATGCGATTTCGGAACTGCTGCGCGACTTGCAGCGGGCGCTCGTGGAACTTGCGGAGCGGAACCGCGACATCATCATCCCCGGCTACACGCATCTCCAGCGCGCGCAGCCGGTGTATTTCGCGCATCACTTGCTCGCGTACGTCGAGATGATCGAGCGTGACCTCGGGCGTGTGGCGGATTGCCGCAAGCGGATCAATGTGCTGCCGCTCGGCAGCGGTGCCATCGCGGGCTCGACGATCGTGCTGGATCGCAAGCTCGTCGCGAAGCTGCTCGGCTTTCCCGCGATCACGCAAAACTCGATGGACGCGGTGAGCGATCGCGACTTCGCCGTCGAGTTGCTCGCCGCGCTCGCACTCGTGGCGACGCACCTTTCGCGGCTCAGCGAGGATGTGATCCTGTGGGCGTCGAGCGAGTTCAAGTTCATCACCATCAGCGACGCTTACACGACTGGCAGCTCGCTCATGCCGCAGAAAAAAAATCCCGACGTCGCCGAACTCACGCGCGGAAAAACAGGCCGCGTCATCGGCAATCTCGTCTCACTCCTCACGACGCTGAAGGGCCTGCCGATGACCTACAATCGCGACATGCAGGAGGACAAGGAGCCCGTCTTCGACAGCGTGGACACCGTGAAGGCCGCGCTCGCCGTCTTCGCAGGAATGCTCGACGGCACGAAGGCAAATGCCGCCGCGTGCGCCGCCGCCGTCGCCGATCCGATGCTGCTCGCGACCGATGTGGCTGACTACCTCGTGAACCGCGGCGTGCCCTTCCGCAGCGCGCATGAAGTCGTCGGCAAGGCCGTCGCACTCTGCACGCAGCGCGGCTGCGATCTCCCGCAGCTCACGCTCGCCGACTGGCGCACGCTTTCGCCCGCTTTTGAAAAGGACGTGGCCAGGTGCTTCGACCTCGCAACCGCGATGGCCGCGCGCAAAGGCATCGGCGCGCCGTCCCCGAAAAACGTCGCAGCTCAGCTCGCGCGGTGGAAGAAATCACTCAGCTAAACTCGCATGGATCGTTTTCACCGCTTCATTCAGAACAGCGACGGCTGGAACGTCATCTCCAGCGAGCAGCAGTTTGCAAATCCGTACGTCGAGGTGCATCGCGCGACGGTGACTTCGCCGACGCGGCCCGAGCCGTTCACGTGGACAGTCGTGCATCGCAAAGGCGCGGTGGTCGTCGCGCCGATGACTGCGGATGGAAAGTTTTTGCTCGTGCGTCAGGAACGCGTGCCGATCCGCTCGACAATCTGGGAATTTCCTGCGGGGCAGATTGACGACACTTCCGATCCCGATGCAATCCGCGCGACTGGACTGCGCGAGCTGGAGGAGGAAGCGGGCTACGAACTCGCGCCGGGCGGCGAGCTGATTTCGCTCGGCCACTATTTTCCGAGCTGCGGCTTCACCGACGAACACAGCCACCTCGTGCTCGCGCGGCCCGTTGTTCCGACTGCGGAAGGCGCGAAGCCGGAGGCGGCGGAATCCATCACGGAATGCCGCGCATTTTCCACCGAGGAATTCCGCACGATGATCGCCTCGGGCGAAATCCGCGATGCGAACACGCTCAGCGCATTTGCACGCATGGTCGCGATGGGGCTGCTGGCGGTTTGATGCGGCGGAATTGCTTTGGGAATCCGGACGATTCCTTGTGAATCAGATCATTCGTGAACACTGCCTAAGCCGCTTCCAGTCCTTCAAAAGTGTCGGAGAAGCCCTCCGATAGCGCAGCACCGGATGAGCGCGCAGACGAGAGAAAGTCCGCTTCTCCCGATAGACAACTTGGGGTTTGGCTGCTTTCCTCACCGCCCCTTTTCAAAAAATACCGTCCGTCCAAATTCAATGTCCGACTTTTCCAAGCATCCCGCTTACTCCCGGCTCTACGCAGCGCCGGGGGCCGATGAACCGGCTGCATTTTTCCCGGAGAAAATCGCGCACAGCGACCAGGAGCACCTCGACCAGCTCGAAGCGCAGAGCGTGTTCCTCATCCGCGAGGCATTTCACCATTTCAAAAACATCTGCATGCCGTGGAGCATGGGCAAGGACTCGAACGTCCTCATCTGGCTCTCAAAAAAGGCGTTCGGCGGGCACATCCCCTACCCGCTGCTGCACATTGATACGACCTACGAATTCCCAGAGATGATCGAATACCGCGACTGGGCGGTGAAGTATCACGGGCTGAATCTCATCGTGAAAATCAACGAGGACGCGCGCGCGGGACGCGGCGACTACGTGGGCCGCGTGATCGGCTACGACACGACGGACCCGGTGACGGTGACGCATGAACTCAAGACCGTCGCGCTCCAGCAGGTGATGGCGGAGCACAAGTGGGACGCGCTCATCACGGGCATCCGCCGCGACGAGGATCCGACTCGCGCGAAGGAGCGCTATTTTTCGCCGCGCACGAAGGACTTTGAGTGGGACTACAAGGATCAGCCGCCGGAGTTTTGGAACCAGTTCACCACGAGTTGCGCGCCGGGCGAGCACGTGCGCGTGCAGGCGCTGCTCGACTGGAGCGAGCGCGACATCTGGATGTATATCCAGCGCGAGGGCATCCCGATTCCGAAGATGTATTTCTCGCGCAAGGCGAAGGACGGGCACCGCTACCGGTTCCGCTCGCTCGGCTGCTGGCCGATCTCCGGCCCGGTCGAGAGCGACGCGGACACGATTGACAAAATCGTGGACGAACTCGCGCACACCAAGACCAGCGAGCGCGCCGGCCGCGCGCAGGATCACCACGAGCGCAACGCGATGCAGAAGCTCCGCGCGAAGGGGTTCATGTGAAAACCGGATACCGGATACCGGATACCGGAAAGTGACTGCTCTGATGACAAGAGAGGAATTTCGAAAGCGCACGTTCCAGTTCGGCATTCGTTGCATCCGGCTCGCGGAGTCGCTGCCGAAGACGACAACGTCGCAGGTCGCGGCGAAGCAGCTCATCCGTTGCGCGACTTCAGTCGGGGCGAACTACCGCGCTGCGATCCGTGGGCGCTCGCGTGCTGACTTCATCAGCCGCATGGGAATCGTCGAGGAGGAGTGTGACGAGACACTCTACTGGATCGAAATCATCATCGAACTCGGACTCGTCCCGGCAGCACGGACCACCGAACTTCAACGCGAGGCCAACGAGATTTTGTCCATCGTCGTTTCTTCCATCAAAACCGCCCGCAAGGGAACCAAGTCCCAAATTTCCACATGAGCACCGCAGCAGAAACCTTTCCGGTATCCGGTATCCGAAATCCGAAATCTTCCTCCGAACGTCGCCTGCGCGTCGTCTTCGTAGGCCACGTCGATCACGGAAAATCCACGCTCATCGGCCGCATTTTCTACGACACGAAGTCGCTGCCCGATGGCAAGGTCGAGCAGATTCAGGCGGCGTGCAAAGAGGAGGGCATGGAGTTCGAGTATGCGTTCCTGCTCGACGCGCTGCTCGAGGAGCAGGCGCAAAATATCACGATTGATACGACGCAGATTCAGTTCAAGACGGTCAAGCGGCCCTACGTGATCATTGATGCGCCGGGGCATAAGGAGTTCCTGAAAAACATGATCACCGGCGCAGCGAGCGCGGATGCAGCGGTGCTCCTCATTGCGGCGAACGAGGGCATTCAGGAGCAGAGCAAGCGGCACGGCTACCTGCTCTCGCTGCTCGGCATCCGACAGGTCGTCGTCGCGGTGAACAAGATGGACCTCGTCGGTTTCGACAAGGGCGTGTTCGACAAGGTGGTCGCGGACTACACGGCGTTCCTCAAGGACATCGGACTCGAAGCGCGGGCGTTCATTCCGATCTCCGCGCGCAACGGCATCAATGTCGCCCAACGCGAACCGGCGGGCACGGATCCTAAGTCCGAGATCCGAAATCCAAAGTGGTACACCGGCCCGACGATCACGGACATGCTCGACACCTTCGAGCCGCCGAAGCCGCTCCACGATCTCCCGCTGCGCTTTCCGGTGCAGGCGGTGTATCGCTTCGATGAGCGACGTATCATCGCGGGGCGCATCGAGGCCGGGTCGCTGAAGATCGGCGACACGCTCGTTTTTTCACCCGGCAACAAAACCGGCGTGGTGAAGACCATCGAGAACTGGAACGCGCCGGTGAAGACGTCTGCGACGGCAGGCGAGAGCATCGGCATCACGCTCACCGAGCAGATTTTCGTCGAGCGCGGACACGTCGCTTCGCTGGAAACGGACGCGCCGATTGAATCGAATCGTTTCAAGGCGCGGCTGTTCTGGATGGGCAAACGCAACCTCACCGTCGGCGAGCGCTACAAGCTGAAGCTCACCACGCAGGAACTCGACGCGGAGGTCGTGAGCATCGAGCGCATCATTGATGCCTCCACGCTCGACACTCTCCCCGGCGACCGCGGCTACATCGCGAGGAATGATGTCGCGGAGATCACCATCCAGACGCGCGGCGCGCTCGCCTTTGACAACGCGGATCGCAACGCGCTCCTCGGCCGCTTCGTCATCGTGGACAACCGCAATGTCGCCGGCGGCGGCATCATCTTCGACGGCATCTACACCGACCGCTCGCAGCCGAAGTCGGCGAACATTTTCTGGAGCGAAGGCGCGGTCACGCAGGTCCGGCGCTTCGCGCGCAACGGGCACAAGGGTGCCATCGTGTGGTTCACCGGCCTGAGCGGCAGTGGCAAAAGCACGCTCTCGAAGGCGCTGGATCGTGAACTCTTCAACCTCGGGATGCAGACCTACGTCCTCGACGGCGACAATATCCGCCACGGGCTGAATTCAAACCTCGGCTTTTCGCCCGAGGATCGCGTGGAGAATATCCGCCGCGTCGCGGAGGTTGCGCGGCTCATGGCTGATTCAGGCGTGGTCGTCATCACCGCGTTCATCTCGCCGTATCAGGCCGACCGCCGCCGCGCGCGCGCCATCGCGATGGAGAGCGGCGTGGAGTTTTACGAAGTCTTCGTGAACACCCCGCTCGAAGTCTGCGAACAGCGCGACACGAAGGGCCTCTACAAAAAGGCGCGCTTGGGCGAACTGAAGCAGTTCACCGGCATTGACGCGCCGTACGAGGCGCCGACGAACCCCGAGATCATCATCGAGACCGGCAGGCTGAACGTCGCCGAGAGCCTCACGCACATCCTGGATTTCCTGCGCGACCGGCTGAAGTTCGACACGGACTTCGAGATTTGACGGGGAGATTGATGACGAATCGCCGAGTGGCTGCGTCCGTGGCCCGTCCCGCGAACACAAAAGCGCTCAGTGCAGTTGCAGACCGTGGCGTTTCCAAAACGCCTGCAACGATGCACGGGAGCCATTGAATACGTTGCGTTCGACGGGGCGGTCGAGGTCTCCAAAGTAAGGGCTGAAACGATACGGGCCGTGGTTGTAGACCTTCGCCCTCGCGGCACCACGCTCCCAATCCACGCCACCGTATTGCCAGAGCGTCCAGTCCGGCCACACGTTGTATTGTTTCAGCAGTCCCCGTGGATTGCCGGGCGCTGGGAACTGCGGTCCCGCGCCGCTGTCGTGCGCATAAAGGGCGAGCCAGTATGGCATGCGGCGCAGCTTCGCCTTTGTGTTATCATCCGCACCGCCGAGGAGGATTTTGAGATGCGCGCTGTTTTCCAAGTACGCGACGGGAATGACTCCGGTGCGCGACTCCACCCGTTCCATGAAGCCGAGGATGTCGGTCAGTTTCGATGACGCATCAAAGTCTCCGCATAGGAGCAACGAGGGCGCGTTCCACGACCGGCTGCGCACCAGTGACTGCGCCCGGAAAATGAACTGATCCGCCTGCTTCCCCGCATCGGCGTGCGTTTGCAGCCGATAGTAAACGCCCGGCAGCAGATTTTCACGATCCGCCGCAGCGATGAAGTTTGCGCACTTGTCGTCGAGAACGCCGCCTTTTCCGGCTCGGGCGATGAGCCCGCTCGCTCCGTTTGCACGGAGAGCGGAGACATCGTTTTCTGAAAAGCCCCTGCCCGAACGCTGCCGCTCTTTCGGGTCGAAGGCTGAGACATTCACGATCTCCGGGAGAGACTCCGCGCGAACTGCGGTGCTGAGATTGGCGCAGGCGAGGATGAACGAGATGAAGACAGGGCGAATCATGCGTGAGACTGCGTTGTCGTCCGAAGTGGAGCGCATGGTCAATGCGGACGCGATCCGAGTTGGTGCCCACAAATCATCCGAGTCCAAAGACATGATTCCGGCCTTTACGCGATGCTTCGCCATTCCACGCATCCGTGGTGTTGCTCCACATGCGAAAAAACGGACGGTATCATTACGATACGCCCGGCCTCTTCCGCAATGCAGCCCGGCGGCGTCGGCTCGATGTCACGCCGGGAGCATCCTGATGAAAATCAGCAAAACTTGGTCGCCCGCACGACAGGCTCAACCGTCGGATACGGATTGTAGCGTCCCGAGCGATCACAAAGAAATGTGATGCGATCCGTGCCCTCCGCCTTGTTCGCATCGGTGAGCCGAACTTCAAAAGTGTGCTCGCCCTTGGCGAGCGTGTCTCCCGGAAGGAGGAAACTCCATGAACGTTCGCCGCCGGGTTGCATCGCGATCCACGGGCCGTCATCAATCCGAGCCTCCGCCGCAGTGATCGGTGCTGCCGACCAGGCTCGCACGGCGGCCTGCACAGGGCCGGTGACGATGTGCGCGGCTTTTGTGGCGAGGATGAGCCGGCGCGGATGCGTGATGAGCGCGACGGGGCCGCGGTCGTCCACGCTGCGATAGGTGAGTGCGAGATCTTCGCCGTCGAGATGCACGATTGCATAGCCGGCAGGGCCGCCTTCGGGTTCGCCGATCGAGCGCGTGGCGACATAGAGATGCCGTCCGTCATTCGCGATCTGCCCGTAGTGCGTGTGGCCTGCGAAGATCGCAGTGATCGGCTTTGTCTGGATGATTTCGCGCCATGCCGCCATGCCGGGTGCGGTGCCAAAATCCTCCCATACCTGAAATGGATAGTGATGCTGGAACACCACGATGCGCTCGCCGCGCGCGAGCGCCGAATCCACTTCGTAGCGGAACCAGATCAACTGCTCCTCGCTCATGCCGAGCGGGCGGCTTTGCATCGTGTTCAGGCAGATGAACCGCCAGCCGCGCACGGTGTACGCCTTGTAAGTAGCGCCGAGATGCGACTGGTAGGCGTGCGCGCCGACATCGTGGTGCGCGTCGTGATCGCCCACGAGCGCATGGAAAGGCGCCTTCAGCTTTTCATGGACGCTCTTGAAAAGCGCCCACTCGCCGTCCTTGGCGTGCTGCACGTTGTCGCCAGCAAACTGCACGAAATCGGGACGGATCAAATCGTTCACCTCGTCCGCCATCCACAGCGCGGTTTTGTAATTGGGGCGGTCGGGAAATTCGAGATGGAGATCGCCGGGCCAGACGAAGATTACGGGTGTTGTGCTCATGATTTTAGGAGAGAGAATAAGGGCGAGAAACTACCCGGCTTCGGCGCTGCGGACGAGTTCGGCGAAGACGCCGTTTTTCGCCACGAGTTCGTCGTAGCTCCCCTGCTCCGCCACGCGGCCCTCGGCGAAGACAAAGATGCGATCGGTGTCGCGCAGCGTGCTCAGCCGGTGCGCGACCATGATGACGGTGTGCGACTGCCGCGCGTGATCGATCGCGGCGCGCACGCGGCGCTCGCTAAGGTTGTCGAGCGCGCTGGTGCCCTCGTCGAGGATGAGCACGGGCGGGTTTTTGAGAAACATGCGCGCGAGCGCGATGCGCTGGCGCTGTCCGCCGGAGAGATTCGCGCCGCGTTCGTTGAGCGGGCTGTCGTAGCCCTGCGGCATTTCGAGTATGTCCTCATGGACGTGCGCTTGCCGCGCGGCCTCCTGGATCTGTTCGAGAGTCACTTCGCCACAGCCATACGCGATGTTTTCCCGCACGGTGCCGGAAAAGACGAATGGTGTCTGCGAGACGTAGCCGACGCTTTTGCCGATGTCATCGCGGGAGAGGACGCCGATGGGCACGCCGCCGACGAGCACTTCGCCGCTGGTCGGGTGAAGCAGCCGCAGCATCGCGCGCAGCCACGTGCTTTTTCCCGAACCCGACGGGCCCGCGATGCCGACGGTCTGCCCCTGCGTGATCGCGAGCGTGACGCCGTCGAGGATGCGGCGCGGGCCGGTCGGTGTTTCGTATTCGACGACAAGGTCGTGGCATTCGAGGAGCGGCACGGAGCCGTCGAGTTTCGGCGGGCGCAGTGTCGCGACGCCGAAGCTCTGATCCACCGGCTGCCCGAGCATCCCGAGGATGACGTTGACCTGGAGGCTGGTTTCGTAAGTCTCGTCGAGGATGCGGTGCACTTCGCGCAGCGGACGCATGATGTTCAGGAAGAGCATCGAGAACGTGAAGACCGTTCCGTAGTTTCCCCCGCCCCGCGCAGCGAGGACGATGGCGAAGCCGATGATCAAAACGTGGAAAAGATTTTCATTCACCGCCTTCAGCCAGTCGAAGCGGGCCATCGCCATCACGTGTCCCAGTTCGCGCACGCGGCGCGCTTCGGCGGCGTTTTCCACGCGCTGGACTTCCTGCCGGTGGGTGTTCGCGGCGCGGATGTATTCGAGTCCGCTGAGTTGCTCGACCATCGTGCCGTCGAGCCCTTCCTTCGCCTGAAGCAGGGTGAGGCGAATGCCCTTTTGCGAAGTGACCTGCCACACCGTGATGGCGATCGAGATCGGCACCACGCAGAGCATGACGATCCCGATTCGCCAATCGGTGGCAATCCCGGCGCCCAGTGCGAAAAGCGCGGTGAGCACTGCGGGAATGGCGTCCGTGAAGGCGACCTTCAGGAATTTCACGTAGCCCTCCACGCTCCGGGAGATGCGGCCGTGGAGCGAGCCCACGCGTTCCTTCGCGAGCACGCCGAGATCCACTTTCAGCAGGTGCCCGACGACGCGCACGGTCATGTCGCGCTCGATGCGGGTCGTGCTGCGGCTAATCATCCGCCGGCGCAGAAGATTGAGCGATTCCTTGAGGACATACGCGCCCGCCAGCACCGCGAGCGAGTAGCCGGCGTAGCGCAGGATCTCGTTCGCGGGCTGGCCGGTGAGCTTCAGCACGCGATCGAAAAAGCGCCCGAGCAGCAGGGCGATGCCGGTCTCCACGCCCGCGGCACCGGCCGTGATGAGGATCGCGGTTGCAAAAATGAATTTGGCCCCGCGCGGCACGAGCTGCCAGATTTGCTGGCGCCGGGACCAGACCCCGCCGATGTCCCCGAAGAAGCTTCGATCTTTTTCTGCCACTTAGCGGAAGACGGTGAAATACACCGCGTAGAAGACGAGCGTGAACAGCGAGAACGGCAGGCCAAACGCGAGGTAGCGCTTGAAGGTGATGGCGTGCTCGGGGTCGTTGAAGCGCCCGCTTTCCTCCGCGAGGATGATGCCCGCCGAGGCTGCGGTGACGAGCGAACTGCTGCCCGCGCAAATTCCTCCGCCGAGCGCCCACGCCGCGGCGTGCGAAGCGTCGAGCCCGTGAATCTGTCCGGAGACGGCGGTGGCCCACGACGCGGCTTCGGTGAAAGTCGTGCCGAAGTAGCCGGTGACCGAGATGACCCAAGTCGCGGCCTTCGCGGAAATGAGCTGCTGGTGGAGCGACTCGCCGATCCATGAATTTGAAACGCAGCCCGCGAGGATGAAGATCGCGGCGAAGGCGAGGTACACGTCGAAGCCGAGCGATGTCAGCGTGTGATAGCGCTCAGTTTTCCGATCGAGCAGCACAGCGGCCACGATGGTCGCGGCGCCGATGGTGATCGCGAGTTCGTGGAAGACGACATGCAGCACGATGAACAGCGTGAGCAGCGTGAGGCCGATGGTGAGCAGCCGGTGATCAATCGCGAGATCGGCCTTCGCCTTTTTCCAGTCCGCCGCAGTCTGCGCGACCTGCAGCGTGTAGAAAGGCACCTGCGTCGCGCCCGCCGCGCGGCTCCGCTTGCTGATGCCGCGCTGCGTGAGGATCGTCGCGACGACGATGAGCACGCCGACGACGATGAGATTCGCGGGCAGCACCTCGCGCATGAAATCGCCGGCCTCGAGTCCCCACGTGCCGGACTCGATGATGTTCGGCGTGTCGCCCCAGCGCGTGGAGAAGCCGCCGAGATTGCTCGCGATGAGCGCGGCGCTGAGAATCCAGCGCGACGGCACCTGGTACGAAGCGCACAGCCGGATGATCACCGGCGTCATGATGAGGATCGAGGTGACATTGTGCATCAGCCCCGCAGTCACGTAGGTCGCGCCGAGGAGCACGGCGACGAGCAGCGGTATCGTGAGACGCGGATTGCGCAGGCGGATTTTCCCGAGCTGATGACCGAGCCATGCGGCGACCCATTTGAAACCCTGCGAGCGCTCGATCATGTGCGCCGGGATCGCGACCGCGGTGAAGAGCACGGTGATCGCCGCGTAGTGTTCAAAGCCCGAGCGCAGGATGTTTGGCGCGCCCTTCCACTGGATGACGAGGAACGTCAGGCTCACGAGACTCATCGCGAGCGGGAGCGGGACGTTGTAGCGCGTCATCGCGAAGAACGCGCTGAACAGCAGCCCGAGCATGAGCACACCCGCGCTCCATGTCATGAGCCACGGCTGCGAACCGTCCGGCACCGCAGCAGCGGACGGCTCGCCCGCCAGCGCATGGCCGCAGCCGAAGAGGAAGAGCAACGCAAGGACAAGCCACGTGCCCACGATGGAAAATCGGGTGATGGTTTTCATATGAATGCGACTTCGCTGGTGAATGTGAGCGCCACGTCCTGCGGATTCCGGTGCGGCCGCAAATGCGCGATGAGGCGGATTCCCGCGGGCAGCATCTTCGGCTCGAGCACCTCGGCCACCGCGACATCCGCGAACAACTGGCCGTCCTCCCGGAACGCCTCGAAAACAATCGCCTGCATCTCCTGCGCCTTCGCACGGCACGCGCGCGCACCCTTCACCGCGCGATCCGTGAACTCATGCATCGAGCCGTGCGCCGGGCCTTCCTGCGGCTGGAAAAATGTGACCTCCGCGACCCCGAGGAAAAGGTGCGGGAGATGCGGCGGCATCGGCAGGATCATGCCCACCTTTTGCCCTCGGCATCCGGCCAGCAGCGCGCCGTTGCGCTTGTGCGAGAGGATCCGCAGATGCACGCTGATCGAGTCATACGCGAGTTCCATCGGCACCGCTTCCGCATCGAGCGTCCGCAGCCGCTCCTCCGCCTCCGGCGCCCCGTACTGCGACGCATACTTCAGCAGGTCCGCCGTCGTCCGCACCTTCTTCGTTTCGATCAGGAGCTTCAGTATCTCCAGTAATCCGACTTCGTCTTTCGTTGAACCGCCCGGCGATGAAATGGGTGAGTCAGGCATAGGATGGGTGTTGCAGCGTCTGAATGACAAATGCCCCTCAAAGCGTCAAGGACGCACGCCTGCGCGTCCGCTCCAGTCTCGATGCAGAGGGTGATTACTGCGTTGCCAAGGGCCCGCGGTCCTCGAGCAGGACGCCTATTGGCCCCTTCGTGAAACCCTCGATCCGCAGCCGCTTCCCGTCGCGCAGCACTTCGATCCAGCCTCCGGCAAAATTCCCGTTGATCATCCATTCATAGGCGTTGGTCACCGGCACGCCGTTCGCGGTGAGGAACTGATCGCCCACGTGCAACTGCGCCGTCGCCGTCTGCGCATCGGGAAGGATGGCATGCACGAGCACCCGCACGTCCTTCAGTTCGCTGCCATCCGCCTTGAGCAGCACGACGCCTTGCAACTGCCCGAGGGCAACCCGCAATTCGCGGCTGTGGAAACCGACGCGCGACTCCGCGTATCCCGTCTCCAGTTTTCGCGTCAGGGAGCCCTGCACGTCGAATTCCTCCTCCGAGCGCGCGTAGCTGGTGTTGGGCAGCGTGTCGAGTTGCTGGCGGTCCTCATTGTATGCCTGCCACACGCGGCGCTGCATGACTCCGGTGGCGTACCATTCGATGTCGCGCCGCCACACGGGCGCACCGGAGTCGGCCACGGAATAGCCGGTTTCCCAAGTCATCTTCTCGCGGCCCTTTTCGTCATAGAGCGTTTCGCTCATCGTGAAGGCCAGGCCCGCGTCCGCCGCGAGCTTTCCGTTTTCCAGCTCAAAGCGCGTCACGTTCCGCTTCATGGTTCCCTGCTCGTCGTATTCGGGCTCGGTCACGAGGCGGTAATATTTGAACCGCGAGGGATCGTGATCCTCCATCGTCTGGCGGTGGAGCATCCCGGCGGAATCGAATTCATCAATCAGCCTGTGGTGCCCGCTCTTGCTGTAGGTCTTCGCGCCCTTTGCGTCGAAATAGGTCTCCTCGCGCCGCAGCCCCTGTGCGCTGCGCGTGTAAGTCTGCCGCCGGATCGCAAAGCCCCGCTCCCCGGCGACCGGGTGCCCGTCGGCGTCAAGGCAGGTCTCCTCGAGGACATCGCCATCGGCATCGTTGCGGTATGCGCTCCGCCATTGGGTGCCCCCGCCGGAAAAGCGGAAGTCCGACGGGTGGCCGAAATCGTCATACGCGAAGATGCTTTCCGAAAGCTGCGTGCGCGCTCCGTCCGCGCCGGTCTGAAAAAGCTTCCGGCTGGTGATTTCGCCCCGCTCGTTGCGGCCCAGCTCCTGCACGCTCCACTCTCCGGCGGATGACACGAGCGGCTTGCCCTGCGCATCGAGGCGGCTGATGCGGATCGCATTTCCCACGGAGTCATAGTCCCACGTCATGGACGAAACGCCGAGCAGGGCCGCAGGCATTCCCCCGGCATTGAGCGGCTCGAACCGCACGATCCGCCCGTCCGACGCCCGTGTGAGTGCGAGTGCGGTGAGGCCCTCGCGATTCGCGGCTGGCGAGCCGTCCTTCCCGAGGTTGAAAAGGCGTGTGATCTGTCCCGCGCCGTCACGTTCGATGCGGTAGCCGTAGGTCTTCTCGCCATTCGGCGCAGCGCCATCCGCCGAATCGAAAAAGCGGATCAGCGTGTCGTGGCCGGCTGAGTCCCGCTGAAACTCGATGTGCGCCGCCTTCCCCACGATGCTCGATCGGTCGGAACCGCGGATATTGGCAAACCGCGCATGCACGGTTTTCGCCGGAGCCTTGCCGCCCTTTGCCGCCGCATCCTCTTCCCCATGCACGAAGCGGGCCTTTGCTTCCGAACTGGAATCGTCATCGCTGGCCTCGTCGTAAATCAGCCGCCAGTTCACGGTGCCCGTGTGATCGCGGCCCTTCAGTTCGCGCACCGTGTCGCCCACGTAGAAAATCTCCACCTTCGTCGTCTCGGGCATGCGCTCCATGAACGGCATCGAGCCGGTGATCCCCTCGATGTAAATCGGGATCGGCTCGGCGAGCCCCACAAGCCTCATGACTGCGGGATGGCCGCGCGCATTCATGACCTCCACCATCGTGACCGGCCCGCGCCGCCCGCGCCGCGTGACGCGCAGACTCACCGGGTGGCGCTCCGCCTCCTCCTTTGGCACCAGCTTCACCGGCTCGATGACTCCGCGCACGTAGTCAATCGTATCCGCGTACTGCACGTGCGTGCGGACGTAATACTGCCAGTACCACAGCTTCTGTGCGCCGACGGCGAGCAGCAGCACTGCAAAACCGAGGGCGATTCTCCACGGATGCCGGCGCACCCAGCGCATCGTCGTCACCAGCTTCGTCGGCGGGCGCGCGAGGATGGGCTCGTCGTCGAGGAAGCGGCGCAGATCCTCCGCGAGCGCGGCGGCGCTGATGTAACGGTCGCGCGGCTCCTTCTCGATGCACTTCATGCAGATCGTTTCGAGATCGCGCGGGATCTGCGGGCAGTGGTACGCGGGTGAGACGGGAACCTCGCTCATCACGCGGATGGTGATCGCCTCCTCGCTGTCGTCCGGCAGGAACGGTGGCCGGCCCGTGAGCATTTCGTAAAGCATCGCACCGAGCGCATACACATCCGCCGCGGGGCCGACATGGCGGCTCGTGCCCTTCGCCTGCTCGGGAGCCATGTAGGCCGGCGTGCCGATGACCGCGCCTGAAAGTGTCAGCGCGCTGTCGTCACTCAGCCGCTTCGCGATGCCGAAGTCGGCGACCTTCGGCACATCGTTGGAATCCATCAGCACGTTGCCCGGCTTCATGTCGCGGTGCACCACGCCGTTTTGATGCGCGAAGTGCAGCGCGCGCGCCACGCTCATCATCAGCGCCGCGGCCTCGCGCACCGGCGGCGGGCCATTTTTGCGAAGCCTGTCCGCGAGCGATCCGCCCTCGACAAACTCCATCGAGAAGAACGGCACGCCCTCGTTTTCACCGACCTCGTAAATGTGGACGATGTTCGCGTGCTGCAGCCGCGCCGCGGTCTCGGCCTCGGCGAGAAAGCGCTTCAGTTCGTCCGCGCCGTAATGACCGGTGAGCATCTTGAGCGCGACCGTGCGGTTCAGTTTCACCTGCCGCGCACGGTACACGACACCCATGCCGCCGCGTCCCAACTCGCCCTCGATCTCATGCCCGCTGAACGTGGTGCCGATGAGCCCGCGCGATTTCTCCGCCGCCTTTTCCGCCTGCTTCGGCTCCGAAGCAGGCCCGGGCCTGTCCGGCGAGAAGTCCTGCGTGAAGTTCTGTTCGGCCATGATGCGGCATCATGCGCGTAGTGGCCGCTGCCGCTCAAGCGAACATCCCGGCAATCGGCGGCCCCGTGCCTTCGCGATCACTTGAGCCGATCGAAATCCCCCTCGCGAAACGGCACGAACGTCTTTTCGATCTCCGCCACCCACAGATCGTATTTTTTGTTCTTCGCGTGCGGGTAGGTGATCCGGAATTCCGCCCAGTTCGATCCCTTCACAAAAAACTTCACGTAGTATTCCACACCGTTCTTCCCGACGCCGGAGACGACATACCACGTGGCCACTTTCTTTTTGTAAGTCACGGAGTCGCCGCATTCCTTCAGTTCATCCTTCCATCGTTTCTCGAGTGAGTCGCCATCGTCCGCCATTAGGAAATGTCCATTCGCCAGCACACTGAATTCTCCATCCGCCGTGTGAAATTCACGCCCACCGCCATTCGCAGGCAGCGGGCCGGCGATCAACTCGCCCGGATACGTGAGCACAAAGCCGAAGCGCGCATTCGGGTATTTTTTCCACTTCGGCCCGGCAGCGCGGACGTCGGCGAGAAACAAAATCAGGCCGATGACGAAAGCGGAAATGGCGCGCATGGAATTGAGGATGAACTGCAATTTTTTGTAGCGGGAAACACCGGCCGACGCCCAGCAGATTCGCCCCAATCCTGCTTGCCCACACCGCTCCAGAGTCCACATCATTCAACGCATGACGCGCTCGCTTATCTCCGCTGCTTTCGTCTTCCTGATCTCCATGAGCTTCGCCGCGGATGTACCGCGGATGCTGGGCTTCGAGCGCGGTGACGCCGTGTGGGTGGCAAAGTCGGACGGCACCGGCGCGAAGAAGATCGCCACCGGCTCCGATTCGGAGATTTCGCCGGACGGCACCCGGATCGCGTTCACGCACTCCGCCGGCAAGGACGGCCCGGCCCGCAACATCGCCGTCGCCGACGTTGCGACGGGAAAAGTGACCATCTTCAAAAACCAAATCCCGAGCGACAATTGCTTCCGCCCCGTCTGGTCGCCGGACGGCACGCAGCTTCTTTTCAGCATCTACACCGACAACGAATGGCACCTCGGCCTCGTCAAAGCGGACGGCACCGGCTTCCGCTACCTGAAAAAGGCCGCGGAAAAAAACAACTCCTTCTGGTCGGCCTGCTGGGCTCCCGACGGCCGCTCGCTCTACATTCAGGATCTCAGCAAAATTTTACAAGTCGGGACCGACGGTGCCGAACTCAAAAGCTGGACCCTTGATGCATTCATTCCCAAGGGCTCCTTCAGCAGCGCATCGCACTTCGCCGTCTCGCCGGACGGCGGCACGCTGCTCATGGACGTGGAGATGAATGAAATCGTGAAACGCAAGGACTGGGAGGGTCCGCCGCCCGCGTTGTGGACGTTTGATTTGACGACGCAGAAAGCCACGCGTTTGACTCCGAAGGGATACTTTGGATGGGCTGGCTGCTGGCTCAGCGCAGAGGATATCCTCTTCGCCGGCCAGGAGGTCGGCGAAAAGGAAGCGTCGTTGCAACGCATGGCCCTGCCCGGAAAAGAGCGCAAGCTGCTCATCAAAAAGGCGAACTCACCGAGCGTGTCGCGCTAATCGCCGCCCCTCGCAGCACGGCTCCGATCCGTTTTCGGCAACTGCGGTTTCCATCGCCCCGTTCAGTCGCCCGTCCGGCAGCCAGCGGATGAACAGTTCGAGATCATTTGCCGAAGCTGCGCACACCGCTCATAAACACGGCCATGCGCCCGCTTTTCCTCCTCGCACTCGCCATCACTGCCAGCTCATTTGCCGCCGAAGAATACCCGCTCGGCCCCGATTCGCTGCCGCAGCAGGGCGTGCCGCAGGGTGTCGTGACGAAGTTCACGTTCACCACGAGCAAGCTCTTCCCCGGCACGACGCGCGACTGGTGGCTCTACGTGCCGAAGCAATACGACGCCGCGAAGCCCGCGTGCGCGATGGTGTTCTTCGACGGCGGAGGCTTTGCGAAACCCGATAGCGGATTCCGAGTGCCGGTTGTGTTCGACAATCTGATCGCGAAGAAGGACATGCCGGTGACTGTCGGCATTTTCATCAGCCCCGGCACCGTGCCCGCGAGCGAACCGGGCAAGGCCGCGCGCAGCAACCGCAGCTACGAATACGATTCGATGGGCGACCTGAATGCGCGCTTTGTCGCTGAGGAAATTCTTCCCGAGGTCCGCAAGCTCGTGAAGCTCACCGACGATCCCGCAGGCTGGGGCACGTGCGGCACGAGCAGCGGCGGCATCGCGGCATTCACGCTCGCGTGGGAGCGGCCGGAGCAGTTTCACAAGGTCATCAGCTACATCGGAAGCTTCACGAACATCCGCGGCGGCTACGACTACCCCGCGCTCATCCGCAAGACGAAGGACAAGCCGAAGCCGCTGCGCGTCTTCCTGCAGGACGGCGCCGCCGACCTCGACAATCTCCACGGCCTCTGGCCGCTCTCAAACAAGGATATGGACGCCGCGCTGTCATTCGCGGGCTACGATCACAAATTCGAACTCGGCACCGGCGGACACAGTGGAAAGCAGGGCACGGCGATTCTGCCCGACGTACTGCGCTGGCTGTGGCGAGACTACGCGAAGTAGGCGCACGCGTATGGTACGGCACACGCAATCGTGCTGCCGAGGTGTGACTGGTGATTGGTGGGCTGCTTATTCCAGCGTACCCTCATGCCGTCGCATCTCCGCCATCGTGGGAATCACAATGTTTGCGCGGACAGAGAAGCAGTCACTATTTACCAGTCACGGCCCCGAAGCACGCCGCGTTCGCCACATCCGCCGCGCTTCCATCCCGACGCTACTTCCCGATACAGAACTGCCCGAAGATCACGCCGAGCAATTCTTCGGTGTCCGCGCGGCCCACGATGTCGCCGATGGCGTCCATCGCGGCGCGCAATTCCTCAGCAATGAATTCCGGAGACAGCGCCTGATCGAATGCCCCGAGTGCGGCTTGGAGAAAATCACGCGCCGTTTCCAGACACGCCTGATGGCGCGCGTTGATCGCCACGCTCCAGCCCGCCTTCGCTGCGCCGCCGAGCGCCTTCGTTTCAATCGCGGCGGTGAGCGCGTCCATCCCCTCGCCGCTCGTGCATGAGATGCGCACGGCATCCACGCCGCTCCAGCCCGCGTGCTCGCCGAGGTCGCACTTGTTCAGGACGAACAGCGTGCGCGGCGCGCCGACAAATGACTCCAGCGCGAGCCCGCCGAATTGCTCCAGCGGCGCGCGCGGCACTTCGGCCAAATGCAGCACGAGATCCGCGCGCTCCATCGCCTGGCGTGTGCGCTCCATCCCCGCTTGCTCCAATTCATCCGCGCTCTCGCGGATGCCCGCCGTGTCCATCAGCCGCACGGGGATGCCGCGGACGTTGATCGTCTCCTCCAGCACGTCGCGCGTCGTGCCGGGGTGGTGGCTCACGATGGCGCGCTCGTAGCCGAGCAGCCGGTTCAGCAGCGAAGATTTCCCCACATTCGGCGCGCCGAAAATCACTGTGCGCAATCCCTCGCGCAGGACCTTCCCCTGCCCCGCCGTCGCGAGCAGCGCGCCGACATCCGCGATCGCGTTCTCGATTCGCCCGCGCAGCGCAGCGCCCGTCTCGGGTGAAATGTCCTCGTCGGGAAAATCAATGTACGCCTCGACCTGCGCGAGCGTGTCGAGCACGGCGGCGCGCAATTCACGAATGCGCGCGCCGAGCCGGCCTTCGAGTTGTTCGTTCGCCGCGCGGAGCGCGAGGTCCGTCTGCGCGCTTATGACATCCATCACCGCCTCCGCCTGCGTGAGGTCCAGCTTGCGGTTCAAAAATGCGCGCTGCGTGAACTCCCCCGGCTCCGCGCTGCGTGCGCCCGCACGCAACAGAACCTCCAGGATGCGCCGCGACACGAGCACGCCGCCGTGGCAGGAAATCTCCACCACATCCTCGCCCGTGTAGCTCGCGGGCGCGCGGAAGACCGTCAGCAGCACATCATCGAGCCGCGTGTCCCCGTCGAAAATGCTGCCGAACTGCACGACGCGCGCGGGGAGTTCACTCGCGCGCATTTTGGATCGGAAGACAGCATCCGCAATCTCCACCGCGCGCGCCCCGCTCAGCCGCAGCACGGCGATCGCCGCCTCGCCGAATGCGGTGCTGATCGCTGCGATGGTGTCATTCATGATCGCACCCTACCGGGCCTGCGAAGCATTTGAAAAGACCCGCTTGGCCGTCGTCCGACGGAGAGTGCCTCGCAGACAGAGCATCCGCGCAGACAAGATTTTTCTGCTCAAGATGCCGATTCACGGCATTACTCGGGGAAACCTGATCCGCTCATGAACACCCGCCGCGTCGGCACGCTCATCCTGTCACTCATTGCAATCACCGGTGCGACCATCGTGTCCGCCGCCGACCTGCCGACGCCGGAAGAATACCGCGGAAACTGGCCGCGTTTCCGAGGAGCCGACGGCGGGGGCGTCGCACAGGGCGAGGTGCCGCTGACCTTCGATGTGAAGAGCGGCGCAAACATCGCGTGGTCCGCTGCCGTGCCAGCGATGGGATTCAATTCACCCGTCGTGTGGGGAGATCGCGTGTTCCTCTCCGGCGGTGATGACACGAAGTGCGAGGTGATGTGCTTCGATGTGCAGAGCGGAAAACTCCTCTGGCGGACTGCGGTGCCGAAGCTCGAACGCGACGCTGATGAAAAGCAGGAGGCACCGGACCAGAGCGGCATGGCCGCACCGACCGTCGCGACGGACGGACGCCGCGCGTACGCGATCTTCGCGAACGGCGATCTCGCGGCGTTCAATTTCGACGGCAGCGTCGCGTGGGCGAAGCACCTTGCCATTCCAAAGAATGCGTACGGCCACGCATCGTCGCTCGCGACTTGGCAGGACCGCGTGATCGTTCAGATCGATCAGGGCGAGGCGGACGACAAGCTCAGCAGGCTCTTTGCATTCGATGGCGCGAGCGGCACAGCCGTGTGGGAGAAGGAGCGAAATGTCGGCGCGTCGTGGGCAACACCGATCGTGATCGAAGCCGCGGGCAAGACGCAGCTCATCACACTCGCGTTGCCGTGGGTCATCGCGTATTCGCCGAAGGACGGCGCGGAGCTGTGGCGTGCCGAAACACTCGATGGCGAGGTCACGCCGTCGCCAATTTTTGCAGGCGGCACGCTGTTCACGATCAGCCCCACGCACTCGTTGCAACCGATCCGGCCCGACGGCAGCGGCGACGTGACGCAGACGCACATCGGATGGAAGGCGGAGGACGGCATCCCGGACATCACGAGCCCCGTGAGCAACGGCGAGCTGGTCTTCATCGTGGATTCGCAAGGGATGGTGACGTGCTACGACGCGAAGGACGGAAAGAAGCAGTGGGAGCACGAACTCGGCGAGGAGTGCAAGGCGTCGCCGAGCCTCGTCGGCGACAAGCTCGTGCTGATCACAGCGAAAGGCACAGTCGTCGTGGCTGCGGCTGCACGGGAGTTCAAGGAGGTCTCGCGTTCCTCGCTCGGCGAACCGGCTTTCGCGAGCCCGGCATTCGCAGGAGGCCGGATGTTCGTGCGCGGATTGAAGCATCTCATCTGCATCGGCGCGAAAGGCGCGGTGCCGGCAAAGTAGGCGAACGCGCGCCGCAGATTGACCTGCATTGCACGCACGGTAAGAAATGCCGCGCATCATCAGCGGCTCATTCATGACACCGGAACGATTCACCCAGCTCTCCGAACGCTACGCGAAACTCCGCGTCGTCCTGCTCGGGGATTTCTGCCTGGACCGCTACCTCGACATCGATCCCGCGAAAAGCGAGACATCCATCGAGACCGGGCTGACGGTTCATAACGTCACCGGCGTCCGCTCGCAGCCCGGCGCGGCTGGGACGATCCTCGCGAATCTCACGGCGCTGGGCGCAGGCGCGGTTTTTCCGATCGGCTTCTGCGGCGAGGATGGCGAGGGCTATGAGTTGCGGCGTGCGCTGGAAAAAATCCCGCGCGTGGACTGCGCGGGATTTGTGCAGACACCCGAGCGCCGCACTTTCACCTACACGAAGCCGATGCTGCACCGCGCGGGGCAGGTGCCTGAGGAACTCAACCGGCTCGATTTGAAAAACTGGACGGCGACGCCCGCGACTGTGGAGGACAGTCTTCTCGCCGCGCTGCGGAAACTCGCGACGAACGCCGATGCGATCATCGTGATGGATCAGGTGGACATCGCGGAGACGGGAACCGTCACCACGCGCATCCGCGAGGCGGTCGGCGAGATTTCGCGCGCGCACCCGTCGGTGCCCGTGCTCGCGGACTGCCGCCGCGGACTGCACGGCTGGCCGCAGTGCATCTGGAAAATGAACACCCACGAGCTGTCGCTGCTCGAGGGCGTTTCGGAAAATGATCCCGCCGCGATGCGTGGTGCGATCGCGCGCCGCGCCCGGAGCAATGGGCGCGCGGTTTTTGTGAGCCAGGCTGGCGACGGAATCCTCGGCGCGGATGCGAGCGGCGAGACGAGGCACGTCGCGGCGTTTCCCGTGCGAGGGCCGATTGACATCGTGGGCGCGGGCGACTCGGTCTCGGCAAATCTCACGATGGCGCTCGCCGCCGGCGCGACGATTTCCGAAGCGATGGAAATGGCGATGGCCGCCGCGAACACGGTGATCCACCAGCTAGGGACGACAGGCACGGCGTCGCTCGCGCAAATCGGCAAACTGATATTTGGCGCGCGGTGATCTCCGGGAACCGAAACGTGAAATTCCACGCATCACATTTCCATCGCCCGCCGCGCGGCGCCGCCGCATCGTCCGCGCGATGAGCACACCCGCACCCGCACTGAGCAACGCCGAGAAACGCGCACTGAAGGCGCGCGCGCAATTGCTCGAACCCATCGTGAAGCTGGGGCACGCGGGGATGAGCGACGCATTCGTGCGCAGCATGGAGGCCGCGCTCGCACTGCACGGACTGGTGAAAATGAAGTTCACCGATTTCAAGGATCAGAAGCACGACCTCGTTCCGCAGATCGCGGAGAAGACCGCGAGCACGCTCGTGATGCAGGTGGGAAATGTCGCGGTGTTCTACCGGCCAAAGCCACCGGCTGAACCGCTGGCGGCAGAAAGCTAACCGGCCACCCATCCGTGATTCCGTCGCCGCGGACGGGGCGGATGAAAATGGGGGAGCATGTGCATCACAGCAGGATCGCGCGCACCTCATCATCGGCGAGCGCACGATAGGTCGCGGCGAGCGGCGCATCCTTTTCGAGGACGGCAGCCTCGACACTCGCGTGTGCGAGCTGCTCGCGAAGGTGCTCTTCTGCGCGCGCCGCATCAGGCAGGGCGGCATCCGGCTCTGCGGAAAGCGCGAGATGGCCGACGCTCCAGGTGCGCGCAGCGAGATGCAGCGTGTCTGCGAGGCTCAATCCGGAGTGCTTCTGCGCGCGCAGGAAACTTTCCATCTGCGTGATCGCGTTCTGTTTTCCAGCGATGACGCCAAAATCCTCGAACGTCCGGGCGAAGCTGCCGCCGTTCGTTCGGATGGAGCCGTCGTAGTCGAGCCGCAGGAAAAGATTCGGCGCAGCGCCGCGGCCGAGTTCGGCGAAGAGCAATCGCGCGAGAAACGGCGGTCCGTAGATTTGCTCGAACGCGGCCTTCAGCGCGGGCGAGAGCGAGTAGTTCGCGAGGCGGCGCAGCGCGACATCATCCGCCGAACGCGCGAAGCCCTCCGTGCTCGCCAGTTCGATGGCAGTGAGGCGCAATCGCTCCAGGTCACCGGGATGCCCGATGCCGCCGAGCGCGATGCGATCGTAGATTTCAAAAATCTTCTGCCGCTCGCGGCTGAGCGTGAAAAGCAAGATGCCGTCGCGAAACCCAAGCGCGACGATCGGGCTGCCCGGCGCGAGCTGATCCTCGATGTACTCGCGGCGGTTCGCGATGGCCTCGACCCAGCGGAATGGTTCTTCGTGCATGGCGCGTCAGTCTGCGAGGTTCGCCTTGTACAGCCGCGCGAGCTTTGACTCGGGCAGGGTCTCGATGCCTTTGCGCGTGATCAGTTTCACAATCGGGAAAACGCGCGCACGGCGATCCACGCCGCCGGTCGCGGAGTCGCTTTCGGCGGCGGTGTCGAGCGCGCGCAGGGCGAGCAGGACAGCTTCGGGGGCTTTGAGTTTGCGGAGCGGTTTGCGCGCGTAGGTGTTTTCGTGATGCAGCACGGCGCGCACAGCAGGGCTGCCGCTGCCGGTCGCGGCGAAGTCGGCGGCCTCGAATTGCGCGCCCATCGGATCGTAGAAATACACGCGCGGGATTCCCGCGGCGGTGTCAAACGTCGCGAAGATCGGCACGACGACGCCGACGCCCTGAAGCACGAGGCCGAGATTATCGCGCAGCAGCTTCGAGAGCGCGCGCACTTTTCCCTCGAGGCTCATCTCGGCGAGTTGCGTGCGGCGGAAAAAATGGAAGCTGTGCTCGAGCACGCGAGCCATTTCCCAAGCGGTCGCAGGAACCCCGGCGATGGCCATGAGCGAGTGGCGATCGATCTCCAGCACCTTGTCCGCGCGGTCATACATGATCACGTTGCCCGCGGTGGCGCGGCGATCACCGGCGACGAGCACGCCGTCGGCGAATTTGAACGCGAGGATCGTGGTCGCGTGCGTGGGCGTGACTGGTGAATGGTGACCGGTGACTGGCGTGTGAGCCGGCGGCTGCGGCGCGAGACCGTGATGACGGAGGATGCCAGGGAAATCGGTGGGCCCGTTGCCGGAGAGAGCAGCGGGTGTGTGCATGGAGAATGGGGAGTTCATCGGTGTGCGGTGCAGCTACCAGTCACAAGTCACCAATCACCAGTCACAAAATTTCACTGCCCCGTGCGCTGGCGGTAGCGCCGCGCCTGATCGGGATCCACGCGGCGCATGCGCTCGAGGATGCTCTTCGTGTCGGGCTTCTTCACGTCGGGGGCTTTCGGGCCGTCGCCGTCGCCCTGTTTGCGCTCCCATGGCGCGGGGCCGGTTGGTTTTTGCGTCCGCTCAGGCATGTCGCAGACTACGACGAGAGAGCGCGCTTTGCAAGGCCGACACAGCAGCGAAGATCGCACCGCTGTCGGCCCGCCATTGCACAATGCCCCGCGTCGTCTCGCCTCCCGCCCTCATGCACCTTACGAATTTTCCACGCAAGTGCCCCTTGCCAGATTGCACGAAAATGTGACAGTCGCTGGATGAGTTTTCACGTCCCACTCCTGCGTGCCGCAGCCACTTTCGCCGTGACCGCAATCGTCTCCCCCGCGCTCCGCGCGCAGGATGGCACCGCCGCCGAAGTGAAGGCGCTGCGCGAACGCGTCGAACAGCAGGCGAAGCAGATCGAGACGCTCACCGCGCAGGTCGCGCGCCTGAATGCAAAGCTGGAAGGAGGCGGTTCTCCCGCGCCCGTTGCTCCTCCCGTGACGGACGGCTCCGAGTTTTCCGTGCCCGCCGCGCGCGTGGTGACGCCCGCTGTTCCGGCAAATGTGCATATCGTCGTGAAAGGCGAATCGCTCGACAAGATCGCCAAGGCGCACGGCACGACTGCCGTCGAGCTTCAGAAGCTCAACCGCATCACGGATCCCAAGAAGCTTCAGATCGGACAGCAGCTCATGCTTCCGCCGTCAGCCACCAAAAAATAACCTCCCCGAATTATGGATGTCAGCGTCTGGTATCTCCGCAAGGCAAGCGACGGCTCGGTATTTGGGCCCCTCACATTTCAGCAGCTCCAGCAGTGGGCTGCAGATGCCCAAGTGTCGCCGATGGATCGCGTATCGAGTGACCAAACCAACTGGATGAAGGCCCCGATGCTCCCCGAACTCCAGATGGACTACATCGTCGAGGTAGGAGAGGATCAATACTACGGCCCGACCACACTCGGGGCCATCGCGGAATTTGTCGGCGCAGGCGAGATCACCGGCGAGACGCGTGTGACGAACTGCAAGGACGCTTCACAGATGCGCGTGCGCGACATCCTGCCGCCCGCGCTGCTGCATCCCGCGCCCGCGCCCGACGTGGCGATTTCCGCACGCCCGAGCAGCATCCGGCTGAACCTCCAGCAGCGCGTCCGCGAACTGGAGACCGCGCTGCTCGAAGAGCGCCGCGCCCGAGAGACCGCGGAATTGATGGTCGCGAAACTCGAAGCCAGGCTCCAACAGTACATCGGTGCAGGCGAGGCCGTGAGCCTCTGAGCGGACGTCGGAAAAGTGCCGGGCTTATGCCCCTGCCGCCGACGGCAAAGGCCGCGGAAGGAATCTGCTTGCGAGAAGTAGTCCGCCTCCCGGTCGTCTGAGGACGCCCAAGAATCAACAAGGGCCAGCCTCGTCCACAAGGCTGGCCTTTTTTGGCACTGAAAAAAATGCAGCGCCTGAATCACGCCCGGCAACAATCCACTGCGCGCCGATGGCACCGAGGCTGCTATTGCTAGATTAAGAATCCTACATGACGCCCCAGCCCATCATCTCGGAAAACCGCCACATCGCCGAGAGCGGAACCCCGCCCACAGTGCTGTGCGACATCGCGCCGCCCGCACCGGGTGCCGGAGGTGCCGCTTCCAAGATGTGGATCGAGATGCTGGAAGAATTCCGCGCCGAGCGGGACGAACTCCGCAGGCGCCTGCAGATGATCCCGCGCGTGCGCCAGGACGCCGCTGTGCAGATCTCCGAGCTGGAAGCCGCACACCAGGCCATCCGCATGGCGCGCGACAGCCTGCTCACGCAGGTCCACAGCCTCGCACGCAACCGCGACGATGCCGCCGGCCAGATCGCCGAACTCACCGAATGCCTCGACGATGCGCGCGCGAAACTCAGCGCCAAACAGCTCGAACTCGATGCCCTGAACCGCACTTGCGAGAAGTTGCGCGCGCAACTTCAGAAATACGGAGAGGCCCCTATCGCCGATGACGCTGCTCCCAATCCGGCTGCGAACGCCGATTCTGAAAAAGTGGATGCCGAATCGCGGTGCCTGTCGAAAGCCGAGCTGGCAGCGGGGCTCGCGTCCGCGGAGCGGCGGATCGCCGCGCTCGACACACACATCGAGCGCGTCCGCGAACAGCAGCGCGAGGGCAATTTCCAGATCAACCAGCAGCTCATCGCCAGCGAAAAGGAGCGCGGTGCCGCTGTCGCCGCCGTGGCCTCGCTCCAGAACGAGCTGGCCACCGTTTTCACAGAGCGCGATGCGATGCGAAAAACGATCGCCGACATGGAAGCCGGCAGCGCCGCGCTGCGTGCCGAGGCCGCGGAATTTTCCAGGCACGCGGATTCCGCGGAGCTGATCCGCAGGCAGCGCAGCGAAATTGCGGACCTCACCGCGCAGCTCGACGCCACACGCGAGGAACTCCGCCTCGCTTGGGCGCTCCGTCCGGCGACCGATCGGCCCGAGGATGCGCCGTCGCGCACGGCTTTCATCAGGCCGGCCTCCGTCGCGCTCGACGCCGTCGCGACACGGCAGGCCGTCGCAGGCATGGCATCGCTCCTCACCGCCGCGGTCGAATCGCCCGAGCCCGGCGGGCGGCTTGTGGAACTCGGCGAGCAGCTCCCCATCCTCGGCCAGCGCGCGCTCTGCGCCGGCTGGCTCTCGATCCGCCGTCTCGCCGCCGCGTGCGCCGAGATCGCGGGCTGGCTCGTGAAAAAGCCGATCAAGATCGGAACGATGCCCCTGTCCTCCGGGAGGCATTTTCTCTCATGGAAAAAATCGCCGTCACCGCCGACCCGCGCATCCACGAGGACACGGAGGGCTTTGAAGTCTATGCGCTCGACGACGACGTGGACAACTGCGAGTGCGTCGCCGTGGCCCTCGAAAAAATCGGTCTCCGCACCTGCTATGCAACGCGGCCAGACAGCGCCCTCCGCGAACTCGACGGCCGCGACAGCAGGCTCATCCTGCTCGACGTGAAGCTCGGCTGCGAGCAGACCGGATTCGACGTCCACGCCGCCATCCGCCGGATGCCGCGGCACGAGCGGACGCCGGTGCTCTTCGTCACCGGCCTCTCCAGCGCCGCTCGGCAGATCACGAAAATGGCCACCGTGCGCGACTCGTATCTCGCAAAACCGTACTACCTGAACGAACTGAGTCTCAAGGCGCTGAACATGATTCTTCAGGCGCGCCTCGCGGCGTGACGGAACCCGCCAAGCTTGAAGCCGATTCGCCTGTCTCATCCGCCGACTCGCAGCACTCACCTGCGCGCGGTTGCAAATCTAGCCTGCTTTACTCCGCGAACTTCGCGAAGACGCGGTTTGCCTCCGCGAGGTTTTCCTTGCTGCCGACATCGAACCACGTCCCAGGGACGCTCCACGCGTGGACGGGCGTGCGCGGGTAGAGCCATTGCACAAAGCGGCCGGGCTGATCGGGATTATTGCCCGCGGCGAGATACTGCCGGATGAGCGGCACGATGTGCTTCGGGTAGTAGTAAAGCGCGATGCCGATGAGCGTGCTCGGCGGCTGCGCGGGCTTCTCGACGAACTGCGAGATCATGCCATTTCCATCCACCGCGACGACTCCGTATTTCTTCGCCTCATCGAGTGACTTCACATCGTACACGCCGAGCACCGGCGTGTTTTTTTCGCGCGCGATCGCGCCGTAGCCCTCGAGGCTTTCGCTGAAAAGATTGTCTCCCGCGACCACGAGGAGATCCTCGTTTTCGATCCCGAATTTTTGCACGACGAAATTCAAGTCGCCGATCGCTCCGAGCTTGTCGGCGTCGCTCGTGGAGCCGTCGTTCACGATGGTGAAAGGGAGCTTTGCGTGTGAGGCATTGTAGCCGTCGGCCCACGTCTGGAAGTCGGCGGCAAACTTGTTGTTTGTGACGACGAAGACTTTCGAGATGCCGGGGATCGGTGCGAGGTTGTCAATGACCCATTCCATCATCGGCTTGCCCGCGACGGTGAGCAGCGGCTTCGCCTTCGTGAGCGTGAGAGGATAAAGGCGCGTCGCGTAGCCCGCGGCGAGGATGAGGATGTTCATGCGCGGCGGAAGATAGGGAGCCGGGCGCGGGATTGTCCAGCGCAGCAAAGCCGTTCGTCATTCGTCATTCGACATTCCCGCGGCTTCCCGCTT
This sequence comes from uncultured Spartobacteria bacterium, assembly GCA_903882875.1. Taxonomy (GTDB): domain Bacteria; phylum Verrucomicrobiota; class Verrucomicrobiia; order Chthoniobacterales; family Chthoniobacteraceae; genus SXWH01. Next base: position 159,583 of record CAIRYQ010000015.1, on the reverse strand, counting down.
CGTTCCGCGCCGATGAAGCTGCTGCTCGTTGACGGCCCCTACTATGTTTACCGTTCCTTTTTCGCGATCCGGAACCTCACGAACTCGCGCGGCGAGCCGGTGAATGCGATCTACGGTTTCGTGAAAACGATCCGCAAAATGCTCAAGGACTTGAAGCCCGACCTCGCAGCCGTGCTGTGGGACGAGGGTCTGCCTCAGCGCCGCACCGACTTGCAGCCCGCATACAAGGCGACGCGCGCGGAGACGCCGGAGGAGATGCGCCCGCAATTTCCGATCATCCGCGACATCGTGCCGCTCATGGGCATCGCGAGCATCGGCGTGCCGGATACGGAGGCGGATGACCTCATGGCAAGCTACGCCGCCGCCGCACTCGCCCGCAGCGACGACGTGGTGCTCGCGACGAACGACAAGGATCTCTACCAGCTCGTGAACCCGAAGTGCGTCGTCTATTCGACGAACAAGACCGACCTCGCCGCGCCCGAGGACGGCTTCGCGCTGCTCGGCGAGGACAAGGTCCGCGAAAAATGGGGCGTGCCCCCACAACGAATCGGCGACGTGCTCGCGATCATCGGCGACACCGTGGACAACATCCCCGGCATTGACGGCCTCGGCCCGAAGACTGCTGCGACATTGATCAACGAGCACGGCAGCCTCGACGCGCTGCTCGCAAATCTCGACGCCGTGAAAAGCGAGCGCACACGCGAAAAACTCCGCACCGGCGCGGCCCGTGTGCGCGAAAACCGCGAGATGGTGCGGCTCGACGACGATCTCCCGCTGCCCGTCGCGCTCGCGGATTTGCCAATCACACCGCGCTGGCCGGAGCTGATCGCGGCGCTGGAAAAGTGCGACTTCAAGGGCCTGCTCGCCGAGGTGAAAACCGACGCCGCCGCAAACGGAGTGAGAGTCGAAGCACCACCACCGCAGCCGCAGGCACCGAAGCAAGCACCCGCGCAGGGCGAGCTGTTTGGCTGATCGGTAGCCGGGGCTTCGGACTCGCGTTCCGATTTTCCGCTGCGCAACATTCGCGCGATGAAACGCCCCGCATCGAAGCCCCCCAAAAAAATCACCGCCGCGCATTTTCGCTCAGGCGCGGTTTTGGAATTCACGCTCGACGGGGCGCGCGTCATCGGGCGTCGCAGCGTGCGCGCGAAGACGGATGTCGTCTTCGGCCCCGGCCTGCTCGACCTCCAGTGCAACGGCTACGCGGGAATTGATTTCAACCACCCGGACACGACGGCGGAGCAGATGGCCGCGGCAATCCGCACGATGTGGCGCGACGGCTGCGCGCACGTCCTGCCGACGCTCATCACTGCTTCGCCCGAGCGGCTGTCGCTGTTGTTTTCGCGGCTGGTCGCTGCGCTGAAAATGGATCGCGATGTCGCTGCGAGCGTGCCAGGGTTTCATCTCGAAGGCCCGTTCATCAGCCCGCAGGAAGGCGCGCGCGGCGCGCATCCGTTCGAGCATGTGCGCGAGGTGGATCGCAGGCTCTGGCGCGGATGGCAGCGCGCGGCGGACGGCAGGGTCAGGCTCGTCACCGTCGCGCCGGAAGTCGGCGGCGCGATCCCGTTCATCCGGCAGTTGCGCGCGGAAAAAATCCTCCCTGCGCTCGCGCACACGATGGCGGATGCCGCGACGATCGCGCGTGCGTGCGACGCCGGTGCGCTGATGAGCACGCACCTCGGCAACGGCTGCCCGCAGCTCATGCACCGGCACAGGAATCCCGTGCTCGCGCAGCTCGCCGAGGACCGTCTCGCGGCGAGCATCATCCCGGATGGCGCACATCTTCCGCCGGAGATCGTGCGGCTCTGGCATCGCGTGAAAGGCACGGAGCGCATCGTGCTCGTGACTGATGCCATGTCCGCCGCGGGCGCACCGAGCGGGCGTTACACCATCGGCGATCTCGTAATCGAAATCGGTCGCGACCGCATCCCGCGCCAGCCCGGCAGCCCAAATCTCGCGGGCGCGGCGATCACGATGCGCGAAACCGTCGAACGTTACGTGGCGATGAGCGGCGTCCCGCTCGCCGAGGCGTGGCTCGCGGCTTCGGAGCGCGCGTGGAATTTGCTGCGCACCGCGGGCGCGGTGAAGCGCGTGCCGGACTCGAAGGTCTTCGCGCGCTGGCGCGGTGGAAAATTCGACGTGCTCGCGACGCTGCACGGAAAGCGCGTGCTGTGGGCGAAATGATTCCCGTCCTGCGCTGCGCGCGCCGCGCCCTCGGCGAACTGAGCGCGGATGCGAGCGCATCGCCGTGGCGCGATCTGGTGCCTGTCAGTTTTTCCGATGCACTCACCGGAGCCATGCCGAAGCAGGGCACGGAAGTCCGCGCAGCGTGGAGTGAAGACGAATGGCGGCTGCTTTCCACCGCCGCCGACACCGACCCGTGGGCGACGATGACGCAGCGCGATGCGCCGCTTTACGAAGAGGAGACCGTCGAAGTGTTCCTCGATCCCGTCGGCGATCTGGAGAGCTACTTCGAGATCGAGGTGAACCCGCTCGGCACCGTGCTCGATCTCGTCCTTCGCAAAAGTCGCAGCGGCTACAAGGGCGATCGCGCATGGCAGTGCGAAGGGTTGCGCACACTCGTGCGAAAGCACGCCGGCGGCTGGAGCGCCGAGATCGCGATCCCGTTTGCGAGCATCACAAATTCCCCTCCGCGCACCGGCTCGCGATGGCGCGCAAATTTCTGCCGCATAGACCGCCCGTCGCGCGACGCCTCACTGCCGCGCGAACTCACCGCATGGTCGCCGCCGCTCCGCGCGAGCTTCCACACGCCGGAGCGATTCGGTGTGATCGTGTTTGCGGAGTAACGCGCTGCGCGGACGGTTTCCATTCTTGCGTCTTGCGCATCGCGCGGAACTGCCTTCCTTCCGGCCCCGCTTCCTGCGACCGTGCCCGCGGCTCAACACCCGATCTTCGCTATCTCCAAACCATGCTGACCATTCGTGACATCCGAAAAAGCCTCGGCGGGCGTGTCCTTTTCGAGGGCGCTTCCATGCAGGTGAACTACGGCGAGCGCGTCGCACTCGTCGGTCCGAACGGCGCGGGAAAATCCACGCTCTTCTCGTTCATCCTCCGCAAGGACGAGCCGGACGCCGGCACCGTCGAGCGCGATGCGTGGACGATGGTCGGCTATCTCCCGCAGGAGGCAGAGTCCGTCGGCAACGAGACCGTGCTCGACATCGCGACCGGCCGCGCGGGCGACCTCGCGAAGCTGGAGGAAAAATTGCATGCGCTCGAAAAGACCGGTGACGTGGAGAGTCCTGAATACATGGAGGCCCACGCGAAGCACGAGGCACTCAGCAATCCGCAGGTGGATGCGAAGGCGAAGCGGATGCTGAGCGGCCTCGGCTATCGCGAGAAGGATTTTTCGCGTCCGGCAAAGGAGATGAGCGGCGGCTGGGTGATGCGTGCGCACCTCGCGCGGCTGCTCGTGATGGAGCCGGATCTGCTTTTGCTCGACGAGCCCACGAACCACCTCGACCTGCTCTCGCTGCTCTGGCTGCAAAATTACCTCAAGAACTACTCCGGCGCGGTGCTGCTGATTTCGCACGACCGGCAGTTCATGGATGAGATCGTCGAGCGCGTGTACGAGATCAACGAACGCAAGCTCGTCGCCTACACGGGCAACTACACCGCCTTCCTCGATCAGAAGGACGCGAACTACGAGCAGGCGCTCGCCGCCTACAAAAACCAGCAGAAGGAAATCGCGTCGCTCCAGGAATTCGTGGACCGCTTCCGTTCCGTGACCTCGAAGGCCTCGCAGGCCATGAGCAAGCTCAAGCAGATCGAGCGCATGGAAAAATTCGAGAAGCCGCTGCCGCCGAAGAAGCCCTTCCGCTTCCAGATCCCGCAGCCGCCGCGCATCGGCCAGCGCGCTGTGGCCCTCGAAGGCATCCATCAGGCGTACGGCGACGTGAAAGTGTACACCGGCCTCGACCTCACCATCGAGCGCGACGAGCGCACCGTGCTCGTCGGCCCGAACGGCGCGGGAAAATCCACGCTGCTGAAAATCCTCGGCGGCGTCCTCGATTTTCAAAAGGGCACGCGCACGCCGGGACTGAATGCAAAGATCGGCTACTTCAGCCAGCACCGCTCCGCCACACTCGACCCCGCGAAGACCGTGCTGCAGGAAGTCATGGAGAGCGGCAAGGACCTCAGCGAAAACGACGCGCGCGGAATCCTCGGCTCATTCCTTTTCCGCAAGGACGAAATCTACAAGAAGACCGCCATCCTCAGCGGCGGCGAAAAGACGCGGCTGAACCTCATCAAGTTCCTCGTGGACCCGCCGAACCTCCTCCTCATGGACGAGCCCACCACGCACCTCGACATCCACACCGTCGAGTCCCTCATCCTAGCGCTGGAAAACTACCAGGGCACGCTCGTCTTCATTTCGCACGACGTGCATTTCATCCGCAAGCTCGCGACGAAAGTCCTCCACGTGAACGACGGCAAAGTCACCGGCTACCCCGGCGGCTACGACTACTTCCTGGAAAAGACCGGCGCGCTCGACGACGAACGCGCGGCGATCACGGCGGGGTAAGGTAATAGTCCGCGCTTCCGCGGAACGCCGCACGGTTTTAGGCGTGCTGGCCGCCGGCTGCCCATTCCACAGACACCACGAGCATCAGGTTCACGCTCACGATGCGATCTTCGGCGGGGAGAAAGAAATGCAGCCCGCCCCGGCCCTCAGCGGGCATCCAGACCATGTCCGGCGAAGGAACGTCGAAACGCCTTCCATCCGCAAGCGCGACAGTGAACGCGCGAAACGGATTCGCCTCCAGCAACTCACGGAGTTTTTGAATCATGCCCGCGAAGATGCCAGAACTTCCGCGCCTCGCAAGGCCGGGCTGTTCGAGTCATTCCCCGCGAGCGAGAGCAGGAAGCTGGTGTCTGCGCAGGTCACGGGAAGCTTCCGCTATTCCCGCACGGCTGCCAGCGCCCCGGCCACGACTGCGGCGTCGAGTCGCGTCTCCGGCGGGCGTTGCCGTGTCACGGACCGGCTCCCGGTCCAGTCCACATGCGGGGAAGCCGCGGCCTTCGGCGCGTGGCTGTCCAGCCACCGGCGGATTTCCACCCACTGCTCCGGCGGCAGTTGTTCGATGGCATTTTCAATCTCAGTCAGCGTGCTCATGGCGGGAATGGTATCCGCGCTTCCATTGCAAGGCAAGCGCCCGGCTGCCCCGGCGGCTACGACTACTTCCTGGAAAAGACCGGCGCGCTCGACGACGAACGCGCGGCGATCACGGCGGGGTAGGGTGCGAGCCGGTAAGATTCAGGCGAATGCGAAAGAACGCTGCACTCTGCGCTGGTTGGTTGCTGCGCAGGGCTAGGCATTTCTGAGGTCACTGGACTTTGGTCTGAATCCATTTCTCGAAATCGTCGTGTGCGGCTCTTGCAGGCTCTGTGATCTCTGCGCCCGTTGCGGGAATAGATACTGAGAATGTCTGGGATACCCAATGCTGAAATGACTCATTGGGTGGTTCGTCGGGTTCGTGGGGTGGCTGCGATAAGTCATCGAAGCCAATCTCATTGTAACCGATTGCCAAAAGGCGCAGGAACGAAACAAAGTCAGATGAGAGGACGAAGTTGTTTATACCCTCGGAGCCCAAATGGACAATGGGTTGCCGTCCGTCATCCTGACGCCAGATGGCATACAAAGAGCCGTCCGCGCCATTGCCAAAAACGCCAAAACGGTCAACGACAGCAGGCGTGCCGAACCAATGCCGAATGGCCTCATGAACGTCGGCATAAAGCTCGAAATAGCCGCTGAAGAAATCGTCTTGCGTCTCGTCCCAAGCGCAGAGCTGTGCAAGAGCGTCAGGAATGGCGATTCCTTCGGGGAACGTCTTTTGTAGCTCTTCGATTTTCACGTGACGGCTTGGAAACGCCTAATTTTTGAGTCTACGATTGGAGCTTTCCGGCAGTCGCATCGCTGGGTTGCGGGAAATGAGTGCTTTGCCTCGGTTTCCCGGGGTGGATGCAGGGTTGGCGGCTTGCATGGCAGTCGCATAGCGGGAGGCGGGGGAGCGGTCGAGGAACTTTGCTGGGAATAGCCCAGTGATTCAGCATTGGGAACGGCGGGGAGTCGGGGAACAAAGTCCCGCAGGGACGGAAGGGCGGTTGCCATGCGCCGGCGCGTATGGCCTTCGGGCTGGCTTCGGCGGGCTTCATTGCTCGGCCCGGTTCTGTCGTCCCTGCGGGACTTTGGCCTTTTGCCCATCCGTTCACCCAGCACTGAAGTGGTGGGCTATTTCCTGGGATTTACCGGGGCCTTTCGTGCTCAGACGGGCGGATAAGCAGCGGTTTTTCAGGAAAATGGCGAAAACAGGCGTTTTTCACCATTTTTCGTGTGCTCGGTTTCGCCGGACAAACGCACGGCGAGAGCAGACAAGCGTACGGCGAGAGCGGACAAGCGCACGGCGGGAGCGGACATGCGCACGGCGGGAGCGGACATGCGCACGGCAGGAGCAGACATGCGCACGGCAGGAGCAGACATGCGCACGGCAGGAGCAGACATGCGCACGGCAGGAGCAGACATGCGCACGGCAGGAGCAGACAAGCGCACGGCGGGAGCGGACGGGCGCACGGCGGGAGCAGACATGCGCACGGCAGGAGCAGACAAGCGCACGGCGGGAGCGGACGGGCGCACGGCGGGAGCGGACATGCGCACGGCAGGAGCGGACGGGCGCACGGCGGGAGCGGACATGCGCACGGCAGGAGCAGACAAGCGCACGGCGGGAGCGGACAGCCAGTGGAGTGACCGTATCATGCCTGTCCGGTTGGATGATGTTCGGAGGGAGCATCGAATCAGGAAGGCAGGAAATCAGGAAAAGAGGGCCGGGAACTCTCCATTCCTGCCTTCCTGCCAGCCTGATTTATCTTTTTGCCAAGCGACCGGACGGGCAGGGATCTTTTGCGGAGAGCCGTCAGCGTCCGGGCCGGAACGGGCATCCGTACCGCGCCCCCACCCGACATTTTCATGCGCGGGCGGGCGACGCCGGGATTGCGGTGCGGCTGCGACTCAGTCTAGCTAAGGGGATGAAACCCCACTGGTCCGGCGTCTTCCCCGCATGTCTCACGCAACTCAAACGCGATCAGTCGCTCGACCTCCCCGCGACCGCACGGCACTTTGAAGTGCTCATCAAGAGCGGCGTGAGCGGGCTGATCGTGTGCGGTTCGCTGGGGGAAAACCAGACGCTGTCGCCGGATGAAAAGCTGGCCGTGGTGCGCTGTGCCGTGGAGACGGCGCGCGGTCGCGTGCCGGTGCTGAGCGGTGTCGCGGAGTCCTCGACGGCGGCGGCGATCCGCTATGTGCGCGATGTGGCGGCATTCGGCGGGAGCGGCGTGATGCTCATGCCGCCGATGAGCTACAAGGGCGATGTGCGCGAGACGCTCGCGTATTTCCGCGCCGTGGCGCGCGGCGGCGGGCTGCCGATCATGATTTACAACAACCCGATCAGCTACGGGAATGACATCACGCCCGCGATGTTCGCGGAGCTGGCGGACGAGCCGGCCTTTATCGCGCTGAAGGAAAGCTCGGGCGACCCGCGCCGCATCACGGAGATTCACAACGCGATCGGCGGGCGCTATGCGGTGTTCACCGGCGTGGACGATCTCATTCTGGAGGCGAGCATCGTCGGCATTGACGGCTGGGTCGCGGGCACGGGCGTGGCATTTCCCGCGGAAAATCAGCGGCTGTGGGAACTCACGCGCGAGGGCCGCTGGGACGAGGCGCGGAAATTCTACCGCTGGTTCCAGCCGCTCATGAAGCTCGATACGCACCCGCACTTCGTGCAATACATCAAGCTCTGCGCGCAGGAGACGGGCCTCGGCACCGAGTGGGTGCGCGCGCCGCGCCTCCCGATCACCGGCGACGAGCGCAAGCGGGTGCTGAAGATCATCCGCGATGGAATCAAGAACCGCCCGAAGCTGGCGCGGCGCTGAGTGAGCGCACGGAAGTATCAGAATCCGTGACAAAGCGCGTAGAGGCGCGCGGCGCGGTGCCGTAGGAATGCAGACACACAAACCACGCACACATTATGGGCAAAGAATTCAGCATCACCCCGCAGACCGTCCCGCACGTCGAGACCAAGTATCGCCGCATCGCCACGCAGATTCCGCATCCGGATTCGCTCGCGACGCTCGAAAAGCTGCGCAAGTTCGAGCCGCAGTCCATGCGCGGGCAGCCGCCGATCGTGTGGGACCGCGCGGAGAACATTTCCATTTACGACAAGCACGGCAACCGCTGGCTCGACTGGTCGAGCGGCGTGCTCGTGACGAACGCGGGCCACTGCGCGCCGGAGGTGAAGCAGGCGATCCTCGATCAGGTGAACAGCGGGCTGCTGCACAATTACTGTTTCCCGAGCGAGGAGCGCGCGGAACTCGCGGAGGTTCTCGCCGGGCTTGCGCCGGAGGGATTGCGGAAAGTGTTCCTGCTCACGACGGGTTCGGAGGCGACGGAGTGTGCGATCAAATTGAGCCGCGCGCACGGCATCAAGGTCGGCGGGAACAAAAAGATCGGCATCATCGGATGGGAGCGCGGCTTTCACGGGCGCACGCTCGGCTCGCAGCAGGCGGGCGGAATGGCGGGGCAGAAAAATTGGATCGTGAACGAAGACCCGGCGATCATCACCGCGCCGTTCCCCGACGGCTACTGGCAAACGGATACGAGCTTCGACGCGTTTTTGAAAGCAGTCGCTGCGCGTGGGCTCACGCCGGAGACAACGGCGGGTGTGATCATGGAATCGTATCAGGGCGTCGGGCCGGATTTCGCGCCGGTGGAGTTTGTGCAAAAATTGCGCGCGTGGTGCGATGCGAACAACATCGTGCTGACGTTCGACGAAGTGCAGGCGGGCTTCGGGCGCACGGGGAAATTCTGGGCGTTCGAGCACTACGGCGTGTCGCCGGATGTGATTTGCTGCGGCAAGGGCATCAGCAGTTCGCTGCCGCTCTCCGCGGTGATCGGGCGCGAATCCATCATGGATCAGTTCGGCCCCGGCTCGATGACGAGCACGCACACGGGCAACCCGGTGTGCGTCGCCGCCGCACTCGCGAGCGTGCGGAAGATCATCCGCGAAAAGCTCACGGAGAATGCCGCATCGCTGGAGCCCGTGCTGCTCGCGGGCTTGAAGAGAATTCAGGCGAAGCACCCGCAGGTCATCGGCCACGTCACCGCACGCGGACTCGTTGCGGGAATGCAGGCCGTGAAGCGCGGCACGAAGGAACCCGACCACGACCTCGCTCATGCGATCATCGAGCGCTGCATGTGGAAGGGGCTGCTGATCTTCTCGCCCGTCGGCGCTTGGGGACAGACCGTGAAGATCGCGCCGCCGCTGACGATTCCGCGCGACGCGCTCGAAGAATCCCTCACCGTTCTCGCCGAGGCGACGGACGAGGCCGTCGCTGCGCTCGCATGAGTTTCGCCGCGCCTTTGGAATCGCCAAAGAAACGCCGCGCTTTAATGTAGTCGCCTTGCAGCGATGCGCTCGAACACCGGCACGCTGCGCACTTTCACCCTCAACCCCGAACTCGAAACCCATGAACAAACGTCACACTCCCGCGCGCCCTTCTTCGATGACGCGCCGCAGCTTTATCCACACCGCAGCCGCCGCCACGGGCGTGCTCGGCTTCCCGGCCATCCTCCGCTCCGCTTCACCGGGCGGGCAACTCAACATCGCGATTATCGGTTGCGGCGGGCGCGGCGCTTCGGACATGGCGGGCGTGATGAGCGAGAACATCGTCGCGCTCTGCGACGTGAACGGGAAGAACCTCGATGCCGCCGCTGCGAAGGCGCCGGTCGCGAAGAAGTTCACCGACTTCCGCAAGATGTATGACACGCTGAAGGACTCCGAGTTCGACGCCGTCGTCGTCGCCACGACCGAGCACACGCACGCATTTGCCACGCTGCCCGCGCTGCGGCGGAAAAAGCACGTCTATTGCGAGAAGCCGCTCACGCGCGACGTGCACGAGGCGCGCATCGTCACCGAGGCCGCGAAGGCCGCCGGTGTCGCCACGCAGATGGGCACGCAGATTCACGCGACGAACAATTACCGCCGCGTCGTCGAACTCATTCAGGGAAATGCCATCGGCCCCGTGCGCGAAGTCCACGTGTGGGTGAACCGCACGTGGGGCCGCCAGTCCGCCGAGGACGCAGCGACTTACAAGGACATCGTGAGCGTGCTCGAACGTCCCGCCGAAGCCGAGCCCGTGCCCGCGGGACTCGACTGGGATTTGTGGATCGGTCCCGCGCCGATGCGTCCTTACAACAGTGTCTATTTCCCAGGGCCGAAGTGGTATCGCTGGTGGGATTTTGGAAACGGCACGATGAGCGACCTCGGCTCGCACTGGAACGATCTTCCATTCTGGGCGCTGAATCTCGACGCCCCGCTCACCATCGAGGCCAGCGGCCCGCCGCCGCACCCGGAGATCGCGCCCGCCACGATGAGCGCGACCTACACCTACGGCGCGCGCGGCGCGATGCCGCCGCTGAAGCTCACGTGGTATCAGGGCCAGATGAAGCCGCCGCAGTGGACGGAAAAAGTGATACCGCAGTGGCCCGACGGCGTCCTCTTCGTTGGCGACAAAGGAATGCTCCTCTCGAACTACGGCAAATACGTGCTGCTGCCGGAAAAACAATTCGAGGGATTCGTGCCGCCATCGGAAACGATCGCGCCGTCGCTCGGTCATCACATGGAATGGATTCAGGCGTGCAAGACCGGCTCGCCCACGCTGTGCAACTTCGCCTACAGCGGCCGTCTCACCGAGGCGAACCACCTCGGCAACGTCGCGTATCGCGCAGGAAAAAAACTCCAGTGGGACACGGCGGCGATGCGCATTCCAAACGCGCCCGATGCCGAGCGCTTCCTCCGCCGCGAATACCGCAAGGGATGGACGCTGGGGTAGAGGTGCCAGCTCCGCTGCTTCCTACTTCGAATCACTGGAAGCCTTGCATGGAGACGGGCCAGCCGGTTCGGCGGCCCAGATTTTTACGTCGTCGAGCAGCACATCCTTGCCGCTGATGGTGAAGTGGAAGCGGCCCTTGGTCGGGTGCGCGATGCCGGGGGATTTCAGCCAGCCAGCCGGCTTGTCGTCTAGGCTCACGCGCATTTCGTCGCCGACGATCTCCATCACGAGGTGATGCCACTGGCTGGTCTCGATTTTCATCGGGAAGGTCGCGGTGCGGCCTTCAATGAGTTTGTCAACCTCGGCCTTGCGCTTCGGATCCTTGCGCATTTCCAGAATGTCCTTGCGCATCCCGCCTTCCTTGTCGTCGCCGAGACGGATGAGCCGGGGGTTGATGGTGACGCGGCAGAGGTGGCCGGCGTGCGATCCCTGGAATGCTTTGTCGTCGCATACGGCGCTGATGCCCATCGCGCCCTCGAAGCGGAACTTGAACTCAATGACGGCGTCCTTGAACGGAACCTCGACCGCACCGATCGCGCCGTGCTCGCTGCGCACCTGCCCACCTTTCAGCGCGCCATTCACGATGGAAAACGCCCGCTGACTGGTCTCCCATCGCGGCCCGATTTCAGTGCGCTCGAAGTCGTCGGAGAAAAGCAGCGCGCCGCGTTTGGCTAGCGGTGGCGGCACCTCGGCGGCGGAAACGGGGAGGTCGCCGCCGAGAACGCCGAGGGATGCGAGCAGGAGCGGGAGAATTCTCATGGGGGTGTCATGTAGGTGAACTCGGTTTCGATTTCAACCGGCGCATGACGCCGTTCACGCGCGGATCGCGCGGTCGAGGAGGTTCTTTGTGATGCGCTGCACGCGCTCGTCCGGCCCTTGCGGGCGCGACCAGTGCGACCACGGGAGCATGTGGCCGGGCGGATTGCCGAGGCCCTGCGCCCAGAAAATCGTCGCGGCGTTGAAGACGAAATTATTCTTCGGGCCGGGGAAAATTGTCGCGGTGTAGTGCGCGGGAATTGTGCCGCTTTTCCAACTCGTGCCCTCGGCGACGACTTCGAGGCCGGGGATTCTTGCAGGCGCGCCGTGGTGCTCCCAGCCGACGAGACCGCGAATGCTGTCGCCGTGTTTCATGCCGGTGCCCTCGTAGATCCAGTGGTCGGGCTTGGTGCATGTCCAGTCGCCGCCGCCGTTGAACGGCACGATGCTGCGCGCGCCGATGATGAGGCTCTCGTCGGGGCCGAGGCGCTCGTAGTTGTTCGTGAAGACCGCTTTTTCCATCGCGACCTCGTCGTTGCTCATGCCGGCGAAATGGCCGTCGCGCGTGATGATGCGGTTCGGCGCGCCGCTCGATGATTTGTAAAAATTGCTGACGGCGAAGACGGAGTTGCCGCAGAGCCACAGCGCGTTCACGCCGGAATCAATCGCGCCTTTCACCGCGTCGTATTGCCGCAGATCCCAGTATTCATCGTGGCCGACGCTGAAGAAAGTTTTGCAGCGCGTGATTTGCGACGAGTCGAGGCAGTCGCTGTTCGAGCAATACGTCACGTCGTAGCCCTGCTGCTCGAGCCAGTAGGCGAGCGGGAATTCGAAGCAGAGCCATTCGCCGCTGCCGAGCGACTGCGGGTTTTCGTAGATCTGCGCATATTTCGCGTAGGGCCGATCAAAGCTCACTGAGACGCCGCGTGCGTGCGCGCCGCGGGGGTCGGTGTAGAGCGAGAAGTTGTCGGGCCATTTGTTGTAGGCCTGCCAAGTGTTGTCGCTGCACTGGAAAAGGATGTCGGCCTTGCGCGTGTCGCGCACGATGAAGATGACGTAGTTCTGCCAATACGGCTTGTCCGCCGCGTCGGGCACCGTGGTGAGCCGTCCGAGATAGACGCCGCTCGGCCAGTCGGCGGGAATCTTCAGCGAAGTGCTCGGCTCCCATTGGCATTCGCGCAGGCGCTTGTCGCCGATTTCGGGATCGGGCTGCTTTTTTCCCGCGAATGGCCCGAGCGTGGTCATGTGCCGCGCACCGCGTCCGCCGTAGTAGCCGGTGCGGAAAATCTCGATGGTGAAATTCGCGGGCGGATTTGTGCTCACCATGATGTCGAGCGATTCGCCCGCGAGTACGGACTGCCGCGAGCAGTAGCCCTCGACGGCGGGTGCGCGGTAGCCGCCATTTTTGTCGAGCCGCACGCGCGTGAGCTGCCAGTCGCGCGCGCCCTCCTTCGCGTTTTCCTCGCGGATGGAAACTGCGCGCGGCCTTTCAGTTTCCGCATCCGCCTTCGCCGCCGCGAGTGTGGTCCCGAGCGCGGCGGTGGCGGAGGATTTTAGAAAATTGCGCCGGGAGAGATCGGCGGCATCGGCTTCTATCGGTGCGGATTTTTTGCTCATGGGGAAATTGTCTGTGCCGGGACAATCCCGCTGCACGGGCATTGTAAGGGAGGCGCAGAGGCGGCGCTGACAATCTGCCAAGCGTCCGCGCACCGAGAACGGGAACACGGCACAAACCCGCTTGCGCCGCACGCACGAGGCACCGCTTAATCACAGCGTGAAAAGAAACCACCACGCCCGCAGCGCACCGTGACCGAGGCGGAGAAAATCACACGCGCGAGCAAGTCGAACCTCGCCCTCGCATTTGCCGCGCTGCCGAAGGAACGGCGGCGCGACATGAGCACATTCTACGCATTCTGCCGGCTCGTGGATGACATCGTGGACGAGCCCGCGCCGCGCGCGGAAAAGGTGGCCGCGCTCGCAAAGTGGCGCAGCGCCGTGCGTGCGGAGACGCCGGGCGAGAGCGCGCTCGCCGCGCCCGTGCGCGAGATCATCGCGCGGCACTCGCTCTCCACGGATCACTTCCTCGAAATCATCGCCGGGATGGAGATGGACCTCGACGGTGCGAGCTACGCGACTTGGGAGCAGCTCGAACTGTACTGCCACCGCGTCGCCAGCGTGGTCGGGCTCGTGAGTCTCGGCATCTTCGGCGCGAAGGATCCCGGCGCGCGCGAGTATGCGCTGAAGCTCGGCCTCGCCTTCCAGCTCACGAACATCCTGCGCGACGTCGGCCAGGACTTCGCCAACGAGGTCCGCATTTATCTCCCGCAGGAGGACATGATGCGCTTCGGCGTCACGCGCGAGGACATCGCATCGGGCAGCCGCAGCGAGGCGTTCCTCGCGCTGATGGATTTCGAGTCCGTGCGCGCGCAGGAATTCTACCACGCCGCGCTCGCCGCCCGCCCCTCATCCGACCGCAAGGCGCTCGTCGCCGCGGAAATCATGCGCGCCGTCTATTCGCGCCTGCTGGAAAAGATGCGCCTCGACCGCTGGCAGGTCTTCGACCGCCGCTACTCGCTCGGTAAACTCACGAAGCTCTGGCTCGTGCTGTGCGGATGGCTCGGGCTGCTGCGCTGAAAAATTTTTGAGCCGCAGGCTCCCTGTTGCCAGATCCCTCGACGGATGCCGCAAGTCAGGCACAGGCACCTCACAAGCCTGGTTCGCAAATTCGCCACGACGCACCTCGAAAACGCGCAACATCTCCGAAGCGGTCAGTTCAGTGACGGATCATCCGGCGCTTCGGCGACCATCCGGAACCACGGGCCGAAGCCGCTCGTGAGTTGCCGCCACATTTGCGGCGCGCGGGAAAGTTCGAGCACATCCTCGTCGTCGGCCTGGCGCACAAGCCATGACCGCTGGGCAAGCTCCGCGTCGAGCTGCCCCGCAGACCAGCCCGCATATCCGGCAAATGCGCGCACGGTGTGGTGCTGTTTGGCCGCGAGGCTCTCGGCCTCTTCGAGCGCGATGTGGTGTCGGCACTCGAGCCTTTTCGTCTGCGGATGCCAGCGGAACGCCGCGAGCACGAGCTGGTCCGCGCCCACTGGGCCGCCGTTGAGCACAGGAATGCGCGAAAGGTGGCCGAGCGGCTTGTTGCCCAGCAGATCACCGACGACGCGCCCGGTCGGCCTGTTGAGAATGAAGCCGAAGCTGCCGTCTTTCACCGAGTGGTCGGGCAGGATGATGACGGTGCGGCGAAAATTCGGATCGAGCAGGCCGGGATGCGAGATGAGGAAGCTTCCCGCGAGGGTGGCAGTCGTGTGTTCCGGTTCGCGCACAAGGCAACGATACGCAGCCGGGGCCGCGTGTCGAGCGCGTGGCGGATTCGATGTGGCACTGACAAACCGCCATCGCTTCGGAACACTTGCGCGAGGAAGCGCGGCGCGGCAGATCGTGCCCATGCACTTCCTCGCAATCGAAATCGGCGGCACCAAAATCCAAGTCTGCGCTGGCACTGCGGATGGCGCGATCGTCGCTCGTGCACGCTTCGCCGTGGATCGCGCCGCGGGCGGCGAAGGCATCCGTGCGCAGATCATCGGCGCGCTGCCGGATCTGATCGCAAAATGGAGCCCTCGCGCGATCGGCGTCGGCTACGGCGGCCCGGTGGATTGGAGGACGGGCCGCATCAAGTGTTCGCACCACATCGCAGGCTGGAACAATTTCCCGCTCGGCGACTGGCTGCGTGAAGGCACGTCGCTCCCGGTCTTCGTGGAAAACGACGCCAACGTCGCCGCTCTCGGCGAGGCCGTGCATGGCGCGGGCCGCGACGCAAATCCCGTCCTCTGGGTGAACAGCGGCAGCGGAGTCGGCGGCGGCCTCGTCGTGGACGGACACATCTACCACGGCGCGGTGCCCGGCGAGATCGAAATCGGCCACATCCGCCTCGAACGCGACGGCACCATCGTCGAGGATCGCTGCTCCGGGTGGGCAGTGGACCGCGCCATTCGTGCCGCGGTGGAAAATGATCCTCAGAGCGTACTCGCGCAGCTTGCTGCAAAGTCGGGGCCCGGCGCGCGCATCCTCCCGCCCGCGATCGCCGCGGGCTGCCCGATTGCGGATCGCATCCTCACCGATGCGATGAACGAGCTTGGATTTGCCCTCAGCCACGCCGTGCAGCTCCTGCATCCCGAAGTGATCGTAATCGGCGGCGGACTCAGCCTCATCGGCGAGCCGCTCCGCGCCCGCCTTGCCCACGCGCTCCCGCGATGGGTGATGGACGCCTTCGCGCCAGGCCCGCGCATCGCGCTCGCCGCCCTCGGCGAAGACGCCGTGCCGGTCGGCGCACTCGCGCTGTGCCTCGCCTCGTTGTAGAGTCTTTGACTCCACCTCCCATCATGGATCTTCAGCCCGCGCTCTCACGAGCGCGGGCACTGCGCGGCAATCATTCCGCTGCTGCTTCGCTTTCCTCATCGTCCTCGTTCGCGACGACCGGCGCGATGCCTTGCAGTTTCTCAGCACCTTTGAGGTCCATGAGTTTCACGCCCATAGTGTTTCTTCCGGTCTCGCGGATTTCCTTCACGCGCGTCCGCACCATCTGGCCTTTGTTCGTGATCAGCATCAGTTCATCGGCATCACGCACAGTCAGCGCACCAACGACTTTCCCGGTCTTGTCGCCGGTCTTCATCGTGATGATGCCCTTACCGCCGCGCGATTGGACGCGGTAGTCGTCGAACGGCGTGCGCTTGCCGATGCCGTTTTCACCGGCGACAAGCAGTGTGCAATCCGGACTCACGATAGCTGCGGCGACGACGATGTCGCCCTTGTCGGGCCGGATGCCCCAGACGCCGATCGAGTTGCGCCCTTGGTCGCGCATTTCCTCCTCATTGAAACGAATGCTCATCCCGTCCTTTGTCACGAGCACGATTTCGTTCGTGCCGTTGGTCATCTTGCCATCAATCAGCTCGTCGCCCTTCTCGATCTGGATCGCGATGATGCCACCCTTCCGTATGTTCTTAAAATCTCGCAGGCTTGTCTTCTTCACGATGCCGCTCTGCGTCGCGAAGACGATGAACAGCGTGTCGGTCCACGTTTCCTCCTCGGTCTTCTGTCCCTGCACGCGAATGGTTGCGGCGATTTTTTCCTCGGGGCGGAGTTCAAGAAGGTTCACAATGCTGCGACCCTTGGAAGCACGCGACATCTCGGGAATCTCGAACACCCGCTCGACGTAGCAGCGTCCGCTCTTGGTGAAAAATACGAGGTAATCGTGCGTGGTCGCGGTGAAGAGATGCTCGACGAAATCATCGTCGTCCTGCTCGGTTGCGCCCTCGCGCGTGACCATGCCCTTCACGCCTTTTCCTCCGCGCCGCTGCGCGCGATACGCGGAGACTGCGGTGCGCTTGATGAAGCCCGCATGCGTGATCGTGATGATGCAGCCTTCGTTTGCGATGAGATCCTCGATGTTGATCTCGCCCTCGTCGGGAACAATCTGCGTGCGGCGCTCGTTGCCGTATTTCTCACGGATCACGCGCAGCTCCTTTTTGATGATCGTGAGCACACGTGATTCCTTCGCAAGGATGTCGAGCAGGTCCTTGATCGTTTCCAACAGCGCGTCGTATTCGCTCTTGATCGCTTCGCGCTCAAGGCCGGTCAACTGATAGAGACGCAGATCGAGGATGGCGTTCGTCTGCCGCTCGTTGAACTTGTAGCGTCCGTCCGTCAGCACGGCCTCGCTGCGGATCATGATGCCGAGTTGCTCGACCGCACGCTTCGTCCACGAGAGCGCCATCAGCTTCGCTCGCGCGTCGTCGCGGTCGTTTGAATCGCGGATGATCTTGATGAAGTCATCGAGATTCGCGAGCGCGATGAGCAGTGCTTCGAGACGTTCGGCCAGCGACTCCGCCTCGCGCAGCAGGAAGCGCGTGCGGCGTAGCACGACCTCGCGCCGGTGCTCAATGTAGCAGGTGATCGCATCCTTCAGATTGAGCAGCTTTGGCTTGCCGTGATCGATCGCGAGCATGGACGCCGAGAACGATGACTCCAGCGCGGTGTGCTTGAAAAGATTGTTGATGACCACCTTCGGATTCGCATCGCGCTTGAGATCGATCACGACTCGCGTCTGCTCGTCCGACTCGTCGCGGATCGCGCTGATGTCAGTGATGATCTTGTCGTTCACCAAATCCGCGATGCGCTCCACGAGCACGGCGCGGTTCACGTTGTACGGAATTTCCGAGATGATCAGTTGCTCGCGCCCGCCCTTCACCTCGGCCACGCCGATCTTGCCACGCACGCGCACCGCGCCTTTTCCCGTGTGGAAGTAGCTTTTGAATCCCGCCGAACCGAGAATCTCGCAGCCCGTCGGGAAGTCCGGGCCCTTGATGTATTTCATCAGCCCGTCAATCGTGATGTCCGGGTCGTCAATCTGCGCGCAGATGCCGTCAATGACCTCGGCGAGATTGTGCGGCGGCATGTTCGTCGCCATGCCGACCGCGATGCCGGTGCCGCCGTTCACGAGCAGATTCGGAAACGCCGCCGGCAGCACCGTCGGCTCCTGCCGCGTCTCGTCGTAATTCGGGACAAAATCCACGGTATCCTTCTCCATGTCGTCCATCAGCGCCGCGCCGAGGTGCTGCAAGCGCGCCTCGGTGTAACGCATGGACGCCGGCGGATCGCCTTCGACGCTGCCGAAATTTCCCTGCCCCTCGATGAGCATCTCGCGCATCGCCCACGGCTGCGCCATGTGGACGAGCGTCGGGTAAATCGCCTGATCGCCGTGCGGATGATAGTTGCCCATCGTCTCGCCGACAATCTTCGCACACTTCAGCGGCTTGCGAGTCGGCGTGATGCCAAGCTCGGACATCGCGAAAAGAATGCGGCGTTGCGAGGGCTTCAGCCCGTCGCGCGCATCCGGCAGCGCGCGGGAAATGATGACGGACATCGAGTAGTCGAGGAACGACTTCGACATCTCCTCGGCTACGTTGACGGGCTGAACTTTTTCGTTTTGGTGGTACATCGGTTGGGAAAGTTGGGGTCTTTTTTAGACAGGATTCACAGGATTTTCAGGATTAAGGGATTTCGATGGCTCGATGTTCGAGCGGCCTTCGCGACTCGGGCCAACAATGACAGCGGGCGAGGAGAAACGCGCAGGCAAAATCCTGTTCATCCTGAAAATCTTGATAATCCTGTCCTTCATCGTTGCGCTCACGACTGCAGATCGGGTGGCTGTTCCGGCTTGGCACTGCGGAACTTGCGTTTGAATTGGAGGCTGCGTGCGCCGAAGTTGAGGAGCAGTCCGAAATCCTGTTCGAGCGCGGTGAGATAGTTGACCGTTTGCACCTCGTGCTCTGGTGCCAATGCCGCGACTGCTTTCAACTCCACGATGAGCCATCTGTTGATGAACAAGTCCGCGGAGAATTCGCCCACGACCACGCCATCGTAGCGCACCTTCATCGGCTTCTCGATTTCGATTTCCAATCCCGCCTTTCGCAATTCGTGAACCAATGCGTTTCGATACACAAATTCCACGAACCCCGGCCCAAGCGCACGGTGGACTTTCATCGCAAATCCGATGATCAGCTCCGTCAATTCCTTTTCCGGCAAAGTAGAATTCATCCCGTAAAATCCTGCTCATCCCGTCAATCCTGTCCTCCATTCGCCGGTGTTTCGTTGAAGGAAAATAGACGTTCCACCACGGCGCAAAGCGTTTGATGAAGGTGTGTTTTCCACACACCGTTCGGGCCTGCGATGACGTAGAGCGATGGCATCTCATCACTTTGCTAGGCGCTCGTTATCGGAATTCATTGAATGCCTTGAGCAGTTTCATCGTGGCATCGTAATCGAGCTTGTCGCCTTCGTAGAAGCAGCAGTAGAGGCCCTGCAGGTTCGATGGAAGGTGTATCCCCTTCTTCACGAGCAACACGAAATTGCGACCATAGAGAGCCAGTGACGCTCCGATTTCGATCAGGACGTTCTCGTTGATTCGTTGAACCTTCCCACCGTCCGGCGTGAGAAGTTCTTGTTCCGACTCGACGTGAATGACGGACGCGAAGCACGACCGCATATCCTCAAGAACTTTTTCGGGCACAGGCTTGGAGGGCGTTTCGTGCTCTATGGCAACGACCGGATCAAACTTACCGAACTTCAGGATCTCCTTCAGTTGCTCGACGATCGCATGGTTCTTACCATGCGTGATGAAAACCTTGGTGTTGCCGTTTTCAGTTGTCGGCGGTTGTGGTGTCGCCCGCTGCGCTGGAGGCGCGTCAGGCGCGTCAGGCGGATCTTGGGGTATCTCCTCTGATTCTCCGAGTTTCTGCAGCTGCAAATTAGGTGCCGTTCCCTTTGCATTTAGAGAAACGTAAAGACCTGTCTTTGTGTTTGTGATAAACCCTGCGAGAAGCCCAGTCGCTCGTGCCGTCTCATACAGAGCTTTCGCTCGCTCACGGAGAGCGCCCATGGATACCAGAACATTAATCCCAATGGCTTCTTGGGGAAACTTGCCGCGGTCATATTTCTGAAAAAACTGCTTCATAACGCGCGGAAGCAGAGCCGCCTCACGAATCGCCTTCGCGTCATCACCTTCCTCCTCGGATGCGACGATGCGCGAACCGAGCGGTGCCAGTTTTATTGTCGTTGCGTTGTAGCCACCTTCGGTAAGGCCGTATGCAACCGCAGCGCCTGTCAGTGATTGCCATGCCGAACTAGTCGGCGAGATACTCATCGCGTTTGCGAGTTCGTGCGGAGCCGCCTCGCCATTGAAATTTTCTTGAAGCGCCCGAGCAAGAGTCAATGCCTCCTCCAGTGAATGCTTCGGAACATCCGCTTGGCTGACGTAAGCGCGCTTTGTCGTGGCAGCTATTGCCTTAGGTTGCTTCTTAGGTTTTGGCATAAGCTCGGTGACGCAACATTGACCTACACATCCAGCCGCGCATTCAGCGCGTTGTCCTCGATGAACTGGCGGCGGGGCTCGACGATGTCGCCCATGAGGATGGTGAACATGCGGTCGGCCTGCACGGCGTTGTCCTCGTTGAGGTCCACTTTCATCATCCGGCGCTTCTCCGGGTTCATCGTGGTCTCGAAGAGTTCCTTCGCGTTCATCTCGCCGAGGCCCTTGAAGCGGCTGATGGACAGGCCGCGTTTGCCGACTTCGAGCACCTTGTTGAGGATGTCCGGGATCGTAAAAAGCGGATGCTTCACGGCCTTCTCGCCCTCGCCTTCGCTGAGTTCGAAGATCGGTTTGTCGCTGTTACTGTAGTGTTCGATCTTGAGGCCCTTCTTCGCGAGTTCGGCGATGAGTTTCTCGACGGCGGCGCTTTCATACAGTTCGACGAGACGAGCGCGGCGTTGCGGTCCCTCTTCCCGCTTTTTCGAGGCAGCGACGGGCGCGGTGGCGACTTCGCCTTCGATCACCGGCTCGGGCTCGGCCTCGAAGAGGCTGAGGTCCGGATTGTTTTCGTGGAAGGTGCGGAGGCTGTCCTGATTTGGAAAATACTGCACGTGGTCCTCGTTGCCCTCGCGGATGCGGACGATGTACTGCGGCAGAGCGCCGGTCGCGCTGCGATTGATCAGGAAGTTCTCGAAGTCACCGCCGTGGCGGCGGATTGCGTCGCTGTAACGCGAGAGGCGGTCGAGCAGCGTGAGCAATTCCTTCAGCGCGGCAGCAGGCACTTCTTTGCCATCGGCGAGATTTTTCAGGCGCACTTCCTCGGCACCGAGCTGGATGAGCATCTTGTTGAGCGCGGCGTCGTCGTCCACGTACTGCTCCCGCTTTTTCCGCGTGATTTTATAGAGCGGCGGGCAGGCGATGTAGATTTTGCCCTGCTTCACCAACTCCGGCATTTGGCGGTAGAAGAATGTGAGCAGCAGCGTGCGAATGTGCGATCCATCCACGTCGGCATCGGTCATGATGATGATGCGCCCGTAGCGGAGCTTCTCCATCTTGAACGATCCCTCCTGCTCGCCACTCCCGATGCCCGTGCCGATGGCGGTGATGAGCGTCTGGATTTCCGTATTCTGCAGCACCTTGTCGAGGCGCGCCTTCTCGACGTTGATGATCTTACCCTTGATCGGAAGAATCGCCTGGTAACGCCGGTCGCGTCCCTGCTTCGCGGAGCCGCCTGCGGAGTCGCCCTCGACGACATACAGCTCGGTGAGATCCGGATCGCGTTCGGAACAATCGGCGAGCTTGCCCGGCAGTCCGCCGCCGGTGAGCGCGGACTTGCGCACCGTCTCGCGGGCCTTGCGCGCAGCCTCGCGAGCACGCGCGGCCATGAGGCACTTGTCGAGCACGCGCTTGGCGACGTTCGGGTTTTGATCGAAGTGGAGCATCAGCCCTTCGTAAGTGATCGAGCCGACGATGCTCTCCACTTCCGGCGAAATGAGTTTCACCTTCGTCTGGCTCTCAAATTTCGGATCGGGGTGCTTGATCGAAATGACCGCGGCAATTCCCTCCAGCACATCCGGCCCCGAGATCGCGGGATCCTTGTCCTTCAGCAAATTGTTGTTCTTCGCGTACTGGTTCACAGCGCGCGTGAGCGCACCGCGGAACCCGGTGCTGTGCGCGCCACCGTCCGCATTCGGAATCGCATTCGTGAAGCACAGGAGCTGATCGTTGTACGTGTCCACGTATTGCAGCACGACCTCGGCGAGGATTTTGTCCTTCCCGCCTTTGATCACGATGGGCTTGGGATGCACCTTGTCCTTGTTCTCCGCAAGCGACTCCACGAATTCCTCGATGCCCCGCTTGTGCTGGATCATCTCCGGCTTCATCCCCTCGACGCGCTCGTCGGTGAAATTGAAAATCAGCGGCGCATTGATGTAGGCCAGCTCGTGCAGGCGGTGCCGGATGCGCTCCGTCTTGTATTCGGTCGTGTCCTTAAAAATCTGCGGGTCGGGCTTAAAGGTGATGTGCGTGCCCGTCGTCTTTTTGTTTTTCAGGTCGCCGATCACATTGAGCTTCTGCACAGTCTTCCCGCGCTCGAATCCGATCGCGTAAATCTTCCCATCGCGCAGCACCTCGACTTTGAACCATTCGCTCACCGCGTTCACGCACTTCGCGCCGACGCCGTGTGTGCCGCCCGAGTATTCGTAATTCCCCTGCCCGTACTTGCCGCCCGTGTGCAGCACAGTGAGCGCGACCTCCACGCCCGGCAGGCCGGAATCCTTGTTGATGTCCACCGGGATGCCGCGCCCGTTGTCCTTGATGGAAATCGAGCCGTCCGAGTGGATGTTCACATCAATATGCGAGCAGTGCCCCGCGAGAAATTCGTCCACCGAATTGTCGAGCACCTCGTTGATGCAGTGATGCAACGCGCGCTCATCCGTGCCGCCAATATACATGCCCGGTTTTTCGCGCACCGCCTCGAGGCCCTTCATTGTGCGAAGGTCATCGGCGTTGTATTGTTTCTCGACTTTCTTGTTCTGGTTTTCGGTCGTTTCTGCGGACGTTTCTTCGGTCATTTTGATTGGGAAAATTGCGGGCTTTTTTCGGAGTAAAATCGGATAAGTGGAAGCTACCCGACACCCCAAGCACGCTCAACAGTAATCTCGGTGAAAAACACAGCCTGTTGCGGGGTCTCCAGGAGGGCCTCCCCAAGGCATTGCGGAACTGGAGAAAAGACGTATTCGACGAAAAGAGTAGCTGCGACGCCCTCGTCGCAGAGGGTGCTGGCGACGCCTCGTCGCCAGCCAAGAGCCGAACAAAAACAGGGTGCCCGTCCGCCGATCGCTCGCGGAGGGGCACCGCGGACACCCTCCTGCGACGAGGGCGTCGCAGCTACTCGGCGACAGGCCGCAGCACCACGCGACGGAGGTCCATCACCGCGCCGCCGGGCTTGGTCTGCGGCTTCACCGCGAGCGTCGTTTTTCCGGCGGGGAGCTGCACCGTGCCGATCGTGCGCTGGATGAAATTCTGGAAGTGCCCGGTGTCCTGCACGGTGAACTTCAGCGTCGCGCCCGCGACTTCCACCGCGACCTCCGCGCCACCGCTGCCCTTGCCGCAGCCTTGCGTCACTTCCACCTCGTATTTTCCCGCAGCGGACACGTCGAATTCCCAATCGGTCCAGTCCTCCGGCTTCGTCCAGAATCCGAGCGTGTTCTTGTACGACTGCGGCTCGTATCGCATGTTCGCCGCGTGGACTCGCGCGTCCTTCGCCATGAGCCGGATGTCGCCTTTCGCAGGAGTCACGCGGGCTTTCACTTGCCCGGCGGCGTTTGCATTTTTCGCTGCGACCTTCGCGTCGCGGACGGCGGCATTCATGCCCGCGCGCCACTCGGATTCCGCGGCCTCGGCTTCGATTGCATTTTTGGCCGTGGGAAATTTCGATGGATCGGGATCCACGTACAGCTTGCGGTGCAGCGCGGCGTCGAAATTCGGATTCGGCCTGCATTCCTGCGCGCCGACGGATTTGCGCCAGTCGTCGAGTTTCTTGCGCAGCTCGGCGGTGCGTGCGGCATCGCTCGCGGCGAGATCATTTTTCTCACCGGGATCCTTCGCGAGATCGTACAGCTCCACGCTTTTGTCCTCGAGCTGCTCGATGAGCTTCCAATTTCCCTCGCGCAGCGAACTCGACGGGCGCCCGCCCTGGTTCGTGTAGTTCGGCATGTGGAAAAAGAGCGTGCGCGGCGCGAGCTTTCCGCCGGTGAGCACAGGCATGAGGCTTGTGCCGTCGAGCGGGCCAGTCGTCTTCGCTGTCGTGAGGCCCGCGGCCTCGATGAGCGTGGGCATGAGATCGAGGAACACCACGGGCGTGTCATTCACCGATCCGGGCTTCACTTTTCCCGGCCAGCGGATGATGAGCGGATCGCGGATGCCGCCCTCGTACAGATAGCCCTTGCCCGCGCGGAACGGCGTGTTGTGCGTCGGCGGCGTGCCGGGGAATTCCAGGACGTGCAGCCCGCCGTTGTCGCTCGCGAAGATGAAAATCGTGCGCTCCGTGAGGCCGAGCGCGTCCACCTTCGCCATGAGCCGGCCCACGCAGTCGTCCATGCTCTCGATCACGCCCGCATATTCGGGATGCCACGCGCCCTTGTTCTTTTCGATCAGCTCGGGCTTCGCCTTGAACGGGATGTGCGGCGTGTTGTGCGGCACGTAGAGAAAAAATGGGCGCTCCTTGTTATCCTCGATGAATTTCTCCGCGTGTTCCGTCAGCTCGTATTCGCCCTTGCCGCCCTCGGTCGCGCTCGGCTGCGTGTTCGCGCGACCGGCAAATGCGACGTCGAAGCCGTGTTCCTTCGGCCCGAAGCCCGGCCCGCCGAGATGCCATTTGCCGATGCACGCCGAGACGTAGCCCGCCTCGTGCAACACCTCCGCAAGCGTGATTTCCTCGAGCGGAAGCTGACCTTCGATCACAGGCTGGAGCAATTTTTGCGACGGAGCATCCGGTCGGCCCGGCAGGAAATTCGTGATGTGCAGCCGCGCGGGATTTTTTCCCGTGAGCAAACCCGCACGCGAAGGCGAGCACACCGCCTGTGCGTACGCATTTGTGAATCGCATCCCCTGTTCCGCGAGCCGGTCCACATTTGGCGTGCGGTGCTCGGCGCGACCGTAACAATGAAGGTCGTTGATCCCGAGATCATCCACGAGAACGAGGACGATGTTCGGCTTTTCCGCAGCGGTCGCGGCGACGGTAAAAATGAAAATGCAGAGGAGGAAACGGAAGAGCTTCATGCATGCCGATGGCACCCGCACCGGGCACTCGGAGCAAGCGTCAACTCGGGCCGTTTGAGCTGCGGCTTGCGATTCGTGGGCGGCGGGAGGATACTCCGGCCATGAAGACTCTCCCCATGTTTCTCGGCGGCGAGTGGGTGCAGGCGGTCAAGGGCGGCACTCGCGCAATCCTCAATCCCGCGGACAACGAACCGATCGCGGAGGTCACCGACGGCTCCGCTGCCGATGCGGAGATCGCCATCGCACACGCGCGGCTCGCATTCGATTCCGGCCCGTGGCCAAAGATGCGCGCCCAGGAACGCGCGGCGTTTCTTTTCAAACTCGCCGATCTCATTGACAAAAATTCCGACGCCCTCGCGACGACGGAAACACGCAACAACGGGAAGCCGCTGCGCGAGGCAAAATACGATGTGGGCGACGCGGCGAACTGCTTCCGCTACTACGCGGGCCTCGCCACGAAGCCGCTCGGCCAGACATTCGAGACGCCGGACGCGGCGATGCAGACGATGGTCGTGCGCGAACCGATCGGCGTGTGCGGGCAGATCATCCCGTGGAATTATCCGCTGCTCATGGCCGCGTGGAAACTCGCGCCGGGCCTCGCCGCGGGAAACTGCTGCATCCTCAAGCCCGCCGAGGCCACGCCGCTCACGGCGATCCGGCTCTTTGAACTGATCGCCGAGGCGGGCTTCCCCCCAGGCTGCGCACAGCTCCTCACCGGCCCCGGCGCGATGGCGGGGCACGCGCTCGCTGCGTCACCGCTCGTGGACAAGATCGCGTTCACCGGAGGCACCTCGACCGGGCGCAAGATCATCGCCGCCGCCGCGGGCAACATCAAAAAGGTCACGCTCGAACTCGGCGGGAAATCACCCTGCATCGTCTTTGCCGACGCCGATCTCGATGTCGCGCTGGAGTTCGCCATGTTCGCAATCTTCGCCGGACAGGGTGAAGTGTGCAGCGCAGGCTCACGTCTGATCCTCGAACGCAGCGTCGCGGAAAAATTTCTCCCGGCGCTCGCGGAAGCATCGCGCAAGATCGCCGTCGGCGACGGCCTGCTGCCCGAGACCGAGATGGGCCCGCTCATCACGCGCGAACACATGGAGCGCGTGCTCGGCTACATCGAGATCGGCAAGGCTGAGGGCGCGCAGCTCCTCTGCGGCGGACACCGGATGGTTGACCCTCCGCACGCACGCGGGAACTTTGTCGCGCCGACCATTTTCGCCGAGACGCGTCCCGAGATGCGCATCGTGCGCGAGGAAATCTTCGGTCCGGTGCAGTGCGTGCAGCTTTTCGACACCGAGGAGGAGGCGATCCGGCTTGCGAACGGCACGGACTACGGCCTCGCGGGCGGCGTCTTCACGCGCGACGGTGCAAAGGGCCTGCGCGTGCTGAAGCAACTGCGCGCGGGAATCACCTGGCTGAACAGCTACCATCCGACGTTCAACGAAGCGCCGTGGGGCGGCTACAAGCAGAGCGGCTGGGGACGCGAACTCGGCACCTACGGCCTCGACGAATACCTCGAAACAAAACAGATCAACATCTCACTCGCGCCGCAGCGCCCCGGCTGGTTCCGCAGCGCGGCGGAGGCTCACGTCTCGTAGGCGATCAGCTGGTCGAAATCCTCGCGCGACTTCACGAGATCGGGAAATTCCGCGCTCGCGTATTCGACCGCAAACGCCGCAGGCAGCGGCTCGGTGGCGTTGCCGCATTTTTCGCAAAACGACACGAACGCGTGCATCGAGTGATGGCACGCCTCGCAGTAGCGCAGCTCGCGGTATTCGAGGCATCGTTTCTTTGCGGCGGAAAGGTACGCGCGCCACCGGCGCTGCTGTTCGGCGTCGGCACCCGCGGCCTTTTTCCGGTCGTCAAAAAGACCGCCGGAAAATTTGTTGAGCAGGTCGCGCGGAGTCATGCCGCTGGCAATGGATGGCGTTCGATTCGCACGCAACTTTCCTGCGCCCGCACGTCCGCCGGGTCAAGACTGCGCTATCATCGCGGCGAAATCCGCATCGGTGATCTCGATGCGCGCGGCTGCTACGTTCTCCTCAAGGTGCGCGATCGTCGTGGTGCCGGGGATCACAATGATGTTCGGCGATCTCCGCAGCAGCCACGCAAGCGCGACCTGCGCGGGCGTGGCACCGAGGCGCGCGGCGACCGCAGCGCACGGGCTTTCCACGGAGCCGAGCGGAGCGTTGCGATCGAATGGCTGCGCGCCGAGCGGGCCGTACGGGAAAAATGCGGTGCCGTGCCTTTCGCACAGCGCGAGCACATCGTCCGCGCCGCGCTCGCGGAGGTTGTAGCGATTTTGAACGGAGACGATCGGCACGATTGCGCGCGCTTCCTCGATCTGCGCTACGGTGACGTTCGAGAGTCCGACATGGCGGATTTTTCCCTCGTCACGCAGCGCCGCGAGCGCCCCGACGGAATCGGCAAACGGCACCTTCGGATCGGGCCGGTGGAACTGGTAGAGATCGTGCCGCGCGATGCGCAGGCGGCGCAGGCTGTCCTCGCACGCGCGCCGGAGATTTTCCGGACGTCCGTCGGGGAAGATGGTCGTCGGCGATGTCTTCGTGACGCCGCCTTTCGTCGTGATCAAGAGCGGACCGCCATTTCGATCGCGGTACGGATGCAGCGCAGCGGCGATGATCTCCTCGTTGTTGCCAGGCCCGTATGCCTCCGCGGTATCGAAAAAATTCACGCCGATCTCGGAAGCACGCCGCAGAAGTTTTTCGCCCGCAAGCCAGTCGGCAAAGGGGCCGAAATTTCCGGGCTGTCCGCACAGGCGCATCGCGCCGTAGCCGATGCGGCTCACGGGCAGATCGCCGCCGATGGAAAAGACAAGTGGGTTCGTCATGCCCGTGTATGAACGGATTTCCGCGCGCATGTCAGCGAAAGATGCGCACCGCATTTTCACCGAAACATCCGCGGAATCGTGATGGACGCGCGCGATTCGACGCATCAAAACGCACGCATGAAGCATCCCCTTTATGCCCCCACCCAAATCCCCCCGCAGAAACTCCACGCGCGAAATCTTGCGCCGACGTACGCCCGCAAAATCGTGCGCGCAGCATTGATCTCGTTCTCTTTCATCATCGCCCACGCGCGCGCGGACGGGCCTTCGACGCCAAATCCCGGACTGAAATATTACTACCCCGTGCCGCCTGCAAATCCGCCGCAGACGCTGAGGGTGGATGTGTGCATCTACGGCGGCACGCCCGGCGGAGTGGCCGCCGCAGTGCAGGCGAAACGCATGGGCAAGACGGCGGCGCTCGCGGTCTTCCGGCGGCATGTCGGCGGGCTCACCTCGGCGGGGCTCACGGCGGTGGATTTTGGAAAGGCGGAATCCATCGGCGGGATCGCCGCGGAATTTCTGAAGACGGCCGGCAAGCGGCCCGGCACGAAGGCGACGGAGAACGAACGATGGTCGGCCTTCAGCCCGTCGCAGGCAGAGACGAAATTCCGCGAGATGCTCACCGAGGCTGGCGTGCCTGTGCTGTACGAACACCGGCTGTCCGAAGTCGTGAAAACCGGCGCGCACATCACGGCGTTGAAATTTGAAAATGGCGACACGATCGAGGCGAAGGTGTTCATTGATGCGACTTACGAAGGCGATCTCTTCGCAAAGGCCGGCGCGTCATTCCACGTCGGTCGCGAATCGAACGACGTGTATGGCGAGACGGTGAACGGCTTCTACATCGCGAAGACGCACCAGTTCCGTTTCGACGTGGATCCATATCGCACACCGGGCGATCCGAAGAGCGGGCTGCTGCCGGGAATTTCCGCCGAGCCGCCCGTCGCGCCGGGGACGGGCGATCACAAAATCCAAGCCTACAATTTCCGCATGTGGGCCGTGAAAGCGGACGCCGGTTTTCCGTGGCCGAAACCCACGAACTATGACGCCGACACGCACGCGCTGCTGCTCCGCTACCTCACGCAGAAGGCCGGTTTCCCGTGGGACTGGACGTATCAGTTCGGCCCGGTGAAATTGAACATCGGCGACTGCAACAACGCCGGCCCGGTCTCGACGGATTTCGTCGGCGGCAGCTACGACTGGCCCGAGGCGGACTACGCGACGCGGGAGAAAATTTTCCAGGCGCACGTCACGTATCAGCAGGGGCTCATGTGGTTCCTCGCGCACGACGAGCGGCTGCCCGAGCGCATCCGCGAAAAGGCGAAACAGTTCGGCCTGCCGAAAAATGAGTTCACCGAGACCGGCGGCTGGCCGCACGATCTCTACGTCCGCGAGGCACGACGCTTGAAATCCGACTACGTGATGACGGAGAAGAATTGCACCGGTGCCGAGGTCGCAGCCGATTCGGTGGGACTCGCGAGCTACACGATGGACTCGCATCACGTACAGCGCGTGATCGTGAACGGCGCGGTGCGCGGCGAGGGAAACGTGGAGCACAAGACCCCGCATCCTTATCCCGTGAGCTACCGCAGCATGGTGCCGAGGGCCGCCGAATGCGACAACCTGCTCGTGTCGGTCTGCGTGAGCAGCTCGCACATGGCGTACGGATCGATCCGCATGGAGCCGGTCTTCATGATCCTCGGCCAGAGCGCGGCGACGGCGGCGAGCCTTGCGATTGATGCGGGCACCACCGTACAGGCGGTGCCGTATGAAAAGCTGCGCAAGCGGCTGCTCGAAGATCATCAGAAACTCGACTGGGGCGAGCCCGCGAAGTGACGCACTTTTTCCCCGCCCATGAACCGACGCCACTCCCTCACCGTCATGTTCGCCGGGATCGGCGCGGGCTTGTTTCGCGACGCGTTCGCCGCCAGCAATCGTGACACCATGCAAGCCGCAGCGCAGCTCATCCAGAAACATGTGGACGCAGGCACGATCGAATCCGCCGTGCTCCACGTCCGGCGCGGCACGGAGAAATTTGAGCGCGCATTCGGCAAGGCCGGGGCGGCGGACGCGCCGTTCCTTCTCGGCTCGATCACCAAGACGATGACCGCGGCCGCCGCGATGGTGCTCGCGGATCGCGGTGAACTGCGGCTGTCCGATCCCGCGATGAAATTCATCCCCGAGTTTTCCGAGGGCGCGCGGAAGGACGTGACGATCGCGCATTTGCTCACGCATACATCGGGCCTGCCGGATCAACTGGAGGAAAACAATGCGCTGCGCTCGCGCCACGCGCCGCTCGCGGATTTTGTCCGCGGCGCTGTCCGCACGCCGCTGCTTTTCGCGCCGGGGACAAAGTATCACTATCAGAGCATGGGCATCCTGCTCTCAGCGGAAATCGTCGAGCGCATCACGAAGGCGCCGTTGCCGGATTTCCTCGCGGCGCAAATTTTCAAACCGCTCGGCATGAAGCGCAGCGCGCTCGGGCTCGACGGATTCAAACGCGAGGAACTCGTCCGCGTGCAGACCGAGCACGCGGCGCCCGAGGCGGGCGCAGGCGCGGCGAATGCAAAGGAGTGGGACTGGAACAGCCCGTACTGGCGCGGGCTCGGCGCACCGTGGGGCGGCGCGCATTGCAGCGCGGAGGACGTGGCCGCATTTCTGCGCAGTTTCATGCACCCGGATGGCAAGGCGCTCCGCGAGGAAACGGCTCGGCTGATGATCCGCAATCACACCGAAGGCCTCGGCGCACGGCGTGGCATCGGCTTCGCGCTCGGGCCAGATGGTTTTGGAAAAGGCTGTTCCGTGCATTCCTTCGGGCACAGCGGCTCGACCGGAATGCTCGCGTGGGCCGTTCCGGAATCGGAAACGATTTGCGTGATCCTCACTTCGCTGCCGTCGAGTGTTTCCGGCCCGCTCGTGCTGCATCCGGTGTCGGATGTGATCGCGGCAAAGTAGGCGGGGCCTACGTCCAAGCCGCGATCACACACATCTGCAACTTTCATCCTCGCCCTAGGCGAAATCCCCGGCTCAGACTCGCCTTCCATCCCATGAAAACACGACACCTGCTCCCCGCTCTGCTCGCCCTCTCGCTCGCACCCGCATTGTTTGCGGCTGACGCAAAACCAAAGGCCGCCACGTACCTCACCGTCGAGGAATCACGCGCCGCCGGACCGGACTACGATCTCCAAGGCGAGTACGCTGGCGAAGGTGCAAAAGTCGGCGTGCAGGTGATCGCACTTGGAAACGACACCTTCCGCGCAGTCGTTCATCACGGCGGACTGCCGGGCGACGGGTGGGACAAGTCGGCAAAGATCGAAGTCGAAGGCAAGCGCGACGGGGAAAAAGTGGAGTTCACCCTGCCGGACGGCGCAAAGGCCGTGCTGACGAAGGACACGCTCACGGGCATCGGAGCGAACGTCATTTTGAAGAAAACACACCGCAAGAGCCCGACGCTCGGAGCAACGCCCCCGACCGGCGCGATCGTGCTTTTCGACGGATCGAATGCCGACGCATGGGCCGGCGGGCACCTCGATGAACTCGGCCGCAAGATTCTCGCGTCCGGCAGCAAGACGAAGCGCGCGGATTTCCAAGACTACACGCTGCATGTCGAATTCCTGCTGCCCTTCAAGCCGCTCGGCCGCGGACAGGATCGCGCGAACAGCGGTGTGTACATGCAGGATCGCTACGAGGTGCAGGTGCTCGACAGCTTCGGGCTCAAGGGCGAGAGCAACGAGTGCGGCGGCATCTACTCGAAGACGAAACCGGACGTGAACATGTGCTTCCCGCCGCTCGCGTGGCAGACGTACGACATTGATTTCACCGCGGCGAAATATGACGGCGACGGCAAGAAGACCAAGAACGCCGTGATCACCGTGAAGCACAACGGCGTGCTCATCCACGACAAGGTGGAGATCGTCGGCCCGACCGGTGGCGGCAAAAAGGAAGACCCGACCGGCGGCGCAATCCAACTGCAAGGCCACGGCAATCCGGTCTTCTACCAAAATGTCTGGATCGTGACGAAGTAGGCTTGCATCAGCGGTACGGCTGCTTGGTGTCGGCGTTTACGGTGTTCTTCTTGCGATGGCGGACGGAGACCCATCCCTCGTCCATTGATTGCCGCGTCGAGATCATCCGTCAGTCGTCACAGTCGGATTTCCTGCATTGCGTAATAAGTGCAGGCATCACACCCTGCACGCAGCTTCCGGGCCGCCACAAGTAAATCTGCATTGCGGGCGTTTTCGGCTGCTCCCGAAGTCGGCCGACTCCTGCCCCGGAGCACGCCGTGTGCGGGCGGGTGAAAATATTTTTGAAAATTTCTTGCCTTTTGCCCCCAAACGCTTAGTGGTCACGGTTCGACTTCGCGAGGTTCTTCTAGAGGACCTCGCGTTTGTCGTCCCGCAATTTAACCACGACTCCACAGCGCTGAAGACCACATTTTCTCTCCGGGTTCACACCACGCCGCTTCTTTCAGCCGCTCGAACCCCCTGTGAAAATGCCTTTGGAAGGACTGGCGTCGCCAACCGCGCACTCTCTTTGCAACTGTCACCCGTTTCCAGCATGGCTTCCGTAAGTTTCTCGCCGATTGCGAGAGTGTCGCCACGGCAGAGTTGCAACCGGGTCCAGTCCGCCCAATCCGGGCAAACCAGCCGTTCACTCGACCGGCATCTCCGTTCCCTCGAACGGATCTCCATTTTCTAACCCACGAAAGGGAGGCCGACACCCGATTTTGGGAATCGGCGTCCCCAAATGAATCATCCACACACCGCACCACACATCATGTCTGAACGCATCAACTTCGGAACCATCAAGGAAGGCGCCGAACCGCCAAACCTCATCGAGCTGCAGACGAACTCGTACAAGGAATTTTTGCAGGAGGGCGTCTCGCCCTCGAAGCGCAAGGACACCGGCCTCCAGGCCGTGTTCCGCGAGGTGTTTCCCATCTCGAGCTACGACGAGAAAATCACGCTGAACTTCGCGAGCTAC
The DNA here is from genome assembly GCA_903882875.1 of uncultured Spartobacteria bacterium. Classification (GTDB taxonomy): domain Bacteria; phylum Verrucomicrobiota; class Verrucomicrobiia; order Chthoniobacterales; family Chthoniobacteraceae; genus SXWH01. The sequence continues at coordinate 126,440 of CAIRYQ010000015.1, read as the reverse complement.
GAACTGGCTGAGCCGAAGATGTCCATCCGCGAGTGCATGCGCGAGAGCCAGACGTATTCCGCGCCGCTCTACGTCACATTCCACCTCAAGGAAGAAAAGGGCATGAAGGAGGAAAAGGTGTACATGGGTGAGATTCCGCTGATGACGCCCGCGGGCACGTTCGTCGTGAATGGCGCGGAGCGCGTCGTGGTCAGCCAGTTGCACCGCTCGCCGGGCATCTGCTTCGAGAGCTCGATCCATTTGAACGGCAAGGTGCTTTTCAGCTTCCGCATCATCCCGGATCGCGGATCGTGGGTGGAGTTCCAATACGACACGAACGATCTGCTCTACGCGTATCTCGACCGACGCAAGCGCCGCCGGAAAATTCTCGCGACGACTTTTCTCCGCGCGCTCGGCTACGGCAGCGACGAGGACATCCTCAAGATTTTCTACAAGATCGAAGATCTGAAGCTGAACGAAGACCTCGAGGACGAGGCACTCGCGACGAAAGTGCTCACCGCCGACGTGAAGGACGGCGAGATCACGCTGGCCCGCGCATTTGAACCGCTCACGAAGGCGACCATCCGCCAGGTCATCGCGCTCGGCATCAAGAACGTGAAAGTCGTGGACATCTCGAAGGACGACAGCGTCATCAAATCCCTGAAAAAGGATCCTGCGCACGACGAGGAAGAGGCGCTGAAGGACATCTATCGCCGTCTCCGCCCTGGCGACCCGCCAACCATCCCGAACGCCCGCGCGCTGCTGAAGCGTCTCTTTTTCGATCCGAAAAAGTACGACCTTTCGCGCGTCGGCCGTCACAAGATCAACGTGAAGCTCGGCATCACGGTGCCGATGGAAACGCGCACAGTGGTGAAGGAAGACTTCGTCGCGGCAATCCGCTACATCATCGGCCTGCGCTCCGGCGAAGGCATGCTGGACGACATTGACCATCTCGGCAGCCGCCGCGTGCGGACCGTGGGCGAACTCCTCGCCAACCAGTGCCGCGTGGGCCTCGCCCGCACGGAGCGCTTGGTGAAGGAACGCATGACCCTGTTCGACGCCAACCTCGAAATCATGACGCCGCAGAAGCTGATCAACCCGAAGGCGCTGAGCGCGGTCATCCGCGATTTCTTCGGCCGTTCGCAGCTCTCGCAGTTCATGGATCAGACGAACCCGCTGAGCGAACTCACGCACAAGCGCCGTCTCTCCGCCCTCGGGCCGGGCGGTCTCTCGCGCGACCGCGCAGGTTTTGAAGTCCGCGACGTTCATCCGTCGCACTACGGCCGCATCTGCCCCATCGAGACGCCGGAAGGTCCGAACATCGGCCTCATCGCCTCGATGAGCACGTATGCGCGGATCAATGATTTCGGCTTCATCGAGACGCCGTACCGCAAGGTGAACAATGGCAAGGTGACCGACCAGATTGACTTCCTCACGGGTGACCAGGAGGAGCTCTACATCGTCGCTCAGGCGAATGCCAAGATGAGCGAGAGCGGCAAGCTGCTCGAGGAGAAAGTGAGCGTCCGCCACCGTGGCGACTTCATCGAAGTCGAGCCGGAGAAGGTGGACTACATGGACATCTCGCCGAAGCAACTCGTCTCCGTCGCCGCAGGGCTCATCCCCTTCCTCGAGCACGACGACGCGAACCGCGCACTCATGGGCTCGAACATGCAGCGCCAAGGCGTGCCTCTCCTCATTTCCGATGCGCCGATCGTCGGCACCGGCATCGAGGGAAAAGTGGCGCGCGACTCGAAGGCGGTCGTCCTCGCCGAGCACGCGGGCAAGGTCGCCAGCGTCACCGCGGATCAAATCATCATCACCGAGGACGGCGAAATTCCGAACACCAAGAAGCTCAAGCACGATCCCGAGAACGGCGTACAGGTGTACGAGCTGCGCAAATTCATGCGCTCGAATGCGAGCACTTGCATCAACCAGAAGCCGATCGTCCACAAAGGCCAGCATGTGAAGAAAGGCGCGGTCATCGCCGACGGCCCAAACACCGACCAGGGCGAACTCGCCCTCGGCCGCAACGTGCTCGTCGCGTTCATGCCCTGGAACGGCTACAACTTCGAGGACGCCATCGTCATCTCGAAGCGCATCGTGAAGGAGGACGTTTACACGTCCATCCACATTGATGTCTTCGAGATCGGCGCGCGCGACACGAAGCTCGGCCCCGAGGAAATCACGCGCGACATTCCGAACGTCTCCGAGGAGGCGCTCATGAATCTTGGGCCCGACGGCGTCATCCGCGTCGGCGCCGAGGTAAAGCCCGGCGACATCCTCTGCGGAAAAATCACACCCAAGTCCGAGACCGAACTCGCCCCCGAGGAGCGCCTGCTGCGCGCCATCTTCGGCGAGAAGGCCGCGGACGTGAAGGACACCTCGCTCACCGTGCCCTCCGGCACCTACGGCATCGTGATGGATGTGAAGGTGTCCTCGCGCAAGGAAGTCACGCGCCTGAAGCTCTCGCCCATCGAGACCAAGAAGCAGGCCAAGACGATCGAGGACGAATACCTCAAGAAAAAAGAGGAGCTGCACGAGCAGCTCACCGAGGCGCTCTCGAACATCCTGCTCGGCGAGAAAATCCCGCTCGACGTGGTCAACGCGCAGACCGGCGAGATCATCATCCCGGCGAACCGCAAGATCACCAAGACGCTGCTGCGCAAGCTGGCTGGCGTCTATGATCACGTGGACATTGATCCGTCGCCGATCCGCAACAAGATCCGCGAGATCATCGGCCAGTTCGAGCACAAGTTCGCCGAGCTGGAACTCGACAAGGAGCGAAAGATGGACTCCATCGAATCCGGTGATGACGTGGACCCCGGCATCATCAAGCAGGTCACCGTCTATGTCGCCAGCAAGCGCAAGCTTTCGGTCGGTGACAAGATGGCAGGACGCCACGGCAACAAGGGTGTCGTCGCGAAAATCGTGCCCGAGGAAGACATGCCGTTCCTCGCGGACGGAACCCCGGTGGACATCTGCCTGAACCCGCTCGGCGTGCCTTCGCGCATGAACGTCGGCCAAGTGCTCGAAACGCATCTCGGCGTTGCCGCGCGTGCGCTCGGCTTCACGGTCGCGACGCCCGTCTTCGACGGCATCAAGGAAGCCCAAATCTTCGACTTCGTGCAGAAGGCGCGGAAAGTTCCCGGCTACGAGTGGCTCGGCGAAAACGGCAAGTCGCAGGTCTTCGACGGACGCACCGGCGAGCCGTTTGACCAGTCGGTCGTCGTCGGCGTGATCTACATGCTGAAGCTCGGTCACTTGGTCGCGGACAAGATCCACGCCCGTGCCGTCGGCCCGTACTCGCTCGTCACCCAGCAACCGCTGGGTGGCAAGGCGCAGTACGGCGGCCAGCGTTTCGGAGAGATGGAAGTGTGGGCGCTCGAAGCCTACGGCGCCGCTTACACGTTGCAGGAACTTCTCACGGTGAAGTCCGACGACGTGCAGGGCCGCACCAAGATCTACGAGGCCATCGTCAAGGGCGACAACTCGCTCGAAGCCGGCACGCCTGAGTCGTTCAACGTGCTCATCAAGGAAATGCAGTCGCTCTGCCTCGACGTGAAAGTCGGCCGCAAGAGCGCAGTATCCGAACTCGCCGAAGGCATCCTCTAAGTCGAAGGCGATTCTCAAAAAGCGGTTCATCCAAATTCCAAAAACCTCAACGGACAAACACACCATGAGCGACATTCTTCGTGACATCCTCGGCGGCGAAACGCAGCCGCACACGCCCGCCTCCGACTTCAACTCGGTGACCATCACCGTCGCGTCCTCGGACTCGATCCGGTCGTGGTCCAAGGGCGAAATCAAAAACCCCGAGACGATCAACTACCGCACGTTCAAGCCGGAAAAGGGCGGCCTTTTCTGCGAGCGCATCTTCGGTCCCACGCGGGACTGGGAGTGTTCGTGCGGAAAATACAAGCGCATCAAGCACAAGGGCGTGATCTGCGATCGCTGCGGCGTCGAGGTCACGCTCTCGCGCGTGCGCCGCGAGCGCATGGGGCACATCGAACTCGCCGTGCCGGTCACGCACATCTGGTTCTACAAGTGCATGCCCTCGCGCATCGGCCTCATGCTCGACATGAGCGGACGCCAGCTCGAACGTGTCATCTATTACGAGGACTACCTTGTGATCGATCCCGGCAGCACGCCGCTCACCAAAGGCCAGCTCCTCACCGAGACCGAGTACCGCGAGGCGCTCGAACAGTTCGGCGAGGACAGTTTCAAAGCGGGAGTCGGCGGTGAAGCCGTGCGCGACCTGCTCGCGAGCGCTGATCTTGCGAAGCTTCAGGTCGAGCTCGAAGAGCAGATGGGCGCGACGAAGTCGAAGCAGAACCGCAAGAAGATCGCCAAGCGCCTCAAGCTCGCGCAGGGTTTCATGAATTCGAACACCCGCCCCGAGTGGATGGTGCTCGACGTGCTGCCCGTCATCCCGCCGGACCTGCGCCCGCTCGTGCCGCTCGAAGGCGGACGTTTCGCGACCAGCGATCTGAACGACCTCTACCGCCGCGTCATCAACCGCAACAACCGGTTGAAAAATCTCCTCCAGCTCAAGACGCCGGAAGTCATCATCCGCAATGAAAAGCGTATGCTCCAGGAAGCCGTGGATGCGCTCTTTGACAACGGCCGCCACGGCCGTGCCGTCACCGGCGCCGGCAACCGCGCGCTGAAGTCCATGTCCGACATGCTCAAGGGCAAGTCCGGTCGCTTCCGGCAAAACCAGCTCGGCAAGCGCGTGGACTACTCGGGCCGTTCCGTAATCGTCATCGGCCCCGAGCTCAAGCTCCACCAGTGCGGTCTGCCGAAGAAAATGGCGCTCGTGCTGTTCGAGCCGTTCATCATCCGCGTGCTCAAGGAGCGTGGCTACGTCCACACCGTCCGCAGCGCGAAGAAGATGATCGAGAAGCAGACGCCCGAAGTCTGGGACATTCTCGAAGAGGTGACGAAGGGCCACCCGGTTCTCCTGAACCGCGCGCCCACGCTGCACCGTCTGTCCATCCAGGCGTTCGAGCCGGTTCTCATCGAAGGCGAAGCCATCCGCGTTCATCCGCTCGTCTGCACGGCCTACAACGCCGACTTCGACGGTGACCAGATGGCCGTCCACGTCCCGCTCAGCGTCGAGGCCCAGCTCGAGTGCCGCCTGCTCATGCTCGCGCCGAACAACCTGTTCTCGCCCGCGAGCGGCAAGCCGATCACCACGCCGTCGCAGGACATCGTGCTCGGCTGCTATTACCTCACGCAGGAGCCGCGCAATCCGAAGAAGGAAGGCCAGCGCCTGTCGCTCTTCGCCGAGCGCAGCGAAGTCGAATTCGCGATGGCCGAGCACAAGGTGAAGGTTCTCGACCGCATCCGATTCAAGAACCCCGACTTCGGCAAGAAGACCGTCTTCGGCGATGCCGAAAAGCGCGTCATCGAGACCACCGTCGGCCGCGTCATCTTCAACCAGATCTGGCCCGAGAGCGTCGGCTTCTTCAACAAGGCCGTGCCGAAGAAACAGCTCTCCGAGCTTATCTCCAAGACCCATCACACCGCGGGCCACAAGGCCACCGTGGACATGCTGGATCAGCTCAAGGAACTCGGCTTCCACTGGGCGATGCGCGCCGGCGTCTCCGTCGGCATCAAGGACATGATCATCCCCGAGGAGAAGCAGAAGTCCCTCGACCACGCGCTCAAGAGCGTCGCGGAAATCGACAAGCAGTACCGCCGCGGCATCATCACCGACGGCGAGCGCCACAACAAAGTCATTGATACGTGGACGCAGGCGAACAACGCGATCTCCGACGTCATGTTCCGCACCCTCATGCACAATGAGGGCCGCAAGGAAATCAACCCCGTGTACCTCATGGTGGACTCCGGCGCGCGCGGCAACCGCACGCAGGTGAACCAGCTCGGCGGCATGCGCGGCCTCATGGCCAAGCCCGACGGCTCCATCATCGAGACGCCCATCACCGCGAACTTCCGCGAGGGCCTCACGGTGCTTCAGTACTTCATCTCCACGCACGGCGCCCGCAAGGGTCTCGCCGACACCGCGCTCAAGACCGCCGACTCCGGCTATCTCACCCGCAAGCTCGTGGATTGCGCGCAGGACGTCATCATCGTCGGCGACGACTGCGGCACCTCGCTGGGCATCATCGTGGCCGCGATCTACGACGGCGACGAAGAAGTCGTCTCGCTCGGCACGCGCATCGTCGGGCGCGTCAGCGCCGAGAGCATCAAGGATCCCGTCACCGGCAAGTATGTCGTGAAAAAGGATCAGATGATCGAGGACAGCACCGCCCTCGCGATTGACGCCATCGGCCACGATCGCATGAAGATCCGCTCCGTGCTCACGTGCGAATCCGGCCGCGGCGTCTGCAAGAAGTGCTACGGCCGCCAGCACGCGACCGGCCAGCTCGTGAAGCTCGGCGAAGCCGTCGGCATCATCGCGGCGCAGTCCATCGGCGAACCCGGCACGCAGCTCACCATGCGCACCTTCCACGTCGGCGGCGTTGCGACGCAGACGTTCAAGCAGCCCATCATCAAGGCGAAGAACGACGGTCAGATCCAATACCACGAGCTCCGCACCGTCCACAGCACGGACGACAAGTGGATCGCGCTGAACAAAAACGGCTACATCACGATCAGCACGAAGGACAACCGCGAGCTCGAGCGCCACAACATCGTGCTCGGCTCCGTCATCGCCCTTGCAGACGGCGCTCACGTCAAGAAAGGCGAGGCCTTCGTCGAATGGGATCCCTACAACGTCCCGATTCTCACGGACAAGGCCGGCAAGGTCGTCTTCAAGGACATGATCAGCGGCGTCACCGTGAAGAAGGAGGAGGACAAATCCACCGGCGTCATGGGCATGGTCGTCATCGAGCACAAGGAAGACCTTCATCCGTCCATCGTCATCGAGGGCGAGGACAAGAAGGTCATCGCGAGCTACGCCATTCCCGCAGGCGCGCACATCGCGGTCGCCGAAGGCAAGAAAGTTCCCGGCGGCACCCTGCTCGCCAAGACTCCGCGAAAGATGGCCAAGACCAAGGACATCACCGGCGGTCTTCCCCGCGTCGCCGAGCTGTTCGAAGCCCGCCGTCCGAAAGACTCGTGCGAGATCAGCCGCATTGACGGCACCGTCGAAATCGCCGGCCTCGTCCGCGCCAAGCGCAAGATCATCGTCCGCGACGAAGACGGCGTGGAAGAGGAACATCTCGTCCCGCAGGGCCGCAACATCATCGTCTATACCGGCGACATCGTGAAGAAAGGCCAGCAGCTCACCGAAGGCCCCGTGCCTCCGCACGACATCCTCGACGTCCTCGGCCCCGTCGTCCTGCAGGAACACATGGTCAACGAAGTGCAGGAGGTCTATCGCCTCCAGGGCGTGGAAATCGCCGACAAGCACATCGAGATCATCATCCGCCAGATGCTCCGCAAAGTGAAGATCACCGACCCCGGCGACACGCCGCTCCTCTGGGGCGACCAGGTGGACAAGCTCACCTTCGCCGCCGAGAACAAGCTCGTCGCCGACAAGGGCGGCAAGCCCGCCGAAGGCGTCCCCGTGCTGCTCGGCATCACGAAGGCCTCGCTCGAAACGGACAGCTTCATCTCCGCCGCGAGCTTCCAGGACACCACTCGCGTGCTCACCGATGCAGCCACGCTCGGCCGCACGGACATCCTGCGCGGGTTCAAGGAAAACGTCATCATGGGCCACCTCATCCCCGCGGGCACCGGCTTCCCGACCCACAAGGAAATCAAGATCGTGGGCCTCGCTGGCGAGGAAGGCAGCGAAGCCCCTGCGATCGTTGACGCCACCGCGTAAGGGCTGAGCGAATCCCGCGCAAGGCGTAAAGGCACATCACACTCAGCAAAGGGCTGCCGCAAAGACGGCAGCCCTTTTTGCTGCCCTGATGACTGGCGGGCGCATCCGTCCCCCGCAATCCGCCCCAGCGCCGCCGCTTGCGGGACTGCCCTGCGCGGTCACCCCCCCAAAGGTTCCCGCGCAGGGCTCCCCCATGCACTGAATCGGCCTCCCTCAGGCCGGCGGGGGCTCTGCCCCGTGCGCACCGCATCCCAGAGCACACGCACATGGGACAGCACCGGCCCGGAAGGAGGCCTGTCTCTGCACCTTCATCCTACAATGATGGCCACCTCGTCGCTCCACTGGCCCACGCGCGCCCCGGCCTTGCAAAAGATGCCCTTGTATTTCCACTTCGCGGGCGTGGCAGGGAATGGCGTCGGGTCCGTGTAATGCGTGCCCGGGGTCTGCGCGAGCAGCACGTAGCCCTTCCCGTCGCCCCGGTCCACCTGCAGCTCCAGCGAATCCACAAACGCGCGGTTCGCTCCCAGGCTCCAATACGCGTACGCCAGCCCGCCGCGCTGCTCCAGATGCAGCACGGGCTGCAAACTCACCGCGGCGGGCGCGACGTGGACCGCGCCCTCGATGCCCAGCGCCTCGCCGATGGACGGGTTATAGCTCGGGTTCGCCTTGATGAACTGCACCAGCGCGCGAAAACGCACCTCGATGCCCACGGGCACCGCCGGCACCGCCGCCGGGAAAACGGGCGCTGCCGGCTCACTGCCCGCCGCCGCGCTGCCCCCGGCGCGCAGCAGCGTCTTCCACGCCGTCCACTGCTGCGCCGCATCCAGCATGATCTGCTGGCACGCCTGCACGTAGGCGAAGTAGTCCGCATCCGCCGCCTGCGAGGTAATCTGCGGGGCCGTGAGCGCGAACAGCGTGCTATAGCTGCCGATGGTGATCTTGAACTTCTGCAGTTGCGCTGCAAACAGATCGTCGTTCTTTTCGATATAGTCTGTCTTTGGCATGTGTTTGGTTCTCTTTTTGGGTTGGGTTAAAATCGGCAGCGGCGGCGGGTTGGGAGCATCCCAAAATCCCGAGTCCCACGTCCCGCTATCCCACGGGGTCATGGCTGGTGATGGGGTTTGGCCCCGCGGCTTGGGAAACGGGGCGCATGGTGGCGAAAGGGTACGTCTTTCCAAACGGGCGGCACCTCCGGTCCGACCGGGGATACCTCCGGTCTGACCGCGGGCACCTCCGGTCCGACTGCTGGCACCTCCGGTCCGACCGCGGGCACCTCCGGTCCGACCGCTGGCACCTCCGGTCCGACCGCTGGCACCTCCGGTCCGACCGCGGGCACCTCCGGTCCGACCGCGGACGCCTCCGGTCCGACCGCGGACGCCTCCGGTCCGACCGCGGACACCCCCAGTCCGACTGCGGACGCCTCCGGTCCGACCGGAGGCACCGCGCGCGGAGGGAGCGGCGGGCGGGGTTTTCAACGTGGCGACGACGGTGAAGGCGGGGGTGTTCATGATGGTCTTCATTACGCGATTAGGAGTCCCGCCGACTTTTGTGACCGGAAATCTTCAAAAATCTTTCCCGCCGCCTCCGCCGCCCGCTCCGGCAGTGCCCCCGTCTGAATTTGGAAGCCACGAAGCCATGAAAAATCGGCCCTTCCCTCTCGTTCCCCCGGTTTTTCCTCCTCTCCTGGATTCTTGGCTCCAAAATTGGGACATTGCCCCCGCTCCGCAAACGGCATTCGCCCTTCATAGCTGGTCGCGGAACTGCGGGCCCGGCTGCTGGGGTGCCGGTGTCGCCGACCACGGCCTCAAATCCCGCTGGATGTTGCCGTGCATGTCCGCATCATCCGAGATTGCGCGGACCGCCCAGATGGCACCCGCGACGATCGCGGAGAAAACGAGCACGATGAGCAGCTTCAGGGCGAGCATGGCGGGCCGGAGGCCGTTCTCGCGCCAGCAGCGGGGGCACGCGGCGCGTGTCCAGGTGAAGCGGGTCGAGCAATTTGGGCAGCGGATTCGCAAAGGTGAGGTGGTTTTCCACACGCGGTTAGGCATCCCGCCGACTTTTGTGACCGATAATAAGCGACTATTTTCCGCACCGGTCCGGTTGCGTGGCAAAAACGACGAGCCCGCGGGCCAAAGGCACGCAAACAAGCCAGCCCAGGGCAAGCGAAGTGCAACGAGCGCCGCCCTGGGTCTCCTTGCAGAACAGGAACAAAGCCCTGAAGGGGCGGCACAAAATTGCCCCGCCCTTTCAGGGCTTTGTCCTCTATGAACGCCTTGACCCAGGGCGGCGTCCGCGCAGGCGCGGACTTGCCCTGGGCTGGCTTGTCTGCGGGCCTTTGGCCCAACGGGCCAAGTAGCACGCCCGCCGGGCCAAGCAGCACTCCCGCCAGGCCAAGCAGCGGGCCCGCCCGGCCGAGGGTCATGCCGCCGGGTGCCGGGCCGGCTTTGCGGCTACTGCGCGAAGAGCCCGCGCAGGTAGGCCAGTTCCTCCCCCACTGCGGCGGAGTCCTCCACGGTGAGGCGGACGGCGTATTCCATCTCCTGGCGGAATCTCACCATCATGCGGCTGAGGGTCTTGCGGACGGCCTCTTCGCCCACGCCGAGCTGCGCGATGAGCGCCGGGAGATCCTCCCCGCGCAAGGTGCCGCCCTGCTGCACCACGGGCTGAAGCGCGGCATAGACATCGGCGAGGCCCTTCCTCTCGTAGCGTGCGGCGAGCTTCGCCATGGCCTGCCGGATGATCTCGGAGGCCCATCTTTTCTCGAAGATGCGCTCGGGTGTATCGCCATCCGTGAAGCGTTCGCGGCAGTAGCGGTTTTCGTCGGCGTCAAAGTCGAGCAGGTGATCAAATCCGGCGACAGGCTGCTCGCGTTTCGTCTCGCCCCGCCGCCAGACGTTCAGGTGCCGCCCGATGCCGGTGGAGAGGAAGCCGCGCAGCCGGCCGCGCTCCTGCTCGATGCGTTCGAGCGCCTTCGTGCGGAGGAGGGAGGCGAGGAAATCGTGGAGGACATCCTGCGCATCGTGGTGCGAGCAGCCGCGCCTGCGCAGGTAGCAGTAGAGTGGGTAGTGGTAGGCGGCGCAGAGTTCATTGAGCGCAGTCGCGGCGACGGCGCCGTCGGGCGACTGGACGCGGCGGACGAGCGACCAGCGGGTGGAGGGGAACTGGCCCTGGTTTTGGACGGCGCTCAGGGGGTGTTGGTGCGACGCTATTTCACGGTGGGCGGGCCGTGCCGTTCGCCGTTGCCGGGCATCGCAGCGGCGTCGGCACAGAGGATGCCGTGCGGCTGCGGTTCTGCCGGGCTGGAAGCCGCGTGCATGGTTTTGGAACTCGGATGTTCGTCGTGCATCGCCTGCGAATTACGCGCGCCACGTGGCTAGGCGACAGCCGCGCCTTTTGCAAGCCTGAACATGCGCGGTGGCGCAGACTGGAGACCGCCCGCATTTTCCCGGCAGGCGGAACTCAAGTAATCCCTCTCGCCGCAAGCCGCGCGCAACTTCCGCGCAGGTCCATCGCGACCAAGACCGGCGGCGGCGGCACGGCCGCACCGCACGCGTTCGTTGCCGCACTTTGAAAAAATTCAACGCCCTTGTCCCGCTGCCACGGAAATCGTCCCGCAATCGTGTCAGAACGCTTGCCATGCAGGGATCCATCGTTGAGAGTCCGCGCCAGTTTTTCCCCGGTCACCGTCCTCAATGAGCGCACTTTTTCTGAAACGATTTCTCCGAAGCCCCTGGCGTGTGGCCTCGATCATGCCGAGTTCCAAGACGCTCATCCGAAAGGTGTCTGACAAGATGGATCACAGCGGCCCGCGCGTCATCGCGGAGTTCGGCCCCGGCGAGGGCTGCCACACCCGCGAGATCGCCCGGCGGATGCGCCCGGATTCGCACCTGCTGCTCTTCGAGATTGACACCGAACTCTGCGACCACCTGCGCAAGCAGTTCGCGGCTGATGCGCGCATCAGCGTCCACCACGAGGACTGCGTGAAGCTCCCCGAGGTGCTCTCGAAGCGCGGCCTCGCGCACTGCGACTATGTCGTGTCGGGCATCCCGTTCAGCATTTTGGAAAAGTCCAAGAAGCGGGAGATCCTCGGCCACACCCACGCGGTGCTCGCGCCCGAGGCGCACTCGGCTTTCATCATTTACCAGGTCACGAATGAGCTGCGCACGCGCGGCCACTGCAATCATTTCGCGCGCGCCGAGAGCGAGTACTGCCTGCGCAATGTGCCGCCGATGTTTGTCACGAAATTTTTCAAGACGCACGCGCCGAAGCCGCTGAACGGACATCACGCGAACGGGAACGCAATCGGCAGCGGCATCACGCGCAACGGCGCACACTGAGCGGGCCCGGAGCGCCGCGCCATCACGCGCGCAGCGCCGCTCATTTCCCCTCGACACGCAAGCGCGTGCGCCGGACAGAATGGGCGTCCACACATGACCACCCGTACCGAAAAAGATTCCATGGGCCCGATGGAGGTGCCCGCCGACGCACTCTACGCCGCATCCACACAGCGCGCCGTCCTCAATTTTCCCGTGAGCGGCTACCGCTTCAGCCGCGAATTCATCCGCGCACTCGGTCTCATCAAGGGCGCTGCCGCGAAGGCAAATCTCGAACTCCAGCGCATCAGCCCCGAGCGTGCCGCGCTCATTGAAAAGGCCGCGGACGAAGTCATGCAGGGCGCGCTCGATGCGCACTTCCCGATCGATATTTTCCAGACCGGCAGCGGTACCTCGACGAACATGAACGCGAACGAGGTCATCGCGAACCGCTGCTCGCAGCTCGCGGGCAAGCCCATCGGCTCGCGCGATCCCGTCCACCCGAACGACCACGTGAACATGGGCCAATCGTCGAACGACGTGATTCCGACCGCGATTCACGTCGCCGTCGCCGAGCAGCTCCGCACCACACTCGTCCCAGCACTCGACGCGCTGCGCGTCGCGCTCGATGCCAAGTCGAAGGAATTTTGGGACACAATCAAAATCGGTCGCACGCATCTCATGGACGCCACGCCCGTGCGGCTCGGCCAGGAATTCGGCGGCTACGCGCGGCAGTGCGAACTCGGCGTCGAGCGCATTCACGCCGCCATCCGCGAAGTCGAGGAACTGCCCATCGGCGGCACCGCCGTCGGCACTGGGCTGAACTGCCATCCCGACTTTCCCGGCATCGTCGCGAAAATCCTCAGCAGCGCGACGGGCAACACTTTCCGCGAAGCAAAGGATCACTTCGAGGCGCAGAGCGCGAAGGACGCGCTCGTCTCCGCGAGCGGCACGCTGAAGACCGTCGCGACGAGCCTTACGAAAATCGCAAACGATATTCGATGGATCGGCAGCGGCCCGCGTTGCGGCATCGGCGAAATTTCGCTGCCCGAGACGCAGCCCGGCAGCAGCATCATGCCGGGAAAAGTGAACCCGGTGATGAGCGAGGCCGTGCTGCAAGTCTGCGCGCGCGTCATCGGCAATGACGCCACCGTCACGTGGGCCGCCGCGCAACTCAGCAACTTCGAGCTGAACGTCGGCATGCCCGTCATCGCGCACGCGATGCTGGAGAGCATCCGCCTGCTCACGAATGTCGTGGAGATTTTCCGCAAGCGCTGCGTCGAGGGCATCGTCGCGAAAAAGGAACGCTGCGCCGAACTCATCGAATACTCGATGGCGATGGTCACCAGCCTCGTCCCCGTGATCGGCTACGACAAGTCCGCCGAGATCGCGAAGGAAAGCGCGAAGACCGGCAAAACCGTCCGCCAGCTCTGCCGCGAAAAGAAAGTGCTGCCCGAGGATCAACTCGCCGCCGCGCTCGATCCCGTCGAGATGACCAAGCCCGGCGGCGAAGGCGCGGCGGGCGGGTAGGACAATTTCAATCATCATTGAAGCCGTGTGGAGCCGCCTGCCATGACGGACGGAAAGTCAGGCGAGGTGCATGGCAGGATGTTCGCAGTCTGAAGGGACATTCGCACTGCACCGCTGTTCTGTACCTCAAATGCGAAAATACGTCATGAGACCGGCAGTGGAAATCCTCCGCATCTCATCCACACCGGAGCCGACATTTTCCCCGACACCCGCCTCCCGTGGCACACTCGGTGCTATTTCATTCGCAACCAAAAGGCCCAAACACGCATGAACTTCCTAGTTGTTGACGACAATCGCCTCCTGAACCGCTTCCTCACTACCTACCTGCGCGGCAAGGGCCACGGTTGCTCGTCGCTCTCGGACAGCTCGAAAGTCATCAGTTGGCTCGACCTCAATCCCTGCGACGCCATCATCCTCGACATCGGCATGCCGAAGATTGACGGCATCTCCCTCACCGCGCAAATCCGCGCCAAGCTTCCCCTGCTCCCCATCGTCATGTTCACCGGCCTCGGCTACGACGAGGAAGCCATGCAGTCCGCGCGCAATGCCGGCGCAAACGGATACGTGAGCAAGGGCCTCGGTCCCTCGGAAATCTACTCGGCCCTCATGCGCGTCCTCAGCCAGTCCGGCACACCGGCAGCATCGGCCCCGCAGGCGCAGGTCGCGTAGTTTTGCGGAAAAGGCACGGCTCCTGTGCTCTCAAGCGATCACTTTCCCAGCCGCCGCAGGAGCGCCTTCAATTCCCGCGCCTCCCACTGGCCCGGCGCATTCGGCCGGTGCAGGTAGCCGTAGTTCAAAGTCGAACCGGCGCACGCGAGCACGAGCCGCGAGACCTGCCCGAATTTCCCCATCCCCATCACGGCCACCGGCCCGGCTTTCCCTTCCGCGACGAAATCCAGCAGCCGCGCCACCGCACCCGCCTCGCACGCAAGGCATGCAAGCTTGAAGACATCCGCACCCAGTGCAAAGGCGCGCGCCCGACGTTCGCGCATCTGCACCAGCGTCGGCGTCCTGTGAAAATGGTGATCGGAAATCACCACACGGGTTCCGCGTTCCTTCGCCGCCGCGATCAGATCGCGCATCGCCGCCGCGGATCGCAGTTCCAAATCCACGAACGCCGCCGCCGGCAGAAATTCCGCAAGCAGCTTCCTGCGTGTGGCCGCGGAAAGATTCCCGATCCCGCCCTCCGCCGGATGCCGCACCGTCAGCAGGATCGGCACGTTTGCGTTTGCGGCCAGCCGCCGCACGCCCGCAAGTTTGTTCGCGAGCGCATCCACGCGGATTTCCAGCAGGTCCACATCAGCCGGCCCGAGCTGTTCGGCAAGCCGCAGGCCCGCCTGCGAATGCACCGTCGCCACGACCCGCGGCCCGTGCAATTTCGATTCTGATAACATTTTCACTCGGTTTGTTCTAATTTTTCGCGTAGGAGTCACGGCGTCCCCACGCGCCACGACCATGCTAGGCCGCCGTCAAAAACTCAATTTGCAATTCCTCCAGATCGTGGACGCGTTTCTCCTCGTCGCATCGTTCTGGTGCGCCCACTGGTTCCGGTACAACGGCCCGAACTTTGGCATCTTTGAACTCCACATCCTGCCGTTCACGGAATTCCAGTGGCTGCTTTTCGTCCTCATCCCCTTCGGCCCGATCTGCCTGCACGCACAGGGCTTCTACGAGCACCCCGAGCGCAAGACCGTCGGTAGAAGCCTCGGACAGCTCGGCCGCGCGGCCATTTTCCTCGGCCTCATCATCGCGCTGTGCGCCTACTTTTTCAAACTCAGCGTGGACAGCCGCGCCGTCATGCCCATTTTCGCCGCCCTCGCCACGGCGCTCCTCCTCTCGCGCGAGTGGGTCACTCTCAGCAATTACCGGCGCAGCGTGCGCAGCGGAAAAATCCGCGAGCGCGTGCTCTTCGTCGGCACCGCGGGGGACATGCTCGCATTCCGCAATACGCTCACCCCCTCCGAAATCATGGAGATCGAAGTGGCCGACGACGTGGACATCTCCACCCGGAACGTCGCCGAATTCGTCGAATCGCTGCACCGACACACGCCCGAACGCGTCATCTTCGTCGGCAACCACGGCGAACTGGGCCGCCTGCAGGAATACATCGGCGCGTGCGAGACCGAAGGCGTCGAATCCTGGCTCAGCGCCGAGTTCATGCAGACCGCCCTCGCGCGCCCGGACTTTGATCATTTCGGCGGACGCCCCATGCTCGTCTTCCGCACCGCACCGAGCGTCTCGTGGGCGCTCTTTCTCAAGCACCTCTTCGACCGCGTCATCGCCCTCGCGATCATCGCGGCACTTTCATGGCTCTTCGTGATCATCGCCCTCGCGATCAAGCTCACATCGAAAGGCCCCGTCATCTTCCGCCAGGCGCGCGGGGGAAAAAATGGCCGCCCGTTTTCGATGTTCAAATTCCGCACCATGCGCACGGACGCCGAGATGCAGCGCGACGAGCTTCAGAAATTCAACGTCATGTCCGGCCCCGTCTTCAAAATTGAAAATGACCCGCGCATCACCGGCATCGGCCGCTTCCTCCGCAAGACCTCGCTCGACGAGCTTCCGCAGTTCTTCAATGTCCTCATGGGCGACATGAGCCTCGTCGGCCCGCGCCCGCTCCCGATGTACGAGGTCGAGCGCATCGAGGCCACCGCCCACCGCCGCCGACTCAGCATGAAGCCCGGCATCACCTGCCTATGGCAGATCAGCGGCCGCAACAACGTCACCAGCTTCGACCGCTGGGTCGCCCTCGACCTCGAATACATAGACAACTGGTCCCCGCTCCTCGATCTCCGAATCCTGCTGAAAACGGTCCCCGTCGTCCTCTTCGGCTGGGGTGCAAAGTGAACCGCTCCGGCATCAGCCTCATCATTTCGGATTACTGGGCGGCTCCGCACCGATGATCGGCGGAGGAGTTCCCGGCGTCGCAGGCGCAGGCGCCGGTGTTGGAGTCGGCGGCGGTGGCGGCGGTTGCTGCCACAGGAAAAATTTCCCGCGATATTCGCCCAGCTCCTTGAGCAGCGCCTCGCAGCGCGTCTGCCACAGCAGCAAATCCGGCGGCGCAGATTCCTTCTCCCCCGAGCCGGGGAACACGATGTAGGTCACCTTGAGATCATTCACCGCGCGCACAGCGCCATTGGATGCCGGATTGATCTCACGGCAGATCCGCATCGAAGCCTCGCCAATCTTCGTCGAAGGCCCCGAGTCACCGATGATCGCCGGGTAAAAAACGTCGCCCGCCAGCACCACGCAGTAATCCCCCATGTGTGGCGTGAACCCGTTCTTCCTCCCGCTGAACATGAACCCCGGCAGCACGACAAACGGATCCATCGAGCCGATCAGAAAACTGTGCCCCTTCATGTCCGCGATTTCCGCACGCAACCGCGAACTGTCCGCCTTCAGCCGCGGCACCTCGCCCGCGTTCTTCGGATCCTTGATCTTCGCATCATTGTCCGCGATGTGCTTCTCCCAGATGGCCACGCACGGGTTCGGCGTCGCAGTCCGCTTCTTCCAGCGGTACGTCGTCATCGGCTGATACGTCCGCGACGTCGTGTCAAACGTCGGCATCCGGTCGCCGTCCGCGCCATCCGTGTCCACATCCATGTCCGCCTGAATCAGCAGCGCCTTCCGCTTCGTCTGCGGGTTCGTGAGTTCCAGCATCGTCTCGCAGTCGTAAAAATTGTGACGCGAGATCAGCTGATCGAGCCGGTCCAGATTTGAGCGGATCGAAGTCACCTTCCGCCGGTAGAAATCGTCGAACTCCGGCGACACCTTTGCCGTCGCCAGCATCGCCTCAAGCTCCGGCATCACCTTCCCGATCTGCTCGTTCAGCTTCGACAGCTCCGCGAGGCTCCGGTGCGGCTTCGGCACCGCCACCTTCACACTCACCTCGACGGCGTAGCTCTCCGACGCATTGCGATCCGCAGTCGCCGTCGTGCCGTCCACCGTTTCGAGTTTCGCCTTGAAATGGATCCCGTTGAAAATGCTCCCGACATTCAGCGTCTTCTGCGGCACGTACGGAGTCGGAGTCGGCGTCGGCGTCGGCTCGGGAGTCGGAGCAGGCGTCGGCTCGGGCATTGGTTTTGGAATCGGCGTGGGTGAAGGCGTGGAGGTCGGAGCAGGCGTCGGAGTCTGCGGCTGCGGCTGCGGCTTCCGTTCGCAGCCGCACACGCACAGCACGATTGACACCCCGCACAATGCCGCACCGTGAACGAGCGCATTCAGTTTTTTCGCGGAAAAATTGCGGCTACTTTTTGCGCGCATTACGGGCTCCGATTCCGAGGAAGGGACGCAGGAAAAAAATCGGCACCAGCGCCGTGAGAAACATCATCACCGCAAGCGGCAGCCCCGGAATCGTCCGCGCACGACCGCGATCCAGTCCACGCAATCCATCGCGCACGATCCGCTCCACCGGCTGCTTCAGGAATTCCGGCGCAGGCGCCGCATCCTCCTCGTCTGCGCGCTTCGCGATCCCGCCAAACTCCGTGTCCACCGGTCCCGGACACAGCGCCGACACGAGCACGCCCGTCCCGCGCAGTTCGCCACGCAGCGCCTCGGTGAAACTGTTCACATACGCCTTGCTCGCCGCATACACCGCCATCGTCGGCATCGGCAAGTAGGCGGTGATCGAGCTCACATTCAAAATCGCCCCGCGTCCCGAGCGCAGAATCCCCGGCAGCAGCGCGTGCGTCAGCCGCGTGAGCGCCGCGACGTTCACATCCAGCATCGCCTGCACGCGCGACCATTCGCTCTCCTCGAAAAGCCCGTGATCGCCCAGGCCCGCGTTGTTGATCAGAAAATCCACGCGCGGCCCGTTTTCCTCCAGCGCGGCGAGCAGCCGACCCACCTGCGCGCCGTCCGCGAGATCCGCCGCGTGGCACCGGATCTCCAGCCCGCTCCGCGAGAGTTCCGCCTTCAGCGCCTCCAGCCGGTCCGCCCGCCGCGCCACGAGCACCAGCCCGCTCGCATGGGGCGCAAGCTGCCGCGCAAATTCCGCACCGATGCCCGACGAGGCCCCCGTGATCAAGGCAGTGCAGCCGTGGAGTGAGTTCATGTGCGCGGATTTTATTCCGCTTCACGTCCTGCATGTCGAGTGACGAGTGCGACACGATCCTCCGATGTCCGGCAACGCCGTGCCCTACGCCGTTCGCAGTCCCATTGAAAGTTGGACGTTGAGCCTTGGACGATGGACGCTTTCCCGCATGACAGTCCTCAAACTTGCCGCCCAAGCCCCCTTCACCACCAAGGACGGCTCAACCATCCGCAGCATCCTCGACCGCACAAACGCCTCCGTGCAAAACCAGTCGCTCGCCGAAGCCACCGTCCCCATCGGCACCGCCACACAACGCCACCACCACAAGCTCAGCGAGGAATTCTACTTCATCCTCGAAGGTCGCGGCTCAATGGAGATTGACGGCGAGCAACGTGAAGTCGCGCCCGGCGACGCCATCCTCATCCCGCCCGGCTCATGGCACACCATCACCGCGAGCGAAACACTTCGCTTCCTCTGCTGCTGTGCCCCTCCCTACAGCCACGAGGACACATATTTCGAGTGATGAGTAGCGTCACACTTCTGCTCTCAACCCCAACCATCATCTTAATGCGAAGGAACCGCCTCACTCACAATCCAGCCCTGCCCACCAATCCTGACTCGGCATCGGTAGCTCACATCCGGCGCATTGCCTCCGTCGTCGCAAACCCGCAGCCAGATCTCCATGCTGTCCGAAAGCGGAATCTTCACGCCGCCATCAGCCCCATTCAAAGGCACGCCGGATTCCTCCAGTGCCACGCGCAATAGGGCTCCCTTACCATTCGTCGAAAAAGTGCGTATCGCATTTTTCCTTCGTAGCTCGATGTAACCTATCCCCAAATCCACCGCCTGCGTGATAGCACCGTCGGAATGGAGAGTCAGTTTGAACAGCAAATCGCGATGACCAGCGGGGGCATCTGACATGCCATTGCTTCCAGCAATGCCCAAATGAGCCCGCTTCCCCATGTAAGAAAGCACCGGCCTCAGCCTCCCTGCCATGACCTTTTCCAGAAGCCGGGGGGCGAGCGCCGGGTAATCGCGCTCCAAGATGGCCAGCAATAAATCACTCGCAGCCCCCACTGGAGCATTCAATTTCCCCTCTGGAGCCCGGAACAAATGATAAACGGTTCCATCCGCTACCATGCGGCTCGCGATCGGGCCTCCACTGAGAAGAAGGTCCGTCGCATCCAGCGAATCTTCGGGAACTATGAGATAGTCCGATCGCTTGGGTTTCCATGAAAAAATCATGTCCCGCGGATAAGTCCCCGATTGTCTCCAGCTAATTCCCGTGCCTGCGAAATAAGATAACAATAGCTCATCAATCACAGGAACGCGGGCGGCGTCGGCTTTCGCATCAAGCGTCAGCACCGCCGGGCGGGCTGTCCGGATTGTCTCGTGGAAGAACCCGGCGAGTTCGCGCGCAACTGCGATCGCCGCAGATCCCGCCAATCGTGTCGGAGCCCTCTCGGCAGCGGTCATTTGACGGATGCTGGCATAGCCCATTCGCAATCCGAAAACAAATAGACAGGCGACGAGTATTCCTGTTTTCCGCCGCATAGTCCACGCATTCATTTGCTGCACGAAACCCTGCGCTCCGCCGCAAAGCAGCAACAGGAGCCCCGGAAGACTGATGATGAGATACCTCGAATCTATCTGGAACAGACAGACGGTCGCCGAGGATAAAAACAGAAGGCACAGCCAAATCACCGCAAGGCGATGTCTTTCAAACCATCCCCGTACGATGGCCAGACCCGCCAGCAAGATCAGCCAGAGCGGATCAAAGAACTCCCGTTCGGCAAAGAGACCGAGGAAGATCGGCACATTAACCTGAAGCCTCTCAAAGACCGCTCCGGGATTGCGCGCAATCGCCCGGAACATGCTGAAGCCATTGGCCTCCATCGAACCATAGATCCGCACCGCACGCTGAAACCCCTCATCTTCATCGCCCCTCCCGCTCACCCAGGCTTCCGAAGCATAGAATGTGGAAATAGCCGACGGCCCGCTAATCCCATAGCGATTCCTCACATGTTTCTGATAGATGACGTTTGGGACAAAGCAAAGCCCGAATCCCAAAACAGCAAGGACGCACTTTCCAAATCTACGGAGGCTCCTGCTGGCAGCCCATATACCCCAAGCCAATATGCCAAGCGTGAGCACAAAAAATGGCAACGTCTCCCAACGTGTGAGAAAGGCCAGCCCCCAACACGCGCCCATCGAGAACAACCGAAAGCCCGTTGGTTTCCGCATAGTCATGATAGTGCAAAGAAAGGCAGGCCCGGCCACCAGCAGAAACGCGACATGTGAAATGCTATGGTTATGACTAATAAGACGTGCCGTTAGCGCACCGCTTGTCAAGACAAACATGCAGGCCACGTGAGCTGCAGTCATTCCCCACAATCCCCGGGCCGAATAAAACATGCAGACGAGGAAAATCGTCAGCGAGGCAGTATAGATGATCCGGAAAATCAAAAACGGGTCTGAGGTGAACAATTCCACAAATGCACAAAGCCCGGATCCCAATGGTGGCCTCCAGAGTGCGGGAGGCTCGTAAGGCGCCGCGACGAGGCCATTCCCGAGAATAAGGTTACGGCCGATCATCATTTCCATGATGTTCCATTCGATCTTAGGAATCAGTCCACCCCAAATCCAAAAAAACAATAGGCCAACTAAACCCCATCCAAAAGGGTGCTCGACAAGAAGCCGACTAATGTGAGCACGAATATTCATAAAAGACCAGCTCACCTATATCTGACTAAATCCCTTGCCAGGCTGCGGATCATGAATTGAGAGCGGCATAGGGCACTGACACCCGCTCCGCATATTCCTGCTGCGGGGCGTCCCACGGCCATCCCGACCGCGGCGGCGACCGAATCGGTGGCAAAATCGGTGCATAACGAAAATGCGGAGTCAACGCCCGCTGCGATCATCGTGCGGAGGAAAGTGCGGTGCTTCATTGGTGGACCGGCGGTCTCACTTGAGATGCGCGCGGAGAAATTTCTCCACAATCGCGAGCCGCTCCGCATCGAAGAATTCCTTCCCGCCATGCACGCTGCCCGGCATCGCGACGAACTCCACCGGACGGCCCGCATTCCGATACGCGGCGTCCAGTTCGCGCGACTGCTCGAAGGGCATCTGCGGATCGGCGTCGCCGTGGATGAGCAGCAGCGGCGGGACGTGCGCGTTCACATGCGCGATGGGGCTGGCGAGTTTTGCGAGCGCGGGCTTTTCGTCCGGCTGTCCGCCAAGCAGGAGTTGCAGCGCGGGCACGCGCACGCTCAGGCCGTGCTCCGTGGATTGGCCGAGGATCGTCCGCAGATTCGACGCGCCGAAGAAACTCACGATCGCCTGCACGTCCGAACTTTGATCGCAGTGCGCGCCGAGTTTTCCCTCGAGTTCCGCGTTGCCATTCGACGTGCCCGTGAGCGCCGCGAGATGCCCGCCCGCCGAACTTCCGGTGACGGCAAATCCCTTTGCATCGAATCCATATTCCGCAGCGTGTGCGCGGAGAAAGCGGATCGCTGCCTTGATGTCGTGCATCATCGCGAGCATCGGTGCGACGGTCGAGAGCCGGTAGTCCACACTCGCCACCGCGAAGCCGCGCGCGATGAGGCCACCGAGCGGCATGTCCTTCTTCGACCCCGCGCGCCAAGCGCCACCGTGGACCCACACGATGAGCGGATGCGGCCCCGAATCGCGCGGCAGGTAAATGTCGAGCCGCTGATCCTCGCGCCCGCCCTCGACATACGCGACGTCCTTGAACACCCGCTTGGTTTCCACACGCGTGCCCGGCGCATCGGCGGCGAAGCTGAAGTGCGGGAGAAAGGCGGCGGCAACGGTGACTGCAAATGCGGTATGGAAAAAAATGCGGCGGTTCATTGGAGGATGGAGTGTATTGAATAGTGCGCCCGGCGGCACGGGCAGTCTGCGCGAGACATCAAGGGAGCACGATGAGATTTCTTCGCGCATCGCGCTTCATTCCGCAGCAGGTGAGAGCGGGATTTTTTCAAAACGCACGAACTCGTTCAGCGCCTTCACCGCATCCGCACGTGTCGCCGGCTTTCGTTTGCGGAGCACGGAGCGCGAGTCGGCGGGCGCACGTTCGATGACTGCGGCCCACTCGCCATCCGCTAGCATTTTCTCCGGCTGAAAGAAGACGCTGTCCGCATCCGCGCGCCAGATTCCCGCAACGGAAAAAAGATTCGCCGCGACGAATGCGGGATGATCCGGCGGCAAGTCGTGATACGGCCACAGCAGCACGCCGGGGCCATCTTTTCCCTGCGCGAGTGTGCGCTGGATCGCACGCACACGCGCGGCGTCCGCAGCGATGGCGCGCGGCTCGACGGAATCACGCAGGCACATCGCGGCGACCGTTGCGCTCGCCTGGCCGCAGAGCATCATCTGCCCGTGCAGCCGCAGTGCCGATTGCACCACGCTGCTCACGCCGACGTTTTTCCCCGCGCCGAGCAGGCCGTCCATTTCCACCGGCACGAGTCCGCGCAGCGGGAACATCGCGCGATCCGTGTCCGTGTGCCAGCCGCGTGACTCGGTGTGGATGTATTGCCACGGGCCATTGCGATCCTCGGTGAGGAATTTCCGGCGTGTCGGGTGGAAATCTATGTTGAATTGGAATCCGAACACCGTGTCGCCCGGCATGCGCTTCGCCCATTTCGGCTCGCGCGTGGCGGCGCGGATGTCTCCTTCGGTGAGCATCGTGAGCGCTTCGAGCCGCAGGCCTTCGCGGATGTAGGGCTTCGGCGGCAGTTTGTCCGCGGTGCCGAATTCGTCCGTGAGCGCCATGTAACGGAACGACTGCGGGAAGTCGCCCACGCGGTCATGCACCTTCGTCTGCAAGTGGTAGAGCATCCCGAGCGCGTGCTGTTTCACGTCTTCGAAAATGATACGCTTCTGCGCGGCCGAGAGCGTCGCGATGTTCCGACGTGAAGCGCCGGGCTCCGATTTTTCCAGCGCGTCCACGACGCGCTGCGGGAGCTGGCAGACCGGGTAGTCCTGCACGGGCCAATTAAGAAATGTCGCCTCGGTGCCGGGCGCGAAGCCATTGTTCCATCGATCCACGAGCCGGCGATGCGTGTAGATGCTCCAGCCTTTCTGCGAATAGATGCCGGTGCTCATGTCGCTGTCCACCCACGGCGGAGTCTTGTCGAGCGCGGCGAAGCTGCGTGGATCGTAAGTCGCCGGCTTCGGAATCGTCGCATCCTTCCCGCCCGTCTCGCGCAGCACGATGCACCACGAGAGCGGGTTCATCTCCTGCACGCCCGCGTCGTCAAATTTCTCCAGCGCGCTCGGCTCGCCGAACCGCGAGCGCAAGTCCGGCCCCGCGCCATACTTCGCACCGCTGAGCCGGATGACATCGCCCCAATCGCTCGCATCCATCGTGAGCTGCGCCTTCACCGTGAGCGTCTCGTCGCGCCTCACGAATTCCACCGCCGCCACGCGCTTGCCCTCGACGCTCACTTTCACCGGCTCCCATCCACGCTCGATCCGCAGCGCGCCACTCGCAACGTGCGGCTTCAGCATTTCCTCGAAAATGCGCGCCGCCGCTGCGGGCTCGATCGTCTCGGTGCCGCAATACGCATTGCCCGGGGACGCCTTCCCATACTTCGCAACATTGTGCGCATGGATGCGCTCGATCATTTCCAGGAAAAGCCCGCTGTGCGGAAAGCCCTCGCGCTTGCCGTTCACCGTCGTCCACTCATCGAGACATCCCACGCCCTCTGCGCTGAACTGCCCGCCGAGCCACTCGATGTCATTCACCAGCACGATGCGCTTCACGCCGAGCCGTGCCGCCTGCACCGCTGCTGCACATGCGGACTCGTTTCCACCGACGATGAGCAGGTCGGTATCGAGTGTCGCAGCGCGGACGGACAGCGCGCAGCAGAACACCGCCACAAGTGTCAGAAGCACGGGGAAAATGGTTCGGGGCAACGTTCGCATCACCGCGATTCTGTCCGCGACTGGCCGAATGAAAAGATCTCGCGCCCACGATGCGCAAATATTCCGTCTGCGGTGCGTCTGCTCACCCACCCGCCATCGCGCCGACGATGCAGAACGGCTCGGTGCGATCAATCACTGCTGCTGGCAGCAAAGCATCGGACGGCTCAAGTGACAGGTCTTCGCGACACGCAAAGAAGCGGATGAATGGCCGTCTCCTCAGCGTGCCATGATCGCGGATGGTGCCGCACAGCACGGGAAATTTTGCCTCCAGCGCATCAAGCAAGGAGCCGATAGTGATCGGCGGCGCAACTTGCAGTTGCACTTCGCCGCTCACACGCGCGAGCGTGCGCAGGTGAAACGGCAGCACAACGCGGATCACGGCAGCGTCTGCACTTCGACCGAGAGCACCTTCGGCAGATTCGCTGCGATGCACTGCCACGTGTCGCCGCCGTCGGGCGAGCAATACACTTGGCCGCCGGTCGTGCCGAAGTAGATGCCGCAGTCGTCGAGCGAATCCACGGCCATCGCGTCGCGCAGCACGTTCACATAGCAATCCTGCTGCGGCAGGCCGCGCGTGAGTGGCTCCCATTCGCCGCCGCCGCTGCGGCTGCGATACACGCGCAATTTTCCATCCGGCGGGAAGTGCTCGGAATCGCTCTTGATCGGCACCACGTAGATCGTCTCCGGCTCGTGCGCGTGGACATCAATCGGGAAGCCGAAATCCGTCGGCAGGTTTCCGCTCACCTCGCGCCATTCGTCGCCCGCATTGTCGCTGCGCATCACGTCCCAGTGCTTCTGCATGAAGAGCGTTTCGGGCCGCGACGGATGCAGCGCGATGCGATGCACGCAGTGACCGACTTCCGCATCCGGATCGGGCAATTCGTAAAGCGACTTCAGCCCGCGGTTGATTGGCTTCCACGACACACCGCCGTCATCGCTGCGGAACGCGCCCGCCGCCGAGATGGCGACGAAAATGCGCTGCGGGTTTTTCGGATCGAGGATGATCGTGTGCAGGCACATGCCGCCCGCGCCCGGCTGCCAGAGTGCGCCTTTCGTGGCGCGCAGCGCGGGCAGTTCCGTCCAGGACGCGCCGCCGTCGGTGCTTTTGAAAAGGCCCGCGTCCTCGACTCCGGCGAAGACCGTCTCGGGATCGGTGAGCGATGGTTCGAGATGCCACACACGCTTGAATTCCCAAGGGTGTTGCGTGCCGTCGTACCATTTGTGCGTGCCCACTTCGCCTTTGTAGAGGAAGCGGTTGCTGCGCCCTTGCGGAAATTCGCCGGGCACCGGCAAGGTCGCGCCATCGGGTGTGGTCCACGTCTTGCCGCCATCATCCGAACGCTGGATGACCTGCCCGAACCACGCACTCGTCTGCGACGCAAAAATGCGGTTTGGCTCCACCGGCGAGCCTTTCAAATGATACAGCTCCCAGCCGGCGAAATGCGGCTCGCTGATCGTCCAGTTTTTCCGCGCACCGGCGGCGGTGAGGATGAATGCACCTTTCGCGGTGCCGACGAGGACTCGGACGCTGCTCATGGGTGAGGTGGCTCAGGCGTGATATTCGCTGACGACGGTGACCATCCAGCCGAGGCCGAACTTGTCAGTGAGCATGCCGAAGCATGGCGACCAGAATGTCTTGGTGAGCGGCAGGCCGACTTTTCCGCCCGCGGAAAGCGCGGTGAACACCTTCTGTGCCGCCGCCTCATCCGGCAGCGCCAGCGAAAGGGAGAAGCCATTGAAGCCGCCGTCTTCCGCGCCGCATCCGTCGGAAGCCATGATGAGATTGTCGGCCACCTTGAATGATGCGTGCATCACCTTTTCGCCCCAGCCTTCAGGCAGCACCATGCCCGGCGGTGGCGGCTCGGGGCTTTCCTTGTAGCGCATGATCATCTGCAATTCAGCGCCGATTGCCGCGCGGTAGAACTTGATGGCTTCCTCGCAACGGCCGCCGAAGAAGAGATAGGGTTGGATGAGGGTCTGTGCCATGTGGTGATTGTTGGTTTTCAGTGGAACGACGAACGAAGGCTGCCAGTCAGGACATTTGATCGCGGATTATTTTTCCCGCGAGCCGCAATTCAGCAGTCCGAGAAAGCCCTTCCGTCCCGCCCACACAAGGTAAAGCGCGAGCACGGTGATGATGATGAGCATCGGGCTGAAGAGGTCTTTGCCTTTCGCAAGGAAGGCGTGGTAGGCGAGGATGTTCACGAGGATCGGTCCAAGGATGAGCAGGCCGAAATTCCGCGTCCTCGGCACGGCGACGAGGATGCCTCCGAGCAGTTCGAAGATTTTCACCATCGTGAGGTAGCCCGTCGGCCCGAGCGCACCCATGAACATCCTGGCCTCCGCAGTCGGAGGCGGGGGCATCTTGTCCGGCGGCATGAGATGAAACAGGACGACGACGGCCGACATGATGAAGAGAAGACCGAGCGCGACGCCGGCGACGGTGGGGAGGTGTTTCACGATTTAGGAGGTTTCATGGGTTGCGACGAAGGCGTGCGAATTCACGGCGAACGAGACTGCCTGGAGAGGACAGCCAGTTTCACAATTTGCCAAGCTTCGATCCGATGGCTGCAACCCGCCCCCACCTTTCGGCGACATCGGAGAATCTTTGCTTCAGCGCTGCGGAGCGGCGGGCACGGGAAGCTTGCACGACTGCCATGCGAGGAAACGCCAGTGGCCGTTTTCCTCGCGCCAAACGCTGAGGAAGCTGAGCAGCATGTCCACTTCGCCCGTCGCATTCGCGACCTTCACGTGCGCGCGGCCGGTCATCAGCGCGATACCGGGCGCGGGGAAGGTGAACGCACGCTCCTCGTAGTCGAGCGCGACATATTTCGTGCGGCCTGTGGTGAGCGACTCGATGAACGACTGCTTCGTGTCCACCGTGCCGCTGGAGTGCGCGTAGCGGAGATCATCGGACAAAATCGCCGCGAGCTTTTCGCGGTCGGCGGATTTTGTCGCAGCGACGCGCGCGTCGTCTGCGGTCGTGAGCGCGGCGGTGCGCGCATCTTCCGCACGGACGCACGGGGAGAACGCGAGACAGAACGCAACGAGCGTGAGCAGGAGGGAACGCATGGATTTTGAAAGCCGCGCGGTTAGCTGAGGTTTAGAACGCCACCCTCGCACATATCTGCTTTGCCGAATGTCTTCAGCTCGGTGTGGCCCATCGCGTGCGCGACGGTCATCCAGAGGCGATTGTGCGCGACTTTGTCGAGCGCGAGTCCGCGGCCCATCTTGAAGCCCGGCGCGCCACCGACGAACACGAGCGGGATGTTGTCGAGCGTGTGCGAGTTGCCTTTGCCGAGTTCGTTCGTCCAGATGATGAGCGTGTGGTCGAGCATCGAGCCTTCGCCGGCAGGCTCGGGCGTTTCGGAGAGGCGCTTCGCGAGATACGCGAGTTCGCCGCAGAACCAGCGGTTGATTTTCTGCAGCTTGTCGTGCGCGTCCTTGTTCGTGTCGGGCTCGTGCGAGAGCGAATGGTGGCCTTCCTCGACGCCGAGCCAGCGCATCTGCGCCTGGCCGACGCTCCGCATGTATTGCAGCGTGGCAACGCGCGTCATGTCGTTGCTCAACGAATTCACGAGCAGATCAATCTGCATCCGCGAAAGCTGCGGCGTGTTGTCGTTCACGAGTTCGATGCCGGGGTCGAGCGGCGGCATCTTGTGTACTAGGTGCGCGTCGTGCGGAGTCTTGAGTTCCTGTTCGAGGCTGCGGACGAGCGTCATGTGCTGTTCGAGCATCAGCTTGTCGCGCGCGCTGAGTCTTGCGGAGACACGTTTCAGATCGGCGTTCACGTCGTCGAGGATGCTCACGAGGCTGTCCTTGTCCTTCATCTGGCCGTAGAGCTTTTCGAACATCCGATACGGATCATCAATCGGCGCGACCGGCTGGTTCGCACCGAGGTAGCTCATGCGCGTCCACGGATCCGCGCGATTCGGCACCGCAACGCCGAACTCGACGGAACCGAAGCGTGTCTTTGTCTCCGGTTTGCTCTGGAGGAATTTTTTGATCTCCTGATCGATCGAGATGCTGCCTGCCCAGCCGGCAGGATTGCCGCCGCCGCCCATGATGTTGCCCGGCATCAGCTCGGAACCCGTGAGCAGGCAACTCATGCCGCGCATGTGGTTGTCGCCGTCGCCGCGGACCTTGTTGAAGACGCCCTTCAGCATCAGCGTGCGATCCTTGAACGGCGTGAGCGGCTCGAGGATGGATTTCAAATTGAGCGTCTCGTCCTTGCCCTCGGGCCAGAACTCGTCGGGCAGCGTGCCGTTCGGCGAGAACATGATGATGAGCCGCTGCCTGCGCTGCGGAAGCGGTGCGCCGGTGAGCGACGGCAGGCCCGCGAGAAATGGCAGCGCGGCGGCGGAGACTCCGAGGTTGCGGAGGAATTGGCGGCGGTTGAGGTGCATCATGGCAGTGTGTGAATCGTAGGCGCTGGCGCAGCTTAGCGCGAGGCTGGAGAATTTTCCGCGACTTTCTGCGGCGACGTGGTGAGCGCGTGCATCGCGGCGACGGTCGCGATGTCGCCGAGCAGCTTCTGGATGTTGTAGCCGTTCTTTTCAAACTGCTCGCGCAGATCGTCGAGCGTGCGCTCGCCGAACGTGAGCGGGTTCTGTTTCACGACGTGGAAGAAGAGCTGCCGCACAAATGCGCGGTGCGCCATCGGGCTGCCAACGGTGTAATCGGCGATGTCCTTCGGGCCGGTGAGCTTCACGGTGCGTCCGTCGTCGGTGTCGAACTCCGCGACCGTGTTCACCGGCTTCTTGTTGTCCATCGTCTGCCAGCGGCCCACGGCGTCGTAGTGCTCGAGGCTGAAGCCGAAAGGATTGATCGTCGAGTGGCACACCGCGCACGCGCCGGTCTTCGTAAGCTGCGCGACTTTCTCGCGCATCGTCAGCGACGGATCGAACTTCTGATTGTCGAACGACGCGGCGACCGACGGATTTTTCAGGGAGAGCCCGACGACATTGCGGCTCAGGAAAACGCCGCGGTGAACCGGCGACGTGCTGCGGCTGTAGCTGTGCGACGCGAGCAGATACGGATGCGTGATGATGCCCACGCGCTCGCCGGGGCCGAAGCTCACGCGCTGGAATTCCGAGCCCTTCACGTCCTTGCCGTAGTATTTTCCGAGGCGGTCATTCAGCCACAAATAATCGACGGTGATGAGCTGGCGGTAGTCCGACGTGTCGCTCCACACGGTCTCTTCGAGGAAACGCCACAGCGATTCGCGCAGGTCCGCAAACATCGTCTCATCGAAGCCGGGGAACGCCTTCGGATCCTTCTGCGAATTGTCCGCGCGCTCCAGCTCCAGCCAGTGCTGGAAAAATCCGCGCAGCTTCGCTTTCGCGCGCGGGTCGGCGACCATGCGGCGCGATGCGGCGGCGATCTGGTCGCGCGTCTTCAGCTTGCCCGACGCGGCATCGCGCGCGAGCTGCGCATCGGGAATCGAATCCCACAGCGTGAGCGCGAGCTGCGACGCGGCGGCGAAGTCGTCCGTCTTCTCGCCGTTCGACAGCTCGGGATAGAGGAAGCGTGGCGAATTCAGCGCGAGCAGCACCACACGCTTCACCGCGATGTCGGGCGTGCGCGCCTTTTCAAAATGCTGATCCACGAAAACCCTCTGCTGCTCCTCGTCAAGCGGACGCCGGAAGGTCGCCTCGACAAACCGCTTCGCAAAAGCCTTCAGCTTCTCCGCGCGATCCTTCGCGCCGGATTTGCTCCCCGAAAAGCTGTCGAGGTTCGCTTCGACATACAGCATCACCTCGACTGCCGCGCCCGTCGTCGCCTGATCCCATTCCTTCGAGATCGTCGTCCCGCGCTCGTAGCCGTCGCTGCGATCATCCGCGGGGAACTGCGTCTTCACGACCATCGTCGTCGCGCGACCCTGCGGCTCCAGCATGGCTTCCGGGATGAGTTCCTGCCTTCCGTGCGGCGGTTTCCAGTGTAACTCCACCGATGCGCTCTTTTCCTGAAACTTCAGATGCTCCAGCGAGATCGGATACGCGCGCCCGCCGAGCAGGAAGATGCTCTTCTTTTCCTCGCGCACATTCGGCCCCGGCGTCACCCACGCATCAATCAGCGGCTCGCGCGGATTGTTCACGAAAAGACGGATGCCGTTCTCCGTCTTCACGATGAACTCATACATGCCCGTCTCCGGCGCGAAGATCGATCCCTCCCAGCGCGTCGTGAAATCATCCGGCCGCAGCCGCAGCGGGTCGGGGCTTTCCGCGCCCCAGTGAAATGAGATCCCCTTGTCCGTCTGCTCGTAGCTCGTCTTTTCCTTCTTGTTCCGCTCCGCGCGCTCCGCATCGCCACGCGGTTTCAAAATCGGCCCGACAAGCACCGGGAACCGCCCGCTGTATCGCCCCTTCAGCCCGTGCGTTTTTCCAAAAGGCCGATCGAACCCGCCCTGAAAACGCCCGATCAAATCCGCGACCGAATTCTGATACTGCTCCACTGTGAGCCTCGACAGATCCTCGCGCACCGGACTGTTCCGCAACTGCGCCGCCGGCGAATAAAACGCATCGAAAATGTAAGCCGCCACATCGTCCGCATCCTTGCCAACAATCGTGCCCTCCTTGTCCTCCGGCATGGTCTTCGCGATGTATTTGGAAAGAGCCGGCACATTACGACGACCAATGAGCGGCTCGTCGTGCTTGCCCGCCACGCCCTCGCCTTTCTTGCCGTGGCAGCTCGCGCATTCCTTCTGGTAAATCACCGCGCCGGGATGATTCGCTGCTGGCTTGCCTTCGGCGCACGCAGCGCTGGAAAAAATCTGCACGCCGGTCAGCACCAGCAGCACTCGTCGGGACTTTTCAAACATCGCGTTCATTCTCGTTTCAAACACGCCGGGGCAACCGCCCGTTGCAAGCGGTTATTAGGCGAAAACCTAGCGCCGCTCTGCGGGCCGCCAAATCCAAGCTGCCCTTTCGCAAGATTTGGTCAGGTCACGACCGCGCTGGAGATGAACCAATCCACCGATGCGGAGAGCACATGCGCGCCGGATTCGTCGTGCAGCTCGACATTCACGGAAATGAGCGCGCGACCCTTGCCCGCCAGCCCGTCACGGAGTTCGTCGAGCGCGCCTTCGGCAACAGTCGCAGCAGAGGTGACTGCGCCATTCGCAGGCTTGCGGAACTTTGCCTCCAGCCGCCGCACGACCGGCACGACACCAGTCACATCGCCGAGCGCGCGCAGCAGGAATTCCCCGCTGCCCGCCTCCGCCAGCGCCAGCAGCGCGCCCGCGTGGACGGTGCCGAGATGGTTGAGATATTGCCCGCCTGCCGGGAGACGCAGCAGATTCACGGGATCGCCTGCGGATTGGAGATTCAGCAATCGGTTGAATGGGAGTTCGGTGACGGTGTTCATGGCAGCAGGCGCTTCTTCATCCGCACGACCGGCAATTTCAATCCGCCGCTCATCGGCACCTCGTAACGCTCGACGACTTCGTAGGCAAAGGCGGCATAGAGCGGCTCGCCCGCAAGCGTGGCGACGAGTTCGGCATTTGAAAATTTCGCAGCAATAATCGCGGACTCGCACGCGGAAAGGATCGCGCGCCCGATGCCGCGGCGCGCGAAGTCGGGATGCACGAAGAACGCACGGATGCGCGCGGGGACGGACGACGGATCGATCAGCTCATCTGCGCCCGTCCTCGCGCGGTCGCCGCCGAACACCGCCTTGCGCATGCTCCACCCGCCGCAGCCAACAATGCGCCCAGCATCCTCTACGACAAAGTAAGTGCCATCCGCGATGAGCTGCCGGTCCACACCGAACACCGGCCCGAGCGCCGCCTCCATCTGCGCGGGCGAATAGTGCTGCGATTGAAGCGCGCGCACCGAGAGTAGGATGAGTTCCTCCAGCGCAGGAACGTCATCCATGCGCGCGAGGCGGAGGTTCCAGTGGATCGGAGGAGTCGTGTTCACAGAATCACCGCCGGTGCGTTCGTCCTCATTTTCCAATCACGATCTCAGTGTCGTAGAGAAAGCTGACTTTCCCATCGCGCTGATGCGCGTCGAAGATGCGCCCCAGTTCCGCCAGAATCGGCTCGTGCTGCGGATGCCCTTCCGCAGGCGCGTAGGAAGACGAAAGCAGCCGCCCGCGCAATTCCTCGAAGTCGAAGTGCTGCGCGTTGGGCAGCGTGTGTTTTACAAAGCGCCCATCGGCGAAGAAGCAGCGCAGCGCGGAGTCGTCCACATTTTCGTGGCGCACCTGCATGTAGTCGGTGGCAAACTTTTGCAACAGCATCTCGTAGTCGCGCAGGAAGGGCGTGGCGTCGGTCTTCCGCACATTCCACACGAGCACGATGAAGCCGGATGATTTCAGAATGCGCCAAAATTCTGAGCGAGCGCGTTCGCGATCAAACCAGTGAAACGCCTGCGCCGAGAGAATCATGTCCGCACTTTGATCCGGGAGCGTGGTGGCTTCGGCGGGGGCAGCTACGCTGTGAAAATACAGATTGCCACCGAGAATCCTCTCAGCCGCTTCGCGCATCGGAGCATTTGGCTCCACGGCGAAAACCTCGCAGCCCGCATCAAGCAGCAGCCGCGACGCGATACCCGTGCCTGAGCCGATGTCGGCAACACGGATGCCCGCGCGCAGGCCCGCGTGCTCGCGCAGCACGTCGAGCATCTCGCGCGGATAGTCCGGCCGGTAGCGGACGTAATTCGCCACGCGGCTGGAGAATCGTTGCCTGGAATCTGAAGGAGGATGGTGCGGAGTCATTGGCCGGGGTGGGCAGTCACGCAGACTGCATCGGATGCATCACGGTTTCCTCCCTTCATCCACCTCGTAATAGTCGAAGAAAGTCGCGAGATCCGTGCGGTGCGCAAGGCCGCTGGCAACCTTGTAGGCATCGAGTTCCTGCGTCGAGCCGTCGTCCTCATCGCGCCAGCCGCGCTTCAGCATAAATTTGTTCCAGACGAGAATCTGCTCGTCGTTCGGTTCGCAACCGTTCGCAAAACACCACGCAAGAATTTCGTCGTCGCCACCGCCCTCAAGCACACGCGCACGCAGCGCCCCGTAGGTCACACCGAGGAAACGGCAGCAGCGGCCGTCGAATCCGTCGCCGAGATTCGCGTGAAAGTCCGCGCGCAGTTTTCCCGCCGTGAGCAGGCGGATTTTGTCGAGCATCCGCGCAAAATAGACGATGCCGCCGGTGCGGTCGAACGCGCTGTGGGGAGCCGAATTTGGGAGCATGGATTTCAGGCGGTGAGATTTTTCCGGAGCGTCTCCACCATTCCGCGCTGGCGCTGCTGCACGAAGTCTCTCGCCTTCGCGGCCCTCGCTTTCGCGCCGGCGGGATCCTTTGCCATTGCCAGCACGGCGGGCACGATGCGCGCGACCTCGGCCTCCACGTCCATGTCGAAGAGCCATTCGCCAAGTCCGATGTCGCGCCACATGAGGCCCTTGAAAGTCTGATCCACGAAGCGGCACACGATGGCCGGGATGCCGTTGCCGATGCACATGATGGGGCTGTGCATCTCCAGGCCGAAGAGCCCCGCGGAACGGACATACGTGCTCAGCGCCTCGTCGGTGAGCCAGAAGTTTTCGCGCCACACGATGCGCGCCTTCACCTCTTCGGGCAGCGGTTCGACGAGCATCGTCCTGCCGACTTCCATCTGGCTCTTGTCCTCGGGGCACACGAGCACCTTCATCTGCGTCTCTCGCACGACGGCGGTGATCGCCGCGCGCAGCGGCGCGTGGTCGTGCTCCTTCATCGCCTCGTTGCGCGCGTTTTTCTTTTCGTCAAAAGGCACGCCCTTTTTGATTTTCCAATAAGGCGTGTGGCGCAGGCGCGGGATGCAGCAGAGGAATTTCCCTTCCTCGAGCCCGTTCGTCTTCATGAATTTCACCGCGGCCTCATCATTCCTCAAATCCACCGCAAACGCGCCGTCCGGCCCAAATTCCATCACCGGAGATTTCAGGCCCGCGCCCTTCGCCCACTCGACGGAATGCCCGTCGCGGAAATACGTGAAGCGCGCGCCCGCGATGAGGTCGCGCATCTCGTCGTCGGCTTCGGTGAGGCTGATGCCGAAAATCCCGTAAGGCTTCCCCGTTTCCTTGCGCCACTGTGCGACCTGCCTCCGTCCCGGAAAACCCGAGCCCGATCCATGCAGGAAGAAATCGCACTCTGCGAACGCGGTGCGGATCTCGGCATCGCCGCTGAGGATGACGAGCTTCGGGAAGCGGCGCTTCAAAAGCTCCGCGACTCCTTCGCCCACCGTGCCGGGCCACAGCCGCACCTCGGCCTCAGGGAGGTGCTGTTCGAGCAGGTGCAGGATTCCCGGCGTGTGGCCGATGTCGCCGATGTTCACAGTCTGCCATGAGTTGCGGAGCAGGATGCGCGGGGCGCGTTTTTCCGCGGCGGAAGGTCTCGGGGCCAGCGTGGCTGCGGCGAGTGCGGCGGCGGACTGTGCGAGGAATGTGCGGCGGTTCATTTTTTTGGGAGGACAAATTTGTCGTCGAAAGGAATTCCGTCGCGAAGCATTTTCGCGCCCGCTAAGAAACCCGCGCCACACGCGCTTTGCAAAACCACCTTTTCACATGAGCAAGACCAAACCCACACAGTATCGTTTTTCATTCGGCCCCTGGAACATCAGCGAAGGCGCCGACCCGTTCGGCGGCGAGACGCGCAAGGCGTTTCCTCACGAGAAAAAATTCGCGCTCTATAGCCCGCTCGGCTTCGAGGGCGTGCAGTTCCACGACGACGACGTGGTGCCCGGCCTCGACGCGCTCACGCACGCGCAGGTCATGAAAAAATCCGCAGCCGTGAAAAAGATGCTCGGCAACCACGGCCTCACGCCAGAGTTCGTCGCGCCGCGGCTGTGGTTCGCCGAGCAGACGACCGACGGCTGCTACACCTCGAACAGCGCGAAGGATCGCGCCTACGCGTGGGATCGCACGAAGAAGTCCGTGGACATCGCGCGGGCGATTGACTGCAACGCCATCGTGCTCTGGCTCGCGCGCGAAGGCAGCTACATCCGCGAGGCAAAGGACGCGCGCCTCGCATATCAGCGCCTGCTCGACACGGTGAACGCGATTCTCGACTACGATTCGAAAATCGAAATCTGGATCGAACCGAAGCCGAACGAGCCGACCGACCAAGCCTACGTCCCGACCATCGGCCACGCGCTCGCACTTTCCTACGCTTCGAAGGATCACAAGCGCGTGAAGGGACTCATCGAGAGCGCGCACGCGCTGCTCGCGGGGCTCGACCCGAGCGACGAGATGGCCTTCGCGCTCGCGCACGACAAACTCGGCAGCGTCCATCTCAACGACCAGAACGGCCTCAAATACGATCAGGACAAAAATTTCGGCGGCGCGAATCTGCGCGTCGCGTTCAACCAAGTCCGCGTGCTCGAGGAAGCCGGCTACGGGAAACGCGGCGAATTCATCGGACTCGATGTGAAAGCCATGCGCACGCAGCGCGGCAGCCCGGTGACCGACCATCTCAAAAACAGCCGCGAGCTTTTCCTGCATCTGGTGGAAAAGTCGCGCACGCTCGACGCGAAGCTCGTGCAGCAGTTCCGCGACGCACGCGACTACGAGGCGCTCGAACTCTATGTGCTCAAGCACCTCATGGGCTTGAAGTGAGCGCCGCGCGGTGTTCCGCTGAAATCATACACGCATGAGCACACAGAAACCCAAAGTCCTCGTCATCGTCGGCGACGCCACGGAGACCGTGGACACGCTGTATCCCTATTACCGTCTCATCGAGGGCGGCTATCAGCCCGTCGTCGCCGCGCCGGAGAAGCGCAAATACCAGATGGTGCTGCACGAGGTGAAACCCGGCTGGACGATCACGAAGGAGTGGGAGGGCTACACGATTGATGCGGACATCGCGTTCAAGGACATCCAGCCCGAGGAATATGCGGGCATCTTTTTCAGCGGCGGGCGCGCGCCGGAATACATCCGCGAAGACGAGGTGCTGCTGTGCATCACTCGTTGGTTTTGGGAGAACAAAAAGCCGATGGCGAGCGTGTGCCACGGCGTCGAGATTCCCGCGCGCGCGGGCATCGTGAAGGGGCTGCGCATGGCGACGGTGGCGAAGTGCAAATTCGACCTCGAAGTGTGCGGCGGCATCTACGTGAACGAGCCGTGCGTGATCGATCGGCACATGGTCAGCGGACGCACCTTCCACGACAACGGCCACTACGTCGGCCCGTGGATCAAGATGCTCGAAGCCGCGTGTGGGAAATGACCGCGATTTTTGAAGCGATTTTCCAAACGACACTCCGCACCCCAATGAACCGCCGACAGTTCCTCCAAACGACCGCAGCAGCAGCGGCGGCGGTGGCGTCTCCCTCCCTCGCCCTCAATGCACCTGAGCCATTCAGGCTCCGCTACATCCTTTCTTCCGCGATGTATGGCGAGATGCCGCTCGACACGATTCTCCCAGAAGTCGCGAAGGCTGGCTGCGAGGCGATCGACATCTGGTGCAAGGTCCACGGCAATCAGCGCGAGCAGATCACCGAGATGGGCGACGCTGCCTTCGCTGTAAAACTTGCGAATCACCATGTGCAGTTGGGCGTGAGCACGCGATACCCGCTCGGGCCGTTCGGGCTACAGGAGGAGATGGCTTGGATGAAAAGTTTCGAGGGCAAAGTGATCGTGACCGGCAGCAAGGGGCCGAAGGATCCCGAGGGCGACGCGGCGAAGGAAGCCGTGAAGAAATTCCTCGAAGAGATGAAGCCGCACGTCGCGAAGGCGGAGGAACTCGGCATCACGATCGCCATCGAGAATCACGTCGGCCAGGCGATCTACCACCCGGACTCGCTGCGCTACTTCGCGGAGTTCAACCGCTCGGCAAATCTCGGAATCGCCTTCGCGCCGCATCACCTTTTCCGCTGGGCGGGCGACATTCCGAAGCTCATCCGCGACCTCGGCGCAAAGCAGATCCCGTTCATGTATTTCCAGGAGCACTCCGAGGGCATGATGAAGAAGACGAGCAAGGAGATCGAAATGCAGCAGCTCCCCGGCTTCGGCGGTTCGCTCGACTACCGGCTCGTCGTGAAGGCGCTGCGGGACATCGGCTACACGGGGTTCGTGGAAATCTTCATGCACCCGACGCCGCGGGGCATTCCGATTCTGCCGACCGTCGCGGAGATCACCGCGGCGATCAACAAGTCGCGCACATACGTGGAGAAATGCCTCGCGGAAACGGCGTGATTCGGAGCGCGGCAAAGCAGGCGAAGCGGTGCGCCGGACGCTGTTCCCGATTCTATGCGACGAAGGTTTCAGGGCTGACGCATCAAATTTTCGTCCGGGGCTTTTTGGGGAGGGTTTGTCCGCACGGAGGAGATTGAAGGCGAGGTGGCGAAGTTGGTGGCGGCGTGCCGGATGCAAGCACGGCTGCGGGAAGGTGCGGCACACCAGTTCCAGCAAACGCTTCGCGAAGGCTTTTCGTGACGGACTTGGATCCTTGGACCCGCATGGCAGACCGTCCATCTGCGCCCACTATTTTTGCACCGTGCCCGCCATTCGCCCGCGCGAGTTTGATGCGCCAGCCCTGCGGCGCCGCGCCGCGACCGTTGACAACCGCGGCTTCCGTACTTACCTCGACGCAGCCGCAGAATTTTTCTCCGGCGATTCCAACCATGCGCACCTTCCCGATTCTTCCGATTGTCGTCGCCACGCTCGCCGCAGCGTCGCGGCTGCTGGCCGATCCCGCTGCAGAAATCACCTCGTTCTCGACGTTCAAGGAGGTGGACATGAAGAAGCTCGCAAAGGGCGAGGTGATCGCAGCGAGCGGCTCGACGATGAAAATGCCCCGCGGGCTCGAAGTGGAGACGCTCTTCATTCTGCCGCTGCCGGTGGCCAAGGCGAACGACGCGCAGCAGAAGTGGGACGGCACGCGCCACTCGGAGCTGAAAATCTACCAGCATGTGGATCTGCCGCGCCGCCCGTCCGCGCAGGATTTCCAGCGCATCGCGTCCGCACCGCACAACCGCTCGGTCGAGAAATTTGCCGCCGCAACGGAGAAGCTGAATCCCGAGCGTCCGGAGCTGCAGATGAGCGCTGCGGAGACGAAGGGCGCGGGGAGATTGGGGGCGGACGGAAAAGGGATTTCGCCGGGAGTCGCCGCGTTTTGGAGCGGGCTCCTGCAAGGCCGTGCGGGCGCATTTGCATCCGGCGGGCTGGGCGCTCAGCCGGCATACCTCACGCGCGGCGGGCCGGTGCGCCCGGCGGACGAGGCCGCGGCGCTGCTCCGGGAACGCGGGGCGATCCAGAAGCAGTTCTCCGCGCTTGCCTCGGCGATGACGGGCGGAGGAGGAGGCGCGCTTTCATACGAGCTGTTCGATGTGGAAGGACGCGCAGCCGTCTCGCTCGGCGCGACATTTTCCCGCACGGCGGGCGAGAGCATCCAGAGCGGGACGGTGCAGTTTTATTCGAGCGACGGATACCTCGTGATGCTCAGCTTCATGCAGATGTGGCCCGTGCAGATTGACGGCAAGGCCGCGACGCTCGTGTGGCGCAGCGACATGCTCTCATCAAGCCAGCTCGGCGATCTGCACGGCATCGAACGCTCCGGCTCGTCCGTGGCGATGCGCAAGGAGATCCAGAAAAATGTCGCCGCGATGGTGAAGGATATTTCCTCTCAGCGCTGATTGGTTCACTCTCCGCATCCGCAAGCCATGAAAAATCTGCCCATCCTCACACCGGTGGTTCTCGCCTCGCTCGCGACGGCGGGATCACTCTTCGCCGCAGCCGAGATCAGCCACGAGGTCGAGTTCAGCTACGGTGCCAGCTCGGCCACGCGCATGAATGTGAGCGCCGTGCGCGATGCCGACGTCTCCGAGCAGAGCACGCACTTTCAATACGTCTTCGGCTACGCGGTTCCCGAGCGGCCCATCGTCCGCCTCGGCATCGGCTACGACCGCTACGACTTCGGCTTCACGGGGCCCGGCCTCGTGCCCGGCGCGCTCCAGTCGCTGAGCGTCGTCGCGGGGCTCGATCTGAAGATCGGCGATTTTCTCATCCGCATCGAGACTCAGCCCGGTTTTTACGGCGACGACCGGGGCTTCAATGCCGGCGACTTCAACGCGCCCGTCCTCCTCGGCGTCTCATATCTCGCCAGCAAGGATCTCCAGTGGATCATCGGTATCAGCTACGACGGCAACCGCAGCTACCCGCTCTTGGGCGGCCTCGGAGTCCGCTGGAAAATGAACGACCGCTGGACGCTCAACTTCATCCCCCCCGATCCGCGCCTCGAATACAAGGCCACGGATGCCCTCACGCTCTACGCCGGCGCACACCTCGTCACCTCCACCTTCCGCGTGAACAACAGCTTCGGCGGCACCCGCCGCACACGCTCGTATGCGGGCTCCGTCGTGGAATACACCGAAGTCCGCACCGGTGCCGGCGCCTCTTGGAAATTCGGCAAGAGCACGCTCGACGTGGAACTCGGCTACGAGGCCTACCGCGACTTCGATTACCACAAGGTCGGCGACGACTTTCAGACGAAGAGCGGCGCATTCTACGGGCAGATGGGAATGAAGCTGGGGTTCTGATCCGGGAAAAAAGCATGTCCCGCGGGCGCGTCCATTTTCCGTGAAGGAATGAGGGCGCGCTCCTGCTTCCGCTGATCTTCCCGCGGGAAAAATGCACGAAGACGCAGTGCCGCACGCGGTTCACTTCCCGATGGAATTCCGCTTCCCACACGCCGCCCGACCCAGCATCTTCCGCCGCCCATGTGGATCCTAAAAAAGCTTTTTAAGAAACGCGACGAGCAGTTCGTCAGTGACGGCGACATCGTGAAGCCGTTCCTCGATCATCTTGAGGATCTGCGGTGGACGCTCATCAAGATGGCCGCGGTGCTCACGACGGCGATGGTGGGCGCGTTCTGTTTCCGCAAGCAGCTCGCCACGACCCTCGCGTATCCGCTCACAAAGGCGCTCGGAGGAGGAAGCGAGAGCACGCTCATCAGCATCAATCCGATCGAGTCGGTGACGATGTCCTTCACGCTCTCTTTCTACGCGGGCATCGTCGTGTCGTTTCCGTTCCTGTTTTATTTTCTCGCGGAATTCCTGTTGCCCGCACTGACGCGGAAGGAAAAGAAATACGTGCTGCCCGCCGTCTGCGTCGGCTTCGGGCTGTTCATCATCGGCGTGTTGCTCTGCTTTCTTTACGTGCTGCCGCCGACGCTCAAATGGCTCCACACGGATGCATCCGGCTTCGGAGTGAAGCCGAGCTGGACCATGAAGGAATTCTACGGATTCGTGACGCACATGTGCATCGCCGTGGGGCTCATCTTCGAGCTGCCGGTGGTCATGCTCACACTCAGCGGCATCGGGCTCATCAGCTACGCGTGGCTCAAGGGCATGCGCATCTACGGCTACGCGATCGCGCTGGTGCTCGCGGGCGTCATCTCGCCGACGCCGGATCTTTTCATGCTCTTCATCTTTGCCGTGCCGATCATGGCGCTCTTCGAGGTTTGCATCTGGCTCGTGTATTTCCTGGAAAAGCGACGCGCGAAACGTGAGGAGGCGGAGGCACGCAAAGAGCAGCCCATTTCGTATCCGCACGAAGACCCGAATCACGGCTATCACGACGAGCATCATGACGGGCACGACGAACACGGGAACTATTACGACGAGCACGGCCATTCGCACGACGACTTCCACACCGGCGAGGAGCACCACGCCGGCGAGGGCGGCGCGGATGAAGCCGTGTCCTCGACGCCAAGCCTGCCGGGGCCGGAGCCCTCGGAGCAAACCTACGTGCCGCCAGCGTTCCTGATTCTCCCGCCGCTCTGAGTCGGAAAGAAGCCGCCGACATGGTCGCCATCATCGTGGCAGCCTGGCTGGCGGCGCATCCGGCAGCACCCGCCCCGCGCTTTACCTCCGCCGCAGCGCGCGCCACTCTCCGGCGATGAAGTTCCTATTTTCACTGCTGTCCGCGCTGCTCCTCGCGTGCATCGCGTGCGCGGTGAATTCGCTGGAGCAGGAATTCCTCTGCCCGAT
The DNA here is from genome assembly GCA_903882875.1 of uncultured Spartobacteria bacterium. Lineage (GTDB taxonomy): Bacteria > Verrucomicrobiota > Verrucomicrobiia > Chthoniobacterales > Chthoniobacteraceae > SXWH01. The sequence continues at coordinate 84,881 of CAIRYQ010000015.1, read as the reverse complement.
CTGCGGCACGCACTGGCGGCAGCGCATCGAGACCTCGTCCCGCGCGAAGGGCTTGCGGCTGGACCTGCGCCAGGTCGGCGACGTGGTGGACCCGCCCACGCTCCCGCAGTGTACAAAATGCCGCTTCCCGCTTTTCAGCGACCGGCTCACCGAGCAGGCAAAGGATCCCGCAAAAGCGCGCGCCTTCAAACGGCTCGCCTCATTTGTGCTCGGCGCGGATTTCCAGATGCTTGCGGCAAAAAACCCGTCCTACTTCGCGCTCGCACAAGTGCAGCAAGTCCTCAATGCGCCGCACCGCCACATCGCGCTCAGCTACCTGCGCGCCTCGTGGCAGGTCGAGGATCGCGAGATTCCGCGCCGACGGCTTTTGGAAAAGGCGTGCGAGCACTACATGGCGGCGCTCGCGCAGGCGGGCCCGGACGATCCGCAGCACGGCGAACTCGCGCTGCTCTGCGGCGAGATCGAGCGGCGGCTCGGCAAATGGGACGACGCTGCGAAACGGTTTAGCGAACTCGAATCATCCCGCATTTTGAAAGGCACCCCGCAGGCGGACATCCCGGCGCTCCAGCTCCGGCTGATCGCACGGCACGACTCCGCGCCGCACCTGCTCGACGGCGCGGATGTCGCGCAGCCCGGCGAGAAACCCGCACTGCAACTCGCCCTCCCCAGCCTCATGGGCAAGCCCGACGATGCGCTGAAGCTCGGGCAGCCGTCGAAGGCGCCCTCAGAAGCGCCGCAGGAAAAGTAGGCGGGGGGGTTATCCTCGCGCGGAAGGATGGGCAAAGGTGGCAGGACGGTGCAGAGCGTAAGTAACACTGTCAGCGATTGCGCGTCATGCGAGGTCGAAGCGGTCGAGGTTCGTCACCTTGGCCCACGCGGCGACGAAGTCCTCGACGAACTTTTTCTGCGAGTCAGACGTGCCATAGACTTCCGCCAGCGCGCGGAGGACGGAGTTTGATCCGAAGACGAGGTCAACGCGCGTGGCGGTCCACTTCGTCGCGCCGGTCTTGCGGTCGAGGCCGGCGAAGGCGTTGCCGCAAGGGGAGACGGATTTCCATTCGGTGCCGATGTCGAGCAGGTTCACGAAGAAGTCGTTCGTGAGCGCGCCGGGGCGCGTGGTGAAGACGCCTTCCTTCGCGCCGCCGACATTCGCGCCGAGCACGCGGAGGCCGCCGATGAGGACGGTCAATTCCGGCGCGGTGAGTGTGAGGAGCTGCGCCTTGTCAATGAGCAGCGCCTCGGCGGGCACGGTGTATTTTCCCTTGAGGTAATTGCGGAAGCCGTCGGCGATGGGTTCGAGCACGGCGAAGGACTCGGCATCCGTCTGCTCCTGCGTGGCATCGTTGCGTCCCGGCGTGAAAGGCACGGCGACAGTGTGGCCGGCAGCCTTCGCCGCCTGCTCGATGCCAGCGGCACCGGCGAGGACGATGAGGTCGGCGAGCGAGACTTTCTTTCCACCCGCGGCGGACTTGTTGAAGTCGGCTTGGATGCCTTCGAGTGCCCTGAGCACCTTCGCGAGTTGCGCGGGCTGGTTGACTTCCCAGTCTTTCTGCGGTGCGAGGCGAATGCGCGCGCCGTTCGCGCCGCCGCGTTTGTCGGAGCCGCGGAAGGTGGACGCGGAGGCCCATGCGGTGGAGACGAGTTCCGAGACGCTGAGGCCGGACGCGGCGATCTTCACCTTCAGCGCAGCGATGTCCTGCGCGTCAATGAGCGGGTGATTCGCCGCGGGGATCGGGTCCTGCCAGATCAGCTCCTCTTTCGGCACCTCGGGTCCGAGATAAAGTGAGCGCGGCCCCATGTCGCGATGCGTGAGCTTGAACCACGCACGGGCGAATGCGTCGGCGAACTGATCGGGGTTCTCCAAAAAGCGCCGCGAGATTTTTTCGTAGTCGGGATCGAATCGCAGCGCGAGATCCGTGGTCAGCATCGAGGGCGCGATCTTCTTGGACGCGTCGTGGGCATGAGGAACTGTGCCCGCGCCCGCGCCATTTTTCGGCGTCCACTGATTCGCACCGGCGGGACTTTTCGTGAGTTCCCATTCGAAGCTGAACAGGTTCCAGAAAAAGTTGTTGCTCCACTTCGTCGGCGTGGAAGTCCAGGTGACTTCGAGCCCGCTCGTGATCGCGTCGCCGCCTTTGCCTGTGCCGAAGGTGCTCTTCCAGCCGAGGCCTTGCTCCTCAATCGGCGCAGCCTCAGGGTCAGGGCCGACGTGCGACGCCGGGCCTGCGCCGTGCGTTTTTCCAAAGGTGTGGCCGCCGGCGATGAGCGCCACGGTCTCCTCGTCGTTCATCGCCATGCGGGCGAAGGTCTCGCGGATGTCCTTCGCCGCGAGGAGCGGGTCGGGGTTTCCGTCCGGTCCCTCGGGGTTCACGTAAATGAGGCCCATCTGCACGGCGGCGAGCGGGTTTTCGAGATCGCGCTCGCCGGAGTAGCGGCTGTCGGGATTGTTGCTCGGGGCGAGCCACGTTTTTTCCCGGCCCCAATAGACATCCTGATCCGGTTCCCACGTATCTGCGCGGCCACCGCCGAAACCGAACGTCTTGAAGCCCATCGTCTCCAGCGCGACGTTACCCGCGAGGATCAACAGATCGGCCCATGAAATTTTCTGGCCATACTTTTGCTTGATGGGCCAGAGGAGTCGGCGCGCCTTGTCGAGGTTGCCATTGTCCGGCCAGCTATTGAGCGGCGCGAAACGCTGCTGCCCGCGACCCGCTCCGCCGCGTCCGTCGCCGGTGCGATAGGTGCCCGCGCTGTGCCACGCCATGCGGATGAAAAACGGACCGTAGTGTCCGAAGTCCGCCGGCCACCAGTCCTGCGAGTCGGTCATCAGCGCCGCGATATCCTTCTTCAGCGCCGCATAGTCGAGGCTCTTGAATTGCTCCGCGTAATCAAAGTCCGCGCCGAGCGGATCGGACTTCGAGGAATGCTGATGCAGCAGTTCGACCTTCAGGCGATTCGGCCACCAATCCTGATTGGAGGTGCCGGTGCCGGTGAAAGTGGCGCCGTGATTGAAAGGGCATTTGGCTTGCAGGATTTCCTCGGGCGGAACTGCGGATAGTGCGATTTCGTCTGGCATGGTCAGTGTGGTTGTTTGAATTGAATTTCGCGGGGGGAGTGCAGTGTTCGGCATGACTGCGCTGGCGGTCAACTGCTGACTGCCCTCGAATACTTCGTGTTGTCTGCCGCGATCGTGGGCGTGCTCTCTGGATGCGAATCGCGCCACGCCTCCCGTTCATGCAAGCCGCGATTTTCCTGCCTCCCGTTTTTCTCCCTCGAAACCCTTGCACGGCGGAGCCTCGTGCGTATAACCACGGCCCCCACCGAAAAGGGTAGATACCGAAGTGGCCAAACGGGGCGGACTGTAAATCCGCTGGCTTACGCCTTCGATGGTTCGAATCCATCTCTGCCCACTCCCTCTCAAAAACCGAGAGAGGGAGCCGGCGGAAAAAGAAACTCCATTGCCTTCATTCGGCCGTTTGAAGACGGCAGCGAATGGTTGATGGAAAACATTTCACCCGTAGCGGTGCTGCCGCGTGGCGAGGTAGGCGGTGAGGACTTCGGCCCAGGGCTGGTCGGTCGTCACGCGGATGTGCGTCGCGCCGCAGCGCTCGCATCCGAGCCGGATACGGTCGAGGAATGCGCCGAATTCCGCGAGGTAGCTTTTGCGGATTTCCGAGGGCCGCGTGAGCAGGCGGCCTTGCGCTTCGAGACCGACGAATTCGACATTTCCCTGAAACGGAAACGACACCTCGTGCGGGTCGAGCACCTGGAAGACGATCACCTCGTGCCCGACGAAGCGCAGGTGCTGGATGCCACGGAGGAGCTTCTCCTCGTCGTCGAGAAGATCGCTCATGAGGATCACGATTCCCCGGCGACGCGTCTTGCGCGCGAGGTCGTCGAGTGTCTCGGAGATCGCCGTGGGCTGCGTAGGATTGAACGCGGCGAGCACGGAGCAGATCGTGTGAATCTTCGCGAGGCTGTCCGTGCGCGGCAGGTGCTCGCGCGGCTTGTCGTCGAAGACCGTGACCGCCGCGGCGTCGCGCTGGAGCAGGATGAGATATGCGAGACACGCGGCCATCACCTTTGCGTAGTCGAGCTTCGTCACCGTGCCCGATCCGTAACGCATGGACTCGCTGCCATCGAGGAGCAGGTGCGCGATGAAGTTCGTCTCCTGCTCGTATTGCTTGATGTAGTAGCGGTCGCTGCGTCCGAGCACCTTCCAGTCGAGGTGGCGCGTGTCGTCGCCGGGGACGTACTCGCGGTGCTGCGCAAACTCGATCGCGAATCCGCGGAACGGCGACTTGTGCGCGCCGGCCATGTAGCCCTCGACAATCGTGCGCGCCTGCAGGCCGAGATATTCGGTCTTCTGGATCGCCTCGGGATCGAGCAGCGGCGAGAGGGAGGATTGCTGGGGCGTGCCGGACATCGCGCAGAAGATCGCAGCGGCGCACGATTTTTCCGAGTGGAAAAATTCCGGGCCTTTAGTGAGGGGCGGCCAGCTATGCCAGACGCCCGCGCCAGCCGACCCCCCGCCATTTTCCCGCCCACCACACGCGCGACGGGAGCCATGCGGCAATCCACATCACGGTCTCGGAAAATGCGCTGAGGATCACCGCGAGCGGCAGCACGGGAACCGGAAACTTGAGCATCCGCGAAAATGCCGCGGCGGTGGCGATGCGGGCGATTGCGATGAACGCGGCCCATTTCCAAAACGGCGGATGCAGCGCAACCGCGATGAACACAAACCCGAGCGTGTGCAGCACCGGCAGCCCGAGCGCGCCCGCGGGCGTCGCGCAGCGGTACGTGACGGCGACGCGGTGCTGGTGCCGGAGATATTCGCACCAAGTCATCGGATCGCTGTCGAGCGTGAGGACGCCGCGGCTCAGGCGGATCGTCCGGCCTTTCGCCGAGAGCTGCGCGCCGAGCTGGTGATCTTCTGCGAGATCGTCGCCGAGTGTTTCCCAGCCGCCGAGCGCGGCGATGTCCCCGACCTTCACACCGGTGCATGCGCCGAGTGTGAAGGTGATTTTCCCGGTGAGCATGAGGCCAGGCCAGAGCGTCAGCAGCGCAGGCGCGGTGTCGAGCGCCTGCGGGAAATTGCGGAGATTGGCAAAGCGGTAGCCCGCGGTCTGCACGTCTGCGCCACTGGCAGTCCACTCGCGGCGGAAATTTTCAATGAAGTCCGCATCCGGCATCGCCTCGCTGTCGGTGAACAGCCAGTGCACGTGCCGCGCGTGCGGGGCCATCTGGATGAACTTGGAGATTTTCGGATTCGGCACTCGCTCGCGCTCGCACGCGACGACGGTGACGAGCCGTTCGCTGTGGCGCGCGCGCAAAATCTCGCACGCCGCAAATTCCACCGAATCCGCGTCTGCACCGAGGAGAATCTGATCCTCTTCTCGGCTGCCGCGCACGAGCGCCTCAAGTTTCCCATCGAGATCCGGCACGCCGCCTTTCAGCGCACGCCAGAGCGTGAGCGGCGGCGTGTCCGCGTTTTCCGCGGCGGAAGGTGCGCGCAGATGCCTGCGCAGCCGGAGGGCGGCGACGGCGTGCAGCACGACACCGCACGCCCCGACGCCGAGCGCGGCGGTGGAAAAAATCGTGCGCAGTAAATCAGACATGGTGGTTTGGCGTTGCGGCTGCGACGGCATCATGCTGACAAGCACGCATGAAAGACAACACGCGCCGCCTGCTGCTCACGGGCGACGACTTTGGCCGGAGCCCGGAGGTGAACACGGAGATCGAGCGATGGCATCGCGCAGGTGCGCTCACTCAGGCGGGGCTGATGGTGAATGAAGCGGGCGTGGAGCAGGCGGCGGAGATTGCGCGCCGCAACCCGAACCTGCGCGTGGGCCTGCACCTCACGCTGTGCGACGGGCGCGCGTCGGATGGCCGGATGATGCCGCGTTCGCCGGCGCTGAGCGGGCTGAAATTCGCGTTCTTCCCCGGCGCGCGTGCGTGGCTGCGCAGGGAGATCGCCGCGCAGTTTGGAAAATTTCGCGCGCTCGGTTTCGCTCCGACATACTGGGACGGGCACACCCATCTGCACCTGCATCCGCTCGCGCTCGCGCTCACGATCCCGGTCGCAATGGAGCACGGCTTTGCCTTCACGCGCCTCGTGCGCGAGCCGTGCGACGCAAAATCCGCGCGGGGATTTTTGCCACGCGTCTTTTCAATTCTGAGCGCACGCGCCGCGCCGAAATTGCGCGCGGCGGGGATCGGATTCGCGGATGCCGTTTTCGGATTGAGCAAGAGCGGGCGCATGGATCTCGACGAAGTGCGCCAGGCCGCCGAATGCGCGCGCACTCGGCTGACGGAGATCTACTTTCACCCCGGTGCCGAGGCGTTGCTCACGGATCCTTCGCAGGTCGCCGCGATCGTGGCGTAGGCGCCGACTGCAAACCTCGGGCTCACCTCGCGCTGCGCCGCGACGAACACCTCCACACACTCCGATGTCGCACCGGTCGCTGTGAATTTTTCCCGCACCGTGCGTGCCGCGAGTTCCGGCGAATTGCAGTCGCGGCTGAGGTGGCCGAGCACGGCGCGGCGGAGATTTCCGCCGAGCATCTCCGCGAGCACGGCGGCAGCGGCGGCGTTCGAGAGATGGCCGTGACGCGACATGATGCGCTGTTTCGTGGACCACGGGCGGCGCGTGTCGAGCTGGAGCATTTTCTCGTCGTGATTTGCCTCGATGAAAAGCGTGTGCGCCTGCCTCACACGTTCGCACGCGAGCTTCGTCGCGAAGCCGAGATCCGTGAGAAAGCCGAGTGATTCACCGCCGTGATGCAGCATGAAGCCGACGGGATCCATCGCGTCGTGCGGCACGCTGAAGGTCTGCACGGCGATGTCCTTGATTTCAAAATCCGCGCCAGTCGTGAACACGCGCCAGTCGATCTTTGCCTCGCCCGATGCACGGCGCAACGCCTCGGCGGTGAGTCCGTTTGCGTACACCGGCGTGCCGAATTGTTTGCACCACACCTCCACCCCGCCCGCGTGGTCGCTGTGCTCGTGCGTGAGCAGGATCGCATCAATCTCGATCGGGTTCACACCACACAGCGCGAGCCGCTCGCGCATCTGCTTTGCGCTCAGTCCGCCGTCGAGCAGCACGCGCGCGGTCGCCGATTCGACGAGCGCGCAATTTCCCGCGCTGCCGCTGCCGAGGATGGTGACGTGAAACATTGGCGCGGAGTTTTTCCGCGCATCCCGCGGCGTGTCGAGCGCGGCTTCGGGAAAATGCAAATTTTCCGCGCGGTGCGAACAACATCCTTGCACGCGCGCCGTTTCTGCGCACGATGACCGAGCGTTCCCGGATGGGTGGCAGAGTGGTCGAATGCGCACGCTTGGAAAGCGTGTTAGGCTTAACCGTCTACGAGGGTTCGAATCCCTCCCCATCCGCCGCGCTTCACGGGAAGCGGGAAGCCGTCATGTCTCCGTGGATACCAGGGCAGCCTGATCGCGGCCCGCTTCAGCGGCCCGCTTCTTCTTCGTGCCGGTGCGCCGTGATCCGCATCGCGACGAAGTAGAGCACGCACACGGCCACGATCGCGATGACGATCCAGAGCGCCTCGTGCTTCACCGCGCGGATCAGCCCGCCGAGATCCACGCCGATGCCCGTCTGCAACGCACGGAGTTCCACCGCGTCGAGCTTCGCGCCCACGCGTCCGCCGAGCCACGCGAGCACGCCACACCAGATCGCCGATCCGAAAACAGTCAGCGCACTGAAGCGTGCGAAATTCATCCGGATGATCCCCGCAGGAATTGAGATGAGATGCCGGATCACCGGCAGCAGGCGCGCAAAGAAAATCCCGCCGGACTCGTAGCGGTGCATGAACCGCTCGGCGCGCACGACTTTCTTCGGCGGGAGGAAAACATAATCCCCGTAGCGCGCGATGAACGGCCGCCCGACGAGACGCGCGACGAGATACGTGATCGCCGATCCGAGCCACGATCCGAATGTCCCCGCGAGCACCACGCCCGTGAGCGTCATGTGCGCATCCTGCCCGCCGTACGCCGCGAGGATCGCAGCGGGCGGGATCACGATTTCGCTCGGCACGGGGAAAATGGAGCTCTCCATCGCCATCAAAATGATCACGCCGACATAGCCCCAGTCGTGGACCCAGTGAAACCAGACTTCGATCAAATGCTGCAACATCGCGCGCGGTCTAGCAGGCGTGCGGATCGCGGCAAGCAGCAACGCGCCGCGCTCGACTTTCCCGCGCCGCGCGCCTTTGCTCCGCGCTTCCGCATGAAACTCCTCCGCCTCCTCATCGCATTCTGTCTCGCCGCCGCCGCACACGGCGCCATCGCGCAAACCGCAGGCCGCAAGCCGAACATCATTTTCCTCCTCGCCGATGATCTCGGCTACGGCGATGTCGGTGCATTCGGGCAGAAAAAAATCAGGACCCCGAACATTGACCGCCTCGCCGCGGAGGGGATGAAGCTCACGCAGCACTACGCGGGCAATAACGTCTGCGCGCCATCGCGCTGCGTGCTCATGACGGGCAAGCATCCCGGCCACGCATTCATCCGCGACAACCGGCAGGCGAAGGCATTCGATCCGAAGTGGGACGAGGGCCAGACGCCCGTGCCCGCGGGCGAACTCACCTTCCCGCTCACGTTGAAAAAACTCGGCTACACGCTCGGCGGATTTGGAAAGTGGGGCCTCGGTCCCGTCGGCTCGACGGGCGATCCGCTGAAGCAGGGCTTTGACCGCTTCTTCGGCTACAACTGCCAGTCCGTCGCGCACAATTACTACCCGGCATACCTCTGGGACAACGACAAGAAGCGCACGCTCGACAATCCGAAATTCTCCGCGCACCAGAAGCTCGCCGAAGGCGCGGATGTGAATTCGGCCGAGGTCTACTCGAAGTTTTCCGGCAACGAATATGCACCCGATCTCATCGGCGCCGAGGCGATCGAGTTCATCCATGAAAACAAGGATCATCCGTTCTTCCTCTACTTCCCCACGACCGTGCCGCACCTCGCCTTGCAGGTGCCGGAGGACTCGCTCACGGAGTACGCGGGGAAATTTCCCGAGGATCCCTACGACGGCTCGCGCGGCTACCTGCCGCACCGTGCGCCGCGCGCCGCGTACGCCGCGATGGTCACGCGCATGGATCGCGAGATCGGCCGCATCGTCGATCTCGTGAAGGAACTCGGTCTCGATGAAAACACGATCTTCGTCTTCTCCAGCGACAACGGCCCGCTCTACGACAAACTCGGCGGCACCGACGCGGAATTCTTTGAGAGCGCCGGCCCGCTGAACGGGCGCAAGGGCTCGATGTTCGAGGGTGGAATCCGCGAACCCACGATCGTCCGCTGGAAAGGCCACATCACCGCGGGCAGCACGAGTGATCGCGTGAGCGGCTTCGAGGACTGGCTGCCCACGCTGCTCGATCTCATCGGCGAAAAGGCCGCGACGCCCGCGGGCATTGACGGCATCAGCATGGCTCCCACACTGCTCGGCGAGCGGCAGGACGAGCGGCCATTTCTTTACCGCGAGTCGCCCGGCTACGGCGGCCAGGCGTGCATCCGTGTCGGCGAATGGAAGCTCATCCGCGAGAAGCTGAACCCCGGTCCGAAGGCAAAGCTGAAGCCGCGCGACCCGCAGCTCTTCGACATCGCGAACGACATCGGCGAACAAAATGACGTGGCCGATCAGCACCCGGACATCGTGGAAAAGCTGGGCAAGCTCATGAAGGAGCAGCACGTGAAGTCCGACCTCTTCCCCATCCGCGCACTCGACGGAGAGTAGGACGAAGAAAGAACCCGCCCTCAAAAATCCGGTCGGAGGCGCTCCGGCTCCGACTGCACGGCGATCCGAAGCCGCTCCCACGCAAGCTCTGTCACTTGCCAGTGATCCGGGACGGCCCGTTTTTTCAGGATAAATCCTTTGACGACGTGAACCACCACCCTACCCTGCCGCCTTCAAATTCCCGGCCTCATGCAATCATTCCGCCACATCCGAATCCTCGCCGCCGCAATCGCCACAGCCTTGGTGCTCCACTCCGCCCCGGCGGAAGCGGCGACCAAACCGCACAAAAAAGGCGCGACGACGAAGAAACTCGGCAAGCGGACGGCAGGCACCAAGTTGGTCAAACGGATGCCCGTCACCCGGACGGCGAAGAAAGTCTACGCCAAGACGCCCCCTCGGAAAATCGACATCACGCAAATAGAGCCTGCCGAATCACTCTACCGCAAACCGGAGGCCGCAAAGCCCGCGTCGCGCACACTCTCCATTTTCGGCTCGCGCGCATCCACCTACCACTACGACAGCCGCATGATGCGCGCCGCGGAAATCGCCGCGGCCCGCGCCTACGCCCACTCCCACGGCACCTGCTGGCGCTACGTGAAGAACGCGCTGCTCGACGCGGGCGTCGTGGATTCGCGCCCCACGACCGGCTATGCGAAGGAGGCCGGCTGGGAACTCACGAACAACTTTGGTTTCAAGCAAATCGCCTGCACTGATCCGCTCAAGGCGCCCGTCGGCAGCGTGATCGTCTATGGCGGAAGAGGCGCCGGCCATGTCGAGATCCGCACGAAGTCCGGATTCGTGAGCGACTTCTTCACGCCGAATCCGTGCAAGTACCCGCTCATCGGCGTTTACGTGAAGCCCTGATCGTGGGCCACCTGAAGCTCCGCATCGTCCCGAATGCGAAGCGCGACGAGGTGCTCGGAGAGCACGGCGGGGCCGTGAAAATTAAAATCGCCGCGCCTGCGATCGAGGGAAAAGCGAACGAGGCCGTGCTGGAATTTATCGCTGAAAAGCTCGGCGTCCACCGGCGGGAAATCACGCTCATCGCCGGAGAAAAATCACGCGACAAGCTCATCGAGATCGCAAGTCTCGATGCCACGGAAGCACGCGCGAGGCTGCTCATTCCGTAGCCGCCGACGGCAGAAGGCGGGCCGATCAAACGTGGAACGGAACATGAACAACGCAGCCCTCGGAGTCTTTCCGCACTCCGAGTTTCGCGTCGCACTTTTCACCGCACGTCCAGCGTCCCCTTGGTCACCCCGAGCTGGCTCTGCGCCCTCAGCTCCCGCCACAGACCTTCGCCATCGCGATCGCCTGCGAGGAGAGACTGGTAGGCTCGGATCACGCGCGCACTTTCCGCCGCATCCTCCTCCAGCAGTTCGACCCGGAAATTGCACAGGCCCGCGTCGCGCAGCACGTCGAAGAATCCCGCGCCCGTCTGCGGCACGGCGTTGAAGAGCGTGTTGCGGCAGCCCACGTCGGCGCGCAGCGGGTGCTGGATGCCCACGCGGTCGCGCAGATGCACGCGGTGCTTTTCGCAAGGCCGCCCGCAGTCGAGAAACGACGTGCCCTTCGACATGAACGCCGCGAAGACGCAGTGCTCCATGTGAAACATCGGCATGTGCTGGTGCAGCGTGATCTCGAATGCGGAGCGCGGGGTGCCGGGTGCGGAGCCGCATTCCGCGAGCAGCGCGAGCACCTGCTCGATGTTCAGATCGTAGCTCAGCGTCACGCGCTCCAGCCCGCGCGAGAGAAAATGCTGCGCCGTGAGCGGATTCGCGACATTCAGCGAGAAGTCGCCGATGCGGCGTAGCGGGGTCGCTTTGAAATAATCAATCGCGCCGAGGTTGCGGATGAGCACGCCGTCGGGCGCGGCGGCTTCGATGAGCTTGAAGAAGCCCTGCTCGCCCGCCTTCTGGATGCGCGGCGTCGCGAGCATCACCTGCGCAGCGCAGCGTTCGCGCACGAGTGCGACGGCATCGCGGTAGCGGCGGATGTCCTCGAAATCCAGATACAGCGTGGAGACGCCGCAGCCGAGCGCAGCCTCGATCTGTTCCGTCGTGCGGCAGAGGACGGCTAGCGCGGGAAGTGACTGGTGACTGGTGACTGGCGGCTGGTCGCTCGCCGCGAAAATCTCGCGCCATGTCTGCTCCGATTCGGTGCGCTTGCGTTGGAGCGCCTCGTCGAGCGCAGATGCGAGCTGACGTCTCATGCGGTTCATTTCGCCGATGGGCAAAATGACCGCGCCGGTGAGTTCGTTGCGCAGCTCGCCCACTGCATACGGATGCTCTCCGAAACGCCCGAGATGCTCGCGCAGCTTGTCGTCCCCGAGCGGCGCGGTACGCGCGGCCTGGAGCGGGATCGCCGACTGCACGACGACCTTCACGTCATCACCGCACGCCGCCTCGGCCATCATCGGCTCATCCGCAGCGCCGCGCACGGTGAGCGTGAATGCGATGCGGTTCCTCGGCTCGATGCGTCCGGCGTAACTTTGCTGGAGCCGTTTGTTCAGCGCGGGATCGTCCGTCTTCCACACGCGGTCGCCGGGCTTGATGCGCGAGAAGTCCAGCCGTCCGTGCTCGAAGAAATGGCGGTTTCCCTTGATCTGATAGATGCGCCCGCCCTGCTCGGCATTCGTGTCGCCGCCCGTGTCAAAGACGATGCCGTCGCCGGGCTTCAGCGGGATCGTGGCGTCGAACTCCACGCTCTCGTCCGCCGTCCTCACCCTCATGATCGTCCCCGCGAACGGCCCGCGCTTTTTCCCCGAGCGCGCGGGCACGAGCCGCTGGTGATCCACGCCGTTCACCCAGCCCGTGAAAAGGCCGCGCGAAAAAGTCATCTCGAGCTGGTAGCTGTCTGATGTCGAAAGCCGGAACTCGGGAGTCGAAGGCGCATGGCCCTCGGCCCTTGGCTTTCGTCCTTCGACAGCGGCATCGAGCGCGCGGCGATACACCTGGCAGACGGCGGCCACATACTCGGGCGACTTCAGGCGGCCCTCGATTTTGAAACTCGTCACGCCGCATTCAAGCAACGCGGGAATCTGCTCCGCTGCGGCGAGATCCTGCGGTGAGAGAAGGTATCGCCTGTCGCCGAGTTCGCGCACCTCGCCGTCCACGATCAGTTCATACGGCATCCGGCACGCCTGCGCACACTCGCCGCGGTTCGCGCTGCGCTGGCCGAGCGATTCGCTCGTGAGGCACTGGCCGCTGTAAGCCACGCAGAGCGCGCCGTGGACGAAGACCTCGAGGGGCATTGCGGATTGCGGATTGCGGATTGCGGATTTTTCCGATCCGTCGCCCTCGCTGTGCTTTTGGAATTTTTCGAGTTCACGCAGCGACAGCTCGCGCGCGAGCACCACGCGCTCGACTCCGATGTCGCGGGCGAACTCCGCGCCTTCGGGCGAAGTGATCGTCATCTGCGTGCTCGCGTGAATCGGCAAATCGGGCGTGATTTTCCGCGCGAGCCGCACGAGGCCCACGTCCTGTACGATGAGCGCATCCACGCCCGCGCGGCTGCAATCGCGCAGCATCGCCTCCGCCGCGTCGAGTTCGCCAGTGAAGACGAGCGTGTTGAACGCGACGTAAGCCTTCACGCCGTGGCGGTGGCAGAAGGTCACGACCTCGATCAGCTCGTCGTCGCGGAAATTGTCCGCACGCAGCCGCGCATTGAAACGCGGCAGGCCGAAGTACACCGCGTCCGCGCCATTCGCGACGGCGGCACGCAGGCAGTCCCAGCCGCCGGCGGGCGCGAGGAGTTCGGGATGATCGGATTTTGCGGACACGCATCCATCATCGCGCGTTCCGCGCACTTTGCCAGCGCCGCGCACTCGGCGCTTCGCAACCGGGCCGCGCCCGTGCTAGCCTCCGCGCATGAACATCGGCGTCCCCAAAGAAATCAAAGCACAGGAAAATCGCGTCGCCCTTCTCCCGAGCGCGGCCTACCAGCTCGTCCGGCGCGGGCACAAGGTCTTCGTCGAGACGAATGCAGGCGCGGGCTCCGGCTTCCCGGACGAACAGTACGCCGCCGCCGGCGCGGAAATCGTCGCGCAGCACAGCGAGGTCTTCGCGCGCGCGGAGCTGATCGTGAAAGTGAAGGAGCCGCTCGAATCCGAATGGCCTCTGCTGCGTGCCGGGCAGATTCTCTTCACCTACCTCCACCTCGCCGCGAGCAAGCCGCTCACCGACGCGCTGCTCGCATCGAAGGTCACCGGCATCGCCTACGAGACCGTCGAGGTGAACCGCCGCCTCCCGCTGCTCGAGCCGATGAGCGAAATCGCCGGGCGCATGTCCGTCCTCATGGGCGGCAATTTCTTGCAGAAGCACCTCGGCGGCTGCGGTGTCCTCCTCGGCGGCGTGCCGGGCGTGCTGCCGGGAAAAGTGGTCGTCATCGGCGGCGGCACCGCGGGCGTGAACGCCGCGCGCATGGCGCAGGGCCTCGGTGCGGACGTGACGATCCTCGACGTGGACGTGGAGCGCATGAGGTTCCTCGACATCACACTCCACACCGCCCACACGCTCTACTCGAACCGCGCCCACATCCTCGAAATGCTCCCCGAGGTGGACCTCCTCATCGGCGCCGTGCTCGTCCCCGGCGCACGCGCACCGAAGCTGATCGATCGCGAAATGATGCGCGTGATGAAGAAAGGCAGCGTCTTCGTGGACATCGCGATTGACCAGGGCGGCTGCGCCGAGACATCGCGCGCCACCACGCACCACGACCCGGTTTTCGTCGAGGAGGACGTGACCCACTACTGTGTGGCGAACATGCCCGCCGCATTCGCCCGCACCGCCACACAGGCACTCACGAACGTGACCTACCGCTACATCGAACTCATCGCCGACCACGGCATCCCCGGCGCATTCAAAAAGGATCCCAACCTCCTCGGCGGCCTGAATCTCCTCGACGGCAAAGTCACCTGCCGCGGCGTCGCCGAGGCGCATGGAGTTCCCTTGCACCCATTCGACCCGGCCGCTGACGCAGGCACAGCTGCGAGCTAGAGCGGATTCAGTGAAAGAGTGGCCGTTCTTGGATGAAGGCGCGGCCGCGGCTCAGGGCATGTTGCGGAATTTCCGCATCATCCACGAGGCGGCGAGCAGGATCATCAGGCCGGTCACGACGGGCCACTCGCGCCAGAGCGTGCGGTATTCGGCCAGCTTTTCCTCGGTGGCATGGAGCTGGAGTTTCGAGAGGCCGTCATTCAGCGCGTCGAGGTTTTCAAAAAATTTGCCGCCGCTTGCGGCTGAGATCGCCTGCAGGACCTCGACCTTTGCGGGACGCGGAACGGTCTCGGGCGAGTAGGGCTTCACGAAGAATCCGAACGGCTCGCTCGTGATCGTCTGGCCCTTCACCTTCGCGACGCCGGTGACTTTGTAGAGCCCCGGCTGTGTCGCGGAAAATGGAAGGCCGTAGCCGGGGAAGCTTTTCCCCGAGGGCAGCGTGACGAGCTGCGGGGCCATACGGTAGGGGACTTCGCGCTTGTCCGGCAGCGTGATCTTCGCCTCCACGCTGTCGGCCTTCGGCACGTTCTCGGTGCCGATGCGCGCGTGGAGATCGAGGGATTCGCCGAGGAAAAGCTGGTCGCGGTCGGCGAAGAGTTCGAGGCGCAGTCCGTCGAGCGCCTCCTCGCGCGGGAGCAGCCAGGAGATCATCTGCGTCCAGAAACGGTCGTACGGTTTCGCTTTGCCGGACTCGGGGCCGAGCTGCCAGCGCCAGAGCGAATCGGTGAGGATGGCCGTCACTTTTCCCTGCCCGAAACGCTGCGTGACGACGACGGGCACCGGGCCGCCCGGCGTGTCCGCGGTCACGAGTGTCTCTGCCGCGGGTGAGAGCGTGAAGCCGGTGAAAAGCGAGAGCACCGGCGGGATGTTCTGCCACAGCGCGGCGTCGCCCGCGAAAGCCGGATGCCCGCGCGCGGCGTCGCTGAGTTTCACCGGATACGGCTTCTCGCCCTCGATCGTTTTTACGTCGGTGCTGCGCACGGGGAGCATCTTGCCGAGGTCGGTCTCCACGAGGCCGCCGGCGGTCCAGCCCTTCGTGCCGCCGAGCAGGATGAGGCTGCCGCCGTCCTCGACAAACTTCACGAGGTTCTTCGCACGCGCCGCGCCGAGTTCCTTCGCATCAATGTTCCCGAGCATGATGATTTTGAAATACGCGAGCTGCTGCGGCGTCATGTCGGCGGTGACGTTGCCCACGGGCGTGCCGCCGTGCGGGGCGCCGTCCGGCCCGGTGAAAAAGATGACCGGCGAAATCTGCCGCTCGGAGAGCAGCGCGCGGCGGAGGTATTTGTATTCCCAGCGCGGGATGCCCTCGAGGTAGAGCAGGCGGTTGCGCGCGTCCACGACCTCGATGTTCAGCACATACTCGTTGTCCTCGGTGTGCTTTTCGCCCGGCAGCGGCGGCACGAAGACGCGGTAGCTGAAGACGCCCATCTTCGCGTGGTCCAGCTCCAACACGACCTCGCGCTCGCCGCCTTCGTCGGGAATTTGCGTCGGCACCTCGGTGCGCAGCGTGCCGTCCTCGAAGACCTGCACCGTGACCGGCGCGCCGCGCGTGCCTTGCCCGGAGACCTTCACCTTGAACTCCGATTTCCACCCGACCGTCACGCGCCGCGAAGTCGTCACCGCGTCAATGCGCAGATCGGGGTCCTGTTTCCAGCCGCCGGGCGGCTCGGGGCGCAGCGTATGGATGGGAAAATTGCGCGCAGTGCCGGCCCAGTCGTCCAGCGCCTCGCTGGTGTCCGCGCCGTCGCTGAGCAGCAGCATTCCCGCGACGTTCAGCCCCGCCGAGCGGTCGGAGATTTTTTTCAAAGTGTCGCGCAGCCGCGTGGCCGCGCCGTCGGGCTTGAGCGATGCGGCATTCGCGACGGGAATATTTTCGCCCAGCTCCGAGGCGAACGGGAAGAATTCGATCTCGCACTCGCTCGCGAGCGCCGCGAGCCACGGGCGTTTCAGCGCCTCCTGCGCGGTCGTCCAGCGGCTCGGTACGTCGGGCGACGGCGTGAGCGTCATGCTCTGCGAAGTGTCGAGCGCGATGATGAAGCGCGGCTTGCGCAGTTGGGTGAGCGAGTTCTTGAGCCCCGGCATCAGCAGGCACCAGCCCATGCCGGACAGCACCAGTGCGTAGAGCAGAAAAATGATGGCGTTCAGCCATCGGCGCGGCAGAAATTTCCACGCCGTAAATGCACCGAGCACGAGCGCCGTCGAGAGTGTCGCGACGATCGCCGGGATGGGAAAGGTGTGCTCGTAAACGATCATGCGTCGGCGTGCGTTTCAGCGGGAGTTTTGGCGTGCGTTTCGACATGTCCCGCAGCGTCCACGCTCACTTTGCCTCCGCCGCCCTTGCCTCCGCGTGCGAGCATGTTTGCGTACATGAATTCGATCGCCGTGAGCACGAACGCGAGCCACAGCAGATGCTCTCCGTACGTGCGCCCAATGCGATGCTCCTCGATCAGCTTGCGCAGCGTCGCGAGATCGTTTGCGACGACCGCGCGATCCACGCCGAGCTGTTTCGGGATTTCCTTGTCCGCGACCGGCGTGAGATCCGACTCGCCGCGCGGCAGATTCACCGCGAACGCCGGCCTGCCCTCCGGCTGCTCCGCGGTCGCCATCGAATAGAAGCCGGGCATGGTGAGGTTCTCCGCATTCAGCACTGTGCGGCCATCCACGACCGAGCTGCGCACGGACACCGGCTGGCCGTCCGGCGCGCTCAGGCTCGGCGCATTTTTCAACTCGGGAAAACGCTCGCTGAGCGACAGCGAATCCGTCGCCCACTCGAACGGCGCCTTCGCCCCGACGCCCGCGCCGTAGTCCGCGCATTGCGTCAGCAGCGGGAGGAAAAATGGTGACAGGGGAAAATCACTCCAAGTCCGATCCGCGGAGACGGCAAACACCAGCACGCGCCCGTCGCCGAATTGCCGCTCGATGAGAAACGGCTGGTTCGCGCCCATCGAGACGACGCGCTGCGCGGTCTCGTGCAATTTCTCAAACGCGAGCCGTCGCCGGATCGCGAGCGCGGGAATGCCGATGCCCTCGCGCAAAGTCCGCACGAGGAGGTGCTGCGGCTGGTCCCACGTGAGCGTGCGATTCCGCTGCGCGAGCGGCAGATCCTCGATGGCGGACGGGATGCCGGGCAGGCAGTTCCATGCCGCGTACGCATCTGGCTTCGCGCCCATGCCGGGGAAAAGCACGAGCACGCCGCCGCTTTTCACGTAGCCCTCCACCGCCGCGATCGCCTGCCCGGAAAGCGGCAGCGCATTGCACAGGATCACGCACGCGTACGACGAGAGCGGCTTGTCCGTGATCTGCTCCGGCGTGACCGACACCACTGCATCCGTGCGCCCGAATCCGGTGCGCAGTGCCGTGCGCAGGAACAGCGTCTCGCTCTCATTTCCGACGACGAGCGAAGGCATCTGCGCCTGCACGCGGATGAGAAAATAGAACGCGTTGTCAATCGGCAGATTGTCGTCCGGCGTCTGGATGCGCGCCGCGTGGACGCCGACATCGAGCGCCGGCAGCGTAAAGCTCGGCGCAGCGGCCTCCGGATCATTCACCCCGACCACACGCCGCCCGGCCTCCTTGTCGTTGATGAAAAGCGACAGCGTCGTGTCCGCCGCAGTGCCCGTGCGCAGCAGCTTGGCGGTCACTTTCACATCCGAGCCCTTGCGCACCACCGGCGGCTGAAGCTCCACCGACGCCACGCCCGCATTTTCCGGCGCGGGCACGCCGAGCAGCGAGACGAAGACCGCCGTCTTCGCTTCGAGTTCCACTTTCTCCGTCGCCATGCTCTGCCACGGCAGCGCCTGGTTGTCCGTGATGATGTGCATTTCGCGCTCGCGCCGCGCGTCGGCCTTCAGCAGCGCGCGCATCGCCGCCGTGACTGCCGGCCCGAGCCGCGAACTCGTCTCGCCCGGCTGGAGCGCGCGCAGCCGTGCGATGCCCTCCTGCTTGTTCGCGACCGGCTCGGCCACGAGCGCCTCCGGCTGTTCGCGCGCGAGGAAAATGCAGAACCGGTCCTTGTCACTCAGCCCCTCGATGATCGCCACGGCGGACTCGATGCCCTTGTCCCACACCGTCCCGCGCTCCGTGTGATAGCCCATGCTGTACGACGCATCGAGCACGATGGCCACATCGCGCGGCGCATCGCCGAGCCAGCCGAGCCCGCTGCGCCGGATCATCGGCATCGCGAAGGCCATCCCGAGCAGCGCCATGATGAGCGTGCGCAGCAGCCACAGCAGGAAATTTTCCAGCCGCGCCTTCCGCGACGAATGCTTCTCCGCGAGCTTCAGAAAGCGCAGCGTCGGAAACGGAAGATGCATCTTCTTCCGGTTCTGCATGAGGTGCAGCACGAGCGGCACCGACGCGCCGACGCCCGCTGCGATGAGGAAGAATGGCGAGAGAAACATGGGGCGATCCCGTGACTGAAAACCGGCGGCCTAAAACCTGCCGACGCGCGGCTTCAGGCTCATCCGGTTTGTTGTCGAATCACGCATCGCACCACCATTCGCAGGCGTGCTTCGCCGGGCAAATCCCAATTTGAAAAAGGTGATCGTCGCCGCGCAGAAACTCGGGTTGCGGGCCGTGAACACATTCGCCGACCGCAACCGGACGGTTGGGGGTCAACCCCGGATGGTCGTCTCCTGGCCCCACGCGACACTTCGCCTCGGCGAAAAAGGAGTCTTCATGGTCGCCGCGGCGCGGGCCTCGTCCTGTTTCCTGGCTTCCTGGATTCCAAATGCAAAACTGGACACCACGCTTTCCCGGGCCGCGCCATCCGGCTTGCGGGCTTGGCTCACGGGAATGATTGCGCCATGCCCAAGCCATGAACTGTGCGCCCCTTTTTCGCCTGCTCCTCCTCGCGCTCGCGCTCCCCGCGTTTTCGCCCGCGCGGCTGCGCGCCGAATCGCCCGGCACGCTGCTGCTCTGCGCGGGCAGCAATGAACTCTCCGTCCGCGATGCAGCCACCGGCGCGAAGCTCTGGCGCTGGAGCGGCGCGGATGCCGAAGGGCTCGCGGACGACGAGCGCCGACGCTTCGATCATCTCGATGAATGCAAGCCGCTCGATGGTGGAAAACGAATCCTCATTTCCTCATCGAACAGCGGATGCGCGCTCCTCGAATACCCCTCGGGCCGAATCGCGTGGAAGGCGACGACGACCAACGCACACTCGCTCGAACTCCTCCCGCGAGACCGCGTCGTCGTCGCGAGTTCGCTGAGCGGCGACCGGCTTGTGCTCTTTGATTTGAAAGGCGGCGCGCAGCCCGTCTGGAAGACACCGCTGCATTCCGCTCACGGCGTCGTGTGGGATGCGCCGCGCGCCGTGCTGTGGGCGCTCGGTTTCGACGAACTGCGCCGGTACGCGCTGGCCGATTGGGACACGGATCATCCGTCGCTCGCGTTGAAAGCGACGCATCCGCTGCCCGCGGAGGACGGACACGATCTGCGCGCCGTGCCCTCGTCGAACGATCTCATCGTCACGACGGAGACCGGCGTGTTCCTCTTCGATCGCGAGCGCGGCGAATTCCGCAGGCATCCGGTGCTCGGCCAGAAGGCGAAGCTGAAGTCCTCGGACATCCATCCCACGACGAAGCGCACCGTCTTCGGCGCGTGGAGCGCAAAGCTGGAATTCCTCGATCCCGTCGGCGCGCTCACGCTGAAGGACGCGAATCCTTACAAGACGCGCTGGTTTCCCGGCCCGCATCCGTAGCGTGAAAAAATTCAGCGCGCCGTGAACCGCGCCGTAAGCGAGTCGAAGCCGTTCGTGCGCTTGTAGGCCGCCTCGTGCTCCACATGCGGCGCGGCTTCGAGGATCGCGATTTTTTCCACGCGATCACACAGCGCCTGCAAGAGGCTGCGCACGATGAGCCGTGCGTGCGGCGCGCCGAGGCAGAGGTGCGTGCCGAAGCCGAATGAGATGTGTGGGTTCGGCTTCCGGTCGAGGCGGATTTCCTCGGGCGAGTCGAAGACCGCCGCGTCGAAATTTGCCGACGACCAGCACAGCGACACGCGGCCATTTGCATTCACGGGGACGCCGTGCACGTCCGTGTCCACCGGGCACACGCGACCGATGTGCGTGAGTGGCATGAAGACGCGGAAAAATTCCTCGCTCGCGTGGACGATGCGCTTCGGATCCTCGCGCAGATACGCGAGCGCATCCGGGTTCCGCGCGACGTAGGCGATGACGGACGAGATGCTGTGGATGACCGTGTCGCGCCCGCCCGCGAAAGTGAGGTTTGCAAAGCCCATCATCTCCTCGCGCGTGAGCCGCCGCCCACGGTATTCGGCCTGCGTGAGCGCGCTGAAAAAATCGTCGCCGGACGGAGCATCCGTAGAAAGTATCGCCTCCGCGCGGTCAAACTGCGCGCGCAGGTAATCCTCGAGCACCGTGCCCGTCTTGAATTCGCCGTCCTGCACACGGAAGACGTGGATGCCCCAGCCGATCCACTTGTGCCCCTCGGACTCGGGCACGTTCAGCAAATATGTGAGAGCGCGCGACTGCACGGGCAGCGCGAAGTCGTTCACGATCTCGACAGAGTCGCGCGCAAGCGCACCACCGAGCATCTCCGCGATGAGCGCCTCGACTTTCGCAATCGTGTCAGGCTGCTTCGCGCGCTGGAAGAACGGCTCGACGATCGCACGGTATTCCGTGTGCTCCGGCGGGTTCGTCTCGATGGGGAGCTGGCGCATAGTCCGCACTGCCTCCTCCGAAGGGATCGGCACGCGGAACGGTGCGTCCGAGCTGAATTTTTTCCAGTCCTTCGCCGCCTCGCGCACGTCGGCGTGGCGCAGAATCATCGGCAGCGTCTCGCCCTGAAACTCGCACGGCAGCACGCCGGATTTTTCGCGCACGTCGCGGAAGGGGTCGGCATTTTCACGGATTTTTTCTTTCATGAGGCGCTCGGTGTTTCAGGAATGTGGCGGAGCGAAACAAATCCCGGCGCGAAATCCAGCCCTGCGATCCCAGCGGGAGCAAGGCTGCCGAGACCTGGAGCGGCGCATCAGGATTGAGTTTTGAACGGAGCATGGCGGCATCGGAGTTCCGCCGTACTCACAGGTTGCATGGCTGTGTCACGGCCCTTTTCCTCCGTGTGATCCGGCTTGTGCCACGCGGCGAACCTGCGCAACGCTGACGTTACGCACAGGCACCGGCGGAATCCTTTCCGCCGGTGCCAATGTGCGTGAACGCCCGCAAGCCCGTCCGCAGATTTCCATGAACGAAAAGATCCATTTCATCCGCAGCCGAATCGAGCACGAGGACAATCTCATCAACCAGCGCCTCTCCGCGCTCGTCGGTTCGCAATCCTTCCTGCTCACCGCCTTCGCCATCAGCCTGAATGCGCCGAAGGAATTTTTCTCGCCGCGCTACGAGCCCGTGCATCGCGTGCTCACGCGCATGCTGCCCGTGGCCGGCATGGCGAGCGTGGCCGTGCTGCTGCTCACAATGCTGGGTGCGGTGTTCGCACTGCGCACCCTTCACAAATTGGCCGACAGCCTTGCGGCACCGGACGATCCGCCCGTCCACAGCGGCTCATTTGTCCGCTTGCTCGGGCAGTCGGCAGTCATTGGCGTGCCGCTGATTTTCCTCACGCTCTGGATCGCGCTGTCGTACGCGATGAATCGAAGCTGATATCCGCGCACCGCATTCGAGACCCGTCGTCCTCGCGAAACGAAGACACGGCAACGATGCCCTGGTCGCCCGCGGCGATCGGACAGCGGGCGGCACTTAATTTTGACCGCAGCGAGCTAGTTCACGCCATGCGTGGCACGCTCGGCGAGCAACTGCCGCTCGGCCTCGGTCCAGTCGCCGAGCGAATCGCCCGGCAGCCCGAGCTGCTGGCGCCGTTCGGCGATGAAGTAGGCGCGAAGAGCGATGTCCTCGTTTCGGATTGCAGGCGGCTCGGCGGTTTTCTTTTTCGTGCGCTTGACCGCCGGCGCGGCACCCGCGGTGCGGGCGGCGACCTTCGGCTTTGCGGTGGTGCGCTGCTTGGGCGCAGTGGTGGCGGCCTTTTTTTTGGCTCCCTCGGTTGTTGTTCGTTTGTTGACCATGGCTGTTGGTTGTTTCCATGCCGGTCCACGGGTACGGAGGGGACGCCCGCCCGGCGCGGCACATGTGCCAGAAGCCGCGGGAGAATCAATCGGAAAAACTCGCCGCATGCGTTGTCGGAGTGCGGATCGCTGAAAAATTGACGCACCCGATCCCGCTCCACTTGCGCGGCCTGCTGCGCGGGGCTGCGAGGAGCTGCGAACCCCGCCTGCTTTTCCGCTGCCTGCCCGGAATGTGCATTCCGCAAAACAGCCAGAACGTCATTCAAGACGCTCCGCTTTTGGAGAGGACGTCAGTTTTCGAGGAACTCCGCCCACACGGGCTCTTCGAGCTGGAGCGCCGTATCGCTAAGTTCGCTGCGGTTTATTTTTTCGTACTGCGCGGCGACGTCGGCCCACGCACGCACGCGCAGCTTCACATGATCACCGGGACGCAGTCGGGCGGCGGGCGTCCACAATTGCGCGCGCATGCTCCAAGTGCAGACGAGCGCCTGCCCGGCGTCGGCACCTTCGAGATCCACGAGGTGTGCGGTGAGGATGTGCTCGGCGTAGGGCACCGTGCCGGGGCGCGGAACGGCCGAGATTGCGGCGACGGTGCCGGTGATCGTTTTCCACTGGCCCGGCTCGGGCGCGAAAAATTTCGACGGCGGCGGCGTGCCGAGATCGAGCGGCAGAAGTTTCCAGTCGCCGATGGAAAGTTCGCGCGCTGCGAATTCCCAGACGACGATCTTTTTCCCCGCGAGACGATCGCGGCCGAGTGCGAGTTCGCGCTGCAACTGCTCACGCGTGGCGTGGGAGCCGTCGCTGTTGCGCAGGATGCAGTCGAGCGGCTGGCCGAGCGCGCGGCTGAGGTGCTCGGCGAAACCGGCGGATTCACCCCAACCCAATGCTTCCATCGAAAAAATGTTTGCGAAGCTGTCGCCGAGCAGCAGCGCGCTCGCGTCGGCGCTCGGACGCCAGAGGCCGTTGCCGGCATGCACCTGATGAATCGTGACGGTCTCTGGACGGAAATACACCTGCGACTTCGGCAGACCGAGCAGCGCAACGATGTCGCCGAGCGCGAGAATGTGCTTTTCGGCCACGGGCGATTCGGCGGCGGTGCCGGGCTGGATTTCGGCGGCAAGTTTCTGCGCGATGAATTCCATCGCTTCGGGCCGCCAGTGCGTGTCAGTTTCGAGATATTGCGGCGCGGGCTTGCGCGCGAGGAGCAGCGGCGTGGGGTCGAAGACGCGCACTTTCGCGGCTGCGAGACGCGCGAGAAATTCGGCGTGCGAAACATTGTGCAGCGCCGTGCCCGCGCGTGCGCCGAGCTTGTCGCCCTCGATGCACGGCTTCACCGGCATGGGCATGACGATGAGTTCGATGCCGCGCTTCGCGAGCTGGTCGCGGAAATGTACGATGCCCTTCACCGGATCGGGCTGCACATTCGTGTCGTGTGCGCGCTGGCGGAGCCGCGCGGGATCGAGAAACGGCGGACCAGTGACATATTCCACATCGCTGCGGTAAAAGAGCCAGCCGTCACGCCCGACGAATGCCTGCTCAGTGCCGCTGTGCAGCATGCCCGTGAGCACGCCCTGCACGCGCGGGCGCAGCGCCTTTCCGATGACGGACAATTTTTCGAGATCCTTCTCCGCGGCCTTGATGTGCTCGGCCTTGGGAATCAGCTCCCAATAATCCGCGAGCGATTTCGCGGCCTTCACTTTCGCCGACGGCGGCAGAACTCCGGGCATTTCAAAGACGGTCTGACGCGCGATGATCTGAGCCGCGATCACCGCGAGGATCGTGACGAGAAATGCGACGATGAGCAGCGTGCGCGCGCCGGGCGAAAAATCCGTGCGGCCCAGCGCAAGCTCGGCCTCGTCCTCGCGCGACATTTTTTTCCGCGTCTCGGGAGTCGGCTCGCCGTAGCTCGGCAGCGAGTGCTCGGGTGGTGTGGGAGGCTTGCTCATCAGAATATGAAATAGATGAACGGATTATATTCCTGCGTGGCGAGGACGACGAGCGCGAGCCACCCGAGCGCGATGCACAGCGCGGCCTTTCCGAGCGTGAGCCGCTGCGTCCAGTCCCACGTCTGCCGACCAGCCCACACGACGATCGCGGCGAGCGCGAGCGCGAGGAGCAGGTATGGCTGGAAGAGCACGCCGGAGATGAGCCGCGCGCCGTCGGGCAGGGCTCGCGTGCCGAACATGTCCGCGAGATAGCCGAGCGCACGCGGCAGATCCGCGGCGCGGAAAAACACCCACCCAAGCATAACAATCACAAACGTGACGCCGATGCGGAATGGCCGCGGGAGACGCTTGTAGAAATTCTCACGCCCCCCCGCGCGTTCCGCCGCGAGCATCCCGCCGTGGATGCCGCCCCAGATGATGAAATTCCACGACGCGCCGTGCCACAGGCCGCCGAGCAGCATCGTGAGGATGAGATTGAAATACGTGCGCGCCTCGCTGCCGCGGTTTCCGCCAAGCGGGATGTAGAGGTATTCGCGCAGCCATGTGGAGAGCGAGATGTGCCAGCGTCGCCAGAAGTCGGTGATGGATTCGGCGCGATACGGCGCGTCGAAATTTTTCGCGAAGATGAAGCCGAACATGAGGCCGAGGCCGATCGCCATGTCGGAGTAGCCGCTGAAGTCGAAGTAGATCTGGAACGAGTAGCCCGTCACGCCGACCCACGCCTCCAGCGCGCCGCGCGAGAGCGCGTCGAACGCGGTGTCGGCGATCTTTCCGCACGGGTTCGCGAGAAGGATTTTTTTTGCGAGCCCCATGAGAAAGAACGCGGCGCCGCGCGCGAATTTGTCACCCGTGAGCGTGCGCTGTCGGAGCTGTTCGGCGAGGAAGGAAAACTTCAGGATCGGCCCGGCGACGAGGTGCGGGAGCATCGAGACGAAGCAGGAGAAATCAATGAAGTTGGCCATCGCCTTCGCGTCGCCACGATAGACGTCAATGATGTAGCTGAGCGCCTGGAACGTGTAGAAACTGATGCCGAGCGGCAGCACGATGCGCAGCGCGGGATCCCATTGCAGATGGCCGAGGCCGAGCGAGCCGAGCAGCGCATTGAACGCTTCGAGGCCGAAATTGAAGTATTTGAAAAAGCCGAGCGCGACGAGATTGCTGACGATGGAGCCGAGCAGCGCGCGGCGCTGCGTGCGGCTGCGCGCGGTGCCCGGCACGAGCGTTGGTGCGTCCTTTCCCCGCGCACGCCACACGCGCCAGTCATCATGTGCGATCATGAGGCTGAGCAGCCAGTCGAGCGACGTGGTGACGAACATGAGCAGCACGAAGCGCGGCTCCGCCCAGCCGTAAAAAGTGTAGCCGGTGAGCACAAGCCACAGATTGCGCATGCGCTGCCGCGCGGGCTTCAGCAGGTAGTAGCCGAGCAGCGTGAGCGGCAGGAAAAAGTAGATGAAAATGTACGAGCTGAAAACCATTCGTCGGTCGCGCGCGGGCGGGCGCGAAGGTGCGGACGATGGAGCAGGTCGCTTCCAAATTGGAAGTTGAATCCTGTGCCGCTTCCGTTAGAGGGAGCCGCTCGCGCGAGCACCTGCCTCGCCATACCGATTCCATGAAATTTTCCGTCCTCAAGATCCTCGCCTGCTGCGCCGCCGTGACGTGCGCGCACGCAGGGCCGCCGCGCGCGGAGTTCGGCGCGCGGTTCGCGGCTGCGGAAAAGGCGAAGGCGGGCGTGGTCGCGGGAAGCGACGGCTGGCTGTTCCTCGCGTCGGAGCTGCGGATGCTTTCGTTCGACCGTTTCTGGGGCGACGCCGCGGCAAAGGTGAGCCGCTCTCCAAAGCCGGATCTGGCTGATCCGATTCCGGCGATCGTGGATTTCCAGACGCAGTTGAAAGCGCGCGGCATTGATCTGCTCCTCGTGCCGGTGCCGCCGAAGGCCGCGATCTATTCCGAGAAACTGATCGAGGGCGCGACCCCGGACGGCTCGCTGGCGTCGCTCAAGGAATTTTTCGCCGCGCTGAAAACCGCCGGTGTCGAAGTGCTCGACCTCGCGCCGATTTTGATCGCGGGCAAGACGGGCGAACACGGCCCGGTTTTTTGCGCGACGGACACGCACTGGTCCGGCAGCGGCTGCGTGCTTGCGGCGCAGGCGATCGCAAAGGCGATCGAAGGAAAACTCCAACTGTTGCGAACGGCCAAATGGGATTCGGAATGGAAGACGATCCCGATCCACGGCGACCTGCGCGACCTGCCCGGCGGCAGCAAAGGCGACGATGAAAAGATCGCCGTGCGGACGGTGAGCGGCCTCGGCGGCGGTGCAGTCGCGCCCGATTCCAACAGCCCGGTGCTGCTCATCGGCGACAGCCACACGCTCGTCTTTCACGACTTCCTCGCCGAGCGCGCGGGCCTGCTCGATCAGCTCGCCGCGGAAATCGGCATCGCGCCCGACCTGATCGGCACGCGCGGCTCCGGCGCGTCTGCTGTGCGCACGGCCCTCTACCGGAAGAGCCTCAAGGACGCGGCGTATCTCGCGAAGAAAAAGGTCGTCGTCTGGTGCTTCACCGCGAGGGAATTCACCGAGGCGGATTCCGGCTGGCCGAAGCTGCCCGTGGCGAAGTGAAAAAGCGCGGCACGATCCCTGCACGCGCGGCCAAGCGACATCAATTTTGAAATGCCGATTCTTTTAAGGACAAGATTGGAACAGCCATCAGCCGACCAGCCTGCACCTCGCGGCATCCGCCGACAGCTCGCGCGGGCCGCTTCGTGGATCGCGGCTGCGTTGTTCGCCTTCGCACCGATCGCGACGGCGCAACCGCGGCCGATCGTGAAGGATTCCGAGGCAGCCGATCCGTTGGCGGAGCCCGCGATCCCGAAAGCCCGCGTGGTGAGTCTCCCGAAGACATCCGGCTCATCCCCGAGGTTTTCAAAAAGCATCACGCCCGCGACCGCGAAGGCAAAGGCTCCGACAAAAACGAAGTCCGGTGACGAGCCGTGGTTCACGGCGGCGGCTTCGTTTGATCCCGTGGCGGAGACCGCAGTCTCGCTCACCGCGCAAATCCGCAAGACGGCAGTGACCGCGGAATCGGCGAAGGATCTTTCCGTCCTCATCCTCGGCGACTCGCTGAGCCTCTGCGGATTCGGCCAGCGCCTCGACAGCCGCTTCCGCAAGTCGCCGCAGTTCAAGTCCGTTTACACCTACATGACCTGCGGCACCGTCCCGTTGAGCTGGCTGCGGAACGGCGGCTACTCGAATGCAAAGACGTGCTGCGGATTTTTCACGATCGAATCCGAAGACGACGGCAGCGGGCCGATCGTCGTCGAGGACACCTACGGCAACAGGCGCGGCACAAAGCCGAAGGCGCACCCGGTCCCGAAGATCGAGGATCTGCTCGATCATGTGAAGCCGGACATCCTCATCATCCAGACCGGCACAAACCTCTTCGACCTTTTCACCGACGGAAAATCCATCAACCCCGAGCGCCACGACAAGGCGCTGAAAAGCCACATCGTGCCGTTCATGCGCGAGGTGCTGAAGACGCACACCTCGCTGCGCAAGATCTACTGGATCGGCTCGCCGACCTCGGGCCGGATGACCAGCGAGATTCAGGAATTCGTCTTCGAGCGCTGCGTCCGATACACCGCGCCCGCGGCCACGGTGATTGATAGCCGCACGCTGGTCCGCTACCCGTTCACCGGCTTGCAGCGCGACCACGAGCACTTCGGCGGCGCGGACATGAACCGCTGGGCCGACCGCGTCTTCGAGCGCGTGATGGGCGATCTCACTTTCCAGCCGCTGCCGCCCGTGATCACCGCGCAGGTGCCGGAGGAGGAAAAGCCGCCCGTCGCGAACCCTGCCGTGGACGACAAGGCGCTCGTGGTGAAGGCCAGGCTCACTTTCAAATCACCACCGCTGCGGCCCGAGCAGTTCGCGCCGTACCATGAATCGCTCGTGGCCTACGTGTATGATGTCGTGAAAGTCGTGAAGGGCGAGTATCAGGAAAAGGAGATCCTCGTGATGCACCCCGCTCACATCCACCGCCAGCCGCAACCGCTCAGCAAATACAAGATCGGCGACACCTACGAACTTCGCCTGCGCGATGTGGACGAGACGCCGTGGGGGGCCATCAAGTCGAGCGACACGACGGAGCGCAAAGATTTGCTGCCTTTCATCCAAGTCGCGGACGACCGCAAGCTCCCGTCGCGCGGCAAGTGAACGCCGGAACGAACAACCAAAATCCCATGCCCAATCCCATCCGCTTTTTCTGCACGCTGCTCTCGGCGATTCTCCTCACCACCGCACCCGCACTGCCGCGAGAGAATGCCGGCCGCATCCTCGTCATCGGCGATTCGCTGACCGTCGGCGGCTTCGGCGAGACACTGCAGGAGCTGCTCATCACGCGCTACGGCTCGGAAAACGTGTTCGTCTATGGCTCGTGCGGCTCGGCCCCGCAGCACTGGCTCAGCGTGGAGCCCCCGCACGTCACCAGATGCGGCTACCGTGAACGGACGCCACAGCGCACCATCGTGCTCGAATACAAGAATGGTCAGCGCCCGCCGCCGGTGCAGACGCCGAAGATTGACCGCCTGCTCTGGATGCACAAACCGCAGGTGGTCATCGTGCAGCTCGGCACGAACTGGTTCGATGACTTGCTGGGGCGCAACAGCGACGAGGAAAAAAAGAAGATGGCCCAGGCGCTGGATCGCCTCGCCGCCTCGCTGCGCGGCAAACAGGTGATCTGGATCCTGCCGCCGGACACGACGAAATTTTCCCATGCCGTGCAGAACGAAGTGCGCCAGCTCATCGCGAAAGCCGGGAGGACCTGGCGCTTCGACTGGATTGATTCGGTCCAACTGACCCACTACGTGAACGGCCGCACCGGCAGCGACGGCGTCCACTACAACAGCGAGGCGGGCGCCGACTGGGCGCGCGGCGTGATGAAGCAGCTCCAGAAAAAAATCCGCACTGACGGCGGCCCGCGCGTTTTTTTTACCGACGAGAAAGGGTAGGCGGAGCGGCGTGTGCCGCGCTGGGTTCAAAACTCATCAAATGGGCCGAGGCCTTCCACGCCGTAGAGTCTCTCGGCTTCCCAGCTCACGGTGCGTTCGAGGATGGCGAGGCAGTCGGCGGCGGTGGCGAGCAGCTTCGCCTGCGCGCCGGGGCGCAGGTATTCGGGGCCATGCGCAGCCAGTTCGGCTTCGATGGGCTGCACGGCCGCGACGAGCGCGTTGTCCGGGTGCGTGCCGGCGAGGCCGTGGCGCTTCGCACGAAAGGCGAGCGTCACGAGCGTGTTGATGCGTTTGCTCTGCGCGGCGGTGGGGACGACGAGCGGGATTTGCCGTAGGTCACTGATCTCGTGCCAGGTGTTGTTCAGGAACTTCTTGATGTAGAAGCTGACAATGTGGCTGTTGAACAAGGCCAGCAGATGCTCAGCGGGAACAGCGCGCGCGGTCGGGCACAGCATGGAAGCAGAGGAATCGAACACGCAGCCTCGGAGTAGCTTTGATTTCAGGAGCACGCCCCGCGCGTGGATGTTGTAGGTGAGGCCAGCGGTGAAATAGAAGTGCGCGTTGCGAATGACCGGACTGCGCGGGGCCGAGTGGCCACTGTTTTCAAAAAGCCAGATCACGTCCGCGTTCGTCCAGCGGATGAACAACGGCTCGTCGTCGAGCCAGCGGTTGCCGTCCGGGTCGCCTTTGCGGAAAGGGACGAATTGCCCGCGTCCGCCGAGGCCGTTGTAGATGGTGGCGATGCGCGGGGCGTCGTCCGCGTCGGTGTAGTCTTCGCTGCTGCGGAGACCAATGGCTTCGCGCGGGACGCGGCGTTTGCCGGTCGGCGGGCCTGCGGCCCAGCGCTGGATTTCGCGGCAGAGCGCGATGAAGTCCTCGTCGCTCACCGTCTTTGCCTTGTGGAGTTTTTCGAGCTGCTTGCGGGCGAGGCTGAGGTCGAGCGTGGTGTGCCAGAACGGGCGGAGGTCTTCGTGCGTTCGCCAGCGCGCGAGCAGTTCCGCTTTGCGCTGCGTCCATGCGAAGCGGAAGTCCTCCTCATCCGCGACGAGGTTACGCGGGACGATGCGGTAGAGTTCGGTCTTGCCGATGCCGAGCCGCTCGTCGCCAAACTTCTGCCGCAGCGGCTCGATGCACGCCTCCCACGCGGCGCTGTCCTTGAGCGGCTTCGCTGCGTCGCCGCCCGCATCGGCGAGCAGGTCGCGGAAGACGGGCGCGATGGCGGAGTCGGCAAGCCACGCCTTCGTCCACTTCTTGCCTTCGCGCTTCGCCTGCACTTCATCCGCCTGCCGCGTGCTTTCGAGGTAGCCGAGGAAGCGCCCGTTGTTCGCCGTCCTCATGCCCTGCCCACCCTCGGCGATGAGACCGACAAGCGTGATGTCGCCGGGCTTAAGCGTGCGCTGATACGCGGCGATTTCACCGCGGTTTTTGTCGAATACTTTCGAGTCCTTGATGCGCTCCCACCATTCCCCGACGAGTGCCTTCACGGGTTCGTTGAATTTTTCCCACAACCGCAGCGTGCCGGGGCGCGGCTCGAAGAACGCGCGCTTATGCGTGGCGCGGTAGAGCGCGAGCGGGACGCGGTGGACGCGCAGATCTGCGCCCGCGTAGCCGGGGCGCGCGTGAGTGCCGTGCGCGGCGTCGCCGAGTCCGGCGGGCAGCGCGGTGTTTTCCGAAAACCGGACGGCGTCGCGCAGCGGGAGCGTTTCCAGCGCGACATCCGGCGCGGTACCAGTGCGCGGGCGGGCCTGAACGAAAAGGAGCGTGTCGTTTTCCTCCGGCGCAGGCGGCGACTTCCGCGCGACGAAGATGGCGGCGTCCACCGTCGCGTCGAACGGGTCGCACTGGCCGAGGTGGGTGAGGCGGTGACGCTGGAGCAGCTCGCGCATCCGCAGCTTCGTGGCGAGGGTGAAGAACGTGTCCGAGACGATGAAGCCGAAGCCACCGCCCGCGCGGAGCAGTGTGAAGCCGAGCGCGGTAAAGTGGACGTAAAGATCATCGAGCCAGCCGTCGCGCCGTTCCAGTGCCGCGCGCCACGCCTCTGCGCTGCTGGTCTGCGCGGAGATGTAGGGCGGGTTGCCGAGGATGGCATCGAAGCCCGCATCGTCGCGCGGTGTGCCGTCATCGGCGTAAAAGACGGCGGGAAATTCGAGGTGCCAGTGGAAGGAATCGAGCGCGCCGCGTTTCGGAGCGAGTGCGTCGAGGATGCCGTCTCGGAGGCTCTCCGTTTTCTTCCGCTCCTTCGCAGACAGATCGGTGAGCGAATCCGGCGAGATAAGCGCGCGGGCGGCGGTCTGGTAGTCGAGTTCGTTGAGTTCGCGCGGCGGCTTACCCGGTTCGTCGGAAAACCTCAGCGCATCGCCCGCGGCGACCCAAAGATGCGCGAGCGTGAGGAACGGCTCGATCTCCTTGCGGACTTTTTTCCACGCGTCCTCCTTCTGTTTCACTTCCTCCATCGCAGTGCTGGGCAACTCCGCGATGGCTGCGTTCGTCTTGATGACCTGCGCAAGCGCCGCCGGCAGATGATCGCCGAGATGAAACGCGGCCTGCTCCTTCTCCTGGTCCGTCGCGGCGGGCAGGTGCGGGAGCTGCCACGGCGCGGCAAAGACGAGCGAGTTCCCGTGACGCAGATGGTGATCGAGGAAGTTCAGCGGCTCGTCGGCGGCGATGCAGGTGAGCCAGAGCGAGAGCTTCGCCAGCTCGACGGCCATCGGGTTCAGGTCCACGCCGTGGATGCAGCTCTCGACGACGCGGCGGCGCCAGTAGGCAGTCTCGGCCTGCTCTTGCGAGACGCCGGGCGGGACGGGATGGCGTCCCGAAGCGAGGATTTGCTCGCGTGTGCGGCGGCTGCCGCCATTCGAGACGATCTGCTCGGTCATCAGTTTCGTCGTGTCGTGCTCGCGGATTTTGCGGGCGAGAAATTCCGTGGCGCGGACGAGGAAATGGCCGCTGCCCATCGCGGGATCCACAAGCCGGAGGCCGAGGACGGCGAGCGCAAAGGAATTGTCGCGGCGTTGCTCGGTATTCTTTTTCGCCAGCGCGCACCGCACGTCGTCGCGGGCTCCGACTTCCGCAAGCAGCGGCGCGAACGTCTCGCGCAGCAGGTAGAGGACGATCCAGTCCGGCGTGTAAAAAATTCCGTGTCGGTGGTTCTGGCCGTTGGCGTTGACGAGTTCGAGCCGGGCGGCGGCGTTTTCACGGAGCTGCGCGCCGAGCAAGCCCTCGTAGATGTCGCCAAGCTGGCGGACTTCGAGCGCCGCGTAGTCAATCGTCTCCTCGGTGCGGATGGTGCGCTGGCGGCGGTTTGCGCCGGAAGGCTGATCGAAGATGAGCAGGCGGAGAACGTCGGCGAGCGCCTTGTCGCCGATGCGCCAGCGGGAGAGATGCGGATGCAGCGCAGGATCGAAGAGGCCGCCGTTGTAGCGTGTGACATCAGTTGCTTTGTTGCGATCCGGGTGCGTGCCGTTGATGAGATCAAACAGCTTGAGCAGCGATTCGTGGAGATCGGTGAAGGCGTCGTCGGTGAACTTCGCGCCACCGCGCAGGTCGGCAGTGAGCCGCATGAGGCTGTAGCGTTCGCGGTAGATTCTGTTCGACCCCGCGCCGGATGCGCGCACCGGGAGCAGCGCGCGGCTTTCCGCGTAGAGGATGAAAAGCAGGCGGTAGAGAAAGACGAGGGACGCCTCGTAGAGCGCAGAAAAGTCGGCGGGCGCGATCGCGTTCGGCGCGTGGGCACGGAACCCGGTCGCGAGATCTTCGAGGACATCGAAGATGCGATCCTTGAGGTTCTTTTCGAGAGAGACCTGCCGGGTGAGCGCCTGCTCTCGGAGATCGTCGAGCAGGCAGCGACCGTCCGTGCGCGCGAAGGCCGCGGGGCGGAACAGCGCGACGAGAAAACGGAAGTCGTCGAGCGAACAGAACGATTCGCCGTGCGCCAGGGTGAACTCAAAGAACGCATCGCCGGCGGCGTGCTCACAATAAGCCGCCAGCACGCGCCGTTCGTGAGGATCGCCCAGTTGAAGAAGCGCGCGCCGGTGCCATCGCGCGCGTGCCGGAGATAGTCTTGGATTTGCTCGCTCGGGAACCAGCCGGGTGTCTCCGTGGACGAGGCTTCATCAAGCGGATGCTGCCAGCGCTTTGCTTCGAGAACTGCGTCGGCGAGACGGTAAATGTCGGCGGCGTCGCTCGCGGCTGCAGCTTGTTCGGAACGCGCTGCGTCGGGGAAGAGCGCGTAGTCCGGGCGCTTTCTCGTCGGGCCGTGCGGGAGATTCGCTTCCGGGATGAAGTGCCAGCCAAGGAGCTTCAGCAGCGGATCAAGGAATGCGGTGCGCGTGTAGGCTTCCTTTTGCTTGATGAGGCCGGGGAGCTTCTCTTCCCACAATGCACGCAACTCACGATACAGCGGCTCAACTTCCGCGGCAGACGGAAACTCCGCGGCACGGGCAAAGTGCCGCTGGAGGTAGTTCGACGAAAAAATGCCGTGGCTGTGGAGGGCCCCGCTCACTTCCTCACGCGGGAGCCCGAAGTCGAGCTGATCAGGGTGCTTCTTCGGTCGCAGCATCAGCGAGGCTTGTGCCGTGCCGAACGAGGCGCGGCAAGTCTGTGCATGAACTAACGGTCTGCGCGGGCATCGCCGCATTCTCGCCCAAAAGCGAGAGGAGTCGGGACGCTGCGCGTTGTTCTTGTGCGGCCAGCGGGGACGCGCGGCGCCCCCCGCTACTCCGCCACCACCCAGATGCTCTCCGAGTGGCTGTTGAACTCCGGCGCATACATGCACTGGATGCCTGCGAATCCCGTCTGGTAGCGTCCCTTGTGGACGACGCGCGTCGAGTATTCGAAGACGTAGTCGCCCTTCGGCAGGTAATCTATGAAGAAGTGGCTCGCGGTGTCCTTCGTGGATTCGTAGTACGCGAGGCCGTCCTGGAACTTATAGCTTGATAGCACATTCACGGGCTCGGTTCCGCTGCCGCGGTAGTCCTTGAGGTGGACGTATTCCATGTCGCGATCCGTGTGCAGCACGATGCGCACGACAAGTTCGTCGCCGACTTTCACCGCGCCTTTCACGGGTTCGAGCACCGGGCCTTTCTTCGTGTTCTGCTTGGTGAAAAGCGTCTTCGTGAGCTTCAGCGGCGTACCCTCGTAGGCCGTCACCTTGCTCATGTCCTCGAGGTATTGCCAATGCACGCTGCCCCACGCGACGCCCTTGTCCACCTTCTTCAGCGTGATGTGCCCCTGCTCCGGCTTGATCTCACCGCGCACGAATTTCTGCTCGTAGAAGCCGGTGCCCGCCTCGACTTTCTCGGGCTTGATCGTCTCGCCACCGAGCGAGAGTTGCACGAGTTCGTCGGATGCGAGCGCGTTGTCACCACGAAGCAGCAGCGCGTAGATCGCGTCCGCGGTGGCCTTCGTGGTCTTCCAGTCCTGCGTCTGCTTTTGTTTCAAAAGCCACACCTTGCAGTCCTCGACCGCCTTCGTGTCGTTCATCACCTCGTCGAACGCTTCAATCATCAGCGCCTGCGTCTCGATCGGCGCGCGGTACCACCACCACGACGCCTCGGTGTCGCGCCAGAACATCCCCATCTCCTCATTCTCGACGGAAAATTCCTTGATGGATTTCACGATGCCCTGCGCGGCGGGCTTGTCGCCGAAGCGCGTGAGCGCAATCGCGAGGTGCCCCTGCGACTGCCGATCGAGCTTCAGCCAGTGCGTGCGCGCCTGACCGAGGAAATAATCCACGGCCTCCTTGTGCCGCGGCGCGACCGGTTTTTCGCCAATGAAAAAGCTGCGGCCATAAAGATAAAACGCGATCGTCGCGCTGAGGTGATTGTCTTCCTTTTTGCCGTGTTTCAAAATCTCGCGGTACGTTTTCTCAATCCATCCGTCGAGCGCACCGAGCGCCTTCACCGCGGGAGTCGTATCAATTTTCACGCCGAGGTGCCGCAGCCGGCCGAAGCCTGTCGTGATGTAGAGCGTGATGTATTCGTTGCCGTGACCGCCAGGGAACCACGGCCACATCCCGTCGCCGTGCTG
Source organism: uncultured Spartobacteria bacterium (assembly GCA_903882875.1). Lineage (GTDB taxonomy): Bacteria > Verrucomicrobiota > Verrucomicrobiia > Chthoniobacterales > Chthoniobacteraceae > SXWH01. Next base: position 49,110 of record CAIRYQ010000015.1, on the reverse strand, counting down.
CTGCTCACTGAGCTTGCGGAGGAGCCGTGCCGTCTCGTCGTTGAGCCGGTTGTCGTCGAAAAGAATGCCCACATTGCGTCGCGCCTGACTCTCCGCCTGCGCCTGACGCACCCACGGCGTCTCCTCGAGGATTACGGACTTGAGATCTTGGTTTTTCTCCAGCGGGCTATCCAGCGCGGGCGTGCCCTTCCATTGATCAAAGACGTCGCGGATTTTCGGATCGGACGCCGCGATGTGCCGTGCGAGCGCATTTGCGTAGAGCCGGTTGAACGTCTGCTCCGTGCATTCGTGCGGGAACTCCATGAGATATGGCAGCGCCATCACCGCATACCATGACGGGTTCGACACCATCTGCACCGTGAGCGTCTGCGACTTCAGCGAGTCGGATTTTCCGCTCTCGATCAGCTTCGTGAACTCGAACTTTTTCTCCTGCGGCCCGCGCACGGGCAGCGGCAACGATTCCGTCACCAGCGTGCGCCGCGAGAGCACCGGCAGCAGCCCCTCCTCGCCGTCCGAGAGCCGGCCCGTCGAGCCGACCGCCTTGTAGCTCAGCGGGTCCGCGCCATCGGGCACCTTCAGCTTCCACGAGAAGCTGCGCGACTCGCCCGCGGGCATTTCGAAATTCAGATCCGTCTTCGCATTTTCAAACTGCGCATCCACCGGCTTGCCCGTGCGCGCATCCGAGAGCGCGAGCCGCACCGTGCCCGCTTGCCGCGTCGGCGACTGGTTGGACACCTTCACTGTGAACTCCAGCGCGTCGCCCTCGCGCAGAAAGCGCGGCGGATTCGGCTGCACCATGATTTCCTTCGCCGTGATCGCCTTGTCCTCGATGAACCCCGCGCGCAGGTCGCGGTCGTGCGTGAAGCCCATGAACTTCCAAGTCGTGAGCGCCTCCGGCATCGTGAACTCCATCGCCACCGAGCCATCCTCGCGCGCCAGCAGGTGCGGGAAAAAGAACGCCGTCTCGTTCAGATTTTTCCGCGCGGAGACCTTACCGAGATCCGGTGCCGGAGGCACAAGGCCACCGCCCGGCTTGTCGGCAGACTGTTTTTCCACAGCGTCCGCGCGCCCGAAGATTCCATTCGCATTCGCAGCCTGTTCGTCAGCCTTATCTTCCCCCTTTGCAGCCCTCCTGGCCGTTGCGGACACGCCATCCATCGCCATCGGAGCGGCTGCCGCCGGCATCGCGCCGCCGAGCATCATTCCCCGCCGGTTTTGCAGCATGTAGTCGTTCCAGATGTTCGCGGAGATCGCATCCGGGAAGCGGCGGTACGAGATGTCCACGAATTTCGATTCCAGCGGCCAGATGCCCTGAAGATGGTTGAGCTGCCGCAGCGAGTTCTCGAACTGCGACTGCCGAAATGAATTGTCCTGCCGGAAAACCGCGAACGCCTTCTGCCACTCGTGCGCGAGGAACGCGTCGAGCGACTGATCGTAGAGCGCGGCGACCATCTCCGCGACGGCCTTCTTCGCATCGGGGCCGGTGACCACCGCGGTCCACGTTTCCTTCTGCGCAGGCTCCATTTTGGAAGTGAAATGCTCCCACTTCACCGTGAGCTGCTTGTTGCTCCACGGCACGTCCACATGGTGCGACGTGAGGTAGGCGCGGTTCTCGCGCACCATCGTGACGTGCAGCGTGAAGCCGCCGCGCATCGCCTCGGTCACCTTCTGTTTCACCTGCTGCTGCGCGAGGCCCAGCTCGGTCCAGAAGCTCTGGATCATTTTTCCGCGATGCTCGATCTCGATGAACGCGCGGCCCTGCTCGTAACCCGTGCCCCAGAGCGCCATGAATTCCTCGCCCGGCTCCAGCGTCCATTTCGGCGCGGCGACGAGGTTTGGGATTTTCACGGCGAGGCTCTTGTTGTCGAGCTTCAGCACCTGCACGTTCAGTTGCGCCGTCACCTTCTTGCCGAAGCGATCCTTCGTCTCCAGCATCGCGCGGTACGGCCCTGCGCCGAGCTTGAACGACAGAGATCCCTTGCCTGCTCCGTCCGTCGTGAACGCGCGCTCCACCGCGACCGCGCCGAGTTCCCACGAATTCGGATTCGCCGGATCGGGCTTCGTCCCATTCGCGCCGACTTGCGTCCCTTTCTTGACGGCCGCCTTGCCGCGACGCGGCATCGGCCCCACGCGGCCCGTGAGACTCGCACGCACGACTTTTTCCGGCTGCTGGAGATGGTAGATTTTCAAAGTCCCCTGCGTCGACTTGCCGTCGCCGTCGAGCGTCTGCGTGGAAATTTTCACCTCCACCGCCTTCGCATCCGTCTGCCACTCCTCTGCGGAGAGCGACGCCTGCAACGCCGTGTAGCCCGCGTTCACGCTGCGCTGGCCCGAGCGCGTCTCGCCCGTCGTATCCGTCACGTCCGCGTACACCGTGTAGTGAAAAGTCGGCTCATCCTTTTCCAGCACGGCGGCGTCCGGCTTCGCATCAAACTCGATCACAAAACCTCCGTCCGCCTGCGTCACCGCCGTGCCGTGCGCGATCTCCTGCGCGCCCTGCGCCGGCATGGGGCGCCACCAGAAGCACGCGCCCCACCAGATCGGGTAGCGCACCTCGCGCACCACGCGATACTTCACCTTCGCATCGCCGATCGCCGCGCCCGTGTAAGCCGTCGCCTTGCCGGGCACCGAAACTTTTGCGTTCAGCTTTGCAGCTTCCTTCGGCGCATCAATCGTCACCTGGAATTTCGGCCGCTTGTATTCCTCCACGTTGAAGCCCGCGCCGCCCTGCGGCTCGCCCTCGGTGCGGATCATCATGTGTCCCGCGAGCCGGTCGCGCGGCGCGGTGAAGCTGCCGCTGAACGATCCGTAGTCGTTCGCCTTGTGCTTCTGCCGCGCGATCTCCTTCCCGTTCACGTCCTGAAAAATCACCGTGAGCGCCTGTCCGCCAAGCGTCTTGTAGTCGTCCTTGTCCCGATCCGCTCGGATGCAGATGCCCTTGTACTGAATCGTCTGCCCCGGACGGTAGAGCGAACGGTCTGTGAAAAAAATTGTCTGCGACTGCACATCCGGCTGAACCCCGCCGCGGTGATTCGAATACTGATTGCCCGAACTGAGCTGCTGATCCTTGTGCGCCACATGGACGAACACGCCGCACCCCTGCGGCGTCTGGCCGGAGAACCACCCATTCGCATCCGACTTGATTTTTGCGCCCTCGCTGAATTTCCCGTTGTTTGCCTGCACCCAGAATTGGATGTCGGCACCCTCGATCGGATTGCCCGAATTCGCATCAAGCGCGAAGCCCTCGATCTTCTCGGTGCCCCACTGCCAGCGCATCACGAGCGCGAGATCGCTCACCCAGAGATCCGTGAATGAAACCGTGTTGTTCGCATCGCCGAATCCCTTGTCGTGGCTCGCGATCAGGAAATAGAAGCCCGGCTTCAGATCCTTCGGCGCGGGGATTTCCTCCACGCGCTCGCGGAAGTCCTCCGTCGCCGGAAGCTTCGCCGACCACTCGAGCTCCGGCTTCGCGCGCAGCAGCTCCTTGCGATCATTCTGGTTCAGCCACTGCGGATTTCCCTGCGAACGCTTCACGCGATCCACCCAGTCCATTTTCACGAGGCGGAAATGGATGTCCGCCAGATTGCGGTAGTGGACATCAATCGTCGGCAGCGGCGCATTCCACACGCGCTCGGTCTCGACGCGCGACGACTTCGCCTCGATCTGCCGCACGAGATTGAAGCACATCTTTCCACCGATACTGTTCGGATACGTCTGCTCGCCCTGCTTGGCGAGCTTGTACGCCTCGGCCAGCTCGTTCTCGTCGCGCAGCATGTAGGCCCACTCGGAACGCGCCCACGCGGAAATCTCGTGATCCGCCCACTCGTCCACGAATCGCTTCATCGCCGCCTTGAAACGCGCGTTCTTCTCCTCGCCGAACGCCTTGTTTTTCCCGAGCTGCAGCCGCAACAGATCGCAGTGCAGCAGCGCGGACTTGTCCGCATCCTCCGCGTGGAAACGCATGAGGTTCTGATAAAGCCGGATCGCCTTCAGCGAGATCGAATCCTTGTCCGTCGTCGCCGGTTCCCATTTCAAAAACTCCGCGGCCGCCGCAAAGATGGGGCTGTCCGCCGAAATCTCGAACGAGTCCTCCGACTTCGATCCCGCCTGTTCGCCGGATGTGTAAAATGCAAGCGCCTCGTGCGCCACGAAATCAAACAGCGTCGGCCGGTAGCTGTCCGGCACCGCACCCTTTTGCAGCAGATCATCGTAGCTCGCGACCGCGATTTTTTTCAGCTCCGCCTCCGCCGAGAGCGCCTTCGTGAACTGCCTGTCAATCTCCGCAAGAATCCGCGGCAGATCCCAGCTCGTGATGTCCTTGCTCGGTGCCTCCGCCGTGGCGGTACGGCGCATGAAGCGGTAGCGGTTCTGCTGGAAATAGTGCCAGTACCAGTCCGCGAGGATCGCATCCATCACCGGCACCATTTCCTTCGGTGCCTTCGCAATCTCCGCCTCGAGGCGCGTGATTTTTTCCTCCGCCTTCTGCCCCTCGATCTGCCCCTCGAATGCGATCTTCCGCGCGATCGCCTTGATCGCCTCGGGATACGCCTTCTCCGCCATCGCCTGCTCGATGATCGGCCCGAGCTTTTCGATCGCCGTCTTCGGCAGCCCCTTGCTCTCGGCATCCGCGACGGCCTTCCACATCGTGTCACGCTTGCCCGCGGCGAACAGCATGCAAGGCATCAGAAAAAATTGAAACAGGATGGCGAGTGCGAGTCGGGAGTTCATAGGGAATGTCGGGTCGGGAATTTTTGCAGTGTGATGTCGTGAGTCCGTGCAGTTCAACCCCGCGGTTTGCGGCGGCGATACGCGTGTTCGGTGAAAATGCACAGCCTCACGAAGTGCGAAGCTACGCGACAACCGCCGGGCGCGTTGTCAGCCCGACGTGCCGCATTTGTAAAAGAAATGTGAGCCTGTGCCGCCTCACCGCTCCACCGCCATCGCGATGCCCATCCCGCCCCCGATGCACAGGCTCGCGATGCCGCGCCGGAAATTCCTGTCCTCCATGATGTGCAGAAGAGTCACGAGCACACGCGCGCCGCTCGCGCCGATCGGGTGGCCCAGCGCGATCGCCCCGCCGCGCTGATTCAGCTTTTCGATGTCCAGATCCAGCTCGCGCACACAGCCGAGCGCCTGCACGGCGAATGCCTCGTTGATCTCGATGGCGTCCACATCTCCGAGTTTCCAGCCCGCAATGTCGCACAGCCTGCGAATCGCACCGACAGGCCCGAGTCCCATCGTCGCCGGATCACAGCCGACTGCGGCGGATGCGACGACCCGCCCGCGTGACACGAGACCGTGCGCACGCACCGCATCGTCGCCCGCGAGGAGCACCATCGCCGCGCCATCATTGATGCCCGAGGCATTCCCCGCCGTCACGGTGCCGTCCTTGCGAAAGGCGGGCGCGAGTTTCGCAAGCGCATCCAGCGTGGTCTCCGCGCGCGGATGCTCGTCCGCGGTGATCGTTCCGTCGCGGCCCGTCACTGCGACGATCTCGCGGGAAAAATATTCGCGGCTCGCAGCCGCGCGGCCCTGGCTGCGAACGGCGAAGGCATCCTGCTCGGCGCGCGTGATGCCGTGCTTGTCCGCGATGCGCTCCGCCGTCTCGCCCATGCCGATTTTCAGCGTCGGATCCGTGAGGCCGTCCGCGAGGATCGCATCCAGCATCGCCGCGTCACCGAGCTTTTTTCCCCAGCGCAAATCGGTGACGTAATGCGGCGCGCGGCTCAAGCACTCGACTCCGCCGGCGAGCACGAGATCACTTTCACCACCCGCGATCGCAGCCGCACCGAGCGCCACCGCCTTCAGCGACGATCCGCACGCCATGTTCACGGTGAATGCGGGCACATGCTGCGGCACGCAGAGCTTCAGGCCCATTTGTCGCGCGACATTCATCCCGCTGCCCGCCTGCAACACCTGGCCGAGAATAATCTCCCCAATGTGTGCGCGCAGCTTTTCCTCAACGACAGCACCCGCGACGGCGCTCGCGAGATCCGCCGCGACGAGCGATTTCAAGCCGCCGCAAAAGCGGCCGATGGGCGAGCGTTTCGCCTCGATGATGTGGGCTGGTTTCATAGCGGCATGGGTTTCAGTGCATCGGAAATTTGGGGCGCGAATCCCATCTGTGCGAGCACCTGCTTTTGCAAGTCAATGCCCGACGCGATCTCCGTGAGCTGCAGTCCGGCAGGCGTGAGTCGAAACACCGCGCGCTCGGTGACGTAGAGCACCTCCTGCCCGCGCGCGAGCGCGCTCGGCCCGTGGAAACACACGTGCTGGATTTTTTGCACAAACTTCGGATGCCGTCCCTCCTTCACGATCACGAGCCGCCCGGTCTCCATCGCCACTTCGATCTCACCCGCACGCAGCGTGAGGCAGAAGACGAGCCGCTGAGCGCACTGTGCGATGTTCACAAAGCCGCCGACTCCGGCGAAACGGCCCGCAAAGCTCGCGACATTCACACTGCCCTCCGCGTCCACCTCCACCGCGCCGAGCACCGCGACGTCGAGCCCGCCGCCGTCGTAAAAATCGAACTGCGACGGCTGATCAATGATCGCCTCGGGAAAATGGCTGCATCCAAAACTGAGGCCTGACGCCGGCACGCCGCCGATCGGCCCGCTCTCGACGGTGAGCGTGAAATCCGCGAGCCGCCCGGTCTCCGCCGCGACCATCGCCACGCTCTCCGGCAGGCCGATGCCGAGGTTCACGATTTCACCGGCCCGGATTTCCCGCAGCGCCCGCGCGCCGATGATTTTTCGCTCGGAAAACGGCATCGCCGGCAACTCGAACGCGCCGCTGTTTGCCTCGACAAAATCGCGCGTGAACGCCTCGCCGAACGTCTGATCATGCTGCACGCCGCCACTCTCGACGACGTAGTCCACGAGGATGCCCGGCACCCGAACGGCCTTCGGGTCGGCGATGCGATCCACGATCCGTTCGACCTGCGCAATCACGATGCCACCGTGATTTTTCGCAGCCTGCGCGATCGGCAGCACCTCGGAAATGAGCCCCTCGTTTTCCATGCTGAGATTTCCGCGCGCATCCGCGCACGTCGCGCGGATCAGCCCGGCGTGGATCGGCACGGGCTTGTAGCGCAGCCACGTTTTTCCATCGAGTTCGATGCGCTCGACGAGTGGCTCAGTCGTGCGCGTGTTCAGCCGTCCGCCACTCATTGCCGGGTCAATGAAAGTGTTCAGCCCGATCGACGTGATCAGCCCCGGACGCTTCGCCGCGGACTCACGCAGCAGCACGCTGAGCACGCCCTGGGGAAAGTTATACGCCTCGATCACATTCGCCAGCGCGAGCGTGCCGAGTTTCGGCGCGAGGTTCCAGTGCCCGCCGATCACGCGCCGGATCAGGCCCTCGTGCGCAAGGTGATTCAGCCCACGCTCCGCGCGGTCGCCCTGCCCTGCACAGTAGTACAGCGTGAGATCGCGCGGCGTTCCATTTTTCAAAAACCGCCGCTCCAGCGCAGAGGTGAGCATCTCTGGATGACCCGCGCCGACGAAACCGCCGACAGCCACCGTCGCGCCGCTCGGGATCGCGGCGATAGCTTCATCGGCATTTGTGCGGATCGCGGGAGCGCGCATCGCTAGCCGCGCCAGCCTCCGTTGATCTCGATGGTCTGGCCCGTGACATACGACGCGAGCGGCGAGCAGAGAAAGAGCACCACGTTTGCGACTTCCTGCGTCGTGCCGAAGCGGCCGAGCGGGATGTTCTTCATCATTTCCGCACGCACATTTTCCGGAATCGTCGCGGCCATGCTCGTCTCGATCACGCCCGGCGCGATCGCGTTTGCGCGGATATTTTTCCGCGCAGCCTCGCGGCTCAGCACGCGCATCATCGCCTGCACACCGGCCTTGGCTGATGCATAGTTTGCCTGGCCGAAAAATCCCTGGATTGCCGCGATGCTGCCGAAACTCACGATCGCGCCGTGGTCGCGCATGATCTCCAGCGCGAATTTGCAGCAGTGAAAGACGCCCGAGAGATTCACGCCGATCACCGCGTCCCACTCATCGAGGCCCATCTTCGCGATCGTGCGATCCTTGATGATCGCCGCGTTGTTGATCAGAAAATCAAGGCCGCCGCGCAGCGCCTTCACCTCGCGCATCATCGCCTGCACCTGCTCCGCATCGGCGACATCCGCCGCAATCACGTCGGCGCTCCCGCTGCGCAGTGCATTGAGTTCATCGGCGATCCGCTGCGCATCCGCGGCCGTCGTGCCGATGCCAGGATGGTTCAGCACGATATGCGCGCCTGCCACGTGAAACGTGCGCGCGACCTGCGCGCCGATTCCCTGCGACGCTCCGGTGACAAGCGCGATTTTTCCGTCGAGTGCGATGCTGGTGTTCATGGGTAAAGAACCGCAATGGTGGCGATCTGCGGCACTTTTGGCAACAGGACGGAGCGCAGCCTTGCCTCAAACCGCCACACCGCCGAGCATCGCACACTTTCCCCGCGACATGTCCGAATCCATCTCCCCGCAAAGCATCCGGCGTGTCGTCGTCGCCAGCTTCATCGGCACGGCCATCGAATGGTATGATTTTTTCCTCTATGGCACGGCGGCGGCGCTCGTTTTCAACCGGATCTTTTTCCCAAACTTCAGCCCGATCGCCGGGACGATGGCCGCATTCGCGACGTATGCCGTCGGCTTTTTTGCGCGTCCGCTCGGCGGCGTAATCTTCGGGCATTTCGGCGACCGCCTCGGACGGAAGTCCATGCTCGTGACGACACTGATGATGATGGGCCTCGCGACATTCTGTGTCGGGCTCCTGCCGACCTACGGGCAGGTGGGCGTGCTCGCGCCAGTGCTGCTCGTCGCGCTGCGTTTCGTGCAGGGCCTCGGCGTCGGCGGCGAATGGGGCGGCGCGGTGCTCATGGTCGTGGAGCACGCGGACAAAAAACGGCGCGGGCTTTTCGCAGCCTGGGTGCAGGCGGGCGTGCCGGTGGGAATGCTGCTCTCGACGGGCGTCTTCAGCGTCGTCTCGTGGCTGCCCGATCCGGCATTCATCGCGTGGGGCTGGCGCGTGCCGTTCCTGCTCGGAATTTTGCTCACTGGCATCGGCTTCTTCATCCGCCTGCGCGTGCTGGAGAGTCCGGTTTTCGAGCAGGCGAAAAATGAGCGTCCCGCGCCGAAGCTGCCGATTCTCGAAGTGCTGCGCACACATCCGAAAAACGTCCTGCTCGCGATGGGCGCGCGTCTCGCCGAGAACGCATTTTTCTACATCTTCACCGTGTGGGTGCTCACCTACGCCACGCAGCAGCACGGCATGAAAAAGGACACGGTGCTCAACGGCGTGCTGCTCGGCTCCGCTGCGCAGCTCTTTGCGATTCCATTTTTTGGATCGCTCTCGGATCGCTTCGGGCGACGGCCCGTGTACCTCGCCGGCGCGATTTTTTTGCTCGCGATGGCGTTCCCATTTTTCTGGCTCGTGGACACAAAAAGCACGGCGATGGTGTGGGCCGCGATCATCGTCGGCATGATCGGCCACGCGGCGATGTACGGCCCGCAGGCCGCGTTCTTTTCCGAACTCTTCGGCACACGCACCCGCTACACGGGCGCGTCGCTCGGCTACCAGCTCGCGACGCCATTTTCCGGGGGCCTCGCGCCGCTCATCGCCTCCGGGCTGCTCGGCTGGTCGCACGGGAAGCCGTGGCCCATCGCGCTCTATCTTGTCGCGATGGCGATCGTGACGATCATCAGCGTGCTGCTGGCGGCGGAGACGAACCGCGACGAATTGCGCTGACGATCGCGGCCTCCGTCCGCGCAGAGTTCACTTCAGAGCCCCGGCCTCCGTCATCGTTCCGACGAAATCCCGATCGCTGTCGTATTTGAATTCGAAGCGGTGAATTCCCGCACTGAACGTCAGCGGCGTGCGATCCGGGCCTGAGCGCGGATCGAAATTCGCGGCTCGTTTCCGCTCGTAAATCACCGCCCTCGCCGTGAGGCAGCGGCCCAGCGCATCGCGCGTCTCGATCGCCTGGCCGCGGGCGTTGAATTCCGTCGCCGCAGTGCCGTCGTAGCGTGTCCATCCCGTCGGCGTGCCGTCCGGCGCGTGATGGAAAACATCACGCCACGTCTTCGGAATCGTGAGGCGGGGATCCACGAGGTTTGTGCGAAAATCGTACCGGACTCCGGGGATTGCCGCTGCGAGAATCTCGCCTGCACCTCGCCCGAGCATCACCCGCTGGTAACGGCTCAGGCGCTCGTTCCACGGCTTGTTTCCGGGGAGCACCGGCAGCACTTCGGGCTGCTGCCCCTCGGTCTGCTTCACGATTCCGTACGCGATCAGCCGCTTGATCGCCGCATCGCGGGAAGGCCCGCCGAGCTTCGCGCCGTGCGTGAGGCAAAATGTTGGGTCTTCGATCAACGCCCGCAGATGCGACTCCACGCACGACTTCAGCGGCACATCGAAACCCGGCTGTTTTTCGGCGACGATCGCATCGCGATTTTTTGCGGCGGCTTCGGCGGCTTCGCGTGCTTTTTTCGCCGCCTCTTCGGCTTCCTTCTTCGCTTCGGGTGCGGCCTTTTGCACGGCGGCTTCCGCATCCTTGCGCTCCTTCGCCAGCGCGTCGGCTTTCGCGCTAGCGGTTTTGTACGACTCGCCCATCGCAATCGCGGCGGCGAAGTCCGCACCCTTCCAGTCGCCGGTGATGAGTCGAACGCCCGGCGAAATCGGCTCGGTTTTCAGCGTGTCAAAAAATGCGGGCCAATTTGAAATTTCGATCAGCGACTCGCCCATCGAGTAGCCGATTTCGATCAGCCGTCCGTGCGCATCGTACGTGCGCGCCTCGCTGTCGAGTGTGAACGAGGTGAAGAATGCCGGCGGCGACCAGTGCGTGCCGTTGTGGACGAACACGCCGATGTCCACGCGGTTCGACTCAAGCGGATCGCCCGGCGCAATCGGCGCGCGCTCGTGAAACGGGATCACAATTTCCGCACTGGTTCCCGCCTTGTTGCGCAGGTTGATTTTCACGCGCTCCGGATCGCCGCGCAGCACGACCCAGTGATATGTGAGCGGCAGTCCGTTCACGTCCTTGCTTCCGTCCGCACTCACCACGAAGCGCCGGCTCGCTGCCATCGCGCGATGCACGCGCGCAATCGCACACGGGCTGTCGGCCAGCACCTCCGTCAGCAGCGGCTCGAAAAAATCGCGCCCGGCTTCTGGCGAATCCTCCTCGACCACGCGCAGCGCCGCGAGCGGCGGCAGATGCTTTGCGTCAATGTCATGCGCCATCTGCACCATCTTCAGCGCGTCCACCTGGTCGCCGCGGAACACCGTCGGGTGCGCCTTTCCCGTGAGATAGTCCGCAGGCGTCGCGAGCTGCTTGTTGCACATGCGGAAAATCATCTGCACCGCGGGCATGAGCATCCCCTCGGAGGCGAGCGCCGTTTTCACCTCGGGCCGGAATGCCGCGAGCGTGGATGCGACCGCCTTCATGAACGGCTGATCGGTGCCGGAAGATCCCTGCGAGATGATGAAGTACGGCGTGTTCGCCGGAAACAAATCGCCATAGAATGTGCCCGTAGCGAGCGGGAGCCCGTCGTGCCCCGGATGGTGATCGTGATGCGCCGGATAGAGGTAGAGGTTGTTTTTCCGATACGCCGTGTAGAGGAAAGGAATCCCGCCGTGGGAAGCGTACGCGCTGCGCGGATTCGAGCCGCCGGTGGTCGGCCCGGCGGAGGTCGAGGAATTGCCGAACACCGTCACCGCCCGCACATTCGTCTGGAGAGCCCAGTCGCGATTAGTCTTTCGATCCGCCTCGGAATACTCGATCGCCTGAAGCTGCGGATACGGCGAAAGGTTGAGCTGCGAGTGGCCGCGGTCGCGATTGTCGTACCAGTCGTCAATATTCCCCGCGGCCGTGCCTTCCGCGGCCCACTTGCGAAGCAGTTCGCCGATCGGCCCCTTGTCAGCGGTGATTGGTTTTGCCGGTGCCACCTCGGGCGCAGCCACGGCCCAGGTGCCCATTGCGAGCGACGCGAGCGGGATCAGGATTGTCTTCATTTGAAGCAGGAAAAAACTGCGGAAGGTGTCGGCACGCAAGCCGCCGCACACATGTTCGATGCAATCACGCGCACCAATCTTGGGAGGATCGCATCAGCCGCGCATCATTTCGGCATCTGTTTCGCCGCCGCAGGTGCAAGCGGCGGCGGCGTGACTTCCGCGAGCGTCGTCGCCTCGATCACATGATCAATGATGATGGACTCCGGAATCTCGCTCGTCTTGCGAAACAGGCCGACCTGAAAAAACGCGACGTTCTCGTCCCGCAGCGTCGCCGTCTTCGCGAGCGGCACCACTTTTTCCCCGTCAAACCACACCTCGATGAATCCCTTCTCGGGATCGCGCGACCACAGCACATGGACCGCAAAATCGTGCCAACGGCCCGGCGTGAGACGGCCCCTGCCAGTCCAGCGCAGAGCGTAAGGCACGCGCGTGGAAAACTTAATGTCCTCGCCATCCGCCTCGAACGACATGAGCTGCCGCCAACTGTTCCGCGTCTCGAAAAACCCGAGCGCATGTTCGCCAGGCACGAGCTTCGCAGGCAGAAAAATGCTCCAGCCGAAATATCGCTCCGTGCCCTCCGCAGTGCCCGGCGGTTTCGGCTGGTGCTGGAATTCAATGCGGTCATACCCATTCCTCGGCGCGGCATTCGTCCCGTCAATCCGCACCGCAAATTTTCCCGCACGCACCGGATCCGTCACCACACGCACGGCCTCGGATTTCGGCGGGCCGGACCACTGCTCCAGCGTCCCGGTCTCGAAATCGCCGCGCCAGATCACGTCCGCGAAAGCGGCGGAGAACGGCAGCAGCACGACAGCGGTGACGAGGGCTTTTTGCATGGCGGGGTTTGTTCTTTGTGGTGAATCGGTGTGTCAGCGTCCAGATCGGATCATCGGGTGCGAGCTTCAGCGAAAGGCCGCACATTTTGCCGTCCGCGGATTCCTGCTCGCGCGCACCGGAACCGCGCCGGATGATGGAACATCATGAACATTTCCCCGGTGATTCAGACTTTGAGCGCGATGATCCGCATCAACAGCGTGAATTCATTTTACGAAGGCGGGCCGGGCGAGCGGGAGATTGCGACGTTCGTGCGGGAGTTTTTCGAGCAACGCGGGATCGTGGCGTGGGAACAGGAGGTATTTCCGAACCGTCCGAATGTGATCGCTCGATTGCCTGGGCGCGACTCGTCGCGTCGCGTGATCCTGGAGGCGCACATGGACACGGTGTCCGTGATGGGCATGGGCATCGCGCCATTCGATCCGCGCATCGAGGATGGAAAATTATTCGGCCGCGGGAGCTGCGACACGAAGGGCGGGCTGGCCGCGATGATGCACGCAGTGGCTTCGCTGCACGAAGAGGACTTCACGCCGCCGTGCGAAGTGTGGCTCGCCGCGGTGGTGGACGAGGAATTTTCGTATCGCGGCGTGGTGAAGCTTTGCGAGGATCTCACCGCGCACGCCGCGATCGTCGCCGAGCCCACGGGCCTGCGCGCGATCATCACGGGCAAGGGCGTGCTGCGCTGGCGCATCACCGTGCGCGGAAAGGCGGCGCACAGCAGCAAGCCTCACCTCGGCGTGAATGCGATCAATCACGCCGCGCGCATCGTGCTCGCGATCGAGGAGGACAGCGCGCGGCTCGCGGCGCAAGTGCATCCGCTGCTCGGGCCGGCGACGGTGAACGTGGGCATCATCGGGGGCGGCGTGCAGGTGAACTTCGTGCCGGATCAGTGCGTGATCGAAATTGACCGCCGCCTGCTGCCCGGCGAGAGCGGCCCCGCTGTGCTTGCGCACTACCAGGGCCTGCTCGACTCGTTGAAAGCGCAGCATCCGACATTCGATGCCGTGATGGAGCCGCCGCGGATTTTGGACGAAGCACTGGAGACTCCCGCCGACTCCGCTCCGGCGCAGCTCGCGAGCGCGGTGCTCGCGGAAATGGGGCTCGAAGCCACGCCGGGCGGCGTCCCCTTTGGCAGCGATGCGAGCAAGCTTTCCCGCGCAGGCATCCCGAGCCTCATCGTCGGGCCCGGGTGCATTGATCAGGCACACGCTGCGGACGAATTCGTGGACATCACCGAGGTCGAGCGCGCGGTGACTTTCTACCACGAGTTCATCCGCCGATTCGAGTGACCGGTGGAAACGGACGCCACGCTCCGGCGTTTTACTCCGCTTCGAGACTCTTGACCTCGGCATCTGTCAGCGCACGGTCGAAGACTGCGATCTCGTCGAGGCGTCCCTCCCAATTTGAGTCGTTGTCGCTGCGTCCACCGAAGAAGCACTGCTCGAAACCCGCAGGGAAATCCGCTGCGGACTTTGTTTCGATTTCGAGCCGGCCGTTGAGATGGACGCGCACCGATTCGCCCTCGCGCACGAGCACGATGTGCTGCCACTGCCAGCGCGGAATCTCGCTCCCGCCCGCGATTGCCGACGCCGGATCGCCGCCGTGGAAAAGGATGAGCCGCCCCGTGTGTGCGCCCTTGCCGCCGATGCCGAGATGATCGCCCGATGCGCCGAGCGCGTGATCGTGCTCGCGCGAAAAAAGCCAGCCGCTCACGTCGCGGCCGTCATTCGGCATGCCGTTCCAGAACCACATCGAGACCGAGTAGCGCCCGCGCAATTCTCCGAGCCGCGCGCGCAGCCTGCCGCCGACGAAATGCGGCGCTCGGTTCACCTCGCCATTCGCGCAGAATTCCGGCAAGCGCGGGCCGTCGAGGTAAAATGTGATGCCGCTCTCGAACACGGCGTCGCGCCCGTGGCCGGTCGCGTCGGCTGCATGCGGGCCGGTGAATTCATTCAGCCGCCAGTAGGCCAGTGGTTTCGCATCAAGAATTGCGCGTGCGGCTTTGCCGTCGCTGAGTTTCCACTCGCGGCGCGGCTTGGCGGTCACTTTTTCCAGAAGACCGATCGCGGCCTCTGCGATCTTTGGCTCGGCCGTCACTTCGAGGCCCGCGGAGCGTGCGGCCCAGGTGTTGTAGCCGCCGAACGGATGCTGCTCCGGCGGCGGGATGTAGCCGTCGCCGCCGTTCGCGAGTTCGATCACCAGCGTCTGCGCGAGCGGGCTTGCGGCTTTGATTTTCAATCCTGTGACCGCGTACGTCTCGCACGGCGTCGTCGCGATGGCGATGTCGCCGATGCGCAGCGCCTGCACGACGACCTCGGTCTTTTTCATTTCGTTCAAAAGGATCTGCTCGCGCGCGTACACCTCGGGCTGCGTCTTCGCGAGGCGGTCACCCATTTCGGCGACGATCCGTTTCGCCCATTCGATGCGCTGCCTGTCGGGCACTCGGTAGTCGAGCGTCATGCGGCGCTCGGCCATCGCAAGATCGGCGTCGTCGCGGTGGCGGATGCCCTTGTAGGCGGTCATCGCGATGTCGAGAAGGTCGTTCGTGTATTCGTCAATGGTCGGCTTCGGGCGATCCTTCTCGGGAATCTTGTAGTCGGTGCGGTAGATGTCGCCGCTGCATCCGTGCGACATGATGCCGACGAAGTCCGGCTTTCCCGGAGCGATTTTCGGCGCGATGCGCTGCCGCAGCCCTTCAGAAAAAAGGCCGAAGTAATCCGCACTGATGTCCTTGTCGCCGAAGTAGTGCATGGAAAAATTTCCAAGCACCGCGATGGGTCGCCCGTCGCGCGCCTGGATCGAGATGAGCGAGAGGTCGGGATCCTTCGGCCCGGCCTCGCCGGTCACGTCGTCCCAGTTGCGGCCCGCGTGCATGTTCGCGCGAACGGTCAAGTTGCCGAAGGGATCTTCCGCGATGCGGTCGGGCCGGCGGATCCACTGGCGCAGCGCGGTGAAATTCGCGGCGTCGCCCTTTGCAAAACCGACGCGCGCGGGTTCGAGATTTTTTTGCGCGGCAGCGATGACCTCGACAATCTTGTCGCGGAGAAAAGGCACGTACGCAGGGTCGGCATCGGTGCCGAGGCAGCCCATCGAAGCGGGCGCGCTGTGTGCGTGCGTGGCCGAGATGAGCATCCGGTTTGCAGGGATGCCCGTGCGTTTTTCCGCGAGCGCCTTTGCTTCGTCGAGACGCGTGCGCGTCATCATGCAACTGTCCACGACGACGATCGCGATCTGTTCCTTGTCGTCCGCAAGTGCGATGGCGCGCGCGTGGACGCGCGTGTTGATCTTGTCGAGCGACCGGCTGGTCATGCCGCCGTTCACGAGCACGGGCAGCTTCTCGGGCGTTACGTCCACGATGGCGGCTCCGGCCCTGAAGTCGGCGCTGAGGGGTAATGCAAGCGTCGTCACGAGGACGAGCGCAAGGACGAGCGGATGCATGCAAAATGCGACGGAGCGATGTGGGATTGCGGAGGTCATGGGGTTCGGGAGGTGTTACAAATGAGACAATTCGGAAGCGCGGCCTGTCATTGATCACGTGAGTGCGCCGCACTTCGGAGGCGCCTCATTTTTCCGCCAGAGAAGCTTCATGGCGATGACGCCGATCCACGGCGCGAGACCCGCAATGACGAGGCCGGTGTCGTAGCGTTTCGCGGGATCGGCGATGCTGTCGGCGAGTTTGCCAAATGCGCTGTGCATCGGCGAGGTCGCGGCCCAGACCCACATGCTCAGCAGGCCAGCGAGGCGGCCCACGTATCTCCCCGAGATCTCCTGCGTGAAACTGTAGTAGCAGGGAAACAGCGCGAGCGCGCCGGCGCCGATGAAGAGCAGCACAACGAGCAGCAGCGGGCCTTTTCCGAGAAAGGGAATGAACGCGCTGAGCGAGGTGAGCGTGCATGCGCCGATGAAGACCTTGCGGCGCGCGTCGTGCGGAGTCGCGCCGCCGCGTCGCACGAGCCAAAGCGAGATCGCGCCCGCGAGGAAGCAGCCGATGTCCGTGGCGATGAAGTAGAGCGAATTGAAATTCAGCGCATCCGTCTCCGAGTAGCCGCGGCCGGTCTGGAGGAATTTCATGAGCCACACGCGGTTGATGTGCCACACGGCCTGGATGCCGGTGACGAGCAGCGCGACTGCGAGAAAATTTCTGCCGCGAATGATGCTCCACAGGTCGAGCGTGTCGTTCGTCACC
The DNA here is from genome assembly GCA_903882875.1 of uncultured Spartobacteria bacterium. Classification (GTDB taxonomy): domain Bacteria; phylum Verrucomicrobiota; class Verrucomicrobiia; order Chthoniobacterales; family Chthoniobacteraceae; genus SXWH01. Next base: position 32,085 of record CAIRYQ010000015.1, on the reverse strand, counting down.
TCCTGCACTGGCGCTTTTTCGAGATCGCGCGGGCGGAGGACTGCAAACCAAAGCACGACCCACAGCAGGCCGATCGCGCCAATCGCGATGAATGCATTGCGCCACGAGCCGGGAGCGTCCGTCATCATCGCCTTCATGATCTGCGGCGTGATGACTGCGCCGACGGATGCGCCGCTCTGCAGGATGCTGTTGCCCATCGTGCGATCCTTTTCATTGAGCAAAGTGAACGTGGTCTTCAGCGCGCACGGCCAGTGGCCCGCCTCGAAAAATCCGAGCGCAGTGCGGCACGCGAGCAGGCTCCAGTAGCCATGCGTCCAGCCCGACACGATTCCGGTGAGCGACCAGCACACGAGCACGGCGGGGTAGAGCAGATGCACGCGCAGGCGATCCGCGAGGAAACCGAACACGAGAGAGCCGGCTGCGAATGCCAGGCCGAATGCGAGCTCGATGTTGCCGTACTGCGTGTCATCGAGGCCGAGTTCCTTCGTCACGCGCACGGACGCATTTGCGAGCGTCATGCGATCCATGTAGTTGATCGTCGTCGCGAGAAGGAGCAGGCCGGTGACCCACCATTTCCACGAGGCGGGGCGCGCGGGGGCGGTAGAGGAAGGAATCATCCGTTCCAGCTTTTCCCGTCCCACGCGATCATGCGCTCGATGAGCGAGACGGCGCCGCGGGTGAACGTCTGGAAGAGCGCCTCGCCCTTCTCCGCGCTGGCCTCGCGCGGGTCGCCGATGTGGCCGTGCTCGCTGCGATCGCGCATTGTCCATCCGCGCGAGCCGGGCTCAAAGGCGTTGCCGAATTCCTGCGGCGGCACGCCAGTGTGATTTTTCACGAGGTGCGGCGCGAGGCGGAGGACCATCGAGGTCTCCCACTCGCACGCGTGGCCCATCTGTTTTTGCCGGAGACCGGCGTGCGCCTTGTGCGCTTCGGCATCAAGGTTCCAATACGTGCAGAAGAGCAACAGCAGGTCGTTCCGTTCGCGATGGCGCTGGCGCACCTCGAACACGGCCTGCTTGCCGGGCACGTCGTTGCCACCGTGGCCGTTCAGGAGCAGCAGGCGCTTGAATCCGTGCGCGATGAAATTTTCCAGCAGGCCGCAGAGCAGATCGAGATACACGCGCGGCTCGGCGGAGAGCGTGCCGGGAAAATCCATGTGGTGATGCGAATTCCCGAGCCATTGCAGCGGTGCGAAAAGCGCGCGTGCGCCGAGTGTGCTCTCGGCGCGTTTTGCGATTTCGCCCATCAGCATCGAGTCGGTGAAGAAGGGCATGTGGCGCCCGTGCTGCTCCAGCGCGGCGATGGGAAAAATGATCGGCGTGTCTTTGCTGAGCGCGGCGACGTCGGGCCAGGTGAGTTCGGCGAGGTTCATGGGTTCAGTAGGTGGCACGTCCGCCGGAGAGGTCGAAGACTGCGCCGGTGGAAAATGAGCAGTCCTCCGAGCAGAGCCAAGCGACGAGCGCGGCGGCCTCCTCGGTTTTTCCGAAGCGGCCCATCGGGATTTTCGAGAGCATGTAGTCAATGTGCGACTGAGACATCTGCTTCAGGATGTCGGTCGCGATGACGGCGGGCGTGATGCAGTTCACGATGACGTTGCTCGTCGCGAGTTCCTTGCCGAGCGACTTTGTGAGCGCGACGACGCCCGCCTTCGATGCGCTGTAGTGTGCGGCGTTTGGGTTGCCTTCCTTGCCCGCGATGGACGCGATGTTGACGATGCGCCCGTAGCCGTTGCGCAACAGATGCGGGATGATGGCGCGGCAGCAGTGGAACGGGCCGCTGAGATTGATGTCGAGCACGCGACGCCATTCCTTCGGGTCGGTCTCCCAAACCTTCGCGTTGCTGCCCGCGATGCCTGCGTTGTTCACGAGGATGTCCAGCTTGCCCAGCGCCTGCGCCGTGGAAGCTGCGGCGGCCTCGGCGGATTCCGCGCTCGTCACATCCACGACTGCGGTGTGCACCTTGCCGAGCGACTTCAATTTTTCCGCTGCATCCGCGAGCGCGGCGGCGTCTAGGTCCCAGAGCGAAACGTTGGCTCCCGATTCCAGCAGCCGCGTCGCGATTGCGAAGCCGATGCCACGCGCGCCTCCGGTGACGATGGCGTTGCGGTGTGCGAGGTCTATTTTGTTCATGAGGGGGACGAAGCTGTGCGTGCCTTATGCGATGATGTCCTTCACCACGCGGCCCTCGACATCCGTGAGCCGGAAATCGCGGCCCGCGTATTTGTAGGTCAGCTTCTCGTGATTGATTCCGAGCAGGTGCAGGATCGTCGCGTGCAGGTCGTGGATGTGCACCTTGTCCTCCTGCGCGAAGTAGCCGTAGTCGTCGGTTGCGCCGTAGGCGATGCCGGGCTTCACGCCGCCGCCGGCCATCCACATCGTGAAGCCGTTCGGATTGTGATCGCGTCCGTCGCCGCCCTGCGCGGTTGGCGTGCGGCCAAATTCGCCGCCCCACAGCACGAGCGTCTCGTCGAGCAGGCCGCGCGATTTCAAGTCGGTCAAAAATCCCGCGATGGGCTTGTCCACCTCGGCGGCGTTTTTGCTGTGGCCCTTGAAAAGATTGCCGTGCTGATCCCACTGCACCTCGCCGTCGCTGTGCGTGACCTGCACGAAGCGCACACCGCGTTCGAGGAAGCGCCGCGCCATGAGGCACTGGCGTCCGAAATTTTCCGTCACGGGCTGATCCATGCCGTAGAGTTTTTTCGTCGCGTCGCTTTCGCCGCCAACGTCCTGCGCCTCGGGCATCGTGCTCTGCATGCGGTAGGCGAGCTCGAAGGAATTGATGCGCCCCTCGAGCGCGGAATCGGGGCCGCTCAGCGCGAGGTGCTCGCGGTTCACCTTCGCGAGAAACTCAAGCTGTTTGCGCTGCTCCGCGCCGCTGATTTGCTCGTTGCGGATATGCCGCACGAACGCCCTGTCCGCCGGGATGCTCGCATTGCCGATGGGCGTGCCCTGGCAATACGCGGGGAGGAATGCCGCGCCCCAGTTGTTCACGCCGCCGTGCGCGAGCGTGGGGCAGATCGTGATGAAGCCGGGCAGGTTTTCATTCTCCGTGCCGAGTCCGTAGAGCAGCCACGAACCCATGCTCGGGCGCACCTGCGTGTCGCTGCCCGTGTGCAGCTTGAGGCACGCGCCGCCGTGCGCTGGGTTCGTGCCGTGCAGCGAGCGCACGATGCACAGGTCGTCCACGCACTGCGAGACATTCGGGAAAAGCTCACTCACCGGCAGTCCGCTCTGGCCGTATTGTTTGAAGCTCCACGGCGATTTCAGTAGCTTGCCCGTCTCCGCGAATTGCACGCGCGGCTGCTTGAATGGATACGGCTTGCCGTCGTCGCGCTGGAGCAGCGGCTTCGGATCGAACGTGTCCACGTGGCTCGGTCCGCCCTTCATCAAAAGGAACACGACGCGCTTCGCACGCGCGGGGAACTGCGGCTGCTTCGGCGCGAGCGGATTTTCCACCGCGGCCTGCGTGCACTCGCGGCCAAGCAACGCCTGCAATGCGAGATAGCCAAAGCCAGCCGCGCTGCGCTGGAGCATCGCGCGCCGGGTGATTTGCTGGAATGGCGGAAGGTGCATGGCGTCAGCGCAGGTAGATGAATTCGTTCGCCGCGAAAAGTGTCTGGCACAGCAGCGCCCAAGCGCGATCCGGATTTTCCGTCTTCAAAAAATCGCGGAGCAAAGCGCGGGCGTCCGCAAGTTCATGGTCGGTCGGCCGACGGGCGTAGAGTAGCAGGTAGGCTCCCTCGATGCGCTGCGAATCGCCAGGGTATCCAATCTCGGCGAGGCGCCCGACAAGCTTTTCACTGCTCTGCATCACGACCGGTGCGTTCATCATGATGAGCGCCTGCGGTGCGATGACGGTGCTGTTGCGGCTGCCCGTCGGCATCGTCGGGTCCGGGTAGTCGAACTGCTCCAGCATGTCGTAGAGATGATTGCGGATGATCGGCAGATACAACGCGCGCCGCGGGCTCTCGTAAGTAGTCGCGTCCTTGCTCGTGTGATTGAAAACAAACTCACGATTCTTCAGCGGGATCGTTTTGCCGCCGATGGTCATGTCGAGCCAGCCGCTCGTGAAAAGCATCGCGTCGCGGATTTCCTCGGCTTCGAGCCGCTGGATGTTCGCCCGCCAGAGCAGGCGGTTTTCCGGATCAACCAATTGCGGATTGCGGACTGCGGATTGCGGATTGGCGTTCACTCCGATCTGCGCGTTCGAGGAAGAAGCAACGATCTGCCCGGCAGCCGGCGGCAAATCCGAAACGCCGCTGCTCTGCTGATACGCCGCCGACTTCATGATGAGCCGGTGCAGGTCTTTGATGGACCACCCGCCCTCGATGAAATTGCGCGCGAGCCAGTCGAGCAATTCGGGATGCGACGGCTTTGCACCGAGGATGCCGAAGTTGTCGGTGCTCGCCACGATGCCGGCGCCAAAGTGCCAACGCCAAACACGGTTCACGATCACGCGCGCGGTGAGCGGGTGCTCGCTGCTCGCCATCCAGCGCGCGAGTTCGAGGCGGCCGCTGCGCTTTGCCGGCAAGATCGGCCGCGCGAAGCTCGTGCGCATCACCTCGGGGAATCCGCGCTCCATCGGCTTGCCGAGCGTGAGGTAGCTGCCGCGCAGGTGCACGGCGAGCGTTGGGACAATGTTGCCATCCTGCACGCCCATGATCGCCGGGAGATCCGGCTGCTTCGCGCTGAAATCTTCCACCTCCTTGTTCAACGCGGCGATCTTCGCGAGCATATCGGCGTCGAGCACGTCGGCGTCCTTCGCGGGAAGCGCGAGGAAGCCCTTCGCATCCGCAAGCACGTCGTAGGCTGGGCCTTTTTTCGCTGCAAGCGCCTCGGCAAAGAGCGGCGTGTAGTGCGAGCGCACGCCGTCGGCATCTCGCTTCTGCGCGAGTTCACGCCACTTCGCGAAGACGGCCACGTCCGGGTGCGCATCAAGGTATTGCCGGCACGAAAGGACGAAGTGCGCGTCGAGTTGCTGTTCCTTCGCGGTCTGCTCTGCGTCTGTCGCTTTCGCACCAGCGGGCAGCAGCGCGGATGCCGCGAGGTAGTCGGCTGCATTCTTCTGCAACTCCGCTTTGATCACGGCACGCGCCTTCGAGGAGATCGCCGCAGCCTCCGCCTTCTTTGCCTTCAAGTCCGCGTCGAATTTTTTCTTTTCATCGAGCTGCTGCGGCGTCGCGAGCGAGTGCTCGTTCCAGAATTTGATCGCGCCCATTTTCTCCGCCGAAAGACTGCGCGTGCTGCGGAAGATGCCGGCGAGCGCGTAGTAATCCTCCTGCGCGACGGGGTCGAACTTGTGATCGTGGCAGCGCGCGCAGCCGAGCGTCATGCCGAGGAACGCCTTTCCGAGCGTGTCAATCTGCTCGTCAATGATGTCCATCTCGAGCTTCTGCATGTCGGGCTCGGCAAGCACCTTTCCGCCGAGCGAGAGAAAGCCCGTGGCGGTGATCGCCTCCTCGCTGCGTGGCAGCAGGTCGCCGGCGATTTGCTCGATGAGAAATTGATCAAACGGCTTGTCGTCGTTGAATGCGCGCACGACGTAGTCGCGGTAACGCCACGCGTTGCCGTAGGCGATGTTCTCGTCCATGCCGTTTGAGTCCGCGTAGCGTGCGACATCGAGCCAGTGCCGCGCCCAGCGCTCGCCGTAGTGCGGCGAGGCGAGCAGGCGCTCGATCACTTTGTCGAACGCTTCGGGCGATTGGTCGGCGAGAAATGCGTCCACTTCCTGCGGTGTCGGCGGCAGGCCGATCAGATCGAATGTCGCGCGGCGGATCAGTGTGCGCCTGTCCGCAGGCGGTGCGGAAGCGAGCCCTTTCTCCCGAAGCTTTGTGCGGATGAATGCGTCAATCGGTGATTTCGAGTCAGCGAACTTCGGCACTTCGATCCGAGCGAGCGGCGTGAAGCTCCAAAATTTTCTGCCTTCTGCGACATCAATCACGCGCGCGGGTTTCGCGACTGTCGCCTCCTCGCGCGGATCGGACGCGCCCATCTTCACCCATTCTTCGAGCGCCTTCATTTCGCTGTCGGTGAGCCGCTTTTTTGGCGGCATCTGCAGATCGTGGTTCGTGTAGCGCACCGCCTCGATGAGCAGGCTCTTCTCCGGGTTGCCCGCGACGAGCGCGGGGCCGGTGTCGCCGCCCTTCAGCACCGACTCGCGCGTGTCGAGCGAAAGACCTCCCTTCTGCTTTTTCCCCGTGCTGTGGCATTCGTAGCAACGCTCCGCAAGAATCGGCCGGATGCGCTTTTCAAAAAAATCCAACTGCGCCGCGGACGGCTGCACGGCCAAGAGCGCGCCGCCTGTGGCGGAGGCGAGCAGGGCGAGCGATGTGGCGAAGCGGGGGCTCATGCAAAGACACAACCTTCTAGCACGCGGCATCGTGGGTGGAAAGCGCGGGGCGTGACGGTGTCCGCGCTGAATGTCCGCCTTTGGATGTTGGGCGTCGGACGTTCAGCCGCCGGCCCCGCGGAGTCGCGCGACGGATGCGGGACGCCACCTCACGGCGCTCCACCCGCAAGTTTCCAACTTGAACGCACCAGCCCGCGTCCTAGTGTCCGCGCGTCACCTTCACCTCCAACCACAATTTCACGAAAGGAAACGCACTATGGGACTCTTGGATTTCATCAAAGGACAGGTTCTCGAAATCATCGAATGGACCGACGATTCGCGCGACACGCTCAGCTACCGCTGGCCGGATGCGGACAAGGAAATTAAGAACGGCGCGCAGCTCATCGTGCGCGAATCGCAGACGGTGCAGTTCATGTATCTCGGCGCGTTCGGCGACACGTTCGCGCCGGGCAAGCATGAGCTGAAGACGGACAACATCCCGGTGCTGAGCCGGCTCGCGGGTTGGAAATACGGGTTCAATTCGCCGTTCAAGGCGGACGTGTATTTCCTCAACACGCGCCTCTTCACCGGCAACAAGTGGGGCACGAGCAACCCGATCATGATGCGGGACAACGATTTTGGAATCGTCCGCATCCGCGCGTTCGGCACGTTCGATTTTCACATCGTGGATCCGAAGGTCTTCCTCAAGGAAGTCGCCGGCAGCGACCAGCATTTCGTGCTCGACGAATTTTCTGACACCATGCGATCGCGCATCGTCTCGCTTTTCAGCGAAGCGATCGCGAAGGCGAAAATCCCGGTGCTCGATGTGGCCGCGCGCTACAGCGAGGTCGGCGCGGCGATCCTGCCGATGCTGAACGAGGCGACCGTGCCGAAATACGGCATCGAGTTCGCGAGCTTCATCCTCGAAAATGTGAGCGTCCCGCCCGAGGTCGAGGCGGCGATTGACAAGCGCAGCTCGATGGCCGCGGTCGGCAACCTGAACGACTACGTGAAATTCCAAATGGCGCAGGGCCTCGGCAGCGGCCAGGGTGCCGGCCCCGGCGGTGCGGCGGCGGAGATGGCGATGGGCTTCGCGATGGCAAAGGATCTGATGAACCAGCCCGGCGGGATCGCCGGCAGCCAGCAGGCGACACCCGCAGCAGCACCGGCGCCGGCGCCGACGGCGACAGCGCCCGCGGCGGCACCGGCAGTGGAATTGCTCACGCCCGCACAGGTCGCACAGCAGCTTGGCGTGACGGAGGCGGACGTGACTTCATCGCTCGAAAGCGGCGACCTGAAAGGCAAAAAAATCGGCACGGCGTGGCGCATCACAAAGGCTGCGCTGGACGATTTTCTGCAGCACTAAAATCCGTGGTAAAAATTGCGCGCACGCCAAAAGCCAAACGTCCGAAGCCCGATCTCGTCACAGAGTTCATTCCTGACGATCCCCTCGGCCCTCCGGTCGTCGGCGAACTAGCGCCGCCACCACGTCTGACATTTCAAGACGAGGCGGCAGGGATTTATCTGTATCAGGCGGAAAGTCTCGAATTCCTCGATCGCATTGTTGCGAAGCACCCCGAAGGTGTATTCGATGCAATCTTTGCCGACCCGCCGTATTTTTTGAGCAACGGCGGCATCACCTGCCGCAACGGTCGTATGGTGCGTGTGGACAAAGGCGAATGGGACAAATCGCGAGGGTCTGAACTTAACCACGAATTCAATGTCGAGTGGCTGCGACGCTGCCAGCGAGTGCTCAAGCCCAACGGTACCATTTGGGTGACTGGCACGCAGCATGTGATCTTCAGCGTTGGCTATGCGATGCAGCAACTCGGTTTCAAACTGCTCAACGATATCACGTGGGAAAAACCGAATCCGCCACCGAATCTTTCGTGCCGCTACTTCACGCATTCCACCGAGACGGTGCTGTGGGCCGCAAAAAGCGAGAAGAGCCGCCATACCTTTCATTATGCCCTGATGCGCGAGCATGGTGGCGGCAAGCAGATGAAGTCTGTCTGGCGCATGATGGCGCCCGCAAAGGCAGAGAAACGACACGGAAAGCATCCCACGCAAAAGCCGCTTGCGCTCGTCGAGCGATGCTTGCTCTCCAGTACGGATGAGGGTGCGCTGGTGCTCGATCCGTTCAACGGTAGCGGCACCACCGCAGTCGCATGCGCGCGCATTCGTCGGCGTTGCGTCGCTGTGGAAATGGACGCGACCTATCTGAAAACCGCCCAGAACCGCGTGACCGAAGTATTCGAGCAGCACAAACTCATTCCCTGACCAATGCCTGGACGCGCCACCGCTGTTGCCAACGGAGATGATCTCGTCAAGGCCGTGATCGCCCTCGCAGGCCCGCTCAACCTGCAAGCAAAGGAGCAGGTGCGGGTCGCACGGCGCATTTGGGGAGCGGTTCGCAAGATAGATGTCGTCTTGACTGAACCCACAACGCGCAAGCGACTCGGAATCGAATGCAAGTTTCAGGGCACGCAGGGAACGGCTGAAGAAAAAGTTCCCTCGACCATTCAGGACATCGCCGCATGGCCGATTCCCGGCATCGTCGTTTTTTCCGGAGCAGGTTTCACCGACAACATGCGCTCCTTTCTTGTCGCGTCGGGCAAGGCTGTCGAGTTCAGCGAGCTTGAAGCTTGGCTACGTCTGTTCTTCGGTCTGGAACTCCATTAACCGGCTTTCGATTTTCCAAACCATGAGCGACGAAATCAAGGCGCACGACAAATACAGCTGCCCGAGCTGCGGCGGCGAGGCGAAGTGGAACCCCGCAAAGCAGGCGCTCGTGTGCGCGTATTGCGGCTGCGTCTCCCCCGCGAAACTCGGCGAGGGCGGGCAGATCGAGGAGCACGATCTTGCGGCGGCGCTGCGATCCATTTCGCCGGACGATCGCGGCTGGGCGACGGAGAAAAAATCCGTGAAGTGCCAGAGCTGCCAGGCGATCACCGTCTTTGATCCGAACCACGCGGCGCAGCGCTGCGATTTTTGCGGCTCGTCCGCGATCATTCCCGTAGAGGAGCAGACGCGGCACATCCGGCCCGACAGCCTGCTCGAATTCAAGGTCGCGGAGAAGCAGGTGCGCGAGTCCATCCGGCAATGGTACGGCTCGCGTTGGTTCGCGCCGAACACCCTCGGCACGCGCGCGCTCACGGACACGGTGCGCGGAATTTACATCCCATACTGGACGTTCGACGCGCAGGTGAGCGCCGACTGGACGGCGGAATCCGGCGACTACTACAACGAGACGGAATACTACACGGACTCCGAGGGCAAACGGCAGTCGCGCAGCGTGCAGAAAATCCGCTGGTACCGGACGAGCGGGCATGTGGATCATTTTTTCGACGACGAGCTGGTGCCCGCGACGAAGGGTGTGGACATCCCGTTGCTCCGCCACATCGAGCCGTTCCCGACGACCACCGATCTGAAGCCGTACGATCCGGGTTTCCTGAGCGGCTGGGTCGTCGAGCAATATCAGATCGATCTCGTCGCCGCCGCGCAGGCTGCACAGGGGATCATGCAGCAAAAAACCGAGCGGCTCTGCGCGCAGCAGGTTCCCGGCGACACGCACCGTGGCCTGAGCGTGGATGCGGATTTTTCCGGGCAGACTTTCAAGCACATCCTCGTGCCGGTGTGGCTGCTTGCCTACACGTACGGCAGCCAGAATTTCCAAGTGGTGATCAACGGCTACACCGGCGCGATCTCCGGGCGGTATCCGAAGAGCTGGATGAAAATCACGCTGCTCGTGCTCGCGATCCTCGCGGTGATCGGCGTGATTTTCTGGGCGGCGCACCGCCATTCCGCAGTGCGCTGACGGCGGGCATTTTCAGCGCGCAATTCAAGTGCGGCATCCAGTGAGGCCGCTGCGCGGGCATCGGACCGCGCATGGGCCGGAACCACTTTCCCCTACGGAGGCCACGGATTGGAGATTGAACGTAGCGACTCATACGCGCCACATTCTGCAACCCATGAAACTCCCAGCCATCATCCTCGCCGTCTGCATTTCCTCACTCGCCATCGCGAACGACTGGCCGCAGTTCCGCGGGCCGAACCGCGATGATGTCTCCACCGAGACCGGCCTGCTCAAGCAGTGGCCCGAGGGCGGACCGAAGCGCGCGTGGCTCTTTGACAACGCGGGCCAAGGCTACAGCGGATACAGCATCGCGGGCGGAAAACTTTTCACGCTCGGCACGCGCGACGGGAAGGAAATCCTCCTCGCGCTCGACGCGAACACTGGCAAGGAACTGTGGGTCGCATCCATCGGCGACATCCTCGGCAATGGCTGGGGCGACGGCCCGCGCGGCACTCCCACGGTGGACGGCGATCGCATCTACGCATTGAGCGGCACGGGCAATCTCGTCTGCGTGCAGGCTGCGGACGGCAAGGTGCTGTGGACAAAATCCATGACCGACCTCGGCGGCAAACGGCCCGGCTGGGGCTTCACCGAATCGCCGCTCGTGGACGGCAAACTCGTCCTCGCCACACCCGGCGGCGACAAGGGCACGATGGCCGCCTTTGACAAAATGACCGGCGACGTGAAATGGCAGAGCGCGGACATCACCGAGGGCGCGCAATATTCCTCCATCGTCCCCGCGACGCTCGGCGGGAAAAAGGAATACGTGCAGCTCGTGATGCAGACGCTCTTCGGCGTGGACGCGGAGACGGGCAAGCTCGCGTGGCGTTCGCAGTGGGGCGGCAAGACGGCCGTCATCCCCACGCCCATCGTGAAGGGCGACGAGGTCTTCATCAGCAGCGGCTATGGCGTCGGCTGCAAGAAAGTCGCCGTGAAGGGCAGCGAGGCGACGGACGTGTTCATGAACAAGGATCTCGAAAATCACCACGGCGGCGTGCTGCGCATCGGTGACTTCCTCTACGGCCACAGCAAGGGCGGCTGGACTTGCATGAATTTCGCCGACGGCAGCGTGAAGTGGGTGGAAAAAGGCGCGCTCGAAAAAGGCGCCGTCACCAGCGCCGACGGGATGCTGTACTGCCTCGGAGAAAAGACCGGCACTGTCGTGCTCGCCGAAGCCTCGCCGAATGGCTGGAGCGAAAAAGGCCGCTTCAAGCTCGACCCGCAGACGACGATTCGGAATCCGAAGGGCGCAATCTGGACGCACCCCGTCGTCGCAAACGGCAAGCTGTATCTGCGCGATCAGAACTACATCTACTGCTACGACGTGAAAAAGTAGGCCGCATTTCATCCCACCGAATCTCCATCAACCCAATCAAACCAACGAACCCATGAAACTCCTCACCACCATCCTCGCAGCAGCCACACTCACCGCATTCACCCACGCCGCCGATGCGCCGCTCGCCGTCGGAGCCGCCGCGCCGGAACCGATCGCGAAGGATCAGGACAGCAAGGCCGTGAACTTCAAGGACGTCTATGCCAAGGGCACGACGCTCGTTTATTTCTACCCAAAGGCGAACACCGGCGGCTGCACGAAGCAGGGCTGCTCGCTGCGCGACAACTGGGAGGCGCTCACGAAGAAGGGCATTCAGGTGCTCGGCGTGAGCGGCGACAAGCCAGAGGATCAGAAGTCGTTCCGCGACAAGTTCACGTTCCCCTTCCCGCTCATTGCCGACGATGACGGCAAGGTCGCCGCGGCCTTCGGCGTGCCCGCGATGAAGCCGGGCATCTACAAGCGCACTTCGTTCCTCGTGAAGGGCGGCAAGATCGTCTGGAACATGACCGACAAGACCACGACTGAGACGCACGCGGCCGATGTGATCAAGGCGGTCGAGGCGCTGAAGTAGGCGGACGGAGCATGAGTCGGCCACGGCTCGCATCGGCGGAAGGTGGGATGCTGGCGTCCCTTGGTTCCGAAAAAAGAATGCCAATGTCACCGCACGCAAAACCGGCTGGCGACATCGTCCGATGAATCGTACCGCCGCAGATTTTCACCGCCGGGAGATCCCCGGCATCGCCGCTTTCACAGACACTCCCGGCGGTCTCATCCACATCGAATTCACGCCTGCGCTATGCAGCGCACAGGTCTTTCTGCACGGCACACACGTCGCGGCATTCCGGCCGGCAGGCGCACAGCCCGTGCTCTTCATGAGCGAGCGGAGCCACTTTGAAAAAGGCAAGGCCATCCGCGGCGGCATGCCCGTGATCTTTCCGTGGTTCGGCCCGCGCGCCGGACATCCCGATGCGCCCGCGCACAGCTTCGTCCGCACGATGCCGTAGGAGATCGAATCGCTCACGAGCGACGGCAAGTCGGCCAATCTCGTGCTCGCCGCGGAATCGAACGACGCCACGCGCGCACAGTGGCCGCATGATTTCACGCTGCGCCACCGCATTTCTGCCGGCGCACAACTTTCCATGCCCCGCGGGACCTGCCCGGAACATATCCTTCTGCGAGCACCTGCTGGAGACGGCTGCGGCTCTGGGAAGAGCGCGGCGTCTGGCTCAGACTCTGGCGAGCCTTCCTGCGCGAACTCGACCAGCGAGGTCGCCTGGACTTGGAGCGAGAGCTTTTTGGACGGGAGTTTCGCTCCCGCTAAAGGGGGCTCCGGCGTTGGCAAAACCAAACGCGGCAAGGGCGCGAAGTGGATGGTGGTGGTCGACGGCGCAGGTGTTCCTCTGGGAAGCCAGCTTCTCAGCGCCAGCCCGGCAGAGGTGATGCTGGCCGAACCGACCCGTGCATCCCCCCCGCGCCGCAGAAAACCTCTGCGCGTCATTGCCGACCGCGCCTACGACAGCGATCCGTTGCGGGAGCGCCTGCTCGATCAAAACATGCTCCTGATCGCTCCGCACCGCCGGGGGCGCACCAAGCCGCCTTCAACGATGGACGCTGGCTGCGCCGCTACCGCAAACGCTGGAAAGTGGAACGAACCTTTGCCTGACTGGGCAACTATCGCCGCCTGATCGTCCGTTATGAAAATCACCTCCTGATGTACCAAGCCTTCTTTCATGTCGCTTGCTCGCTCATCACTCTTCGATACTTATCGAAACCGTCTCCAGTGCTTCGTTCAACCGTTTTCCATCCGCCGCTGTATATCAACAGAACCAGTAACGTGAGTGTTCGCGTTTCCAGAGTGAAGACATTTGGCCTCTTTGAAGTGAGAACGTCCGTTCAGTTCAACGACGTTCTCAGAACGTCATTTCTAATCTGTTAAGCACCAATCTGCTCGCTCGTCATTCCAAAGAGCCATCGGATTCAGCGAAATCGGAGTTCCGCTGGCAGCACAGATTGCAAACCTGTGCTACGCGGGGATGACCGCCTGCTTCCCGCGCTTGAGTTCGCTGCGGAGGTCGCGGCCGCCGCGCTTGCTCCACCAGAGGACTATGGGCGCTGCAATGAACACCGAGGAGTAGGTGCCGGTGATCACGCCGACGAGAATCGCGAATGCGAAATCGCGCAGCACCGGGCCGCCAAACAGGAAGAGGCCGATGGTGGGGATCAGCGTGGCGGCGCTGGTGAGGAAGGTGCGCCCGAGCATCTCGTTCACACTGATGTTCATGATCTCGTGCAGCGATCCCGGGCGCCCGCTCTTGATGGTCTCGCGGATTCGATCGAACACGACGATGGTGTCGTTGATCGAGTACCCGCCGATGGTGAGGATCGCGCCGACGGTGACGAGCGAGAGTTCGCGGCCAAAGAGCGCGAATGCGCCGACGGTGATGATCACGTCGTGCAGCAGCGCGACGATGGCGCCGACGGCGAAGCTGAACTCGAAGCGCAGCGTGACGAAGAGGAAGATGCCCAACATGCCGAGTCCGAGCGCGAGGGCGCTGCTCTTCTTGAGTTCGCTGCCGACGAGCGAGCCGACGGTCTCCTCCTGGCTGACCTTGAATTTCGCCTCGGGGAATTTTTCGAGCAGCGCGGCCTTCACCTTCACGCCGGTCTCCTTTTCGCTGCGCACGGAGACGTAGTCGAGGCCGGTCGCGCCTTTTTCACTCTGCACGACGACGTCCTTCAGGCCGAGTTTTTCGCAGACTTCGCGCACATGGCCATCGTCCGGCTTGGGGCCGTTTGCCTCGAGGACGATCAGGTCGCCGCCCTTGAAATCAATGCCGTAGTTCCGGTCGCCACGGTAGGCAAAGTAGGCCATCGAGCCGATGATGATCGCAAGCGAGAGCGAGATGGCGGGCTTGCGGTAGCCGAGGAAGTTGATCTTCGTGCCCTGCACGATGGCCATCATCTTGATCCGATCGAGGGCGAACTTTTCGATCGCCCAGGCGAAGAGCGTGCGGCTGAGGATGAGCGCCGAGAAGAGCGACGCGATGACGCCGATGGTGAGCGCGACGGCGAAGCCCTTCACGGGGCCGGTCGCGAGGAGGAAGAGGATGAACGCAGAGATCAGCGTGGTGACGTTCGCGTCGAAAATCGCCGTGAAGGCGCGGTCGAATGCGTGGTCCACGGCGACCTTGAAAGACTTGCCGGCGGCCATTTCCTCGCGCAGCCGCTCGAAGACGAGCACGTGTGCATCCACCGCCATGCCGAGCGTGAGGATGATGCCCGCGATGCCCGGCAGCGTGAGCACGGCGTGCAGCATCGCCATGCTGCCGAAGATGACGAGGATGGTGACGACAAGGCCGATGTTTCCGAACAATCCGGAGAGCCGGTAATAGAAGAGCATGACGAGCGTGATGAGGCTGAGGCCGAGCAGGCCGGCGAACTGGCCGCTCTTGATCGCGTCCTGGCCTAGCGAGGCGGAAGCGGATCGCTCCTCCTCGATCTTCACCGGATTCTGGAGCGGGTTCATCAGCTTGCTGGCGAAGTCCTGCGCGCTCTTGTCGGTGTATTTTCCGGTGATGATACACGAGTCGCCGGCGATGCCGCCTTCCACCTGCGTTGTCGGCGCGGAGATGATCTCGTTGTCGAGCACAATGGCAAACCGATCCACGTTCTTTCGCATCGCCCTCGTGAGTTCGAAGAATTTTTTGCCGGCCTCCTTGTCGAAATCCACGCTGACGTGCCAGCCTTGGACATCGTAGCGGGCCGCGGCGGACTTGATGTGATCGCCGGTGATGTCCGGCACGCGGTGGACGAGCAGCTTGCGTTCGGCCTCATCCGAGTTGTCCTTTTTGCTGAACTTCAAAATCGTCCACGCCGGATCGATGATCCCCTTTTTCGCCTCGATGGCGCGGATCTTCTCCGCGCTGTCCGGATCCACGACACGGAAGTCCAGCTTCGCGACTTCCTGGAGATCGTGACGCACCTTGTCGAGATCCTCGGTCGCGAGTCCGGGGATTTGCACGATGATGCGATCATTGCCGGCCGGCGCGATGATCGGTTCCGAAGTTCCCATCTTGTCCACTCGGTTGCGGAGCACCTCGACCGCCTGATCCACGGCCTGCTGCGTGATCGGGCGTTTCTCCCCCGTCGCGGCATCCTCGGCAGGCTGGATGCTGATGATGAAAGTGACGCCGCCTTTCAGGTCAATGCCGAGCGGGATCTTGCCCTTGTGCTTGAGCTTCTCCTTGTTCGTCGCAGGATCCATGACGGGATTGCCGGAGGCGTCCCTCACAGGGATGTCGAAGGGCGGCGTGACGTACACGACGGCGATCGCCGCGATGAAAACGGTGAGCAGCGTGCCAAGGATGCGCTTCGCACGCTCGCTGCCGGTGATGAGATAGGCGCCGAAAAGAAGCAGCAGCGCGAGGCCGTAAATGAATGTGGCCTGGGGGTTGGTGAAAAATTGGAGGAGCTGTTTCATGGCGGGAATGGGTTGGGATCAGGCCGCGTTATTCGATTCCTTCGGCAGCACGGTCACGACGGCGGTCTTGTCCACGGTGATCTTGCAGTTGTCGTCCACCTTCAGCGTGAGCGTCGGGCCGTCCTTCACGTTCGAGACGACGCCATGCACGCCACCAATGGTGACCACGCGGTCTCCTGTCTTCAGCGCGGCGATGCGGGCCAGAAGTTCCTTCTCCTTTTTCCGCTGCGGGCGGATCATGAGCACCCACATGAGCACTGCGAACCCGCCCATCATCACGACCATGTTCATCATGTCCGGAGCCTTGCCGACCGGGGCCGCCGGTGAGGATGCGTCAGCGAGAATTTGAAAAAGCGGGATAATCATGAGTGTAAAAAAGGGCGCACAGACTATGCGCCGCGGGGGGAATGTCCACGGTTTTCGCGGGAGCGAAACCGACGCGGCCCATGTGCGTCCTCTCTTCCAACACGGGCTCGTATCCCGTCGCTACTCGTTGGGCACTGTCGGCGCGATTTTCGTCTGCGTAAGAGCGGCGGTCTCGGCCTTGCGGCTTTTTTCCACGAGCGGCGCGATGCCGCGATCCAGCGCGACCATCTGCGAAAAAAGGAGATCGTAGTAGTGCCGCAGCGCCTGGCGCTTTTCCGCTTCCGTCTTAGGGTAGCGCGAATACTCCCACGCGGAACGTACCTTTTCATTTCCCTCGGCGATGTTGCGCGCCTTGCGGAAGCGGATTCGCAGATCCATGTCCTCGGCGGTCACCTTCGGCTTCTTTGCGATTCCCGGCTTGGTTTCTGCGGGCGCACTCCCTTTCTTCGGAGGCAGCGCGCGCGGGATTTCATCGGGCAATAGCGAGGGCCGTGTCGCGGGAACTGGCGAGGGGTCGCCGAGCGGGAGCGTCTTCTCAGTGTCTTTCGCGGGCGTGGAGCGAGAAGGCGGCGTGTCCGTGCCGTCGGCGGGCGTGGGATCCGCGGCACACGCGGCGCGCGCCGCGAGGATCGCAATGCACAGGGCTGGAAAATTCTGGAGACGCATCGGTCGCGACACTAGCGCCGAGTTTTCATTTGAAAAGCCCGCGCATCTGGCCAATCCCCGTTGCGTGCCCGCGTTCACGCAACATCACGTTCCGCAGCCTGTCGCTCTCGACCTCGCGCCCGCCGATGCCGCCGCGCGACTCCGGCACCTGCCGGGGCTCGCGTTTTTCGACACTTCAAAATGCGACGGCGACACGGCCGCGCTCTCGGTCATTGCCGCTGCGCCGAGTGAGATCCTCCGCGGCCACATCGCGCGCGACTGGGATGCGTTGCGCGCCACGCTCGCACAGCGCGATTGCGCGCACAGTGACGACGGCCTCCCGCACGGCCTCGCCGCGGGACGCGTGGATTACGAGGGCACGTTTTGCTTCGGCCTTTACGAAGACACGCTCATCTTCCGCCACGCCGAGCAGCGATGGTATGCGACCGGCGATCTCATTTCGCGGCTCGCGGAAAATCCCGCGCCTGCACACTGCGCGCGTCCCGTGTTCCGCAGCGGAATGCCGCGCGAAAAATTTCTCGCGATGGTCCGCCGCGCGCAGGACTACATCGCCGCGGGCGACATCTACCAGGTGAACCTCTCGCACCGTTTCGCGAGCGCGTGGAGTGGCGAGCCGTGGGCATTTTACGAGGCGCTGCGGCACTACTCGCCCGCGCCGAATGCCGCGTTCCTCGACCTCGGCGGCAGCACGGTGCTCTCTGCGTCGCCCGAGTCGTTTTTGAAAATGAGCGGGCGCGCGATCCGCACACGGCCGATCAAGGGCACGCGCCCGCGCCACGCCGATGCGCTCGCGGATGAGCGCAGCGCATTCGATCTCATCACGTCGCCGAAGGAAGTCTCCGAACTGATCATGATTACCGACCTTGAGCGCAACGACCTCGGCAGCGTGTGCGAATTCGGCAGCGTGACTGTGCCCGAACTGCTGAAACTCGAACGCCACGAGCAGGTCTTCCATCTCGTCTCCACGGTCGAGGGTCGCCTGCGCGATAGCGTGGATCATGCCGCCGCCCTGCGTGCGTGCTTCCCCGGCGGCAGCATCACCGGCGCGCCGAAAAAGCGCGCACGCGAAATCATCGCGGAACTCGAACCCGTTCCGCGCGGCCTCTACACGGGCGCGCTAGGCTGGTTCGGTTTCAATGGCGAGAGCCAGTTTTCCATCGCGATCCGCACGGTGCTCGTTGATGGCGACGAGGCTCATTTTCACGTCGGCTCCGGAATCGTCGCCGACAGTTCGCCCGAGGCCGAATGGCAGGAGACGCTCGACAAGGCCGCGGGAATCCTGCTCGCCGCCGAGCGATTGTGATCCGCGCAAGACGGCGGCGCGAGCCCGTCACTTGCGCCGTTCGGCCAGCACCTTCTGCGCGTACGGCACGACGACCTCGTTCATGAACTGCACGCCGGTCTCCGGTTTGTAGTGCAGCGGGTCACGCAGGTAGAAGTTCGACGCGGAGCCGTACGGGCTGCCGGTGAGGTTCACCACGTTCGGAAAAATCGAGGTCACTTCGGCGACCCACTCCTCGTAGCGGCCCTGCAGGTTCATCTCGCCGACGTGCCGGAAGACGGCCTCGTGGATCGGCGGCATCACGACCACGACCGGGATGTTCCGTGCGCGCAGTGTGTCCGCGATTTTCCGGCAAAATGAAAGCGAGCGCGGTGCCGGCACGACGTTGAGCACCATGTGCGCCTTCATGTCGTCGAGGTATCTTTTTCCCGCCGTCGGGTCGTCCAATTTTCCGGCATTGCCCCATTCGGGCGCGGCGAGCGAACCGTCCGGCAAATAGCGGCTCGGCTTGCCGCCCCAGTGCGAGAACACAGTCTTGAGCGAGTATTCCACCGTCTGAAGATTCACGAGATGCTCGCTCACCGAAGCGAAGTCTCCGGGCCTGAAAATATCGCCCTTCAGCACGCCGGGATCCCTCGCGCACATGTCAATGCCGATCACCACAAGCTCCTCCTTGTGCGCGTAGTGCTCGAGAAAATAGTAGATCTCCTCCGGCGTCGCAGCGGCAAACGACGCGTTGAAAAACTTGAAGCCGTTCACCTTCACCGCGGGGATGGACGCGATGCGGCTGTTGCCGATCATCAGCGCGTTGTGCGGGAAGCGCACGACTTCCGATGGCTTCAGCTCGCGCTCGGCCATGATGAAGACGCCCATCGTGTTGTTCCCGAAACGGTCGTACGGATCCACGAGGTAATTCAATAGCACCGGCAGCCCGACGAAGAGCACGGACACCGCGAGCATGATGAGTGTGAAATGGCGCGCCGGGGACTTCATCAGAAGTTGTAGTAAAGAAATTCGCCGGTCTTCGAGAGCGAGAGAATCGCGATGCCGAGAAGGGCCGCGCAGCCGATCGCGCGCGCCGTGGTCATGTCCCAGTGGAACCACTTCGGCTTCGCTTCCGGATCGGTCTTCACGGATTCGGGATACGTCTGGTGCCTGCTGAAAATTTCCGCGGTGTTCGGCAGCAGCCACACGAATGCGAGCAGGCCCGCGAGCCACGGCCACACATTCACTTTCAGCAGCGCCGGAGTGCCCGGCGCCGGTGAGGCTCCGACGCCGAACATCGCGCCGAGCACCTTCTGCGCGAAGTGGAGATCCTGCGCGCGGAAGAGCACCCAGCCGATCACGATGAGCACAAAGGTGAACAGCCGCGCAGTGCCGCCCGCGAGCCACGGCGGCAGCAGCGCGGGACGCGCGCGCTTTTTCCAAAACGCATGCCAGAGGTGATTCGCCGCGAGGCACACGCCGTGGAATGCGCCCCACACCGCGAACGTCCACGCCGCGCCGTGCCAGAAGCCGCCGATGAGCATCGTGAGCACGAGGTTCACGTAGCGCCGGAATTCGCCGTGCCGGTTTCCGCCGAGCGGGATGTAGAGGTAGTCGCGCAGGAAGCGCGAAAGCGTCATGTGCCAGCGGCGCCAGAATTCCGTGATGTTCGCCGACTTGTAGGGCGACGTGAAATTCAGCGGCAGCACGATACCGAACATCCGCGAGAGGCCGATCGCCATGTCCGAGTAGCCGGAAAAATCAAAGTAGAGCTGGAACGTGTAGGCGAGCGCGCCGCCCCACGCATCGTGCGTGTGCAGCGCTGGCACGGTCGCGCCGAGATCGAAAATCCTGCCCGCCGACGTGCTGATGCGATCCGCGATGACCGCCTTTTTGAAAAGCCCGACGGAAAAAATCGCGAGGCCCACGGCGAGGTTGTTCCAGTCGAAACGGTAAGTCTTCGGGTCGCGGAACTGCGGCATCATCTCCTTGTGGTGGATGATCGGCCCCGCGATGAGGTGCGGGAAAAACGTGATGAACAGCAGGAAGTCGCCGAGGTCGTATTCGCACACCACGCCACGGCGCACATCCACGAGATACGCGATCTGCGTGAACGTGAAAAACGAGATGCCGAGCGGCAGGATGATCTGCCCGAGGCTCCAGTGCGTACCGAGGACGGCGTTCAAATTGTGGACGAAAAAATTGGCGTATTTGAAATAGCCGAGCAGGAGCAAATTCGCGGTGACTGCGGAGACAAGCCACCAATGAGCGGAGCCGGAGCGCCCCGCCTTCACCTTGGCTCCGATGATGCGTCCGAGCGTGAAGTTCGTCAGCATCGAGGCGATGATGAGCGTCGTGAAAATCGAAACCGGGAACCACGAAATCCACGACGGAGCGTGAACCCCAGGAAAGTGATCGTGAAGATATTTTCCGAGCGGAACCGCGTCCCACCAGCCGTAGAAAACGAGCGACGCGAGCGTGAGCGAAGCCTTCGCCTGCTTCGCCCCGCAGTAGCGCGAGAGCAGGCAGAACGCGCCGAGCGTGAGCGGCAAAAACAGGAACAGGAAAACGTGGGTACTGAAAAGCATGTGGACGCGGCGCTCGGCTGCGATCAAACGCAGCGCACTCGCCGGAGCGCGGCGTGAATCGGGGAAACCCGCGCACGCTGCGAGTCAAAAATTCTGCGCGCGGGCGGCCGACGTCGCTACCCGTGCGGGTTGAGCGCGTCGCTCCGCGCGCGCTTCTTTCGACTGCAATCAAGCGTTGCAGTCCAAACCGAAACGCGCGCGGAGCGACGCGTTCCACCGCGCATCCCGCACGGCTGCTCCTCTGTGCATTACGGCTAGGCCTTGAACAGAAATTCCCCGCCGATCACGCCAGCGCTTTCGTGATCACATTCCCCGCCACATCCGTCAGCCGCTCCGCGCGGCCGTTATGCCGATACGTCAGCCGCGTGTGATCGAAGCCCAGCAGGTGCAGGATCGTCGCGTGAATGTCGTGCGCGTGCGTGCGCTCCTCGACGGCGCGCAGACCGACCGCATCCGTCGCGCCGATGATCTGGCCGCCGCGCACCCCGCCGCCGGCGAACCACATCGAGAAGCCGTGCGGGTTGTGATCGCGGCCGTTGCTGCCTTCGCTCATCGGCATGCGGCCGAATTCACCGGCCCACACCACGAGCGTCGAATCGAGCAGGCCGCGCGATTTCAAATCCTTCAGCAGTCCGGCCACTGGCAGGTCGCTCTGCGCGCAGAGTTTTGTGTGATTGCCATCCACGTCGCTGTGGCCGTCCCAGCCGTTCGTGTCGCCGCAGTAGAGCTGCACGAAGCGCACGCCGCGCTCGACCATCCGGCGCGCGAACAGGCAGCGCAGGCCGAACTCCGCGGTCACCTTGCTGTCGAGGCCGTAGAGCTTGCGCGTCGCGTCAGTCTCCTTGGAAATGTCCACGACCTCGGGCGCGTGCGACTGCATCCGGAACGCGAGTTCGTAGGCGGCGATGCGCGCGGTGAGTTCGGAGTTCTCCTCGCCGGCGGGCAGGCTCCCGCGGTTGAGCTGATTGATGAGATTCACCGTCGCGAGTTGCTGCTGCGCGCTCACGCCCTTCGGCGTGTTGAGGTTCAAAATCGGCGACTCGCCGCCGCGCAGGATCGTGCCCTGATACGTCGCCGGCAGGAAGCCGTTGCTCCACGCGGGCGCGCCGCCTTTCACCCAGCCGGCGGGGTCGGGCATCACGACGAACGCGGGCATGTTCTGGTTCTCCGTGCCGAGGCCGTAGGCGGTCCACGCGCCGAGGCTCGGCTTGCCCATGAGAATCGTGCCGGTGTTCATCAGATACACCGACTCCGGGTGCGTGACGCTGTCGCCGTAGCAGCCGCGCAGCAGGCAGAGATCGTCCGCGTGCCCCGCGATGTTCGGCAGAAAATCGGAAATCTCCATGCCGCACTGCCCACGCGCTTGGAACGGACGGCACGGCGGCAGCAGCTTGTTCTTCGCCACCGCGCGCCGCGTCTTGAAAGTGCCGAACGACTCCGGAATCGGCTGCCCCGCGAGACGCACGAGGTCAGGCTTCGGGTCGAACAAATCCACATGGCTCGGCCCGCCGGACATGAAGAGAAAAATGACGCGCTGCGCCTTCGCCGCGAAGTGCGGCTGCTTCGGCGAAAGCGGATTCGCCGATTGCGGATTGCCGATTGCGGATTGCGGATTTTCCGCCGCGAGCAAGCTGTCGCACCTGAGCATCGCCGCGAGCGCCGTCATGCCGAAGCCGCCGCCCGCATGGCGCAGGAACGCGCGCCGCGACAAAGGCCGTGTGTCGGGTGCGTTGGGGCCGGGGCAAAAATTCATGGGCGTGATGGGCGGGAGCTCGGGCAGATTAGCCCTTTGGCCGTTCAATCTGCTTTTTAAGTTTGTCGTCGAGCGACTCCCACAAATGCGGATGCGTCTCGATCAATCGCGCAATGTCGCCGAGGTCCTTGATGCGTTTGCTCTGCCGTCTCGCAGAATCGCTCCATGCCAAAATCTTGCCTTTCAGCGTGTCCTCCAGCGAGGCGACCCGGAGCAGGATGCCATGCACATCCGCAGCGACGGCCCGGCTCGGAAAGTCGCGGTAGAAATCCTCGGTGCTGAGTTGAAGGCTGACTTTCGAATGTCCCTTGAAGTTGATGGACCACTTGAATTTCTCAGCGCGGAAACCCGCCCCGGTGAGAATCTCCGTGGCCCGTTCGATTGCCTCGGTGGCGACGACAAAATCAACATCCTGAGTCACCATCGGCTCCGCCGCCCAATGATTCACCGCGACCCCGCCGATGGCGCACCACGGAATATCCGCCCTCTCCAGACAATCCACCAGACGCATGACGTCGTCGGTGCCACCGACAGTTTGCCAGTCATAAAATTTCTTCGCGGTCATGGCGTATCCTGCGGGTTTTTGAAGGGCGACGCGAGTTTTTTTTGGTCTGCGACTCTCCATGAAAACACTACCAGTGGTGCCAGCAATCGTAGTCACTATAGAGCAGCCTTCCGATCTCGTCGTAGTTGCGTCGGTATCCAGGTGAATCCACCGGCCCACCGATGCGCCCAAAATCAAAACAAAGATCAACCTTTTGGCGCATTGTCCACATAGCAATCGGATCGATTTCGTCGTCGAGCTGACGTAAAAGGGCTTCTTTATCTTTTGTCGTTGTTCGGCGGATTAGTTCGGCAATCTGTTGATCATAGGCAGATCTTTCCTTCCGTCGCAGTCGGTAAACGTCGATACCCACTTGTTGTAATATGCACTCCTCTTTACGCCATCGCGCGTCGTTTACGGCCCGATTGTAGCAGCAGGAACCGAAAGGTCTGTCCGCAAACCATTTTGTGTAGATGATCTTGATCTCTCGGCCACATCGGGTGCATTTCGTGACCTCAACGGGTCTGAACGAGGGCGCGGACTCATTGGCTGTGCTCTGCGAGTCGTCGGAACCGTTTGACGGCTGCGCAACAGGGCGTGGTGAGGTCTCGGTTGTCTTGCCACCAAAAAGCCATTTTAGAAATTTGAACATGGAAGTCTTCGAGGGACGCCCGACCTTCACTCCGCGTAAACGAAATCATTCAGATTGAAAAGTGCGCGGCAGAATTCATGCAGCGGCGACTGCGCGAGGAAGGCGCGGGCGAGTTCCTGTTCCTTCGCCGACGGCGGGCGGCCGAGCACGAGGCGGTAGGCCAGCGTGATTCGCCCGTCATTGGAACCCGCCTCCTTCATCAGCCGTGCCTCGGTGAGTTTCGCCGCGACGGTCACCTCGTCGGCGTTGAGCAGCGTGAGCGATTGCGGCGCGGTGGTGCTGCGCTCGCGCGAGGGGCAGCTCAGGTTGTTGTCCGGCGCGTCGAATACCTCGAGGAACGGAAAGCGCAGGTTGCGCCGCGCGAAAATGTAGATGCTGCGCCGCGAGTAATCGCGCGCGCGGTCGTTCTGCGGCCAGCCGCCTTTCGCGCCCGCGATGACCTCCTTCGGAATCGGCGGAAAGACTCCGGGGCCGCCCAGCTCGGGATTCAATTGCCCGCTGATGGCGAGCAGGCAGTCGCGGATCGCCTCGCCTTCGAGTCGCAGGCGGTTCATGCGCCAGAGGAGCTTGTTGTCGGGATCGGCCAATTTCGGATTTCGGATACCGGATTGCGGAAAGGACTCTCCACTTTCCGGTTTCCGGTTTCCGCTATCCGAAATTTGCCTGTATGTCTCCGACATCATCATGAGCTTGTGCATCTGCTTCACGCTCCAGCCGCGCGCGATGAACTCGCTCGCGAGCCAGTCGAGCAGTTCGGGATGCGTCGGTTTCGCGCCGTGCGTGCCGAAGTCGCTCGGCGTTGCGACGAGGCCGCGCCCGAAATGATGCTGCCAGATGCGGTTCACCATCACGCGCGTGGTGAGCGAATTTTTTGCCGAAGCAATCCAGTCAGCAAGCGCGGCGCGTCTGCTGACGGCACTCTGCGTCGCATTCGATGGCGCGCTCAGCACCGTGGGAAATCCCGGCGCGACCTCCGCCTCCGGCTGGCTGTATTCGCCGCGATGCAGCACGAATGTCTTCGCCGACGCATCGCCGCGCGCGAGCGT
The DNA here is from genome assembly GCA_903882875.1 of uncultured Spartobacteria bacterium. GTDB lineage: Bacteria > Verrucomicrobiota > Verrucomicrobiia > Chthoniobacterales > Chthoniobacteraceae > SXWH01. The sequence goes on along the minus strand of CAIRYQ010000015.1, from coordinate 7,207 downwards.
CATGGCCTTTGGCAATTCGGGCGGCTTCGGGAGTTTCTTCACCTCGTCGAGCAATATCTGCCGCCGTTCGCGCTCGGCGCCGGTCACGGCGCTCGCGATGTCCTTCTCGGAGATTTTCACCTTGTCCTCCGTTTCGAGCACGAGGTTCGCCTGCTCCGCATCGCGCTGCTCGGGCGGCGTGCGATGCGCCATCTGCGCCTCGCGTGCAAGCTTCGCGACCTTTTTCTCGAAGAGCCTCGCGCGCACCGGCGCATCGAGTTCCGCAAGTTCGCGCACCTTCGGATTCTCGCTGTATTTTTTCATCGCGACATCGAACTCGGCGCGCGCGGCAGCCGTGGGCACCGGCGTGTCGCGGACAAATTTTGCCGGAGTGAAAAACGCCTGCACCGCGTAGTAGTCGCGCTGCGAGATCGGCTCGAACTTGTGGTCGTGGCAGCGCGCGCAGCCCATCGTGAGACCGAGGAACGCGAGCGCGGCGGTATCGGTCATGTCGTTGAGCGTGTTGTGCCGGCGCTGGATTTGATCCGAGCTGTCCACCATGTCCGGGCCGAGCAGATTGAATCCCGTCGCCGTGAGCGCCTCTGCGTCACCGGGCCAGAGCTCGTCGCCCGCGATCTGCTCGCGGATGAAACGGTCGTAGGGCTTGTCTTCATTGAACGACTTGATGACGTAATCGCGATAGCGCCACGAGTGCGGCCGCACCGCGTCATGCTCAAAGCCATCCGTCTCCGCAAAGCGCGCAAGGTCGAGCCAGTGCCGCCCCCAGCGTTCGCCGTAGTGCGGCGAGGCGAGCAGACGATCCAGCAGCCTCTCATACGCCTGCGGCGACGCATCATTCACGAACGCATCAATCTCCGCAGGCGTCGGCGGAAGGCCGATGAGATCGAGCGTCACGCGGCGGATGAGCACGGTCTTACTCGCAGGCGGCGAGAGCGAAAGGCCCGCGGTTTCGAGCTTAGCGAAGACGAACCGATCGATGGGATTTTGAGTTTTGAATTTTGAATTCTGAATAGTTGGCGGAGTCGGTCGGCTGATCGGTTGAAAAGCCCAGTGACTGCGATCCGCATCGGTGAGTGTAAATTTCGCCGCGCCTTTTTCCGCGACAGTCTGCGGTGCCTTTGCCAGCGCACGAGTGTATGGGACGCCAGCCTTCACCCACTCGACGAGTTGCGCGATGGCGGCGTCCGGCAGCTTCGGTTCCTTGTGCGGCATGTGCGGATCCTCCTCGTGACGCACCTGACGGATCAGCAGGCTCGCGTCCGGTTTTCCGAGCACGACAGCCGCACCGCTTTCACCACCGCGCAGCAGCGCCTCGCGCGTCACGAGATCCAGCCCGCCCTTTGTCTTCTCACCGCCGTGGCATTTCACGCAATGCGCTTCGAGCACGGCATACACGTCCGCGGGTCGAGCTTTCGCGTCAGTCTCGGTGCCATTCACACGCACGATCGAAATCGCGAGGCCGACCAGCACCGCGAGAAAAGAAATCACGCCCCTGCGTGCTGATGATCGTGCGATGGCGGAGGTCGTGATTTTCACGGGAAAAGGTGCGAGGACTTTGCGGTACGAACGCGACTGTCGCTAGTCTCGATTGCGCCGCGTCGCCGTATGTCATTTTCCGTGCTGGAGCGCCGCGCAGGCGATTCTGAGCCTGCCGTAGTCAATCTTCCCGCCGAGTTCGTCGAAGATGGGCTTCAGCGAAACCGTGCCGTGTGCGGCGAGCAGTGGTCGGACGCGTTCAAGCTCTTCCACGGTGAGCACGCGAGAGACATCCACGACGAGGCCTGCTTCCACCGCAAAAGCGAGGTGCCCCGATATCGTCCCCTCGGTGAATCCGCGTTCCTTCGCAATGGCAGCGATGTTTTTTCCATCGGCGAACATCCGCCAGCTCTTGTGCGCGGTGTCGTTGAGCGCGTTCGGGTTCGGCGCGTGCGGTGACGGCGGCGCGGCGGGTTCGAATGAGTCGGCGAAGACCTGGCGCGGATTTTCGCGGAGGAATTTTGTGACGGCGTCCATGAACTTCGCGCCGAAGTCGTCGAGCTTCTTCGCGCCGACGCCGGGGATGCGCGACATCTCGCGCTCGTTTTGCGGATACGTGCGCGCCATGTGGCGGAGCGTGTTGTCACCAAAGACGATGTAGGCGGGCACGCCGAGGCCGTCGGCGATCTCGCGGCGCAGGGCGCGCAGCACCTCGAAGAGCGCCTCGTCGCACGCAATGTCGCCGGTGCGCTTCTCGGGCTTTGCGGCGGCGGTTTTCATCGGGCGCGTGAGCTGGAGCGTGCGGCGCTCGCGCAGAAAAGTGAGGCCGTCCTCGGTGAGTTCGACGGTCTGGAATTCGCCGGGCGCGACGCGCAGCAGGCCGAGCCGCAGCAGTTCGCGGCCGATGGCGCCCCACTGCGGGCGCGTGTGTTCCTTGCCGATGCCGTAGGTGGAAAGTTTGTCGTGGCCCCACTTGCGGATGCGCTCGGTGTTTGCGCCGGTGAGCACTTCGACGTGGTGCATGAGTCCGAAGCTCATGTCCTTTTTCCAACCCGCGTCGCGTGCGCGCCAGACGCTGGAGAGAAATTTTTGTGCGGACACCGTGCCGTCGAACGTCTCGCGCGGGCTGAGGCAGTTGTCGCAGCCGCCGCAGTTCGCGTTCGGGTAACGCTCGCCGAAATACATCAGCAGCTCCGAGCGCCGGCAGCCGGCGCTCTCGCCGTAGTGGACCATCTGCTGGAGCTGTTCGCGCGCGATGCGGCGCTGCTGATCGTCGCCCATGTCGTCAATGAACCCCGTGAGCTTCGCGACATCGGCGGCGGAGAAAAGCAACATGCAGTCGCCGGGCAGTCCGTCGCGGCCCGCACGTCCGGTCTCCTGGTAGTAGCCCTCGATATTCTTCGGCAGGTCGTGATGGATGACGTAGCGGACGTTCGGCTTGTTGATGCCCATGCCGAACGCGATCGTCGCGCACATCACCTTCGTCACGTCGCGCAGGAACGACTCCTGATTTTCCGCGCGCTCGGTGTCCGTGAGTCCCGCGTGATAAGGACGAGCCTTGATGCCATCCGCGACGAGCCGCTCGGCGAGGCCCTCGGTCGCCTTGCGCGAAAGGCAGTAGATGATCCCGCTTTCCTTTTTCCGCTCGCGCACAAATTCGACGACCTGCGAATACGCGCCGTCCTTCGGCACGACGCGATATGCGAGGTTCGGACGATTGAAGCTCGCGACAAAAATCGCGGGCTCGCGCATGTGGAGCTGGCGCACGATGTCGTCGCGCACGCGCTCGGTCGCCGTCGCCGTGAGCGCCATGAAAGGCACGCCGGGGAAGTGCGTGCGCAGGTCGGAAATCTGCCGGTATTCGGGCCGGAAATCGTGGCCCCATTCCGAGATGCAGTGCGCCTCGTCAATCGCGATGAGCGCGACTTTCCACTGGCGCAATTTTTCCAAAAACGAAGGCACCATGAGCCGCTCGGGTGCGACGTAGAGCAGCCGGTATTCGTCGTTGAAGAGCGCGGCGAGCCGCTTGCGCGATTCCTTTTCGCCGAGCATGGAATTCAGAAATGTCGCCGCGACGCCCGCGGTTTGCAGCGCGTCCACCTGATCCTTCATGAGCGCGATGAGCGGCGAGACGACGACCGTGAGGCCGTCGCGCACGAGCGCGGGGAGCTGGAAGCACAGCGACTTGCCGCCGCCGGTCGGCAGCAGCGCGAACGTATCACGGCCATCGAGCGAAGCCGTGATGATTTCCTCCTGCAGCGGGCGGAAGGAGTCGTAGCCAAAGACGCGCTTCAGCGTGGCGAGGAGTTCGGCGCGGTGGGACACAGGGACATTCATGCACCGGGAAAATGGGGGGTTCAATCCCGAACGTGGCACAGGCATCCTGCCTGTGGGGCATACGGGCGTCCCACCAGCATTTTCACCGAAGATGGGCAGGATGCCGCCGCCCCCGACAGCCGAGACGGCTGTGCCACAAACCAGCCGGAAAAAGCCGATCTTTCCGTTTGACCCGCAGCCACTTTCTTGGGACATATCATGAAATCATGATTGGTGAGTGTGTTTTTCATCCGCCGAGTCGTGACAAACAAAAACCCATCACACACCTCATGTCCCGTAGTTTCATCTTCTCCTCAGAGTCCGTCGGCGAAGGCCATCCTGACAAAGTCGCAGACACCATTTCCGACGCGATCCTCGACGCGTGCCTCACCGTGGATTCCAAGAGCCGCGTCGCGTGCGAGACGTTCGTGAAGAGCAACATCGTCGTGGTCGGCGGCGAAATCACGATTCCGAAGATCGGGCAGAAGCCGATCGGCAACGTCATCAACATTGACAAGACCATTCGCGACGCCGTGCGCGGCATCGGCTATGTGAACGACGACGATGTCTTCCACGCGGATCGCATTTTCATCAACAACTACCTCACCACGCAGTCGCCTGACATCGCGCAGGGCGTGGACGCGAAGAAGGCCGCCGGCAAGAAGACCGCCGAGCAGGGTGCGGGCGATCAGGGCATCATGTTTGGCTACGCGTGCGACGAGACACCGGAGCTCATGCCTGCGCCGATCATGTTTGCGCACCGCCTCGGGCGGCAGCTCACGAAGATCCGCAAGGCCGGCAAGCTAGCACCCTGGCTGCGCCCCGATGCGAAGTCGCAGGTGTCCGTCGAGTACGTAGACGGCAAGCCCACGCGCATCGTGAACGTCGTCATCTCCACGCAGCACGCGGCCAGCGCGTCGCACAAGCTCATCGAGAGCTTCTGCATCGAGAACGTCATCAGGAAAGTCCTGCCGAAGCGGATGCTCACGAAGGGCACCGAGTTTCTCATCAACCCGACCGGCAAGTTTGTCGTCGGCGGGCCGCAGGGCGACAGCGGGCTCACGGGACGCAAGATCATCGTGGACAGCTACGGTGGCACCGGCCGCCACGGCGGCGGCGCATTCTCCGGCAAGGATCCGAGCAAGGTGGACCGCAGCGCGGCCTACATGGGCCGCTGGGTCGCGAAGAACATCGTCGCCGCGGGCCTCGCGTCGCGCGTCGAGATTCAGTTCGCATACGCCATCGGGCACCCGCTGCCGGTGAGCGTGCATGTGGATTCGTTCGGCACCGGCGCGATCAGCGACGCGAAAATCCTCGCGGCGGTGAAGAAGGTCTTCTCGTTCAAGCCCGCCGACATCGTGAAGCAGCTCAACCTGCTCCGCCCGATTTACTCGAAGAGCACCAACTACGGGCACTTCGGCAAAATCAACGACAAGGACATCACCTGGGAAATCACCAACAAGGCCGACGCACTCAGAAAGGCCGCCAAATAACTAACTAACACAATACCTCACCATATTATGGCTAAGATCAAACTCTCACCGCCCCGAGCGAAAGTCGCGAAGGCTATTGTCAAGTCCAACGGCGCCAGCAATGGCGCGAAGCACGACTACAAGGTCCGCGACATCTCGCTCGCCGAGTGGGGCCGCAAGGAAATCGTCATTGCCGAGCACGAGATGCCGGGCCTCATGTCCGTCCGCCGCAAGTATGCGAAGGAGAAGCCGCTCAAGGGCGTCCGCATCACCGGCTCGCTGCACATGACCATCCAGACGGCTGTTCTCATCGAGACCCTCGTGGCACTCGGCGCGGATGTCCGCTGGGCGAGCTGCAACATCTTCTCCACGCAGGACCATGCTGCTTCGGCTATCGCCGTCACCGGCACACCGGTCTTCGCATGGAAGGGTGAGACCCTCGAAGAGTATTGGGATTGCACGCTCGATGCCGTCATTCACCCCGGTGAAAAAGGCCCGCAGCTCGTCGTGGACGACGGCGGCGACGTCACGCTCCTCATCCACAAAGGTTACGAACTCGAACAGGGCGACAAGTGGGTGAACAGCCCGAGTGGTTCGCACGAAGAGCAGGTCATCAAGAACCTCCTCAAGCGCGTGGCTAAGTCGCATCCCGGCATCTGGACTAAGATGGTGAAGGACTGGCGCGGCGTCTCCGAGGAGACCACCACGGGCGTGCATCGTCTCTATCAGATGAAAGAAGCGGGCAAGCTATTAGTCCCCGCCATCAATGTGAATGACTCGGTGACTAAGTCGAAGTTCGACAACCTCTACGGCTGCCGTGAGTCGTTGAGCGACGGTCTCAAGCGCGCCACCGACGTCATGATCGCCGGCAAGGTCGCGGTCGTCTGCGGCTATGGCGACGTCGGCAAGGGCTCGGCGCATTCGCTGCGCGGCTTCGGCGCACGCGTCATTGTCACGGAAATTGACCCCATCAATGCGCTGCAAGCGGCGATGGAAGGCTTTGAAGTCACCACCGTCGAGGACACCCTCGGCTGGGGCGACATCTATGTCACCACGACTGGCAACAAGGACGTCATCACCCTCGATCACATGGTGAAGATGAAAGACCAGGCCATCGTCTGCAACATCGGCCATTTCGACAACGAAATCCAAGTGGACCGCCTGAACAAGCTCAAGGGCGTGAAGAAAGTCACCGTCAAGCCGCAGTATGATTCCTACGTCCTGCCTAATGGCCGCACTATTTATATGTTAGCCGAAGGCCGCCTCGTGAACCTCGGCTGCGCCACCGGCCACCCGAGCTTCGTGATGTCGAACTCCTTCACCAACCAGACGCTCGCCCAGCTCGACCTCTGGAAGAACAAGGACAAGTATGCCGCCGAAGTCTATCGCCTGCCCAAGCATCTCGACGAGGAAGTGGCCCGCCTGCACCTTGAGAAGATCGGCGTGAAGCTCACCAAGCTCACCAAGGCACAGGCTGAATACCTCGGCGTGAATCCGAACGGCCCTTACAAGCCGGAGCATTACCGCTACTAAGCGGGCAGAATCCCATAACAGTGCGCCCACCCCGCACTGTAACGCCAAGGCGCGCGGCCGAAAGGTCGCGCGCCTTTTGCTTTCGATCCCAAAGCAAAACCTTGAGGACTTACATGTAATCAAGACGATGAACACCCGCCGTAGCGCCATCCAGCACACCACCGACGGCATCTGGCCCTACACGGACGACGCGAACGCCGGCCAGCTCAAGGCATTCGAGCTGCCGCTGAACAGGCCGCCGAGTTTGCAGTTGTGCTGAGCAATCCGCTGGCTAGTGCAACGTAACATTGACTTCGGCCACACATGAGATAAGATTGGCGAATGGCCATTCAACCATTGATTCTTACTGATACCGAACGCATGGAACTTCAACGACGGGTGAGATCGCGTAGCGTTCGAGCAGAGGATTC
>CAIRYQ010000014.1 GCA_903882875.1 uncultured Spartobacteria bacterium | reverse complement strand
TCGGTTCAATCTTGCCCTGAACGGCCATCATCTTGGGCATGATCTCGCCGAATGCCTTCATGGCCTCGTCCGGCTTCGCGGGATCGGGCTTCGGCAGGCCCTTGAAGATGTCGCCAAATTCCGCCATCACTCCGGTCATCTCACCCCATGTGGCCTTGAGATCCGCAGGGAGCCCGTCGGTCTTGATGCTCTTGAACTTCGAGACAATCTCTCCGACCATCGCCATGCCCTTCACCGGGTCGGCTCCGTCAGTCTTCTGTTTTTCTTCGACCCACTTGCTCGTGCTCTCGACTTCAGTCTTGAAGTTTGCGAGGGCTGTTTTTTCGTCCGGAGCTTTGTTGCATCCAGTGAGGGTGAAGAGCGCGGTGGCGACAACGATGGCGATGTTATGAATGAGTTTCATGCGGCCGGGAGGCTGACCGTTTTGTCCTGATTGGCAAAGCCGAAACGGAAATATTTTTCGGCGGCGCGCGTCACCGTCAGGGATGCGATTTTACCGCAATGCAAAAACCGCCGGCCCGCGTGCTGCGGACCGGCGGCTTGTTGAAGTGGAATTCAGACGGGCCTTACTTGCCGGGAGCAATCTTCGACATGTCGAGGCCGTATTTCTTGCCGAGTTCGTCGAGTTTCGCCACGGCAGGCTGCATCTCCTTTTCGAGCGCGGCCATCTTCCCGCCGAAGGTGTCCATGAACTTTGGATCCTCCCCGATTTTTTTCACGACGAACGCCTGCATGTCCTCGGCCTTCTCCGGCCAGCCATTGAACAGCTCGCCCATCTTGGAAATCGCCGTGACGAATTCCGTGTAGCCGCCCTTAAGGTCGGCGGGGAGCCCGTCGGTCTTGATGCCCTGAAGCTTGGTGATGATGTTGCGGATCATCGCGATGCCCGCCATCGGGTTCGTCTTGAGTCCCGCTTCCTGTTTCTTTGACGTAGGCCTCGAGGCCGGTCATTTCCTTTTTGAAACCGTCGAGCGCCTCATCGGCACGCAGCGGCATGATGAATGCAAATGCCAGGGCCAGGGCCGTGAGAATTGCGCGTTTGGTTTTCATGGGTTCGTTGTGTGTTGGTGTTGTGTTTACTGCGGAAAGCGTCAGTTGAACTTGTTCTTGCGGTACGCGCCCATCTTCGGCGCGTCGGGGTTCACCTCGGGGCCGAAGTAGCGCAGCACGACGAGCGGCTCGGTCTCGCTCGTGTTGGTGAAGCTCACGCCCGCCTTCGCACCGTCCTCGGTCACGAAATATTCGTCCTCGGTCAGCTCGGTGAAACGGATCAGCTTCGGCGAGTTCAGAGGCTGGCTGTTGATCTTGCCGCTGCCCTGCACGGCGATGAGCCCGTAGGCGCCGTTGTCCTTCACGAACGCGGTCACGCCCGGATCCACGGTGAGTTCCTTTGCGGTGAAGAGCTGCTCGCCGTCCACCTTGCCATAGACGATCCAGCGATCCACGTAGCCTTCCTTGCGCGTGTCCGCGACTGGCACGGGCTCGAGGTAGTGGTTGTCCTTGAACTTCGGATCCACATTTTTCGCCCAGTCGAGCTGGTCCACGATGAAATCAATGTCCTTGTGCTTGCTCTTCGGCATGTCCTTCACGAGCAGCGACCACGGCACTTCGCGGCCCTCGACGAGGTTCTGATACATTCCGAACACGTCGCTGCCCCACTGCGGCTCGTACGTGCAGAGCGATCCCGGCGCGTGGAGAATGCACGGATCGATGAGCCATCCGCTGCCGACCTTGAGGCGGTACGCCTTCGAGAGATCGAGGATGCCGTTGTCGCCCTTGTTCCAATTCGCGATGCACTGCCGCACCTGATCCTTTGTCGTGCCGGGCTCGAATCCCATGAACGTGTAGGGAAAATTGTTGCCCACGTTGTTGTGCTGCGGCGGGAAATAATACGACTCGGGCTTGCCTTCCTGCCCGACGAGTTTCGCCTGCGCCTTCGACTGGTGCATGTGGTGCGGGATGGGCCCCATGTTGTCGAAGAACTTCGAATACACCGGCCACTTCTTGTATTTGTTCCAGATCGATTTGCCGATGAGCGTCGCGCCGCAATCCTCCACGGCCTTCTGCAAAGTGAACTTCTCCTTGCCCACGACGACATACGAAAGCCCTTCGTCCGGCGTGCGGTTCTCATTCGCCGCAGGCGTCGTGCTTGCGAACCATCGCTCGTCAATGCCGCCGCGATTGAGTCCATACGCGTAGAGATCGTCCGGATGCAGCTTCAGCCGCTTGCCCGGCTGGAGGAAACTGCGCGGCACCCAGCACGGCGCGAGGCGCAGCAGGCCTCCGGTCTTGGAAAGTTCGGCTTCGACTTTGGACTTCGTGTTGCCTTTGACGGCGCGTAGCGCGGTGACGGTGCTCATGTATTTGGGATCAGGGAAATGCGACCGCGCTTGTTTCAAAGGCCGCTGCGTGGGTCAAGGGCGGAGCGTCCGAAATCCGCGGCGTGCATCCAGCGTTCGACATCGCGCGCCGCGCTTGCGAATGTCCGCGCGATGCTTCGCAAACTGATCCCGCTCGTGCTCACCGTGCTCGTTTTCTCCGGCTGCAAGGACAAGGTGAAGGAGCAGCGCCGCGACGATCTCCGCGCGCTCATGCACGGCAACACCGACGACCCGGACATCCGCGCCGCAATGGAGAAGGCGCGCGCGACCGTCGGCGAATTCCTCGCCGCGCTGCAAAAGCCCGCGGCGAACCAGAAGCAGTTCATGGTGCGCAAGGCCTACCCCACGCTGGTGGCTGGCAGGCAGCAAATCCTGTGGATCAACAGCGTGACCTACGACGGCACGCTGCTGCACGGCGTGGCCGACGACAAGACGGCGACCGTCGGCGCAGGCATCCCGCTCGATGGCAGGGTCGCCTTCCCGCCCGCGGAAATCTGCGACTGGATGTTCAACGAGGACGGCAAGGCCGTCGGCGGCTTCATGCTCCGCGCGCTGAAGAACAAGATGACCGAGGACGAGTGGGCGAAGATCGCCACGCAGATCACGTTCAAGGAATAGCGCCGCCTCTGAGCACCAGAGGTGCGCAAGCAAGCCAGCCCAGCACCGCAAGGCAGTGGCAAAGGAGGTGGTGGAGGCAGGGATGTGCTCTGGGCGTGCGGCGTGCCGGTTCCTTGGGCCTGCCCGGGGGACGCATGGGTATCGAGGGCGAGTGCCATCGCCACGCGAGCAGCAGATGTAGAGGCGGCTGAGGGAACTCTCCGAATAGCATCCGCGATACGGGTACCGACGGATCGCGGCGCTGCTGAGGCGGGAAGGACGGATGGTTGGAAAGCGGCACATCCAGCGGCTTCGGCGGGCAGCCGGGTTGCGCGTGCCTCCGAGCAAGCGGAAGGTCGTGCGCCGAGGAGTCTCCACGGGGCAGCCGGCCAAGGCGACGCACCGTGGGCACATGTGGACGTGGGACTTCATCGCGGATGCGACGATGCGCGGAGGAGCATTGAGAATGCTGAGCATCCTCGATGAGTACACCCGGGAGTGCCACGTGCTGCGTGCGGACCGGGCGCTGCGTTCGGAGGACGTGCTGGAGTGGCTGCGGAAAGCCATCGAGGAGCATGGAGCGCCGCAATAACTGCCCAGCGACAACGGCAGCGAACCGAGCGCAGCGAGATGCCAAAAGGCCCGAGCCTTTTGCCCGAAGGGCAGCACCGCAGAGTGCTGGCAATTCATCGCCAAGGTCGTGCAGCAGTGGCTGGCGGAGAACCGCATCCAGACCATCTGCATCGATCCCGGCGGCCCGTGGCAGAACGGCTTTGCGGAGAGGTTGCCAGCGCCCTCCGGCGCTGCCCCCGGGCTGCCTGCGGCAG
>CAIRYQ010000013.1 GCA_903882875.1 uncultured Spartobacteria bacterium | reverse complement strand
CCTAAACGCCGTGGACGACCGTCTCCGCCACGCCAGCGACCAACCGAGCATCGGCCTCATCCTCTGCCAGGACAAAAACCGCGTCGTCGCCGAGTATGCCCTGCGCGGCATCAAGAAAGCCATCGGCGTCTCCGAATACCAGCTCACCCGCGCCCTGCCGAAGAAGCTCCAGAGCGCCCTGCCGAGCATTGCACAAATCGAGGCCGAACTCTCCACCGCAACCAAGCCCGCTAAAAAAGCCGGGGGAGAAAAGCGCGCATGAACGCAAAGCTCGGCATCACAGCCCCAACGGGGCGTAACAAGCCAGCCCAGGGCAAGGAGCGCAGCGACGCCGCCCTGGGTCACAAATCCCAAAACACGCCGAGCCCTGAAGGGGCGAAAGAAAGTGACGTGCTGCCTTCTGGCTGGGAATGGAAGTCCGTCGGGGAGATGGTGGATGAAATGCAATACGGAACGTCGGCCAAAACTTCCGAAGACGCCACCGGCGTTCCTGTTTTACGGATGGGCAATATCAAGGACGGCAGTCTGGTACTCGATACCCTCAAATACCTCCCGGCAGAACATGGAGAGTTTCCCGCTTTGCTCCTTCACGATGGCGACCTTCTTTTCAATCGCACGAACAGCGCCGAACTCGTCGGGAAATCCGCCATCTATCGCGGCAATCCTTCTCCGTGCTCATGTGCCTCGTATCTCATCCGTGCACGCCTGCGGCATAGCTACGTCCCCGAGTTCCTCGCTTACTACATCAACTCGACCTTCGGGAGAGCATGGGTGAATTCCGTTGTGAGCCAGCAGGTCGGACAAGCGAACGTCAACGGGACAAAACTCAAGGCGTTGTCTGTTCCCGTTCCACCCCTCCCCGAACAGCGGCGGATTGTGGCGGAGATTGAGAAGCAATTCACGCGGCTGGAGGCGGGGGTGGCGGCGTTGCGGCGGGTGCAGGCCAACCTCAAACGCTACCGCGCCGCCGTCCTCAAAGCCGCCTGCGAAGGCCGCCTCGTCCCAACCGGTGCCGAATGGCCGCAGAAGGAAATTGCTGCTGCTATTCAAACAATGGACCAGGGCTGGAGTCCGAAGTGCGAAAGCGCACCGTCAAATAGCAACGCGACTTGGGCGGTCATCAAGACAACCGCAATTCAGAATCTCCGATTCCTTGAAGATGAGAACAAGACACTGCCAGCGCCACTCAAGCCGCGTGCGCATCTTGAACTTATGCCGGGCGATTTGCTCGTGACGCGGGCAGGCCCTCACTCTCGCGTAGGAGTGGCGTGCCTCGTGAAAAGCACTCGTCCAAGATTGATGCTCTGCGACAAAGCCTATCGTCTGCGGTGTAAGCCGGACGTCGTGTATCCCGCATTCCTCGAATTGGTCCTGAACGCCCCTCACATCCTTGACGAGGTGAACAAGCTCAAGACCGGCATCAGCGACAGCGGTGTAAACCTTACTCAAAAACGATTTGGGGAATTGCTCATACCGCTCCCACCCCTCGGCGAGCAGCCGCGGATCGTGGCGGAGGTGGAGCGGCGGTTGAGCGTGGTGGAGGAGTTGGAAGCGGTGGTGTCCGCCAACCTCCAGCGCGCCACCCGGCTCCGCCAGTCCATCCTCCAAAAAGCATTCACCGGGAGGCTGTGACCGTTCGAGACGATGGACAAATTTCACCCTGACCGTATTCTTTTCCATCTTCCCAATGGCGATCCAATATATTGAGCGCAGCTTCGAGCTTCAGGGGCCTTCCGGGCTCGGTGGAAGCCCGCGCCCGGAGCTGATCGGTCCTGTGCTAGCGGGCCTGCACGACACGCTGCTTGACTCGGTGCGCATGGGTTTTCTCCACGCTAGCCGGACGCGCGGACGCATCCCTCACGCACTTCAAGCGGCGGCGGACGTGCGTTACATCGGGTTGGAAGGGAGTGGCGATGAGAAAACGATTCTGCGCTTTCGCGTGCCCCGTTTCGGTGATGTGGCCGAAGAACTTTTCCAACAACGGCAACTCTGGGACGATGGACCGAAGCCGGATGAGACGGCCTTCGATCTGCTCACACAGGCGATGAAGGACGTGCGCCGTCAGTGGAAGGACAGCACGCGGTTTGACCACTCGCTTCTGCACCGTTTCAGCCGCTATCGGCATACTCTAAGACGCGGATTGGATGCGATCGTGGTGGATGGGGCGGAATCCGCAGAAACGCGTTTCGATGAAGCGCTCAGCACAGCGGCGGATTCGCTTTACCGTCAGACTCCGCCACCGCGTCGCGCGCGTCTGTGTGGCAAGCTCGACATGCTCGGCGTCAGCCGCCGGGTGATGGGGCTTTATCTGGAGGATGGAACTCCAGTCACGGCGCTGTGGAACGAGGAAGACTTCACGGGGCTGGCCGGCTTTCTAGGCAAGGATGTGGTGATCGAGGGACTCGCCTTGTTCCGTCCGTCTGGTTCCCTCCTGCGCATCGATGCGGATGCCATCGCTGCGGCAGAAGCGCGGGATGCTTTCTTCTCGAAACTGCCGCTGCCCGGAATTGTCAACGATCACGCATTGGCGGCCCGCGTCCGGCCCGGACAGTCGGCTTACTCCGCAATCATGGGCCTGATCCCTGGAGATGAATCGGAGGAGGATTTCATTCGGGCCGTGGAGGAATTGAGCTGATGCCAACGGCGGGGTACCACCTTCTCGACACAAACGTGCTGCTGCACTGGCTGCGAGGGAGCAAGGTTTGTGAGACGATCGATGGGCAATTTCAGCTCACCGCCTCCAGCTTTCGGCCCCTAATCTGTGAAGTGACTCTGGGTGAGATCGAGGCGTTTGCAATGAGTTCAAAGTGGGGAGATGAGAGACGCCGGAAGCTTGCGGAATTGAAAACCAAGCTGGTGGTCGTGGATCTGAGCGATGATCGGATCATGAAGGCTTACGCGGAGTTCAGCACCCTCGCGAAGGAACAGGGTCTCGCCATCTTCCACGACAAAAATGATCTCTGGATCGCGGCTGCCACCAAGGTGAGCGGTGCCACAGTTCTCACGACGGATGGCAAGGCGTTTCTGGCTTTGCGCGATGGCAAACATCTGGATGCCATTGTTCTCGATCCGCAGACGGGCTGGAGAATTCCCTGATACGGTTCGATGTCTAATCCCACCGCCCTCGTCCAAAAACTCTGGAACTACTGCAACATCCTGCGGGATGACGGCCTGTCCTACGGCGATTACGTGGAGCAGTTGACGTTTCTGCTGTTCCTGAAAATGGCGGATGAACAGGCCCGGCCGCCGTTCAACAAGCCGTCGCCCATTCCCGAAGGGGCGGACTGGCCGGCGTTGCTGGCCAAGGATGGCGACGAGCTGGAGATTCATTACCGCCATACGCTGGAGGAACTCGGCAAGCGGTCGGGCATGCTCGGCGTCATTTTCCGCAAGGCGCAGAACAAAATCCAGGACCCGGCCAAGCTGCGCCGGCTCATCGTGGACCTCATTGACAAGGAGCAGTGGTCCAGCCTGTCCGCCGACGTGAAGGGCGACGCTTACGAGGGCCTGCTGCAAAAGAATGCCGAGGACGTGAAAGGCGGCGCGGGCCAATACTTCACGCCGCGCCCGCTCATCGCCGCGATGGTGGACGTAGTCGCCCCGCAACCGGGGCAGGCCATTTGTGATCCGGCGTGTGGCACGGGTGGTTTCCTGCTCGCAGCGCATGATTATCTGGCCAAGCATCACGCGCTCGACCGGGCGCAAAAAAAGAAGCTCAAGAGCGGCACGTTCTTCGGCATCGAACTGGTGGACAGTGTCACGCGTCTTTGCGCGATGAATCTGCTGCTGCACGGCATCGGCGGAGAGTCGGAGGAAGATTTGCCCGTCGTCACCAAAGATGCGCTCGCGGGCAAGCATGGAGAGTATGAAATTGTCCTGGCAAATCCGCCGTTCGGCAAGAAGAGCAGCGTGACCATCGTCAACGAGGCGGGCGAGTCGTCCAAGGAATCGCTCATCATCAACCGCGACGATTTCTGGGCGAGCACGAGCAACAAGCAGCTCAATTTCCTCCAGCACATTTTCACCATCCTCAGGCAGCACGGTCGCGCGGCGGTGGTGTTGCCGGACAACGTGCTGTTTGAAGGCGGCGCGGGCGAAACCATCCGGCGCGAATTGCTCAAGCAGGCGGACGTGCATACGTTGCTGCGCCTGCCCACCGGCATCTTCTACGCGCAAGGCGTGAAGGCGAATGTGCTGTTCTTCGACCGCAAGCCCGCGCAGGAAAAGCCACACACGACGAAGCTGTGGATTTACGATCTGCGCACCAACCTGCATTTCACGCTGAAGGAAAACACGCTGAAGCGCAGCGACCTCGATGATTTCGTTACTTGCTACCACACGAAGAACCGCCACGACCGCAAGGAGAGTGAGCGTTTCAAGTCCTTCACCTACG
This sequence comes from uncultured Spartobacteria bacterium, assembly GCA_903882875.1. Taxonomy (GTDB): domain Bacteria; phylum Verrucomicrobiota; class Verrucomicrobiia; order Chthoniobacterales; family Chthoniobacteraceae; genus SXWH01. The sequence goes on along the minus strand of CAIRYQ010000013.1, from coordinate 33,176 downwards.
AAGAGCTGACCAAGCGTGACAAAGTGAACCTGGACATCTTCTGGCTGAAAGACGACGCGCTCGAAGAATCCGCGAATCTGCCCGCACCGGAAATCATCGCCGCCGACATCACCGCCGATCTCGAAGCCGCGCTGGAGCAATTTGCGACGATTGCCGAAGACCTGCGGCGCTAGGCGAACGGGATTTCCTTCCTTGGGGAACGGTAAATCTCACCGGTTTCGCTCACGCCTTGAGCGCCGAAAACACAAAATCTTGTGCATTTCAGTTGACGCGACCCCACCCGTAGCGTAGAGAGCCACCCAGACCGCATATATTAATTAAAAAGTATCGCGATAAATAAAAAGAGCCGTCATTCCAAAATAAGCCGCCCGCTTATAAAATACCCAAAAAGAACAAAAGGGCGCACTGACAAACTAGAACGGCCAAGTTGAGACAAAGCGACAAGTAGAAAAGAGAAGCGGCATTAACGAATGCCCATTGAGGCAAGCCTAGCCAGCATACGGCCCTTCCCGGCGGCACTCAGGAGAGTGGGTCGGTTTCTACACTCAACTTGGATTCTCACCGCATCATGCGGTGGTACTCCGCAGAAATGAAAGTTTGTCAGTATGAAAAGCATCATTGAATTGCTCCTAGCCGGCCCAATCATGGTCGGCGATGTCCGGGGCGCGAAAGCCGAAATAGCCAAGCGCTTCGACAAGTCAGATAAGAACGCACCTCCTCAATTGTTCGGGATCTACAAGGTGCATCTCGAATTGCTTGCCGATGGCGCTTCGGTCCAACTCACCGTATTCCTCGACGGCAACACGGATGCTACAGCGTTTGCACAACGCATGGATCTCAAGCGCGGTGAAATCGTGGCAGTCTCCGTCAACAGGGTGGAACAAAAGTTCGGGGTTCGTCGCGTCTCGTGCAACCCGGCGGACATTCATCGGCTGAATGCTTCGGACGTGGCCGCACTTCGCGCCGCCGGAAACACTCAAATCGGGAACTGAGAAGCGACCGGGCGCGTGGCTGGCGCGCCAGCGCCAGCCATGTGCCCGGCGCGCTTACCTTGTTTCCTAAAGAACAATTCAGACGGAATGAAGAGCCGATCTGCCTTCGAGTTCACTGTCCGAAAAATGCTCCGGGCCACTGGCCGGCTGTACTTTTGGACCTTCACCTTTCGCGATGTTCATTCGCTGAAAGTAGCAATGGGGTTGTGGAATCAATTCCTGACGATCCTCAAGCGGAAGCTCGGATTCCAAGGAGTCCGTGTCATCGAATTGCACGAAGAACACGGTGTGCATCTTCACGTGCTGACGAATCGGCGGTACAAAATCCGACGCTTCCTCGAACTGAGCGAACGGTACGGGTTCGGAAGAATCCATGTGGTGCATGTTGACGACCCCGAGGGCGCGCTGCGCTACGTCTGCAAGTATCTCTCAAAGCGACGGCCAAAGTGTCTGCGAGGTGCGCGGCTCTGGTCTGCGTTCGGAGATGCACCGCGTACACGGGTGAAAGATGTAATGACCGACAGCCCGTTTGGTCGCCTGCTCCGCGCAAAGATGGGCGTGCGTTCGCCAGACGAGGAACTTGCGGAAGCATACGAAGGCAAACCTGTACCCGAGAAAAAAGTCCGGCGGAGTTTTCTGAAGGCGATGCCCGAAGCACAGACTGCATACTTGCGCTCTTTCGACCCGGAGCACGACAGACGGCAGGCAGTATGGGCCAAACTGCGTTTTGGAAATCATTGCCGGCTGTCACCACCGTGGAGCGAACGACCTCTCAATTATGAGGAGGAGGATTGAGCCATGCTGAGTGCAAAACGCATCTGCAATCCGCAGGACGCTCTCGCCCTGCTCAACTGCCGCCGCTTACCCGCAAGATTGAACACTTCGGAGGTCGCTGTGCTGCTGGGTTTCCAAGAGCACGACATTGCACCGCTGATCGCCGCACGGTTGATAGCACCGCTCGGCAAACCCGCGCCGAATGCACCGAAGTATTTTGCCACGGTGGAAATTGAGCGATGCGCCCAGGATGCCGATTGGCTCTCTCAGGCGACGCGTGCGCTGGCAAAACACTGGCTCGGCAAGAACAGTCGCAAGGCGGCTTCTTGTGAGCAGGGCGAGGCTTCTGCGGGTGCCTGAGCCTCACCCGGCTTGCCCGTAGCGGATGGGCTGCATGGAGTAAGCGCCGGGGATCGGCATGATTTTCTCTGCCGCGATTTGCTCGTATTCGTCCAGAGAGGGGCAGACGACCATTGCGCCGCGTGCGTAGGCTTCATGCACGGCCTTGCTCGCATGGCCGAGGGCTTCCTGCGCGAATCGCTGCGGGTAGCCGCATGCCTTCGCCCGTTGTGCCCAAGCGTAGCGGTAGCTGTGGAGCGTCACGCCCTCGATTTTGAGAATCCTGCACCTGCGCTGGAACTCCGTGGCACGATGTGCGGCAATATGCCGTTTGAGAGTCGGAAAAAGGTCGCCGTTTCTTGGCAGGGTGAGCAGGAGTCCGCGGAGTTTTGGCCCGATGGTCAGCCGTGCGGGTTCGCTGGTCACGCCGAGTTTTTTTCGGCGGAAACTGAGCACGCCATCACGCCAGTCGATGTTTTCGGCGGTCATCTCCGCCGCGTCGCTCTGCGCTGCGCCTGTGAGCCACAACAGTTCGTAGTATGCCCTGCGCTCGGTGGTCTGCTCCTGCGCGATGATGGCCCTCTGCTCGGCCTCTGTGATGGCGCGGCGCTGCTTCGGCTGCATCTTGGGCCACGCCGCGTTGGAGAGAACCGGCCACGGAAGCCAGCCGTAATCGAGCGCGAGGTTGTGAAGCCTGCGGAGGTAAAATGCGGTCGAGGTGTTCGCGTCGCGCAGAATCTCAAGGAAATCCGCGCTCGTGGTCTGCACGAGGGGCTTGGTGCGGATGGCGTCGAAGCCTTTGCTGCGCATGGCCGTGCGGCATCGGCGGCGGGTGGATTCCTTTCCGTGGGCGGCCATTTCCTCCATCACCTGCCGCCACGTCCGCTGCGCCATTTTGGGATCGTGCGCCGAGAGGTAGGCGCGGCCAAGGGCGAGGTTCAGCGACGGCTGCCTGTGCGATTCGTTCATCGCGCGCACAAGCTCCTCTGCCGCCTGCCGGTCTTTCGTGCGGAGGCTTCCGCGCTTCGTGCCGCCAATTTCCTGCCAGTAGAAGACGGCTTCTCCGCGTCGGTAGATTCTGTATTTCGGCTGCATGTTCTCCATGGGATGAGGAGTAGCAGCACCGAAGTCCTCCCCGTAACGGAGCAGTGCGCGAGTGGTGCGGGAGTTCGCTCGAATTGTGAAAATCGCGGGCGTGCTGCACACACTTCTGCACACAGTTGGGTCATTTTCAGGGTCTCCGGGGCCTGCGGCGCGCCCTCCGTCAGAGGGGCACGCGCTGGCTCCGAGAGTAGGACTCGAACCTACAACCGATCGGTTAACAGCCGATTGCTCTACCATTGAGCTATCTCGGAAATGGCGCTTGCGGGGTGCGGAAGCTACGGCGGAGCGCTCAGACGGCAAGCATTTTTTGCTGCACATTTCCGGAGCATTTCTGGGAACTGATTTCAAGGGCTCTCGCTGCCAGCGCGGAGGAGGAATCGCGGAGGAAAATCAGGGGAAGGAAGTTTGATTTGCCGTCGAACGCCCCACCCTCCACTGGCATTTTTCCCGTGATCTGCTTATCCTTCGTGCCTTGATGACCCCGCGCCCCACCCTCCCACTCGTGGATGTCGAGACGTACGTGCCTGCGGCGATCACGGTCGTGCGGCGATCGATCGGATGGCCTGGCCTTTTCCTCCAGGAGCGCCGTGGGCACTCGGGCCATGTGAATTATGCGTCCGGCATCCGGCAGCACGTCTTCTACTACTTTCTCAAGCCCCTGCGCAGCGATGTGGTCGTGGACGGAAAAATGCGCAAGGTCGGCTATCACTCCGGCGAGGGCCGCGTGACTCCCGCGGGCCGGCCTGTGTCGTTCCGGTGGACCGGCGAAGTGCAGACCCTCATGCTCGGTTTTGAGCCGTGGTTCTTTGAGCGCGTCGCGGCGGAACTCGGCGCAAGCACCTCGCTGCACGGCGAGACAAATGTCCGCAAGCTCTCCGCGGATCATCCTGCATGTGCGCTCATGCGCACGCTCGCGGGCGAGCTCGATGCGCCGCCCGGCAGCCCGACCGTCGCCGAGGGAATCGCCCGCGCCATCGCGGTGCATCTGCTGCGCGAATACCAGCAGCTCCCGGCCCGCAGGCCCGCCGATGTCGCGCCGCCCATCGCCGTGCTCCGCGCGGTGGAACTCATGCGCCGCCGCATCACCGAACCGGTGTCGCTCGACGAGCTTGCCCATGCCGCGGGCCTCAGCGCATTTCACTTCGCCCGCCAGTTCAAGACTGCGACCGGCCACCCGCCGCACGACTACCTCATCCGCCTGCGCGTGGATCGCGCGCAGGAGCTGATGCGCACCGAGCGCGGCTGGACGATGGCTGCGGTCGCGCAGGATGCAGGCTTCGCCGATCAAAGTCACATGGCGCGGCATTTCAAACGCGTGCTCGGCGTCACGCCCCGGCAGTTTGCGGACGCGGGCACGGCACGCTGATCGGTGTCTTGAAATTTACCGATCCTATCATTCTCAAAAAAACCACATGAAAGCTAAGTTCCGATCCCTGTTCCTTCTTGCCGCACTATTCCTCGTAAACAGCCTTATCCCTCTCAAGGCGCAGACCAATCCCGCCGACCTTCCGACGAACACCGGGGCCATCCCGGCCAGTAACTTTCTGGCAACACAGCCGCCGGCGGCGATTGATCTCCGGAATTACTTCGCGGTCACGGGCATCACGGGCCAGGTCGTCCAGTTCACCTTCAACGTGGGCGCCAAATTCAATGTGGAAATGAACTCCACGCTGGCGCCGAATACGGTCGCGAACTTCCTCGCCTATTTGAGTGCCAACAGCTATGCGGACAGCATCATCCACCGGTCGGACAAGTCGCTCGGAGTCATCCAGGGCGGGGGCTTTCTCAATAATTCGACCCTCGGTTCCATCGCGACAAATGCACCCCTTGCCTTGGAGGCCGGTGACACGCTGACAAACGGGCGTGGAACCATATCAATGGCACGGACGAGTGACCCGAACAGCGCGACCAGCGAATGGTTCATCAACACTGCCGACAATTCGGTGAACCTACCTCCGGCTAGCGCGGGCGGTTATGCCGTGTTTGGCCGTATCACCGGCACCGGCATGAATATCGTGGATGCCGTGGCTGCGCTGCCGGTGCCTGGCGGCACTTTGACGGTAACGTCGAGTACGACTGGCGGCAGCCAGGTTACTGTGAACGCCGCAACCCTGCCCGCGAATTTCGGTCAGGGTTGGGGTTTGTTTGGAACTTCGGTGAGCAGTATCTCCGGCAACATTGTGACCCTTGCCGGAACAGCCACCCAAACGATCACCTCTGCCACGCCGGTCGCGTGGAGCAGATTTGGCCCGCCATTTGATCAACTGCCTGTCCTGAGCAATCTCCCCGCTAACAATTCGGTCAGTCTGTCGAATCTGGTCACGTTGGGCAGTGTTCAGGCTGTGCCTGTTTTTCCGACGGGTGCGGGCGTGCCTGCCGTAGTGACATTCTCCGCGGTGAGTTCAAACCCGCTCATCGCTGCCAGCATCAGCGGTAGCACCCTGAATGTTGCCACGACCGGCAATGTCAATGCTACGGGTACGGTCACGGTCACGGCCACGGATTCCAACGGGAACTCGGCGCACACCTCATTCAATGTCACCGCCACTGCGGTGCCGGCGCAGATCGTTAGCCCGGTCAACGGCACGAATTTGGGAGCTACTTCGGTCAATTTCACATGGAACACGGCCGTCGGAGCGAGCGCCTACGCGCTCTACATGGGCAGCGCCCCCGGTGTGTTTGACATTTATGCCAAGTTCGAAGGGACAAGCCTCTCGGACACCGTGAATAACCTGCCGGCAGACGGAAGCACGGTCTATGTGCGGCTCTATTCATATATCAACGGAACGTGGCTTTATAACAGCTATATTTACACAGCCGCCGATAACAGGGCGCGGCTGACCAGCCCTGCCAATGGGACCGCCATGACATCCACATCGGTCGCATTAACATGGAGCACTGGCACCGGAGTGGGTGCGTATGCCCTGTACGTGGGGAGCAGCCCCGGTGCGGCCGACATTTATGCAAAGGCGGAGGGGACCAGTCTCACGGACACCGTGAGCAACCTTCCGGCGGATGGGCGTACGATCTATGTGACCCTCTATTCCTATATCAACGGGAAGTGGCTCCCAGTTTCTTACAATTACACGGCCGTTGACAACAGGACGCAGATGGCCAGCCCCGCCGGAGGCGCTGCGCTCACCGGGACAACGGCTACTTTCAACTGGAATGCGAGCACGGGGGCGAGTGCGTATGCCCTGTACGTGGGGAACACTCCCGGTGCGCATGATCTTTACGCCAAGGCCGAGGGGAGCAGCCTCACGGACACCGTGAACAGCCTGCCTTCGGACGGACGCACGATCTATGTGAACCTCTGGTCGTTCATCAATGGGCAGTGGGTCTCACGCAGTTACTATTACACGGCGGTTGACAACAGGGCGCAGATGATCGGCCCGATCAATGGCAGTGCGCTGGGATCCTCATCGGCCACTTTCACATGGAGTGCGGGCACGGGAGCAAGCGCGTATGCGCTGTATGTGGGGAGCAGTCCCGGCGGGAATGACCTTTACGCCAAGGCCGAGGGAACCAGCCTCACGGACACGGTGAACAACCTGCCGGTGGATGGCCGCCCCATCTATGTGACCCTGTGGTCGCTCATTAACGGGAATTACCGCCCGAACAATTACAATTATACAGCTTCCGACAACAGGGCGCAGATGACCAGCCCTGTGAATGGAAGCGTCATTGGAACCCCATCGGTCAGCTTCACCTGGAGTGCGGGGACCGGAGCAAGCGCGTATGCCCTGTACGTGGGGAGTGCCCCGGGCGTGTTTGACATTTATGCAAAGGCAGAAGGGGCCAGCCTCACGGACACCGTGAACATCCCGTCTGGCTCGATCAACGGTCACACGCTCTACGTGCGGCTCTATTCGTATCTGAACGGGGCGTGGGTGTACAACAGCTATGTTTACACGGCATCGGACACGAAGGCGCAACTGACCGCTCCTTCGGTGGGAACGCCCTTGGCGTCTGCCTCGGCAACCTTTAGCTGGAGCGCGGGCACCGGAGTGAGCGCATACGCCTTGTACATCGGTAGCAGCCCCGGCGTGTTTGACCTCTATGCCAAGGCTGAGGGAAGCAACCTGTCGGACACGGTGAACAACCTCCCCGTGGACGGAAGGCGGATCTATGTGCGGCTGTATTCGCTGACGAGCGCGGGATGGAAGTTCAATGCCTACACTTACGATGCGTTCACCAGTCCCACGGGCCCGCTGGCCCTGCTGACCAGCCCCACGGATGGCAGCACGCTGTCGGCTTCATCCGCCGTCTTCACCTGGAGCGCCGGCACCGGGGCCGCCGCGTATGCGCTGTATGTAGGGAGCACACCGGCCAACTATGATATTGATGCGACTGCGGAGAAGAGCGACCTGACCGACACGGTGAGCAACCTCCCGCAGGACGGAAGCCCGGTGTATGTGACGCTGTGGTCACTGCTCAACGGGCAATGGCAGGGAACCAAGACCCATTACTCCACGGCGGTGCAAGGAACCTCGCCCAAAGGCCTGCTGACCGGCCCGAGCCCTGCGAACGGAAGCAAGCTGACCGCCGGGCAACTGGCGCTGACTTGGAGCGCCGCAGCCAGCCAGGGGACGCAGTATGCGCTGTATGTGGGCAGCGCGCCATTCGCCACCGACATTTACGCCAAGGCGGAAGGGAGCAGCCTGTCCGACACGGTGCCGGTGCCGGTGGACGGGAGGAGGCTCTTTGTCACGCTTTGGACCTTGGTCAACGGCTCCTGGCAGCCGACCACCTATTACTACGACACCACGGAGTAGCGCGATCACGCGTGCATTTTCCGCCGTCGCGCGGGCGAGATCTCCGCTCAACTCGGTCTCGCGTGGCGTCGCTTGGGGCATCGCGCGTGTTCGACAGCCGCGCCGTTCAAATGTTCGCGATTTTTCCGCGGCGCGGATGCGAAATTTTTAACACCGCTTCATGCGCGCTCAAACCACGGCCTCATCTTCGCTCCGCGCAGATCCATCCCATCGGTGAGCATCGCAAACGCCTCCGGGCGCAACGCCAGCAACTGCCGGTGAAACTCAGCACCCCGCACCTCCCGCCCCAAGCGCCGCCTGCGATGCGTCGCCAACTTCCGTCCGCGCCCCGCCAGGCAAATGCACCACCAATGCACATACCGCCGGTGATGGCCTGGCTTGCTCAGGCACCGCCTCCACCCACTTCAACGCCGCAGGCTCCCCGCGCGGTTCCTTCACGGCATTGGCACTGCCCCGCACCTTGCGGCGCTGATGCGCCCACGTCGCGAACGTCGAATACTTCACCCCGATGCGCTCCGCGAACTTCGACGCCGGCATCCCGCTGCGTTCAAACTCATTCAGCGCCGCCTCCCGCTGTTCCAAAGGCGTCCACACCCGCCCCGCCTTGTCCGCTTTCAATATCTGTTCCGATTTCCGGTTCATCAATTGCGCAGCTTACCGCCTACGCAACCACCAACTACTCCGCCTCAACGGCACCTCACATGACCGGTACGGGAAGCCGACTCGAAGCTCTCAAGGGCAACCGGGCGGGCTGGCATTCAACATCAGCACGGTTCGTTTTTCGAATGGAGATCTCGGCAAGGGACTGAGAAAGGCGCACGCACGCTCAATCTCTACCTTCAAGCGGCGATTGCATTTATGAACTGGATGGAGAAAGCGGGGCGAATCAAAGTCAATCCGGTGAAATTTGTCGGGAAAATTGACGAGAGCGGGAAGCCCAAGAGACAGCGACGGGCGTTCACCGACGACGAGCTGCGGCGTGTGGTGACAGGCTCCGGCACGCGTGGGATTGTGTATTTGACTGCTGCGGGGACGGGATTGAGAAACGACGAGCTTCGGCAATTGATTTGGGATGATGTGCGGCTTGATGTTGCCGTTCCTTGGGTCCGCGTGCGTGTGGTTTGCGCCAAGAAAAAAAAGAGGAGTTTGTCCCGCACATCCCCGAAATCGTCGAGGCGTTAAGGGCGCACCGTCCCGCGAAATGTTTGCCTCCGGATTTGGTTTTTCCGAAAAGGGTTCCCGTGCCTCATGGCTGGAGAAAGATTGCGCTGCAAACGGTGTCGCCTGCCGCGATGAAACCGGGCGATACGCCGGTTTTCACGTGCTGCGCCACACGTGGCGCGACATCCTTCCAGCGGCATGATGTGCCCCAGCGCTACGTGATGAAGCTGATGCGTCACAGCGATATGAAACTCACCGCCAAGGTTTACACCGACGAGACGCAGTTGCCGATTTGCGACGCGATCAAGTCGCTGCCTCGTCTCGGAAAGTATACACAAATACGCGCACAGATTTCAGGCGCGGAGGGTCGCAACGTGTCGCAAGCTGTCGCAAAAGCAGGTGCGGAATGAGGAGAGCAGAAAGCCGATTTTGCCTCTGAGAATGACGCTTCCTGTCGCATGTTGTCGCTCCCTGCCCCGAATGGGGAGGGAGAGCGGGCGAAGAGATTCGAACTCTCGGCAGGAAAATCGCAAACCGCAGAAGGCGAGACGGATGCTGATTCAGCGTCCGCGGGGTATACACAAATACGCGCACAGATTGCAGGCGCATTGGGGCGCGAACTGTCGCAAGTAGTCTCAGCTTGGGAAAAGCTCCCCGGCCCGCTGAGAGCCGCGATTCTCTCCATCGTTCAATCTGTTGAACCAACAAAATAGCGCGAGGTATGAACTGGGTTCAAACCTTGCGCTTTGCGCTGCCGTGTCGGCATGTGCCCGTCTGTCCGCTCTACGTGGTCAGCGGGATCGCGCGCTTCCTTCGTGATACGTCCGCGCACCTGCCGGAAGGAGGCCCGCAGTGAAGCCGGAAGTCGTGGACCTGGAAAGGGCAGATGCCGCCGCGCCAGCGGCGGCGTCTGCCCTTCCTCGTCTCAGAAGTAACATCTCAATCGGCATCACTGCGGAAGATGGCCCGGACGCTCCGTGCAAGGAACCCGCAATCCCGGTTTCCAAGAGCGCGTACAAGACCGAGCATTGCGTCAAAGAAAACATCCGCATCGCTGCCGAGACGTACGGTTTGGAGACGTTGGCCTTTTTCACACTCACCTTTGCGAAGCCGACATTCTCCGCCAAGTGCGCCCAGCAGCGGATGAATTCGCTGCTCACGAACATCATCCGCAAACGATACGGCAACCGATACCTGGGCGTGCTGGAGCGCCACGAGTCTGGCGCAATCCATTTTCATTTTGTGATCCACGTCGGCAGGGACATCCGCTCCGGCTTCAACTGGACGCTCGCGCAGCTTGCCTGCGACGCTGCCAAGCGCCGGGAGTTTCACAAAGCCCGGCAGCTCTGGCGTGCGGCTGCTGGCGATTCGGAAAGCGGGGAGTTTCTCCGCAAGGAATGGTCCTTTTGGCGCGAAGCGCGCAACCGCTACCGCTGGCTGGGCCGCTGTCAGCTCGTGCCCATTCGCTCCACCGCCGAGGCCGTTGCCCGGTACACGGGCGGCTACATCGCCAAGCACATGCAGCACCGGCGAAAGGAGGACAAAGGAGTGCGACTTGTGCGCACCGGCAAGGGCATGCGCTGGGTGAATTCACACATCGCATTCGTCTCACCGAAAGCACGTCTGTTTCGCCGCAAGCTGGCTGCATTTGCAGCGCAACCGCACATTCAAGCCTCTGGCGTTCGCGAATACGCCGACATGAAACGCGTCTTCGGACAAAAGTGGGGCTACCATTTGCTGATTCCGATTCTCTCCATGCCATTGGACTACTACGCGACTTCAGAGGAGGCGCGGGCCGATGGCGTGGATGTTCCTGCTGGCAGCGTGGACATCCGAATCGAGCGAAACTACGACAACGAGGAATCAAGGCGGTTCGACGCTACGGAGCGGCGCATGAGGGTTGCCCGTTCGCTGTTCGTGCCGCGAAAGGAGCAGGAACCCGACATCCCGTGGGGCGCGCATTACGTCGGAGAACGCGAAGCGGAAGCAGCTCTCTGACTCTCTCTAGCCCGCGCGGCAATGAGCGCACCGGAAACGCTCCTGAGCCGAGAGGCGGCCTCTCCTTGCCTCTGAGGCCGCCGAACAGCGAAGCACTTTGTCCCGCGGGTGGTGTGCCGCAGAAATCATGACCGGAGCTGCGACGGGCGGGATTTTTGCCCGGTGGGGTGGCTGGCTCGTTGGGAAGTTTGAATCGTCGTAGCTCCGCGGAGCGATTCAATCTTCGCGGCGGGTCTTCGGCGGCGGGGCGCAAAGTCTTCGCCGTTTGTAGTGGAGCGGAGTTGCGGGCCAGTGGACGAAGCGCAACGGAAAACGGTGAAGTCTTTGCGGCGGTGGGGGATTCGGCTGCACGACTTCCCATGCACCTATTTCCCGATGCAGCGATCTCAGCGTGACTCTTCCAGCACTTGCACTCGAATCTCCGTGCAGCGTGCGAGCGCACGGTCATTCGTCAAAAAGACATCGCACGCGCTGGAGATTGCCGCGGCGAGATGCAACGCGTCTGGCGTCCTGAGATTCAATCGGGCGCGCAATTCCGTCGCCTTCTCGAAGACCGCCGCATTCATGTCCAGCAGGCCGCCGTCGAGGCTGCCAAAGAATGCGTCGTAATCCGCGAGCAGTTCAGCATTGCCGCCGCGCAGCGGCTGCACCCGGCACTCCATGCGCGTGAGCACGCTCACCTGGGGCACGGCATCGGGCTGGTTGAGAAACGCCTCCACCGATTTTTCCCACGGCGCGACGTTTTCCACGAGGTAGATCACCGCCGCCGTGTCGAGATACACCCGCATCAGTTCCAGCTTTCGCGTTCCTGGTGGAGTTGCTGGGCCACGGCGTCAGGCGTCCGCGGAGCGTGCCCGCGCGCAGCCTGCCGCTTGCGAACCGCCGCCAAGGCAGGGAGCCATCCGCTGCTGCAAGCCGGTTTCGGACTCGCTTCGGATTCCCAGGAGAGGAGCACCAGCAACCCTGCGCCGGATTTCGGCAGCGGCTCCGATCCACGCGCGATAAGATGCCCTTCGCGCAGTTCGACTTCAATGGCGGCGTAACTCATGCACGCAGCGTAGCTGAAAGCTGGCTGCACTCAAGTGTCATGCTCACTTCTTCCTCACGCAATGAGGCGGCAACCATTCCCCCACCAAGCCGTGAGGAAGAAGGCTGCGACGAGCGCGAGGAGAGATTGGAACACGTGCGGGTGGAATGACGGGAAGGGAGTTGCGCAGCAACGGGAATCACCAATTCACCGCGTCCCGCATTTCCTCCGTGCCACGCGCCGCGCGTTCCGATACGTGACGCGCAATCAGCAATGGAATACGCACCTTTGACTCCCCCTGCGGCCATTTCCGCCTTGCTCTGAATCCCGTATGAACGCCGTCGAAATCGAAGAAGCCGTTTCAAGGCTCGCCGAAGCTCCGTTTGACTCGGCGAGCTTCCCTTGCGCTTTCCTTGAGGCGTTTGGAAACAAGGAGACGACCCTCAAGCGCTTGCGGAGCGGTGACTCGAACCAGTCCGACATTCCGGGTGGAATCCTCCAGCGGAACAACATTCACATCAAGGCCTGCCCGGAAGGCGAAGTCACCGCCACGCTGGCCGCGCTGCGGCAGAGCCCGGCGACCACGCGGCAGAAGTGCAAGTTCATCCTCGCCACCGACGGCAAGAGCTTCGAGGCGGAGAATGTCGTGGATGGCGAGACGGTCGCCTGTGCCTACGCGGACTTCCACGATCACTTTGGTTTCTTCCTTCCGCTGGCCGGCATCACCACGGTCAGGCAAATCCGGGAAAACGCCTTCGACATCAAGGCCACCAGCCGACTGAACCGGCTCTACATCGAGCTGCTGAAGGAGAACCCGGATTGGGACTCCGCCGATCGCCGCGCGGACCTGAACCACTTTATGGCCCGGCTGATCTTCTGCTTCTTCGCAGAAGACACGGCCATCTTCGGAAAAGAAGCCCGCTTTACCGCCACCATTGAGCAGATGAGCGCGCGGGATTCGTCGAACACCCACGAGGTGCTTTCCGAACTGTTCCGCGCCATGAACACAAAGCCCGCTGAGCGCGAGCAGGCCAGCATCCGCAGTTGGGCCAATATGTTCCCTTATGTGAATGGCGGCCTCTTTTCCGGCAGCGTTGACGTGCCCCACTTCAGCAGGATTGCCCGCTCCTATCTGCTCCATGTAGGCACCCTCGACTGGACGAAGATCAATCCCGACATCTTCGGTTCTATGATTCAAGCCGTGGCGGATGACGAGGAGCGCGGTGCGCTCGGCATGCACTACACCAGCGTGCCGAACATCCTCAAGGTGCTGAACCCGCTCTTCCTCGACGACCTGCGCGCCCGGCTGGAGGAGGCGGGAAACAATCCCCGCAAGCTCCTGAACCTGCGCCAGCGCATCGCCCGCATCCGCGTCTTCGATCCCGCCTGTGGCTCCGGCAATTTTCTCGTCATCGCCTACAAGCAGATGAGGGAGATCGAGGCGGAGATCAACCGCCGCCGCCGCGAGGCTGAGCGAAAATCCGACATCCCGAAGACCAACTTTCGGGGCATCGAACTCCGTCATTTCTCCTGCGAAATTGCCCGCCTCGCCCTCATCATCGCAGAGTATCAGTGCGACGTGCTCTATCGCGGCCAGCAACTTGCCCTCGCCGAATTCCTGCCGCTCGAAGCGGCAAACTGGATCACCTGCGGGAACGCCCTGCACCTCGACTGGCTGAGCATCTGCCCGCCCACCGGCAAAGGCGTGAAAAACCGAGCCGATGATTTGTTTGAAACTCCTTTGGATCAGGCGGAGATCGATTTCGTAAATGAAGGTGGGGAAACGTATATATGCGGCAATCCTCCCTATAAGGGGAGTAACTGGCGAACTAGCGAACAAACCGCGGAACTAGGAAAGCTACTATCCGCAAAAACAAAAGCGTGGAAAGCATTGGACTATGTTTCAGGTTGGGTCATCAAGGCGGCAGAGTATAGCGAACACTGCCCCTCATCGAGTGCATTCGTGACGACTAACTCGATTTGCCAAGGACTTCAAGCGTCGATACTTTGGCCACTGATTTTTGCGTGCGGCCAGAGCATCTCCTTCGCGCACACATCGTTTAAGTGGTCAAACTTGGCAAGCTATAACGCGGGAGTAGCCGTGATCGTTGTCGGATTGTCAGCTAACCCGTCGGGACAGCGCAAGATATTCGCATCCGATAAGGACGGCAAAACTAGCGTGAGAATTGTTGATCGGATCAACGCCTATCTGCTCAATGCGAAGAATGTTTTTGTTCTGGGGGCAAAGTCCGCTATCGGCTTTGATGCTCAAATTACTGACGGAAGTGGCGCGCTTGATGGCGGGCACTTGATCTTGAACGCCAATGAACGGGATGACCTGATTACTAAGTCTTCAGGTAAATTTGCACAATTTGTGAGACCGTATTTGGGTTCGGGCGAATTCATCAAGGGGATGTCTCGGTGGTGCCTTTGGATCGACGACGAAACGCTTAGTCTCGCGATGCAGTGTGAGGAAATTCAACGCCGTGTTCAGGCCGTTAAGAATTTCCGAAGCACTGCGGGAACCCGCGCGAGGACTGCCGTGGGGCGTCCCCATAAATTTGCTTGGATAAATAAAAAGACAGGAAGACAAATCTTAGTTCCCACGGTCTTTTCGGAAAACCGCGAATATATAACTGCGGGATTCTTAGATGAAGACGTTATCATCAATAATGCTGCAAGTATTGTTCAGGAAGCCGATTTGCACGTATTCGCTATCATTTCCTCGACCTTACATATTTGTTGGGTAACGGCTGTTGCAGGAAGATTGGAAGACCGGTTGAGATACACCTCGGCGACTTGCTACAACACCTTTCCGGTGCCCCCTCTCACCGCGCAGAACAAAACTGACCTGACCCGTTGCGCGGAGGACATCCTGCTGGCGCGTGAGGCGCATTTCCCGGCGACGATTGCCGATCTCTACGACCCCGAGGCGATGCCCGCCAACCTGCGCGAAGCCCACGAGCGCAACGACGAGACGCTGGAGCGCATCTACATCGGCCGCCGCTTCAAGAACGACACGGAGCGGCTGGAAAAGCTCTTCGAACTCTACACCAAGATGACCGCCGGGCAGGCCTCGCAGAAGAAGCAAGGCGGACGCAAAGCGAAACCTCTCCAAGCATGAGCATCCCGCAAAACATTCCCTCCGTCTCCGTCACCTATGCGCAGAATGGCAGCTCCACGCAGGCCAATGCGCTCGGCATGCGCGCGATGCAGGAGCGGGCCTACCAGAAGCGAGGCGAGCAGTATTTGCTGATCAAATCGCCCCCGGCCTCCGGCAAGAGCCGCGCTCTCATGTTCATCGCGCTGGACAAGCTGGCCAACCAGGGGGTCAAGCAGGCGATCATCGTCGTGCCCGAACGATCCATCGGCGCGAGCTTCCATGATGAGCCGCTGAGCCGGTCCGGCTTTTGGGCGGATTGGAAGGTGGAGCCGAAGTGGAATCTGTGTGACGCGCCGGGAACGGACAACGGCGGCAAGGTGGACTCTGTGAAGGCGTTTCTGGACAGCGGGGACAAGGTGCTGGTCTGCACCCACGCGAGCTTTCGCTTCGCCGTGGATAAGTTCGGCGTCGCGGCCTTCGACGACCGGTTGATCGCCGTGGACGAGTTCCACCACGTCTCCGCCAACCCCGACAACAAGCTGGGCGCGCATCTGGGAGAGTTCATGGGGCGAAATAAGGCTCACATCGTCGCGATGACCGGCTCCTATTTCCGCGGCGACGCGGAAGCCGTGCTGCAGCCGGAGGACGAGTCGAAGTTCGAAAGCGTCACCTACACCTATTACGAGCAGCTCAACGGCTACCAATACCTCAAGCAGCTCGACATCGGCTATTACTTCTACACCGACAGCTATACCGACCACGTTCTGAAGGTTCTCGACCCGAACCAGAAGACCATAGTGCATATCCCGAACGTCAATGCGCGAGAGAGCACGAAGGACAAGATCAAGGAGGCGGAGCACATCATCGAGGAACTCGGCGAATGGCAGGGCACCGACCCGAAGACGGGCTTCCAACTGGTGAAGACGGCGGACGGGCGGATTCTGAAAATCGCCGATCTGGTGGATGACGATTCCGTGAAGCGCGAACGCGTCACTGCCGCGCTGCGCGATTCCTCGCAGAAGGACAATCGCGACCATGTGGACATCATCATCGCGCTGGGGATGGCCAAGGAGGGCTTTGACTGGATTTGGTGCGAGCACGCGCTGACGGTCGGCTACCGCTCCAGCCTCACGGAGATCGTGCAAATCATCGGTCGCGCGACCCGCGACGCGCCGGGCAAGACGCGCACGCGATTCACCAATCTCATCGCCGAGCCGGATGCCACCGAAGCGGCGGTGACGGAGGCAGTGAACGACACGCTCAAAGCCATCGCCGCCAGCCTGCTCATGGAGCAGGTGCTGGCACCGCGGTTTGAATTCAAGCCGAAGAACCCGAACAATGAGGCCACACCCGGCTTCAACTACGGCGAGGGCGGCTACGATCCGACGAAATGCAACGTGGGCGTGAACGAGCAAACGGGCCAAATCCAGATGGAGATCAAAGGCCTGGTGGAGCCGAAGAGCGACGAGGCCGTGCGCATCTGCCGCGAGGATTTGAATGAGCTGATCACGGCCTTCGTGCAGGACAAAGCGACCGTCGAGCAGGGTCTGTTCAACAAAGAAATAGTCCCCGAAGAACTGACGCAGGTGCGCATGGGTAAGATCGTGAAAGAGGTCTATCCGCATTTGGCCGAGGAGGATCAAGAGGCGGTCCGGCAGCACGCCATCGCGGCGTTGAATACGGTTCAGGAGGCCAAGAGGCTTCTCTCGGAAGGCGGTGCGGATGCGTCGAAGAACACGGCGTTGATCGACGGGGTGAGAAAGTTCGCGATGGACGTGAGGGAACTCGACATCGATCTGATCGACCGGATTAACCCCTTTGGAGAAGCCTATGCGATTCTCGCAAAATCAATGAGCCAGGAACGGCTCAAGCAAGTGGCCGAAGTGATCGCCGCCCGGCGCATCAACCTGACGATCGAAGACGCCCGGGAATTGGCGAAACGTGCGCTGCGTTTCAAGGCGGAGAAAGGACGCCTGCCCTCCCTGACCGCAGCCGATCCGTGGGAGAAGCGAATGGCGGAAGGCGTTGCCTTCCTCCAAAAAAAAGCGAAGGAGAGCAAGAGTGCCTAAAGACATCACCGACGAAGATCTCGAGTTGCTGGGTGATCTCGGCGTCGATGCCGAAGCGACCCAGACCGGGGGCCGATCCGCACGCGAACAACGGATCATCGCGGGATTCGAGGAGATCGAGCGATTCGTGCAGGAGCATGGGCGAAAGCCGGAACACGGGGAGAACCGCGACATTTTCGAGCGTCTCTACGCCGTGCGGCTGGATAAAATCCGCGAATCGGCGGAGTGCCGGGAAATCCTGCGAAGCATGGATTCGCACGGGCTGCTCGACATCGGAGATGATGCCCAATCCAGCCGCGTGAACGAGGAACCGAGCGATGAGGAGCTGCTCGACGCCCTTGGCGTAGGGGCAGCCCCTGCGGAAGACGTGACGCAACTTGTCCACGTGCGGTCAAGGGAGGAGAAAACCGCCGCGGAGGAAATCGCGCAGCGGAACCCATGCAAGGATTTCGGCGAGTTCCGGCCCCTCTTCGAAAAGGTCCAACACGACTTGGGGACCGGCCAGCGGCGAACGCTGAAATACAAGGAGAATGCAGACGTGAAAAAGGGGGACATGTTCATCCTCGACGGGCAAAAGGTGATCGTGGCCGAGCTGGGAGAGCCGTTTGTCAGCGATTATGGCCGGCCGGACCGCAGGCTCAGGGTCGTTTACGACAATGGCACGGAGAGCGATCTGCTCGTCCGCTCGCTCCAGCGCGCATTGAACAAGGACAAGGCCAGCCGTCGGATCACCGAGCCGGATCTGGGGCCGCTTTTCTCGGATGAAGAAGAAGAGGATGATTTTCCGACCGGCTATATCTACGTGCTCAGGAGCAAATCGGAGCACCCCTTTGTGGCGGAGCACCGGTCGGTGGTTCATAAGATCGGAGTGACCGGAGGTGACGTGAAAGGAAGGATCGCCAATGCGAAGAAAGATCCGACCTATCTGCTGGCAGACGTGGAGATCGTGGCGACCTTCAAGCTTTCAAACATCAATCGGAAGGGACTGGAAGCCTTGCTCCACAAGTTTTTTGGCACTGCCCGACTGGACTTGGAGTTGAAGGATCGTTTCGGCGGACAAGTGGAGCCGAGGGAGTGGTTTCTTGTCCCTCTGCCGGTTATCGAGGACGCAATTCAAAAACTGATGGCAGGCACTATCGGAGACTTTCGTTACGACTCGGACGCGGCGAAACTCGTCGAGCGCTGTGAAAGCGCGTGAGCATCGAGACGATGAAGATCGTGCTACGCTGCCGGGGCTGAATGAGCGGAAGGACGGGAAGGGGTAGTCCCATCGGGCTTGCAACGAGCTTCCTCCCCCTCTTTGCTCTAAATCGTATGCCAAATGACGCCTCCCCGAGCGATGGAAACGTCCCATTGTTGCCAGCCTTCACCCCGGACGAGCAACCGCCACAGTTGACTCAGAAGGAAATTGAAAACCTGTCTGCGTCCGACTACGCACTCTACAATGCAAAGGTGCGTTACTGGAAAAGACTGAAGGCACTCATCAAGAGAGAGGATGCCAAGGACAAGCCCGGCACCGGCAGCAGTTGGAACCTGCCTCCGCGATAGCCGACGGCATGCAAAGTGCCTACCCGGCCATGATTGAGAAGATTCCCGTCGAAGCCTCCAAACCCGAGGCTTTTTCCAATTGCCGCCTTTGGCTGCCGGGCTGGACGAAGCGGTTACACATGGCGGTTAAAATAATCGGAAAAGCACCAGCGGTGAAGGACTGATCCACACGGCGCGAGCATCGCCAGCCGTTCCCTCCTAGTTCATGCGTAAAAGATTTCGCGGGGCAATCGCATCAAACTTTCTGCTTGAGCTGTTCGTTCTGTTCGGGTTTATTTTTCCCATCATGAAAAACCGTAAACCAAAAACCAAACAGATCGCTCCAAAGCCCTCGCCCCCCCCACGAGGCAATGATGACAAACCGCCCGCCGTTCCCGCTCCCCTGGCCGACATTCCCGCGCCGGATGCCTTTTTGGCGGAGGCGACAAATGAGCCGAAGCGGAAACTCATCACCGATCATACGCGAACCATCAAAGTCCTGCGTGACGAAAAAAGATTCACGTTTCGCCAGATTGCGGAATGGCTGACCGACAGGGGCATCGAAACGGATCACAGCTCCGTTTACCGGGCTTACATGTCTGCTGTTCCGGATGAGCAGCGGGATCCAATTACGGATTGGGATGAATTTGAAACGCCGGAATGAGGAGGTTTTCTATGAAAGACGAACAAACACAATCATCGGACAAACTGCTCCGAAAATCGGAAGCGGCGGACAGACTTGCCTGCTCCATCAAAACCGTGGAGCGAGAAATGAGGGACGGAAACCTGACACGCATCAAAGTCCGGGAGGGCGTCCGTGTCCGGGAGAGTGAAGTAAACATAATCATCAACGGGAAAAAGCCATGATCCACGAAGTTCAAAAACGGGCATTCAGAAAGAACGGAGTGCTTTGCGAAACGCGATGCTACTACCTGCGATTCCGGTATGGCGAAATGCTCGTGGATCGTTGGAAATCCCTCGGGGTAACGAACAAGGAGGTTGCGGAAAAAAAGGCGCTGGAATTCCGGCAGGAAAAAGAGCGCGAGGCGGCAGGCATTCTCGAACCGAAGGTGATTCGGGAGTCCGCAGCGAAGCCGCTTCCTACGCACTTGGATGATTACGTGGCTGATTTGGAAAAGCGGAACCGGGCCGGACGCAATGGCAGGGGCGGAAGGCAGCTCAGGATGCGTGTCACTACGCTGCTCAATGAGTGCAGTTGGAAAGTGGCGTCCAACATCAGTGCGGATTCGTTCATCGCGTGGAGAGCCCGGCAGACGAATGGCGCGCGGACTCTCAACCTCTACCTCCAAGCAGCGATTTCGTTCCTGAACTGGATGGAGCGGATGGGACGACTCAAGGCGAACCCGTTGAAGTTCGCCGGAAAAATTGACGAGCGCGGCAAATCCAAGAGAGAGCGTCGTGCGTTCACGGACGATGAACTGCGGCGTTTGGTGGCAGGTTCCGGCCCGCGGGGAATTGTGTATTGGGTCGCTGCTCGCACCGGACTCCGGCAGGACGAACTTCGCCAACTGATTTGGGAGGATTTGCGGCTCGACGATGCCGTTCCGTTCGTCCGTGTGCGCGTGGTGTGCGCGAAGAACAAGAAGGAGGAGCGTGTGCAACTCATTCCAGAAATCGCCGAAGTGCTGAAGGCGCATCGGCCCGCGAATTGTTTGCCGTCGGATTTGGTTTTTCCGAAAGGGGTTCCCCGTGCCTCGCGAATCGAGAAAGATTGCGCTGCAATCGGTATCGCCTACCGCGATGAAACGGGGCGATACGCCGATTTTCACGCGCTGCGCTACACGTGGGCGACATTCCTCCAGCGGCATGATGTGCCCCAGCGCTTCGCGATGAAGCTGATGCGTCACAGCGACATGAAGCTCACCGCCAAGGTTTACACCGACGAGACGCAGTTGCCGATTTACGAGGCGATCAAGTCGCTGCCTCGTCTCGGAAAGTATACACAAATACGCGCACAGATTTCAGGCGCGGAGGGTCGCAACGTGTCGCAAGCTGTCGCAACAGTGGGTGGGGAATGCGGAGAGCAGAAAGCCGATTTTACCTCTGAGAATGGCGCATCCTGTCGCTTGGTGTCGCTCCCTGCCCCTTGTGGCGAGGGAGAGCGGGCGAAGAGATTCGAACTCTCGACATTCTCGTTGGCAACGAGATGCTCTACCAACTGAGCTACGCCCGCGTTTTCGCGAGTGGGACTCTAGGGGAAGTCCGCGGCGGCGCGCAAGGGATTTTTTTCCCGAAGAGAAAAAATTTGCGCGACGAGGCATTTCGCCGAATGCGGAAAAGATGGCTTGCCGCGGTATGCACCTCTGCGTTTTGCTGATCCTCCACTCTGCGTGGACGAATGCCTGACCCGATGAAACTGACCCTGTTGTCCGCCCTCCTGCTCGCCGCAATGCCGATCCAGGCCGCACCTGCTCAAAAGATTGACGTGAGCAAGCTGCCCCAGCAGTCCCGCGTGATCGGCGACGTGATCATACCCGTGCCGAGCGAAATTTTCGGCATTCTCGACAAGCTCGGCAAGCCGCGCTGGGCCGACGTGCTGCGCCCGATGAAGGCCGTCGCAAAGCCAGTCGGCGATCAGTCGCAGGTCGCGCTTTTCCTCGGCAGCGTCATCGCCGAGGGCTTCATCGCCGTCGAGGCGGAGGACGCCGCACAGGTGGAGAAAATCGGCAACAGCGTGCTCAGCCTCAGCGATGCGCTCGGCGTGCGAAAGGCCGTGACGAAGCGCGCGAAGGCGATCATTGATGCTGGGGACAAGAAGGACTGGAAGCAGGTGCGCAAGGAACTCGATCGCGCTCTCAGCGAGGTGAAATCCGCGATGGCGGAACTCGGCAGCGAGCAGCTTTCACAGCTCGTGAGCCTCGGCGGATGGCTGCGCGGCACTGAGGCGCTATGCGACGTGGTGACTGCGGATTATAAGCGCGACGGCGCGGACCTGCTGCATCAGCCCGTGCTCCTCGATCTTTTTGCCCAGCAGCTTGAAGGACTGAAAGCTCGCTACAAGAAAGGCAGCCTGATCGGAAAAATCCAGGGTGGCCTGAAGGAGATCCGCCCGCTGCTCGGTCTGAGCGAGGGCGCGGAGATTTCTGCGAAATCCGTGCGCGAGGTCGGTGCGATCTCCGCAGGGCTGGTCAAGGCAATCCAGAACCGCTAGCCTGAGGCCACACCTGTGACACGATTTTTCAAAACACTCCTCATCCTGACCCTCTTGGTGCTGCCCGCGCTGGCGACCGTGGACGACGCGCTCTCCTACGCGCTCGAGGCCGCACAGCCGTACGTGAAGGAAGGCTTCACCGTGCGCGAAGACTACTGGGGCGGCGACATGGCGCGCCAGCAGCCGAAGGCGATCACGCAGCAGCTTTTCAAGGGCAACGAATACTGGTTCTGGGCCGGGACGGATGTGAAGGGCTCGAAAATCTCCGTCCACATCTACGACAGCGAGGGCAACCTGTGCGAAGTCGAATCGTGGCAGAAGGGCCAGCTCTCCGCCGCACGCGTGACGCCGAAGCGCACGGGCACCTACTACGTCATCGTCGAAATCGAGAAGTCCTCCGCCGAGCGCACGCACTGGGGCATGGCTTACGGCTTCCGCTGAGTGAAAGAAACGATCCTGACTTCGGGGCCTGCCCGTCGTATGCGGGTTTCGATTTGGGCTGCTGCCTTCGTCGGCGCGATCTCCTTCCGAGAAAAGAACGGAGCCTCTTGAGATGATCGCTGAAACTTTTGAATTTGAGAGCGCGCGCGTGCTCGGGCATTTGTTTCTCAACGACCTCGAAAACCTGCGTGCTGTCGAGGAGGCGCTCGGCGTGAAAATCACCACGCGCGAAGGCTGGCTGCGCGTCGAGGGCGACGATGCCGGTGTCGCCGCGACGGGCCGCATGTTCCGCCAGCTAGCGGATGCGCACCGCGCGGGGCTGGCGATCCGGCGCTACGAATTTGGCTACGCGCTGCGCGGTGCGCGCGACCCGGCGACGGTGGGACTCGACAGCCTCGTCATCACGCGCATCCAGTGTTCGCCGCGGCGCGCGCCCATCATTCCGAAGAACCCGACGCAGCGCGCCTACATCCAGGCGATCCAGCAGCACGACATGACCTTCGGCATCGGTCCCGCGGGCACGGGCAAGACCTATCTCGCGATGGCGATGGCGGTGTCCGCTTTGAAAAAGGAGGAAGTCACGCGCATCATCCTCACGCGTCCCGCGGTCGAGGCCGGCGAGGCGCTCGGCTTCCTGCCCGGCGACCTGAATGAAAAGATCATGCCCTACCTGCGCCCGCTCTACGACGCGCTGCACGACATGGTGGAGCCGGACGAGATGCAGCGATACTTCGAGCGCGGCGTGATCGAGGTCGCGCCGCTCGCCTACATGCGCGGGCGCACGCTGAACCACGCGTTCGTCGTGCTCGACGAGGCGCAGAACACCACGAGCGAGCAGATGTTCATGTTTCTCACGCGCCTCGGCACGGAGAGCAAGGCCGTCATCACCGGCGACCCCACGCAGATCGATCTCCCGCACAACAAAAAGAGCGGCATGGTCGAGGCGCTCGCCGCGTTGCACGGCATCGAGGGCATCGCCTTTGCAAACTTCGGCGACCGCGACGTGATCCGCCACGAACTCGTGCAGCGCATTGTCAGCGCCTATCGCCGGCACCGCGGGACGGATGTGAAAAAATAAGCGCGGCCGTTTGCGCCTTGGTTCCGCTTGCCAAGCCTCGGCCTGCAATCCATCTCTCAACGATCCATGTCCAGCCAGTCCGGTCACAGCTTCCGCATCTCCACCTTCGGCGAATCGCACGGTGGCGCAGTCGGCGTGACGGTGGACGGGTGCCCGCCGCGCATCGAGATTTCCGAGGCGGAAATCCAGCGCGACCTCGATCGACGCAGGCCGGGGCAGAGTGAAATCGTCACGCCGCGCGCGGAGGAGGATCAGTGCAAAATTTTGAGCGGTGTCTTCGAGGGCAAGACCATCGGCACGCCGATCGCCGTCGTCGTGTTCAACAAGGACGCGCGGCCCGAATCGTATTCGGAAATGGAGACGATGTTCCGCCCGTCGCACGCGGACTACACGTATCAGGCGAAGTACGGCATCCGAAACTGGCAGGGCGGGGGACGCGCGTCGGCGCGCGAGACGATCGGGCGCGTCGCGGCGGCGGCCATTGCGAAGAAGGTGCTCGCGCAGTTTGCTCCTGCGCTGGAGATCGTCGCGTATGTGAAGTCGGTTCATTCGCTCGTCGCCGAAGTGGATCCTGAGTCGGTGAAGCTCGCAGATGTGGAAGCGAACATCGTGCGCTGCCCTGAAGCTGTGATGGCGGCGAAGATGATCGAATTCATCAAGCAGGTGCGCAGTGAGGGCGACAGCGTCGGCGGTGTGATCGAATGTGCGATCCGCGGCGTGCCGCCGGGCTGGGGCGAGCCGGTCTTTGACAAGCTGGAGGCCGAACTTGCAAAGGCGATGCTCTCGCTTCCTGCGACGAAAGGCTTCGAGATTGGCAGCGGCTTCGCGGGCACGTTGCAAAAAGGGAGCGAGCACAACGACGCATTCGAGATGCGCGGAGGCAGCGTGCGCACGCGCACGAACCGCAGCGGCGGAATCCAGGGCGGCATCAGCAACGGCGAGACGATTTTTTTCCGCACCGCGTTCAAGCCGACCGCGACGATTTTTCAGGCGCAGGAAACCGTGAATGTTTCCGGCGAGGCCGCCGTGCTCAGGGCGCGCGGTCGCCACGACCCGTGCGTGCTCCCTCGCGCCGTACCGATGGTCGAGGCGATGGCGGCGCTCGTGCTGTGCGATCACGCATTGCGCCACCGCGGGCAATGCGGCACTGTCTGACCCGAGATGGATGTCAGCGCAGATTTTCTCAAGACGGCGTACTACAGCGTGTCGGCGATCGGCGTCGCCGCGTTGGGGTGGAGCGGCTGGAAGCAGGGCATCGCTCGGCAGCTCATGACACTCGCGGCCATCGCTTGCGCTTACGCGGCGGCGTGGTACGGCGCATCGAGTGCGGCACCGGTCTTTGCGTTTCTGAAATATCCGCCGCAGATCACGACGATCATCGGCGGTGTGGCTGTCGGACTTGCGACGTTTCTCGGGATGCACGGTCTGCGGCGCTGGCTCTTCAAGCGCACCGCGGATCAGCAAAAGGTCAGCGTGCGCCTGAGCTACGGGATTCTCGGCGCGATCCTCGGCGTCGCATTTGGCTCGCTGCTATTCCTGGTCACGACCGGTCTCGTCCGTGCGGTCGGTGCGGTCGCGAAATCGCGGATGGAGGACATCGAGCACGAGAAGCAAATCCCGAATGCCGAACCTCCGCCGGATCCCGGCCCGCTCGTTCGGAATTTTGCAAAGCTCAACACCGCGCTTGACGAGGGTGCGTCGGGAAAATTTCTGAAACGCTACGATGCGGTGCCGGCCACGCATGTCTTCGCGACGATCGCGAAACTCGGAATCATGGCATCGCGCCCCGAGGCGGTGGACCGGTTCCTCTCGTATCCCGGCGTCGCGAAGCTCGCGAAGCATCCGAAGCTGGTCGCGGTGAAAAACGATCCCGAGGTCTTCAAGCTGCTCGAGAGCCGCAGCTTTGTGAAACTGCTGCGGCACGAGAAGGTGCTCGCGCTTGCGACCGACGCCGAATTCAAGGAGGAGATGTCGAAAATGGAGTTTGAAAAGGCGCTCGACTTTGCGCTGGAGAAGCCGAAGGACTCCGCTGAGTCCAAAGAGCCGCCGCAGCCGCCGCGTGAAGCACTCGCGACGCCGCCACCCGCCCGCGTCCCGTAATTTTTCCAACACATGCCCCGCTACATTCCCACGATCGGACTTGAGGTCCACGTCCAGCTCAAGACGCGCAGCAAGATGTTCTGCGGCTGCCCCGCCGAATACGGCGCCGCGCCGAACACACACACCTGCCCCGTGTGCCTCGGCTACCCCGGCGCGCTGCCGGTGATGAATGGCGAGGCGCTCAAAATGACCGCGCTCGCGGGACTCATGCTCGGCTGCGACATCGCGCCGAAGTGCAAATTTGATCGGAAGAATTACTTCTATCCCGACATGCCGAAGAACTACCAGATCACGCAGTTCGATCTGCCCATCTGCATCGGCGGCGGCGTGCCGCTGCACGAGTTTGCGTATCCGAAGGACGCGCAGAAGGGCATCGCGCATCCCGGCAAGGTCGTGAAGCTCACGCGCATTCATCTTGAGGAGGACGTGGCGAAGTCCACGCACTTCGACACGAACAGCGGCATTGATTTCAATCGCGCAGGCACGCCGCTGATGGAGATTGTGAGCGAGCCGGACATCGAGTCGCCCGAGGAGGCGTTCGCGTATCTCACGAGCTTGCAGCAAATCCTCATCTACGGCGGCGTGAGCGACGCGGATATGGAAAAGGGCCAGCTCCGCTGCGACTGCAACGTCTCCGTGCGGCCCGAGGGACAGAAGGAACTCGGCGTGAAGATCGAAATTAAGAACATGAACTCGATCTCCGCCGTGCGCCGTGCGGTGGCCTACGAGATCAAGCGCCAGATCGTCGCGTGCGAACGGGGTGAGACTCTCGTGCAGAGCACGCGCGGCTGGGACGACGCGATCGGGCAGACGCGCCACCAGCGCACAAAGGAAAGCACGCACGACTACCGCTATTTTCCCGATCCCGATCTGCTTCCGGTGGACACGACGGTCTTCATGCCCGAGGTGCGCGCGAAGCGCCCCGAACTGCCCGGCGAAAAGCGCGACCGCTTCGTGGCCGAATTCGGCGTGACGAATTACGACGCCAGCGTGCTCGCGAGCGAACGCGCGCTTGCGGAGTTTTTCGACACCGCGGCGAAGGGCGCGAGGAAGCCGAAGAGCGTCGCGAACTGGATCATCAACGATCTCCTTAGCGCGCTCACTGCGGCGGAGAAGACGATCAGCGACTGCCCGATCAGCGCGCACTCGCTCGACGAACTGGTGAGCCTCATTGACGACGGGAAGATCAGCTCGAAGCAGGGCAAGGAAGTTTTCGCCGAGATGTTCGGCACCGGAAAATCCGCAGCACAGATCGTGAAGGAGCGCGGGCTCGAGCAGGTGAGCGACACGGGCGCGATCGAGGCGCTGTGCAAACAGGTGATGGATGCGAATCCGAAGGCCGTCGCCGAATACAAGGCGGGCAAGCTCGGCAGCATCAATTTTCTCAAGGGCCAGGTGCTAAAAAATTCGCAGGGCAGGGCGAACCCACAGGTCGTGAACGATCTGCTCGCGAAGCTGCTTGCGTGAGTTTTTCCGACGGCGCGCGCATCCTTCCCCCGCAAACTTTCGGCACAGTCGCAGCCGCGTTTCCTCGTCCGCGCTATCGCTCCCTGCGGCAAAAGCCCATCCGCAAAGCTCAGCCCTCGATGGTGTTGATCTCGACGGGCTCGACCTTCACGCCGATCTCCTCGAGCCATGCGATGGCGCGCTTGATTTCCGTGCGCTCGCCGTCCAGTTCGAGGCAGACGAGGCCGACCTCTTCATTCACGCTGGCCTGACGCAGGTTGGTGGTCACTTCAAATTTCTTGCACAGCTCCCAGATGATCGGCCGCGTGACGAGCCGGGTGGGATACATGAGCCAGAGGCGGGATGTGTCGTTTGCCATTGGGTGCGGGTGCGTGAGGTGCGGGTTGTCAGGGATATTTTTTTGAAAACCGAAGCTGTGACTGGTGATTGGTGAAGAGTGACTAGTCACCAATCACAAGTCACCAGTCACTTTCTCGGAATGCGTAAAGCGCGATGAACGAACGAGCGTCTAGCCGCCTGCGATCGCGGGGACGATGCTCACTTCGTCGCCGTCCTTCACCGGAGTGGCGAGTTCCTGCAAAAAGCGGATGTCCTCGTCGCTGACAAAGATGTTCACGAAGCGGCGGACGTTGCCTTGCTCGTCACAGATGCGCTCGCGCAATCCGGGAAATGCCTTGTCGAGATTCGTGATGAGTTCGCCGACGTTTGCTCCGGCGGCGGAGACGACTTCGAGATCGTTGGTGAGTTTGCGGAGCGGGGTGGGGATTCGGACGTTGGCCATTCTGTTTAAGATTTGGGATTTAGGATTTGGCTGCGGTTGCAGCCTGGTCGGGGAGATAGATTTGCTCCTCGAATTCGCGGAGGCTCGGCTTGATGAGGCGGGGCGTGCCGCATTTGCCTTGGATGGCTTCCTGCGTCTTGAGGCCGTGGCCGGTGATGCAGAGGACGGCTTCCTCGTCACGCGGGATTTTGCCGGCCTCAATGAGCTTTTTCGCGCAGGCGACGGTGACTCCGCCGGCGGTCTCGGCGAAGATGCCCGCGTATTCGGCGAGGAGCTTGATGCCTTCGATGACTTCATCGTCGCTCACATCCTCGGCGGTTCCGCCGGTCTGGCGCATGACGTGGATGGCGTAGTAGCCGTCGGCGGGCGTGCCGATGGCGAGGGACTTTGCGATCGTGTCGGGCTTCGGCACGGGCTTCACGATGTCGGTGCCCTTTTTCATCGCGTGGGAAATCGGTGCGCAGCCGGTGGCCTGCGCCCCGTAGATGGAAAACTTCGCATCCTCGACGAGGCCGATCTTTGTGAACTCGCCGTAGGCCTTGTGGATTTTTGTGAGCAGCGAGCCGGACGCCATCGGCGCGACGGTGTGCCGCGGAATGCGCCAGCCGAGTTGCTCCATGATTTCAAAGCCCATGCTCTTGCTGCCTTCGGCGTAATACGGGCGCAGGTTCACGTTCACGAAGCCCCAGCCGTATTTGCCGGCGATCTCGGAGCAGAGGCGGTTCACCTGATCGTATGCGCCGTGGATGCCGATGACGTTTGTGCCGTACACGAGCGAGCCGAGCACCTTGCCCTGTTCGAGGTCGGCGGGGATTAGGACGTAGCTTTTCAGCCCGGCGCTCGCGGCATTTGCAGCGACGGAGTTCGCGAGGTTTCCAGTCGAAGCGCACGCGACGGTCTTGAAACCAAGCTCCTTCGCGCGGCTGAGTGCAACGCTCACGACGCGATCCTTGAACGAGAGCGTGGGGTAATTGACGGTGTCGTTTTTGATGTAGAGCGCCTTGATGCCGAGCTTCGCCGCGAGGCGGTCCGCCTTCACGAGCGGCGTGAAGCCGACCTGCGTGCCGACGGTGGGTTCGCCGTCAATCGGCAGCAGCTCGCGGTAGCGCCACATGCTCTTCGGGCGCGACTCGATTACTTCACGCGAAAGAGCCGCCTTGATCGCATCGTAATCGTAGGCCGCCTCGAGCGGGCCAAAGTCGAAGTCGCAGACGTGGATGGCCTGCTTCGGGTAAAGTCGTCCGCACTCGCGGCACTTGAGGTTCGAGAAGTAGGAAGGAGTATTTTTTTGCATGGCAATACAGCACTGAACTCTTCCCGGAGTGGCGAGGGGTGACGACGTATCACCGCTTCGCTCTCATCTACCCCCGAACCATTGCGGCGCGAGGCTGGATTTGGCACCTGGTCCTCCGGGTTGAATCGGAGCGGTTGCCGTGGCGTCGCGGGGCCAGAACCCTCAGCCACTCTGGATAAGAGAGGCGCGCACGATACGGGCCTCGTCCGATCCGTCAACGGAATTTTTCCCGCTCAGTTGTTCCGCTCCGTCCAGCGGTCGCGATCCGCGAAGAGCAGGTAGTGCGACGCGCCCATGAGGAAAATCGGGTGCGCGACCTTGAGCACGAAATTCTGCGCGGCCCGCGGCTCGCGCATGATGAACGCGCGCCAGTCCTTGAATTCGCCGACACCGACCTCGTTGAGCAGGCCGCGGAATCCCGTGATGGGCGTGAGGAGAAGGCCGGTGATTTTTCCGTGGAAGCGGAATTCGTTCAGGTCGTTGAAATCGGCGATGGTGAGCGGCAGCCACAGGGCCTTGCGATCCGCGTACCACGCTACGGCCCAGGGCATGTCGGTGCAGATGATGTCGTCGTTGGAATACCAGTCGGCGACATCGCTGATCGCGGACGGAAAGTAGGGCGGCCAGACGAAGGGCAGCTTCGGCGGGTCGCTGTACACGTTCAGCAGCGCGAGCGAGTTCAGGAAAATGATGAGGACGTGGAAGGTGATGTTGATCTGCCGGACGGATGCGAGTTCGCGGCCGGCGACCTGCACGCGGCTCCACATGATGAGCAGGAGGGCGAGGCCGTACGCCGTGGCGATCGGGATGAAGAGCGGGTAGAGGTTGTTCGCCTCCATGTCGGTCTGGAGATCGGCGTCCGCGAATCCGAAGACGGCCATGCCGAGCATTCCGGAGAGGATCATGATGAGAAATCCCCAGCGGAACGATCGCGTCTCATTTTTCCTGAACGCGTGGAGGAGCGTGAGGAAGAACATCGGCGCGAGGAAAATCTTCCCGAACCGGCCAAGGAACGTATCGAGCTGGCCGAGCAGTTCGGTCTGCACCTTGCTGCGGAAATAATGCACCGGAACCGTCTTGTCCGGCTCGGTGAGGGTGCGCATGATCTGCGATTCCGAACCGCGCAGGCCGTGCAGCCGTGTCTGCCCCGCGATGCCGAAGGGCGAGCCGCAGAGGTTCGCATTCCGGATGAGCCACGGGCTCATGCAGGCGAGGAAGACGGCGAGCATGACCGCCGCGTCGCGCCCGCGCGGGGAGAATGCGAAGGCCGTGTGGATGAGCGCGCCGGCGAAGAGGAAGATCGTGATTGGATGGGCGAGCGCGAGCAGGCCGAAGGCGAGCCCTGCGGCGGCGTGCCAGGGCCATGTGGGCTCCTCATTTTCCTTCGCGCCGTGCGCGCGCACGGAGAAGTAGATCGCCACGCTGAAGAGCAGGAGCATGAGCATCTGCGGCAGGCCCGTGGAGCAGTAGCGCCAGAATTCGTTGCACAGCAGCATGAGCACCGCGGTGATTGCCGCGAGCCGCTCGTCGAAAAGCCGGCGCGCGGTGAGGAAGCTCACCCACACCGCGAAGAGGAAACACAGCACGCTGACTGCGGCGATGACACGGTCCGCCGGGTGGACGTATTCGCCCTTGTGCATGCCCCAGAAATCCACACGCCCTTTCGCGTCCTTGCGCAGGCCGAGGTTGTCGCTGATGCGCGCGGCAGTGAAGAGCGCGCAGGAATTCAGCAGCGGGTTCAGCGGCGCGTGGTAGAGATCCGGGATGTTGCCGCCGGTCGGGCCCTCGGGATCGAGGAATGCGGAGAAGCCGTTCGCGCCGCGGCTTTTCTCCACGAGGGCGATGGCCGCGGGCTTGATCACCTTTGTGGAAAAGCCGTGGCCCCGCGCGATCTCGCGCGCGATCACAGCCTGCTCCTGGCCCTTCGGGTGCGTGATGCCGACGAACAGCGCGGCCTGCCCGCCGAGGCGGTTCAACGGGTTGATCAGCACATGCGCGACGCCCTGGAACACCGCAAAGGCGACGATCAGCAGGATCACGATCCAGCGCCGCCCCTTGCCGTGCTCGAGCGAATGGACGACTTCCTGCGCCTTGATCTCAGCTCCCATGGGACGTGGGTTGTGCGGGCGTCGCGCCCGCGGTTTCCGCAGATTCACCGTCGCGGAATTCCTTCAGCCTCCGGTGCAGCGTGCGGCGGCTCAGGCCGAGCACGCGCGCGGCCTTCGTGACGTTGCCCCCGCATTCGTCGAGCGCGCGGAGGATCATGCGCTGCTCGGTCTCGTGGAGGTTCAGGTGCAGGCCGGGCTTGGAAAGTCCGGGCAGCTTCAGGCCCGGGCCGCCTGTGGGAATCGCAGACGCGCCGTCGCGCACCGAGTGCGGCAGATCGCGCACCGTGATTTTTGTGCCGCCCGCCATCACGACCGCGCGCTCGATGGCCGCGCGCAGCTCGCGGATATTGCCCGGCCACGGGTAGCGTTCGAGGAGTTCCATCGCGTCGGCGGTCATCTCGCGCACCGGTTTGCCATTTTCCTCGGCGGCGACGCGCAGATAATGGTGCGCGATGAGCGGGATGTCCTCCGGGCGCCCGCGCAGCGGCGGCATGTGGATGCGCACGACGCTGAGGCGAAAATAGAGATCGTCGCGGAACTCGCCCTTGCCGACCATGTCCTCGATGTCGCGGTTCGTCGCGGCCACGAGCCGCACGTCCACCTTGATCGGCGCATTGCCGCCCACGCGCTCGAAGCTGCGATCCTCGCCGAGCACGCGCAGCAGTTTCACCTGCGTGTTTTTGTCAATCTCCCCGATCTCATCGAGGAACAGCGTGCCGCCATTTGCCTGCTCGAAGCGCCCGATACGCCGCTCCGTCGCGCCGGTGAACGCGCCCTTCTCGTGGCCGAACAGCTCGCTCTCCAGCAACTGCGCCGAAAACGCCGCCATGTGGACGGCGACAAATTTTTCCTTCGCCCGCCCGCTCAGCGCGTGGATCGCCTGCGCGACAAGCTCCTTGCCCGTGCCGCTCTCGCCCGTGATGAGCACCGTCGCGCGGCTCGGCGCGACCTGCTTCACCATGTCGAAAATCTCCTCCATCACCGGCGAGTGGCCGATCAGTTTTTCGAGGCCGTATTTCGTCTCCACCTTCTGCTTCAGCTCGATGACCTCCTTCTCCACGTGCTTCGAGCGCAGCGCGCGGCGGATGAGGATTTCGAGCCGGTCAATGTTCAGCGGCTTCGTCACAAAATCATACGCCCCGCGCTTCATCGCCTCGACCGCCGTGTCCACGCCGCCGTAAGCCGTCATCATGATCACGATGGGCGGATGCGAGCGGGCGAGCGCCTTTTCAATGAGCACCATGCCGTCCTCGCCGCCGAGCCGCAGGTCGGTGAGCATGAGGTCCACATGCTCCGACTCCAGCACCGCGAGCGCGCCCGCCGTGTCCGGCGCGATATACACGTCGAACGAATCCTCCAACGACGCGCGCAACCCTTCGCGGGTATGCTTTTCGTCGTCAACGATGAGGATGGTCGGTTGCACGGGGCGGCGGATGTAGCCGCAGAAACGTCGCCGCGCAAGGCGGGGCTGCAAGCGATTCGTTTCCGCGGCGGGTCGAAAAAGCGGGGCAGTTTGTCGCTGCCGCAGATCCGTCCCGGCGTTGTCGCGCGCGCCGGAGCGTCGCGTCGCGGCCGGTCGGTCTGGCCCATGCCTGTCCGGTTGGTTGACAACGCTGCGGGAAATCGTGGCGACAATAGCCCGGCGATTCATCGCCGGGAAAACGGCCCGTCGGCCAAACCAAGTCCCGCAGGGACGGAAGAACCGGCTCTGTCGTCCCATACGGGACTTTGTCCGCTTCACTCCGCAAACCCAGCGATGAATCGCTGGGCTATTGTCAAAGCCGCGTAGTCAAACAACCGGACAGGCATGGCAGGAACAGCGGCGCGAGTCGCGCGGTGGAACGCGTCGCTCCGCGCGCGTTTTGG
>CAIRYQ010000012.1 GCA_903882875.1 uncultured Spartobacteria bacterium | reverse complement strand
GAATCCTCTGCTCGAACGCTACGCGATCTCACCCGTCGTTGAAGTTCCATGCGTTCGGTATCAGTAAGAATCAATGGTTGAATGGCCATTCGCCAATCTTATCTCATGTGTGGCCGAAGTCAATGTTACGTTGCACTAGCCGACTCAAAAGCCTGTCGAAGTTATGCTCTACATTTACGACTTTCCTCAACTCACCAACGAGCCGTCCACATGGATCTTTTCGCATCTTCCATATGAGGTTAATTGCATCAATTTCTCCATCCACCGGTTTGTTTTGATTCGTGGCAATCAAGATTGCCGTGCATTGACGAAGCAATTGTTCAAAGGCATGGAGCTTGAACAACATTCTTCCCATCAGCTCAAACACTTCTTCTTGAGTAAGTCCGTCGCGGATGGATTGAGTTCCAATCTTAGATTCGAGGCTCATGCTATTCACATCGTTGAGTGCAGAATTACTTTCTGAAGACGCCATCGAGGACAATTTTCAAATAATGGGAGGCGGTAGGGTCGCAGTGGAGGTAGAGCGAGCCGGTGGGTTTGAGGACGCGGTGGAGCTGGAGCAGGCGGTTGGCCATCATGGTGGGGTAGGCCAACCTGTCGTTCTCACCGAGGAAACGGCGGAGCGCCTGCATCATCTCGGATACGTCGGTGTTGGGCGCGTGCACCAGTTCGTCAAACTCGCGCTCGGCCTGTTCACCCCAATGCCACGAGTCTTCAAAGGCCGTGATCTGCGCCTCGCTCTCATGCCCCTTGGGCGATTTGAACAGGAGATTGTAGTCGCGCTTGGAATTGAACGGCGGGTCGAGGTAGATGAGATCCACGCTCTCGGTGGCGATGGAATCTTTGAGGACGCCGAGATTGTCGCCGAAGGAGAGGTGATTCACGCGCGAAAGGGATAGGGGAACGGGGTGGGGGAGGTCAATGCCAGCAGCCGTTCGCAATGTCCGAATTTGTAAGCCAGGAAGGGAGGGAATGGCGGTGCTCTTCGATCTGTGCCTTGGCGACGCGGAGCCTTTCCCGGCGCGCCTTCGCGACCGGCCGGTGAGCAGTGAAAAATCCGGAAAAGCCTGAGCAGCGATCTATTGTCTGCTCCGCAGGAACGCGACGAGATCCATGAGCTGCTGCTCGGTGAGCGCCTTGTCGAGACCCTGCGGCATCAGCGAGGTCGTCAGCATCGTCTTCGCGGTGATCTGTGAATGCGGGATGCGGTGCTCCTGTGCGCCTGCATCGGCGAAGACGAGCACGTCCGGCAGACTCGCGCGGATGACTCCGATGAAACTCTGGCCGTCCGCCGTGTCGATCGCGTAGGCCTCGTAGTCGCGCGCGAGCGAGTTGCTGGGAAAAAGGATGCTCTCCAAAATGTCGCGCTCGACGCGGATGCCGCCGATCTTGCTGAGGTTCGGCCCGACGAGATTGCCGATCTCGCCGACGCGGTGGCAAGTGACGCAAGCGCCGATGCCGCTCTCGAAAAGCTTTTTGCCCTCGGCAGCACGGCCCTCCTTCTCGATGCGTGCGGGGAGTGAGTCGAGAGTGCGGCGGCGCGCTGCGTCATCGTTGGCAAGAGCTTGGAGCGAGGGCAGGATCTCGGCGAAGGCCGCGGGCGGCGCATCGGCGAAAATGGTGCGGATGACGCTCTCCTGCACGGTCGCGAGCGACGGCGCATTTTTCAGCGCCTGCACGAGCGGCATCGCCGCATCGGTCTTCAACCACGCGCGGTAGCCCTTGAGAATTTCCGCGAGTTCGAGCGGTCCGAGCGCCGGAATCAGCGGAGCGAGCGCAGGCATTTGTTCCTTCGCCAGTTTCGCGCTCACGAAAATGCGCGCGGCTTCGAGTCGTGCGGATGGTGAGGCATCGGCGAGCGAGCGCGTGAGCAGATCAAATGACTCCGGTGGCAGCGGCTTGCCGCGATCGAGCGAAGCGCCGAGCGCCTTGAGGCGCAGGTTGAGCGGCTGCTTGGCGTTGTTGGAAAATTCGCGCATCGCGGTGCGCAGCTCGGGTGTGGAGATGCGCGCGATGGCGGCGAGCACAAGCGGAAGGTCGGCGGGTGTGGCGCTTGCGAGCGCCTTGATCAAAGCGGGAGCGGAAGTGGCGGACGGCTTGTCGCCCGCGGCGAGCACGCGCCAGGCGACGCGCTGTGCTTCGGGCTCCGTGCGTTCGAGCAGCAGGGCGACCACGTCGGACATCGCCGGGAGGCGCGGCGTGGCGAGCAGTTCGATGAGTGCGAGGCGGTCGGCGCTCACGGATTTCGCGCGCAGCCAATCTGCGAGTTGCACGGCGACCTGCCAGTCGTCGTGGCGCAGGAGGATCTCCGCGGCTTTGCGGGCAAGCGCGGGGTCGGCGGAGTCGAGGAGCGGTAGCACGCGGTCGGCGGTGAGTTCTTGCCGCTGGTCGAGCAGGGTGAGCACGCGCTGCTTGAGCGCGGGCTTTGCGTCGTTGCCGAATGCAGCGGCGATGGTCTTCGGCTCGCCGAGGGTCAACAGTGCGAACATCGCCTGATGCTCCACCGAGCGGTCCACTTCGCCACTGATGCGATGCAACAGCGCGCTGGTCGTCTTCGCATCGAGTGAAGACAGCGCGCCGAGCGCGTGCGCGGCGGCGAGCTGCACGCCCGCATCGTTAGACGCGAGTGCTTTCACCAGCGCGGGCACGGCGTCCGGCGTCGGTTTCATCGCGAGCGCGTTGCCTGCGGCACGGGCGACGCTCACATCCTTCGATCCGAGCGCGGCGATGAGTCCCTTCGCGTCCATTTTCCAAACGCCTGCGACATTCGCGCCCCACGGCTCGCACTTTGTGGACGCGATGGACTTGATGGACGTGGTGGTTCTTTTGATGCGGTAGATCGCCCCGGCGATGTTCGGCTTTGCCATGAGCGAAGACGGGCAGCCGATGCGGAACCAGCCGCCCGTGTCGAGAACGAGCAGCGAACCGTCGCGATCCTCGAGCACGTCGGTGAGATGCACGTCGGGATTTTGCAGCTTGAGGAACTCGCGCTCAGCAACATTGTAACTCGCGCCGGTGCCGTTCTCGCCGTCGCGCGTGACTTCCATGCGCGTGAGGCGCTGAGTGTTGAAATGCGTCACGAAAAAATTCCCGCGCCAGTCCGGGTTGAGCGTGCCGCTGCGGTAGAACGTGCTGCCGCTCACCGCGACGTGCCCGAAGTTGTGCACCACCGGCATCGTGTCGAGCGTGCGCGGCAGGCCCTCGATCGCCTTGAGCTGATCGGGCCGCGGGTAGATGCCACCGCGCAGCCAGTGGACGATCGTGTCGCCGCGCGGGTTCGTGTAGAAAATGTTCTGCACGCCGAGGATTTCGCCCTCGGGCGTGAAGTCCACCTCCACCGGATTGTCTCCGCAGCCGAGGCAATGCCAGCGCACGTCCGAGCCGTCCGGCTTGCACGACCAGATGCCGCTCGCGAGCCCCTCGTGCACGACCACGCCCTCCTTGCCCACGACCTTGTGCCCCTTGCGCCCGTGGCACCAGTAGAGCCGCCCGTTCGGATGCACGAACGGCCCGTGCACATCCGCCGCATTCCCCGAGTAGTCGAACCCGCCCACGATCATCTCGCGCTTGTCCGCCACGCCGCTGCCCGTCGTGTCCGTGAGCTTCCACAGCCCCGGCGGCGACATCACGTAGAGCGAACCATCCAGCCACGCGGCGCCCTGCGGGAAAGTCATCTTGTCGGCAAAGACGGTCACCTTGTCGTAAATGCCGTCGCCATCCGTGTCCTCGAGCATCAGCACGCGGTGCGGCAGCTCCTTCTCCAGCTCCGCCTTTTTCAAATTCACGCCCGACGATTCGCCCACGAACAGCCGCCCGCGATCATCCACGCACGCCATGATCGGATGCTGCACGAGCGGCGGCGCAGCGACGACTTCGGCTGTGTAGCCGTCGGGCAGTTGGATCGGCGGTGCGGTGTATTGGAAAGGCGGCGCGGCGTGTGTGATCTGCAAGGCGAGAGACAGCGCACACGACAGGATTGCAGCGATTGAGAGCGTTCGACTGCGAGGGGCGGAATGGCGGGACATGGCTCTGGGGAAGTTCGGTTGAAGTATGCGAAAGTTACACCGCGCGGCGGGTGCATCCTTTGGATGCAGCTTGGCAACATGCCCGGCGTCGGGAAGGCAGGCGAGATTTTCCAACCCCGCGCAGCGGGACGGGCGCAGGTGGCGTTATCCACGGGACGCCTGCTCACAAGCCATGCGCGACAGCCTGCCACCGCGCCACCGTCTCAGTGCCGCGGAAACTCTGGTGATATGGACGCGTTTTTTCCGCGAGCAATTCCGAACCACCGCTGCAGACCTACCTCTGCAACTGATCCTGCAGGAACTTCACGACCTGCCGGATTTTTTCATCCGTGCCGATGCGATTCTTCACGAGCCGGTGCGCGTGCAGCACGGTGCCGTGGTCGCGTCCGCCGAATGCGTCGCCGATTTCCATGAGCGAGGATTTTGTGAGTTCGCGCGCGATGTACATCGCGATCTGCCGCGGGAATGCGATGTTCTTTGGACGGCGCTTGCTCGTCATGTCGGCGATGCGCACGTCGAAATGCTCGGCCACGCGCTTCTGAATGTTATCAATGCTCACGCTGCGCCGCGCCTCTTCCTGCAGCAGATCCTTCAGCAGCATCTCGACGCGCTCGGGCGAGAGCGGGCCGCCGCTGAGCGATATGAATGACGCGACGCGCATGAGTGCGCCTTCGAGCCGGCGGATGTTTGTGCGGATGCGCTGCGCCAAAAATTCGATCAGCGCGGGATCGAGCTTCACGCCGAGCGCGGCGGCCTTCTTTTGCAAAATCGCGGTGCGCGTCTCGACATCCGGCGGCTGCAGCTCGGCCGTCATGCCCCATTCGAAGCGGGAGACGAGGCGCGGTTCGAGGGTGCCGATTTCCGTCGGCGGCCGGTCGGAACTGAGGACGATCTGCTTATGGCCGTCGAAGAGCGTGTTGAAGGTGTGGAAAAATTCCTCCTGCGAGCGTTCCTTGCCGGCGAGGAACTGGATGTCGTCAATGAGCAGCACGTCCACTTGCCGGTAGCGTTTGCGGAATTTCACGATGGTGCCGTTCTGGAGCGCATCAATGAACTCGTTCGTGAATTTTTCGCTCGTGACGTAGCAGACTTTTGCGCCCTTGCGGCTCGCGATCACATGCTGGCCGATGGCGTGCATGAGGTGCGTTTTTCCGAGGCCGACTCCGCCGTAGAAAAAGAGCGGGTTGTAAACTTTCCCCGGCGTCTTTGCGACGGCGCTGCATGCGGCGTGGGCAAACTGGTTGTTTGCGCCGACGACGAACGTCTCAAACGTGTTGCGCGGGTTCATGCCATTCGCGACGGCCTTTTCCTCGATCTCCTCCTCGGTCGCCGGCACGGGCGCGGGCGCGCGGCTCACCTCGGGCTCAGGCACTGCGGCGGCGGCGCCGCACACGAAGCGCACTTCGAGCGCGCCCTTCACCACGAGCAGGATCGCGGCGCGCAGCGATCCGATGTAGTTGTCCTCGATCCAGTAACGGTAGATGTCGTTCGGAACTTTCAGCGTGATGTGCTGGCCGTTGATTTCGACGGGCTCGACGGCCTTGAACCAACGATCGAAAACTTCGGGGGAAACCTCGGAGCGCAGAGCGGCCGAGATTTTTTCCCAGAGGGATTTGAGAAGAGGCAGATTAGGGTTTTTATCCACAGGCAAGTTGGAAGGGGATTTTTTTGAAAATTGCTGTGTTCCGCAGCGAAAATGTCGCGGATTGCGACGCGGACGAGACAAAATTGCGTTCCACACAAATTCGGATCGCGGCGCATCTTGATGCTGTAACTCGCAGTGCGAAAGCGGTTTCGAGTTTCATCTCCCGTGGAACGCAGGTATTTACTTTCTCTCCGCGCGAAATCCCAGCGGGCTCCTGTGACGAAGCCGTTACTGCTTTGCGTGGATTTGGATTGCTGAAGTTGCTCACAAGTTGTTCACACCATGCTCGCTCTCGTCCGCAGGTGCGGTCGGAGTGTGAAAAGCACGCGCTCCGCTGCCAAGATTTTTCAGCAAGATCACCGAACATTTTTCCAGAAAAAAGTCTTGCTGTGCGCGTGCGTGGAAATTTTCCGAGGGACAGCGGGGGAATGTGACGGAAAAGTGTCGTATTCATGCCGGTTCCAAGGCGATCGCAAAGTGCCAAAAAACCAGCATTTTTCTGGAAGCCAGTGTTCATGCGGGTTTCAGGGCCGCGCGTTTTTCTCCGACGTCGCCGTGATCCGGTCTGCGGGTGTGCGGAAGCACACCGCGACGAGGAATGTCACGAGTGTGCCGGCAAAGATCCACCACGGGAATTCGAGCGCCGGCATCCATGCCGCGCGCGGCAGGCCTTTGCCGCCGAACATCGCAGCGACTTTGTCGTCGAGCCGGCTCAGATACATTACCGCGAGGAAGCCCGCGGACATTGCGGTGAGATTTCCGATTTCGCTTCCGCGGCCGCGCGTGAAGAGGCCGACGAGGAACACGCCGAGCAGCGAGCCGTACGTGTAGCCGAAAATCCCGAGGATGATCGGGATGATGCGCAGTGTGGGATTCATCGCGCTCACCCACGCGGTCGCGAGGCCGACGGCGATGAGCAGCAGCGCGAAGAGCAGCGTGCCGAAACGGAACACGCGCACGCGGCCGGCTTCCGTCGCTGGCTCGCCAAACCAGCGGAAGTGAAAGTCGCGCACGTACGAGGTCGCGAGCGAATTCAGTGCGGTGCTCAGCGAGCCCATCGCCGTCGCGAGCACGCCCGCGAGCACGAGGCCGCGCAGCCCGCCGGGCATCGCCGTGAGGATGAAATGCGGGAAGGCCTTGTTCGCGACGATCGCGCCGTGCGCGTCGCGCGGGATCGTCGCGTCCGCCGATGTGCCGTAGTACACCGCGAGCAGGATGCCGATGCTCAGCACGCAGAGCTGAATCGGCACATCCGCCAGCCCGCTGAGGATTGTCGCGAATGCGCTCTGGCGTTTGTTTTTTGCGGTGAGCATCCGCTGCACCATGTCCTGATCCGTGCCGTGCGTCGCGAGCGTGACGAAAGTCGAGCCGAGGAACGCGGCCCACAGGGTGTATTCCTGCTCGAGGACGTGCTTCACATTTCCCCAGAAGCCGAGGCCCGCCTGCGTGCCGGAGTCGAACACCGCCGCGCCGAGCAAATGAGGCTTCGCTGCGGCCCAGCCGCCGACGTGCGTGATCAGGTGCCAAAGCGAAAATGCGAGCGCGCACACGAGCACGACGATCTGCAGCACGTCCGTCCAAATTACGGCGCGGATCCCGCCGATGGTCGTGTAGATCGCCGTGGCCACCGCGACGAATGCGAGCGCGCCGCCGGTCAGCCAGAACTCGCCGATCGGCGTCGCGGCCACGCCGTCATGCGTCAGCTTCCAGATCATCACGAGCAGCACTGTTGGCACCCACAGCCGCGTGCCGCTCGCGAGCAGCCGCGTGACGAGGAACACCGCCGACGCCGCGCGCCGCGTGCGCGGGCCGAAGCGCGTCCCGAGGAATTCGTAGATGCTCACCACGCCATGCCGGTAATACGCCGGGATGAACACCGCGCTCACGACGACACGGGCGAGCAGATAGCCGATGATGAGCTGGATGTAGGTGTAGTTCCTGAGAGCGAAACCTTCACCCGGCGCGCCGAAAAAAGTGCCCGCGGAAATCTCCGCGGCGAGGATGCTCGCGAGCACGGCCCACCACGCGATCTGCCGGTTCCCGAGCGCGAAGCCCTCGACCGATTTTTCCCCGCGGCTCATCCAAAGCCCGATGCCGACGACGAGCGCGAAGTACGCGACGATCACGATGGCATCGAGGAGGAGGGCTGGATTCATTCGTCGCGCACGCTACTGCGCGAAACGTGCGAAACGCGAGCATCGCGTTCAAGCCGTAGCCGCCAGCGGCAGGAGGCGGGCTGATCATTTTTTCCGCGCTCTGCATTCCGCGTTTGCAAGTGTGCCCGCCTCCTCCCGTCGGCGGCTACGGCATCAGGCCCGCGCGGGATCGACGACTGCGGCAGCGATCACTTTTTGCAGCACCTTCGAGTTCCGCCCGCTTGCGTCGTATTTTTTCCGGCGCTCGGGTGGGAGCTCGTCCGGGGAGACCTCGCTGTAGCCGCCCTTTTGTTGGAAATAATTGAACGCCTGTGTCGAGAGCGCGAAGATGTGCTTCATGCCGCGCTGCGCGGCGAGCTGCTCGGCGAAGGCCATCAGCTTGCGGCCGAACCCCTGGCCTTCATGGCTCTTTGCGACGTAGAGGCAGGCGAGCTCGGACTTGTGCGATTCGGGGTAGTCATGCACGGCGACGCAGGCGACGAGCTGGCGATCGATCTCCAGCACCCAGTAGTCGTCGAGCTGAGAGATCAGCTCGGCGCGCGTGCGCTTCACAAGTTCCGCGTGTTCGACGGACGAGCGGATCAGGATGAGCAGCGCGCGCACGTCCTTTTTGAAGACGCGCCGGATTTGCTGGTAGTCGTTGCCGTAGATCATCGTGCCCACTCCCTCGGGGCTGAACACCTCGGCGAGCAGCGCCTCGTCCACGTTGCCGTTCAGCAGGTGGACACGTGCGATGCCGTTGCGGCAGGCGCGCGCGCCGTGTTCGATCTTGGAAAGCGAGATCACATCCACCTGGCCGCGGCGTTTTTTCACGAGGTCCTCGGCCTCGGCGATGCTGAGCTGGCGCACGAGTTCGCCATTTGCCACCACGGCGTCGCGCGCGCCGAGGTAGATGATCTTCATGGCCTGGAGCGCCTCCGCGATTTCCACGGCGATCGCGTCGCTGTTCACTCGGAACGTGCGGCCTTCTCCGTCGAATCCGATCGGCGGGACCACGGGGATCACGCCCTCGTTCAGCAGGAGCTGGAGGAGTTTCGTGTCCACGCGCTCGACTTTTCCCGTGTGCAGAAAATCCACGCCGCCGAGAATGCCGGCTGGGTGTGCGATCACCGCGTTCGCGTACGCCGCGCGCAGGTCCACGCTCGTGAGGCCCTGCATGATTTCGTTCATCAGTGTCGTCGCTGCGTCGAGCGAGACTTGGAGCGTCGCCTCATCGGTGATGCCCGTGCCGTCGGTGTTCGTCGGCTTCACCCCGCGGGCGGTGGCGAGTTTTTCGATCTGGAACGCCGCACCGTGGACGACGACCACCTTCACGCTCAATGAGCGCAGCACCGCGAGATCGAGCAGGATGTTCCCGAAGTTCGGCGAAGCCACGATCTCGCCGTCCACCGAGATCACGAAGATTTTTTCGCGGAAGCGGGGGACGTAGGTGAGGATGCCTCTCAGGTCGGAAACTTTCATCAAGGTCGTGCGGTTTGTGCGCCACGCGGGCGCGCGTGTGAAGTCCGAAGTCTGCGGAAAAGTGCGCGGTCGTGAAGGTGATAGGTCAAAAGTGAAAAGTGATAGGTGCCTATCACCCAGCACTGATCGCCTTTCACCTCCGCCTCCCCGCGCTTGCCATCCCCCGCTGCTCCATGCGTCCCTCCGCCGGTGCAAGAATCGAAATGGTGGCGCGAGTACGCCGAACTCATCGCACTCTTCTTCATCCACGGGATGGCGATGGGCATGTGGTTCGTGCCGCTCGGCTCCGTGCTCGATGGCAGCGGCTACGGCGACGTCCACTTCCTCGGCCTCACGATGAGCGTGAAGGCGCTCGCCTTTTCCACGAGTGGAATTTCCGCATTCATCTCGCCGCTCATTTTTGGCGCGCTCGCGGACCAGCGCATCGCGCCGGTGAAATTGCTGCGCTGGCTCGCACTTGCCACCGGCTGCGCGATGTGCGCCGCGACGACCGCGATCAAATTCCACGCGCCCCCGCTCGCCGTGCTCGCGCTCATCCAGCTCCACGCGCTTTTTTCCACGCCCACCTGGAGCATCTCGACGACGATCGTCTTCTCGCGGCTCGGCGATGCGCGTCGGCAGTTCGGCCCCATCCGTGCCATGGCCACCGTCGGCTGGGTGCTCGGCTGCATCATCGTCTCGCTGCTGAATGCCGACCGCACCGCGCTCGCCGGCTACTGCGGCACCGTTGCGTGGATGGCCGTGCTCGCGTTCAGCTTCGTGCTGCCCATGGTCCAGCCCGCCGCGCCCACCGAGCACCTCAACTGGAAGCAGCGCCTCGGCCTCGACGCCCTCTCGCTCCTGCGAAACCGCGACAACCTCGTCGTCTTCCTCACCGCCGCGCTCTACAATATCCCGCTCGCCGCATTCTATCCCTACTCGCCCACGCACCTCGCGCAGCTCGGCCTCACGCACACGAGCGCGTGGATGACGCTCGGCCAGGTCACCGAAGTCATCGCCATGTTCAGCCTCGCCGGAGTGCTCACACGCTGGCGGCTGAAGCACGTCTTCCTCGCAGGCATCGGCTTCGGGGTGCTGCGCTACGGG
The DNA here is from genome assembly GCA_903882875.1 of uncultured Spartobacteria bacterium. Lineage (GTDB taxonomy): Bacteria > Verrucomicrobiota > Verrucomicrobiia > Chthoniobacterales > Chthoniobacteraceae > SXWH01. Next base: position 34,436 of record CAIRYQ010000012.1, on the reverse strand, counting down.
CTGTGCGCGTTCGACGGAAAATGGTGGCTGCTCACCGGCATCACCATGCACGGCTTCGCGTTCGCGCTCTTTTTCATCACGTTGCAAATCTATCTCGAACAGCGCGTCGAGGCCCGCTGGCGCGCGCGTGCGCAGGCGCTCTTCGTCCTCATGTATTCCGGCTTCGGCAACACGCTCGGCTATCTCGGCTGCGGCTGGTGGTTCTCCGCCAGCACGACAGGAAAAGTGACGCACTGGCCGCAATTCTGGGGCGGCCTTGCTGCGTCGGTCGCGTTCGTCTTCGTCGCGTTTGCCTTTGCATACAAAGGGCGGGGCGAGGCGGCGGAAAAAGCGTAGCCGCGGAGAAGGGCAATCGCGATCAGGCGGTTCGATAAAACAAAAGCAGGAGCAGGCGGTGAGGTGGAATTTCACCCCGCTCGCACTGATGCACCACCCGCCATTCATGCGATTGCCCAGATGGGCATGGACAGCGGCCAGTCTTCATGCGAAGCAATGCGACAGACGTGCGACCCCCTGGTGACAATCCTGAGACTTCAGCCGCTCCCCCTGTTTCCGGGGAACGGCGCGGGATCCTGCTGTGGGCGGGGTTCTGGCTGGCGCTCGTGCTCATCGGCGCAAAGGCGGTGATGATCGGCGATCCGGATTCGTGGAAGTGGATCCTGGCCACGATTCCCGCGGGCACTGCCGTTGCATTGGGCGGAGACCAGGATGCGTGGAACTGGATGACGGAACTCATCCGCGTGTCATCCGGCGATGTGCTCTTTGCCATCGCGCTGGGCGTCGGCGGCGAACTCAGCGTGCGCGCCCTCTCGCGCAGGCCACGGGCTGCGGCGCTGCTGCGCAGGAGCCTGCTGATCATCGCCACGGCATGCGCGTTCTTCAGCGTGATCGCCTGCGGGGTGTTCCGCGCGCTCGGGCGTCCGCTCAGCTTCGACCTGCTGCGCCTCATCCGCGGCGCAGCGGTGAAATCCTCGATCGCCGATCGCCTCTCGTGGCAGATTGTCGTCGCGATGCTCGCGGTGCCGGTCGTGTTCCTCGTCCTTGCCCGGCGCAGCCCGCCGCGGCGGATTTTTTTCCGCGCGATCCTCCCGTGCATGGGCCTGTGGATCATCGGCGGCTTGCTCATCAAAAATCCCGACCAATCGGATCTGAAGTCGCAGCGGCTCGCGCTGTGCCCGCATGTGGAACTGTTGCGCTCGACATTCGTGGGGATATTCGGACGCAGCCACCCGAATCTCGAGCCGGATTATCCGCCGGAGGATCAGATCGAGTGCCGGTCGTTCGCAGAGCGCGGCACATCTCCCCGCACAGGCTTCCAGCCGCCGCCGGGTGTCGCGCGTCCGCGCAACGTCATCGTCATCGTCCTCGAATCCGTCGGCACGAAATACCTGAGCCTCTACGGCAGCCCGTACGCCACCACGCCGAACCTCATCGAGGAGTCCCGCCACGCGCTCGTTTTTGACAACATCAACGCCCATGCGCCCTACACCTTCTGCTCGTTCATGGCGGTGAATTTCTCGATGTATCCCGGAGTGCCGTGGGCCTACGCGCCGGGTGCCCTGATGCCGCCGAATGACCAGCCCGCACACCTGCCGCCGACCTTCGCGTCCGTGATGAAGCAGCGCGGCTCGCGCACCGCCTATCTGCACAACGGCGACCTCGAATGGGGCGGCACGAACGAGATGATCAAGGGCGAAGGCTACGATTCCATCGAGGACTTCCACACATGGAAGGTGCCCGAGCTCACCTCCTGGGGCGCGGAGGATCGTCAGCTCATTGACCGGCTGATCCGGTGGATTGATGAAAAGCAGGGCCAGCCCTTCCTAGCCTACTGCTGGACGGACCAGACACACCATCCCTACGCGCAACGTCCCGAAGTGCCGCGCGTGGACTTCTTCAAGGGCAAGCCGCCCAAGGCGCTCGCCGACGAACTCTCCAACTACCTCAACGTCATCCATGAAACGGACAGCCACCTCGCGCGCCTCTTCGCCGCGCTGCGCGAGCGCGGCATCGCGGACGACACGCTCGTCGTCATCACCGGCGATCACGGCGAGGCATTCCGTGACCCGCACTACCAGCAGCAGCACGGCTACTCCGTCTGGCAGGAGGAGGTGAATGTGCCCTTCATCGTGTGGAATCCGCGCCTCTTTCCCGATGGCAAACGCATGTCCGCAGTCGGCGGGCATGTGGATTTGAATCCGACCGTCGCCGATATCCTCGGCGTGGAACCGCCTGACGAATGGCAGGGCCACAGCCTCTTCGCCCCGTCGCGGCCGAACCGCACCTTCTTCGTCGCCAGCGTGGACGACTTCCTCCTCGGCATCCGCGAGGACCGCTGGAAATACATCCTCGAAATGACCGGCGGCCGCGAATCGCTCTTCGACCTCGCTGCCGACCCCGAGGAAAAGCACAACCTCCTCTCCACCGATCCCGCCCGCGTGAAGCGCATGCGCCAGCGTCTCTCCGCATGGATTGCATTCGAGGATCAATATCTCAGCACCCCGCCTCCCGCCCGCATCCCGGTGACACTCCGCCAGACCACGGCAGTGAAGTGAGGCAGCGAGCGAAGGCGCGCGCGGGCCTTAACCCCAGTCTCGAAATGCCCGCCAAAAGCAACACCATCCACAGTGATCAGCATCGCGCGGATTTGGTGCGGCAGCTCGACCTGCCGGAGCTGAAGCTTCAGCGCCGAGACGCGGCGAATTGAAGCGAATCTGGGCAGTGTCCCCAAGTATGCCCGGCTCGCGGGGGTGAAAAAGCACGTCACCCCCCACGTCTGGCGGCACACTTGCGCCACGCATCTCGTCCGCAACCGCGCCAGCCTCCGCCATGTGCAGGAAATGCTCGGCCACCGCGCGCTCACGACCACGGAGCGTTACCTCCATCTCACGATTACCGATCTGAAGGAAGCCCACAGGCGCTTCCACCCGAGGGAACACAGCCGGGGGCGGTAGCCCGTTCCCGCTGTTTTTCGCTGGAGACAGCCACAAAAGTCTCTCGCCATTTGCCGGGCAATCGCCCAGCCTTCGCACTGTTGCACACCCTGCGTCTGCTCCTGCTTTTCCTCGCCTGCTGGCTGCCTGCCCTGCTGCCGCACGTCTCGGCTTCGTCTGAAGCGCCTGCCGTCGCGGATTTCCCCCGTTTGCAGTCCTGCCTTGAAAGCACTCACGGTAGGTTTTTGGTGCGCCAAAACCCGTGGTCGGCCTTTGACCCGGAGGGACTCTCAGCAGCAGACAGCCCTGGAGAAGCAGCAGCCGATTCAGGAGCGACACCTTCTGCGCCTCAATCGGAGAGATCAGGAACGGCAAGCTCTGGTAGTTCCTCTATATGGGATGCAGGTCTTATCGCGTCCCCGGAAGGATTTCGTATCAAGATTAAGGAGCCGAGCGGTCCGATCCCACAAGATAAACTTCAGATACTTGCCCCGCCGGGCACCAAGGATCGCTTTGATGATGTTTACGTACAAAGCTATATCGCGTCGGGCGGAGAGACAATGGGATATTTGGACTATGCTATGGAGGCAGGATGGGCCGCCGGGCCGGGCACACTGATTGGCATGTTTGAGAGCGCTCGCGGTGCAGCTACCGGGTATTATTCAAACGGTGAGAAATTGAGCGGCTGGAGACGAGCTTGGGACGCTACACTAACTCTCGCGACTGTTTTTCCGGCGGCTAGGGCCCTGCGGTTTGAGGAAGCGGCTGCAGCAAAGGGAGCACCGAACTTAAGAACTGGGGTTGGATACAATGCTAGCGACGCTCCTGTTCGGATTGAAGGGCCTTGGTCGGTCAATGATATGAAACAGGGGCTATTGGGGCATCCACCGCGCAGCCTTGGATCGCCTGACATTCACCACTGTGGTCAGATGCCAGGTGGCGCAAAACACGAAATCATTCCCAGCCAGCACCGGAATAACCCGGCTCTGCATCCAAATCCCAATCAAGGCGTAACTCCTGAGATGCGTCAATCGGATCGCCAGATGCATTGGTGGTATAGGGCACGCGAGCAAGGAGCGGATCAAGTTTTGCCAGGTTGGATTTACGACTGACCATGACTCTCGACGATTTCCGAAATACTCATCAGCGTTATCAACAAGAAAAGCCAAAACTTTTCCTGTTGGCTGAGCCAGATCCATGTGCCACTGATGATCAGTTGAATGATGCTGAACGTCAAATTGGGATGAAACTCTCTAAAAGCTATCGCTCCTTTCTGGCCGAGTTTGGAGGAGGGATGTTTGGTTTTACGAATGTGTTTTCCGTAAATCCGGCGAGTGAGTATTATCTTCCCGCTCGCAAGGAAGAGGCATCGATTTATCTACCAAACAATCTGCTCCCGTTTTCCGATGACTCCGCAGGTGGTCTTTATGTCTTAAAGGTCATGGATGGCAGTGCTGAGGAGTCGGTTTGCTATTGGAATAACGATGGTGGGCTTGTATCGACAGCGTTCGCTAATATTTTTGATTTCGTCGCACGCTACGCATATGAGTCTGCGTGATCGAAATGAGCAACCAACCTGACGGCCGCGCGCCAGCTTCTTGAGTCCGGGGTTGTGCAAACTCACCGGCCGACGCCCCGCTCCGCTCAAACTCATCCAGCAATGCCTCCCGCCGCTGCCGGGTTGTCCTCACTCGCCCAAGAGCGTCGGTCTTCAGAATCTGTGATGGCTCTTCCATAGATGTCGTAACCTGCACTGCTACGACACTTATGACTACCTACACCCAATGATGCACGGCATGACGCTTACGCTCATTTGTTTAGATTTCCAATACTTAAATTTGTCTCGTCTCTGGAGGTTTTATAAAGAATCTCGCTTTCATTACGCCAGTCTATTCGACCGAGCCTAGGAACGAAAGAAAAATCGGACGGGATTTCCTCAAATAACGGCAAAATACTCAGTACGTTACCGGTGCGATCGGAGACAACAATTTCTGCGACAAATCGTTCAACTCCATGTTTGCATCTAATCCGCGCTACAAGTTGACGCGCTCGATTTATCTTCGGTTTACCAAACCACCATTCATTGTTGAGACGAGACTCTCTAGCGCGGTTTATCGATTCTTGAAATGGAGCGAAAGACCAGTTTCTATCCTTACTCGCTCGCTCAAATCCATCTATCAAAGCATTAATGGCAAATTCCTTCTTTTCATTTTCATTAAGTTTTAGAAAAAGCGCGGGATCGTGTGGCACCTCAATAGTCAATACGCCACCAATTAAGATAAATGATTCATTTAATGCGGCTGGAGATACGCATTTTATCAACAGCTTCCAAACGTCGGAGGTTTTGAAGGGCTTAAAATTTCGTTCCAATAGAGCTGCCACATTGCGAGTTGAGCGGCGGAATTGAATATCTTCTTCTTTTGGAAGGTTCGAGCACAGAAAAAATTCGCGTAATAGTGGCATTTCTATAATTTAATCATCTGAAGGTTGCGGCGTCTTTTGGAAGTCCAGAGTGTGCCCTTCTTTGTCTAGGCGGTTTGTATTTTCTTGTTCCCATTGCTTAGCTTCAAATCTCGTATTGCCAACATTTTCAATGACCCTCGCTCCAAACCTTTCGTATCCCGCCTCTTTGTTCCAGCTATTCACCTGACTATTCGCTCTAGGGGATCTATCATTCGGATCTCCAGTTTTGTTTAGTTCTTGGCCGCTAATTCCAGTCTTAAAAACATTACCGCTTTCTATCTCAAATATCTCGTAGCCATGCTGTGGTTTGGTGCTGGCATTCGAATTTCCATGAACTGCCTTCTCTACAGCTTCCTTCACGCTTGCTTCAACATACTGCCTAGCACTTTCTTCTGGAGATTTTGATTCCTTGCGACTCCCATCGGAATTCCACACAGAATTTCTGCCGTTGCGGCTCATTGCACCGCCTGATGCTGTAGCTAGCTTCGGCTTGTCATCATCTCTTGGAGCTGTGTATCCACTGAGACAGTCCGTGTCGCCAGGCTTCAAAGGACGAGTGGGTTGAGGTCCAGGTGCAGGCCCAAACAAAGGATGGTCAGCTGCAAATGAATCTAATCGCTCGGCTGCAAAATCTAACCCCCCGCCTAGAACAATAACGCCAGTTCCTATGACTATGCCAGCAGCTACTAAAGGCGGCGGACCTACAGGGACCGGGGGCATGTACCACAATCCCTCCGGATCAAAGGCCGACCACGGATTTTGGCGCACATATGCGTAAAGATTCGGCCCGTCCACGAAGCCAGCGGGATCGCGCGTGATGAATGTGCAAGTCTCCAAATCCCGGTAGCGCATCCCCTCATTGAGCAGGCCCGTGGGATCCTCGTCCTTCGTGTTCGCCTTCTGCCGTTCCTGGGTCGCGCCGATTTCCGCCGTCCGCTTCCCGCCCGCCTCATAGCTCGCCTGCCAGGTGATAACCCCCGCACCGTTCGTCCGTGCCGTCACGTCCCCGCGCCGGTTGTAGTGCGCAAAGCTCGGCGTTCCACTACGCAGGCTGTAGAGGACTCCGCCCACACCGCCGCCCCAATCGCTCCCGCGCACTTGCTCGACCGTGAGTGTCCGTGTGTCGCCCGGCTTTATCTTGCCGCTGCGCGTGACGTCGAGGCACGCAACGTTGGGTGCGCCGGTCTTCGTGAGAATCGGCACGTTGTCCGGACGGACCGACGGCAGCCCCGCCACGCACACGCGGACGGCGAGGAGCAGGATGGCAAGCAGTCGGAGCATCGCAGAGAGAATGCTGATGCAGCAGTTTCTTTTGTCGTGACACCAGCCTTTCCCGTGATGCGGTGCATTTTATTCGGCACCGTCCGCCGTTCGTGCCCGCCAGAAAATCCGGTGCCGGCTCAGTTTGAAAATCCCTGATCCAATCAGGCGGGGTTCCGTAGCGTCCCGCGGCATTGGCAGTGGCGGCCCCTTGCAAGGTTCGCGCAGGCGCGGGCGCAAAAACAGAAGCGCGGGCGCGCGCGTGCCCGCGCGCACACGCACGCGCGAGAGAAGCTGTACCATTTTCTCATTCAAAATGAGATCGGTTTTGAAATGAGCCGCTGCCGAAAATCCCGCAGGCTCCGCGAATTTTTCTAACACCGGCCCGATTCACGCCTTGACACCATGAATTCATCGTTAATTTTACCCCTGCTACCCATATGAACATCTCACAACACCGCCCCAGCCAAGCCGACTTCTGCTTCACCCGCCGCCAATTCCTGAACCGCTTCGGCATGGGGTTCGGCGCGTTGAGCCTCGCTAGTCTCCTCGGTGAGTCTGCCAATGCGGCCACCAGCCTCTCGCCTCTCGCCGCGCACGCGCCGCATTTCCCCGGCAAGGCCAAGCGTGTGATCCACATTTTCTCGCAGGGCGGGCCGTCGCACATTGATACTTGGGATCCGAAGCCCGGCATGGCGAAATATACGGGCCAGGACGTGAAGCTCATTGGCGGTCTCCCGCTGCCGTCGGTCTTTGACTTCAAGAAAATGGGCAAGAGCGGGGTGGAAGTGAGCGAGATTTTCCCGAACATCGGCAAGAGCATTGATGACATCGCGGTGATCCGCTCAATGACGACGGACATCCCGGCGCACGAATTTGCGACGCTGATGATGAACACCGGCTCGGGTCGCCTCGTGAAGCCCTCGATGGGCTCCTGGGCGCTCTACGGCCTCGGCACGATGAACGAAAACCTGCCCGGCTTCATCGCGCTCGGCGGCGGGCTCGGCGGCGCGGCGAACTGGCGCGCGGGTTTCCTGCCCGGCGCATTTCAGGGCACGCTCGTGAGCAATGTGAGCGCGCCGGCGGAGAAGATCATTGATAACATCAAGAGCCACTACGCGACGCTCGAAGAGCAGCGCAAGCAGCTCGATGTGCTGCAAAAACTGAACGAGCTGCACTCCGAGCAGCTCAAGCGCGAGTCGGTGCTCGAGGCGCGCATCCAGTCGTTCGAGCTGGCGTTCAAGATGCAGACCGAGGCGACAAATGTCTTCGACGTGACAAAGGAGCCGCAGAACATCCGCGACATGTACGGCGACACGGAGATCGGACGCCGCATGTTGATCTCGCGTCGCCTCGTGGAGAATGGTGTGCGTTTCGTGCAGGTCTGGGCTGGCGGCTGGGATCACCACACCGACGTAAAAGGCAACCTGCGCAAGCAGGCCGAGGCCATTGACCAGCCGGTCGGCGCGCTCCTGCAGGATCTCAAGCAGCGCGACATGCTGAAGGACACGCTCGTCGTGTGGGGCGGCGAATTCGGCCGCACGCCGCGCCACGACAAGGGCGCGCGCGGCGAACCCGGACGCGACCACCATCACCGCGCATTCTGCTCGTGGATGGCCGGCGGCGGCGTGAAGGGCGGTCAGGCTTACGGCCAGACCGACGAGTTCGGCTACGATGTCGTCGAGGACAAAGTCCACGTGCATGACCTGCACGCGACGATCCTCCAGCTCCTCGGCTTCGACCACGAGAAGCTCACCTATCGCTACAATGGCCGCGACTTCCGCCTCACGGATGTCTTCGGCAATGTGGTGAAGGACTTGATTGCGTGAAAAGGTGACAAGGTGCCGGGGTGACTCGGTGAATATGACCTTCGCTAACTCAACGATTCTTGCGATCCAAAACCCAAGTCTCCGGGTGCGTAATCATCCCGACGATGGTGGCGAGGATCGCATCGCATGCCTTGTAAAGTGCGGCACCTTTCTCGCGCGGGAGATAGCCGCACTTCACCGCAAACTTGATCCACACCTGGGTCTCCGCCGCTTCCATTTCCGCATCTGACAGCTTGCTGATAAACGCCAATTCATACCGCCTTTTCCTCCATGCTTCCGCCAAATTCGCACACACACTCCTCGATGAACGCCGCACCTGATCCGTCAACGAATAAGTCTCCTCTTTCGGGAATGATTTTGTCTCCGCGAAAAGCTGCATCGCGACTTCAAATGCCCGGCCGTACACTTCCAAATCAAGATGGGTGCAGATCTTTTTCATGGGGCGCGATGATGGCGGGTTTCCGTCACCTTGTCACCCCGTCACCAAGTCACCTTGTGATCGCCGCATTCTCGCTGGCTGCCACCGTCACGGCAGGCGCGGCGGCAGTGTCCGACCTCGCCCAGCTCGATTTCTTCGAAAAAAAAATCCGTCCCGTGCTCGTGAAGGAATGCTACGAGTGCCACAGTGCGGACGCGAAGAAGCTCAAGGGCGCACTTTACCTCGACACCGCCGAGGGCGTGCTCAAGGGCGGCGACAGCGGCCCGTCCGTCGTCCCCGGCAAGCCCGAGAAAAGCCTGCTGCTGATCTCCATGCGCCACGAGGACAAGGATCCCGACATGGCCATGCCGCCGAAGAAGGACAAGCTCTCCGCCGAGGTGCTCGCGGACTTTGAAAAGTGGATCAAGATGGGCGCGCCCGATCCGCGCGACGGCAAGTCGTCGCGCAAGCTTGCGTGGGACGCCAGCACTGCGAAGACCCACTGGGCCTACCAGAAAATCTCAAACCCGCCCGTGCCGAAAGTCGCGGACACAAAGAAGTTCATCCAGAACCCGATTGACAGCTTCGTCCTTGCGAAGCTCGCCGAGAAAAAGCTCACGCCCTCCGAGAAGGCCGACAAGCACACGCTCATCCGCCGCGTCACCTTCGACCTCGTCGGCCTGCCGCCGACGCCCGAGGAAGTGGACGCCTTCCTCGCCGACAACTCGCCGAACGCATTTGAAAAAGTCGTGGATCGCCTCCTCGCCTCGCCCCGCTACGGCGAGCGCTGGGCCCGCCACTGGCTCGACATCGCGCGCTACGCCGACACGAGCGGCGACCGCCAGAACGGCAAGCGTTACAACCCGCTCTACCCACATGCGTGGACGTACCGCGACTACGTGATCGAGGCATTCAACAAGGATCTGCCCTACGACCAGTTCGTCATCGAGCAGATCGCCGCGGACAAGCTGCCCGAGGCGAAGACGGAAAAGAACAAGCTCGCCGCGCTCGGCTTCCTCACCGTCGGCAAGCGGTTCATGGGAAATGCGAACGACGTGATTGATGACCGCATTGATGTCGTCACGAAGGGCATCATGGGCATCACCGGCGCATGTGCGCGCTGCCACGATCACAAGTTCGATCCCATCCCCACGAAGGACTACTATTCGCTCTACGGCGTCTTCACGAGCACCGACGACGTCGCTGACGGCGATGACCTCAGCGACCCCGAGAAAAATCCGAAATACGGGGACTTCAAGAAGGCGATCGCCGACATCGAGACCGAACTCGAACGCTACCGCGAGAGCGAAGCCGCACGCCTGCTCTCCGGCATGTTGGAAAAATCCGGCGACTACATGCTCGCCGCGCACGAGGCAAAGACCACGACCGACACGCGCAAGAAGGGCGACAATTTCCGCCTCGCCGCACGCGACAAGGGCCTCAAGGCCGAACTCGCGGCAATCTGGTTCGACCGTGTCAAGAGCCTCGCCAGCAAGAAGGACGATGCCGTCTTCGGCCCGTGGGTGAAATTCGCGGAGATACCCGCGGAAAAATTCGCCGAAGCCGCGCCCGCGCTCGCGAAGGAAATCGCCACCTCGAAGACCGTCACGCCCGTTATCGCGAAAGCGTTCGCCGCAAAGGCGCCCGCCTCGCTGAAGGACGTCGCCGCCGTTTACACCGAGGCATTTGGCACGCTCCACAAGCAGCTCAAGCTTGATGAATTCCTCGGCTACAAAGGCGGAGCAAAAGGACGCTTCGACATGGCGAAGGTGCAGGTGAAGCTCGCCGACCCCGACATGGATGCGCTGCGCGCACAAATCTACGGCGAAGGCTCTGCAATCCTCCCCGACGAGCAGAACATGGCCCGCGCACTCGGCAACCAGTTCACTACGCAGCAGGGCACCATCCGCGCAAAAATCGTGAATCTCGAACTCACGCACCCCGGCGCACCCGTGCGGGCGATGTCCGTGGCCGACAAGGACAAGCCGCGCGATGCCGCCGTCCTCGTCCGCGGCGAGCCCACGAACCGCGGCGACATCGTCCCGCGCCAGTTCCCCGCGCTCCTCGCGCCGAACCGCAAGCCCTTCACCGAAGGCAGCGGCCGCCTCGAAATGGCGAAGCTCATCGCGAGCCGCGACAACCCTCTCACCGCGCGCGTCATCGTGAACCGCGTCTGGCAATGGCATTTCGGCCAGGCGATCGTCCGCACCGTCAGCGACTTCGGCACCCGCTCCGAGCCGCCCACGCACCCCGAGATGCTCGACTACCTCGCCACGTGGCTCATGGACAACGGCTGGTCGCTGAAAAAGCTCAACAAGCTCATCGTCATGTCCTCCGCATACCAGCAGGACAGCCGCGCGACCGACGCCGGCATGAAGAACGACCCGACCAACCAGTGGCTTTGGCGCGCAAACATCCAGCGCCTCGACTTTGAGGAGGTCCGCGATTCGCTGCTCACCATCGGCGGCAAGCTGGATGTCACGATGGGCGGCACTCCCTTTGCGATGAACGGCACGAGCACGGTCTCCAAAGGCCGCTACTCCGGTGCCGACCTCAGCGCCGTCAGCCCGAACCGCCGCTCCATCTACGCGTTCATTGACCGCTCCGCACTGCCGGAAATGCTGAACACATTCGACTTCGCAAATCCCGACATGTCCACCGGCGAGCGGATCATGACCACCGTGCCGCAACAGGCGCTCTTCATGATGAACAGCCCCTTCCTCGTCGAGCAGGTGAAGAACATCCTCGCCCGCCCCGACTTCCCCGCCACCGCTCCCGATGCGGAAAAAGTGCGCTTCATCTTCCGCACCACATTCCAGCGTCAGCCGAGCGCCGCGGAACTGAAGCTCGCCGAGCAATTCCTCGCCTCCGAAGCACCGCCGCCGAAGACCTCCGAGACCACCCCAATCGCCATCGGCCAGGCCGCGGAACTCGAGGCCAAGCTGCGCAAGAAAGCCGCCACCGGCGGAGAAAAGTTCACGCCGCTGAACGCCCTCGAGCGCTACGCGCAGATCGTGCTCCTCACAAACGAGCTGATCTTCATCAACTGATCGCGCCGTATCGGAAACGCCGTGCTCGGAGCCCCGTCGTTCCGGGCGGCCACCTCGCTCACGCGCAGCTGACTTTCTCCCGCCCGACGTCCGCGGAAGCACGTCGCACCGGCAAAATCGCCGCTTCCGTCCGTCGCGTGAAACTCGGATAACCCGCGCAACATGCGTGTCTTCATCCCGTGGTCATCGCACCTGCTGCCCGCCGTGGCAGCGAGGCTGATCGCGGATCACGCCGCAGAGTCACCGCATCCGCGCGAAGCCGATCTTTCCCGCTGGCTCCTCGTCGTCCGGGGACGCAGTGCACAACGTCGTATCCTCGCATCGCTCGCTGCGTCAGCACAGCAGGCACGCCTCGCGCTGATCCCGCCGCGCATCGTCACGCAGGGCTCGCTCGATGACGCGCTCTTCGGTGCCGATGCCTCAGTCGCATCCGAACTCACGCAGCGTCTCGCATGGACGCTTGCAGTGCAGCGCGCGGGTCCGGAACGCATCGGAAAAATTTGGGCCATGCCCGGCGGACGCGGCGGCATCGCAAATCTCGCCGCCGTCCTCGATCGCACATGGCGCACGCTCGGCACCGCGGGCGTGGATTTCAGCGGCGCATTTTCCGAACTCACAAAGATCGCGCCGGACTCCGCGGACATCGAGCAGGAGCGATGGGATTCCCTCCAGCATCTCCTCGACGAATATCGTGCCGTGCTCGGCGTGTGGGGATTCACAGATCCTGCGGCCCGCCGCGCCCGCCTCGCCGCCACGGGCAGGCCGCCGACGGATCTCCGCGTCGCGCTCATCGGCATCGTCGAGCTGACGCCCGAATTTGTCCTCCTGCTCAAGACGCTGCCCGAGCCACCGCTCGTCTTCATCCACGCGCCGGAATCCGAAGCCGCCGGCTCCGACGAGTGGGGCCGACTCAACGCAGCATTCTGGGCGAAGCGTCCGTGCGATTTTTCCAACGGTGAAATCCACGTCGTCCGCGGCGTCCGCGAGCAGTCTGCACGGTGCGCTGAACTGATCCGCGATTGGAAAAGTGCGGGTCTCGCCGGATCGGGAATCACCATCGCTGTGCCCGAGGCCGCGGCAATTCCCGCGCTGCTGCACGGACTCGCAGATGCAGGCATCGAGGCCCGCGCCGCCGAGGGAAGCCCCGCCTCCCGCGCGCCCGCGCTGCAACTCCTCGCGCAGACCGCGGACTTTCTCGATCGCCCCGGCGGCGCACCGCCAACCTACGCGAGCGTCGCCGCGCTTGTCCGCCATCCCGAGATCGCCGGAATCACGCGCACGTCCGCGGAAAGGCTCGACGAATTTTTTAACGCGCACCTGCCGCAACGGATCGCGCCGCAGCACACCGCTCCGGACTCGAACGAAGGACGCGTCGCCGAACTGCTGCAACGCCTCGAAGATTTCACCGCGATCCGCAGCACGCATTTTTCCGCCGATGTCACGCGCCTGCTGCTGCGCATCTACCGACACCACCGCCTCCCGCGCCAGTCGGAGGCGGGCCGCGCGATGCTGCGTGCGCTGGAGGCGGTGCGCGATGCTCTCGACGAAATCGAACGCCTCCCGAGGCGCGCGCTCGCGGATTTGCCCGTGTCCGAACTGCTCCACATTGTCGTCGAAATCGCAGGCAAAACTGAAATCCCCGAGCCCGATCAGCCCGACGCCGTCGGGCTTTCCGGCTGGCTCGAAGCCGCATCGGACGACGCACCCGCGCTCATCGTCACCTCCGTCGTCGAAGGCGCGCTCCCCGAGGGCGCGCCCGTCGAGCCGCTGCTCCTCGACTCGCTGCGCGAACGCCTCGGCCTGCCGTGCCGCGCGAGCCGCTTCGCGCGCGATCAATACACGCTGCACACCGTCTGCGAGAGCCGTCGCGAGCACGGACGCATCGCACTGCTCGCGCCGCGCTGCACCGCCGAGGGACTTCCCGCTCGCCCCAGCCGCCTGCTGCTCGGCGCGCAGGAGGGCAACGATCTCGCGCGCCGCCTCATCTCGCTCACGACCGAGCCCTGCACGACCACACCGCCGATCCACGCCGCAGCGGGCCTCGTCCCGCCGGAGCCTGATCCGGAAAAGATGCGCGCCTTCCGCACCATTTCCGTAGCGAGTTTCCGCAGCTACATCCGCTCGCCGCGCCTGTTTTATTTCAAAAACATCCTGCGCCTCGCTGCGCAGGATGACTCCGCGGATGAACTCGATCCCGGCATGTTCGGCACTGCGATCCACACGGTGCTCCAGGAATTCGGCGAACGTCACATCGGCAGCAGCGGCGCGACCGATCCCGCAAAGATCGAGGCGGAAGTGAAAGCGATCCTCCACGATCACATGGGCCGCGAATTCGGCCCGCACGCGCTGCCGCCCGTGCGCGCACAATCCCGCGCGATCGAGGCGCGGCTCGGCGTTTTCGCAAGACACCAGGCCGCGCTTTTTTCCGAAGGCTGGCAGATCGCATACGTGGAAAAAAAGCGATCAACCGTGGTTCCGTTTCCCGTGCCCGGCGGCCCGCAGGACGTGAAGCTCAAGGGCCGCATTGATCGCATTGACCGGCACGCGGACGGGCGTTGGCGCGTCATTGACTACAAAACATCTTCGCAGGCCGTGACGCCGGACAAGGCGCACTTCGCCGCGCGCAGCGGCGAGTGGAAGGACTTGCAACTCCCGCTCTACGTGAAGCTGCTCCCCGAGATCGCCGACATCGGAAATGCGATCGCTCCCGATGCCACCGAACTCGTCTATTTCAATCTCCCGCCGAAGGACGAGGACGCTGGAATCACCGAGCCCTTCAGCGCGGAAAAAATTCCCGCCGCGTGGGAAAAGGCGCAGCAGATCATCGCCGAGATTTGCAGCGGCGCGGGCTGCCGCGAGATCGGTGAAGTCTCCGACAACGAGGATCCGGCATTCCTCGCGCTCTGCGGATTGAACGGACTGCCATCCACCGGGGAGGAAGAATAACGATGCCACTCGCCATCATTCGTGCTTCCGCAGGATCGGGGAAAACTTTCCAGCTCGCCGTGTCGTTCATCCGCATTTTGCTGCGGGGCAAAGCGGATGGCCACGCGCAAAATCCCGCGGCGATTCTCGCGACGACGTTCACGCGCGCCGCTGCCGGTGAAATTCTCGACCGCGTATTGCGCCTGCTCTCCGAGGCCGCGCTTTCGGACGAACGCCGCGCGAATCTTGAGAAGCAGCTCAGAGTATCGTTGTCGCCGCAGGATTGCCACCGCCTGCTCACGACACTCACAGCGCACATGGACCGACTCGCCATCTCGACGATGGACGCGTTCTTCGCGCAAATCGCGATGGCATTCGCGAGCGAACTCGGCCTCGCACCCGACTGGACGATGGCCGTGGACGAAGGCGAGGAGGAACTCCTGCGCGAGACGCTGCACGCAATCCTCGGCGAAGCAGATCTGCAAAGTCTCGCCGAGGCGCTGTGGACTTTCCGCCGCGGCGTCGTGAGCTCGATGCTCGGCGCACTCGCGGACATCGCGCCGAATCTCGATCGCACAATCCCAACTTCCGAGGTGCCAGTGACATTCGCGCGTCCCGAAGCGCGGCGCTGGAGCAAGGACGAACTTGCCGACGTGACGAAGACGCTCACGACTTCCGGTGACTGGATTCCGAAAACAAAAGCCGGCACGACGGTGAAGCTGTGGGAGGACTCGATTGACAAGCTCCGCGCTGCGCTCCAGCCCGGCGAGGACGCAACCGCGCTGCTGGAAATCCCGCTCGTGGTGAAAATTTTCAACAACGAGGACTACGCGAAACATCCGACACCCTCGCCGCTCGCCGACGCGATGACGCCGCTTCTCGCGAGTGCCTGCGACGCGCTCCTGCGCCGCCACCAGGCACGCGAGGCCGCGTTCTGCTGGCTCGCGCAGCACTACAAGAGCCGCCGCCGCGAAGCCGCGTTCCGCGCCGGCGCGTACACGTTCAGCGACGTGGCCGCGATGGTCACTTCCGCGGCGCTCGCGCAGGACGAATTGTATTTCCGCCTCGGCACGCGTTTCGAGCATGTGCTCTTCGACGAATTCCAGGACACGAGCCGGCTGCAGTTTCATTTCTTCCGGCCCATCATCGAGGAGATCGGCGGTGGCGGCGGCGAAGTGCTCGTGGTCGGCGATGAGAAGCAGGCGATCTACGGCTGGCGCGGCGGCGACCGCGAGCTGATGCACGGGCCGCTCGACGACATCGGCAAAACCATCGGCACCACTCCCGCTCGGATTCTCAGCGAGAGCTTCCGCTCCAGCCGCGCCGTGCTCGATGCGGTGAACCGCACCTTCCAATCGCTCGCGCACGGCTGGCTCGATGAGAAGCAGACGGACAAGGAAGCCATCGAGGCCGCCGGACGCGAATGGGCCGCGACATTCCCGGAGCACAAGCCCGCGAAGGACGTGGAGAAGCTCCGCGGCAGAGTCCGCGTGATCCTCGCGAACACCGGCGAGGGCGCGGATGCCGAGGATAAAAATCGCGCGCTCATCTCGAAGGCGATCGAATATGTCGGCGCGCATCTCGGTGAAGATCCGCAACGGAAGATCGGCATCCTTCTCCGGAAGAAAAATCTGATGCCGCGCCTGATCGCCGAGATCCGCCGCGCGCATCCCGATGTGGACGTGAGCGGCGAAGGCGGCAACCCGCTCACGGATTCGCGCGCCGTCGAGGTGATCCTGTGCCTGTTCGCATGGCTCGATCATCCCGGCAGCACCGCCGCGCGCCACCTCGTGCTCACAAGCCCGCTCGCTGGTGCGTTCGGATTTCCTGGGTCTGTCCGCGCGGAAAACCCCGCGGGCACGGACGAGCGGCATGCCCTCCGCGCAATGCGCCACGACCTCACTGCGCACGGCTTCGCGACGATGCTGCGCAAATGGATCCGCCACGCCGCATTTTCCGCCGCGTGCAGCGATCACGACATGCAGCGATGCGAACAGCTCCTCGACGTTGCACGCGACTTCGACGCACGCGGCTCGGCGCGGCCTTCGGATTTCGCGGCGCACGTCCGCAAGCGGCGTATCGAGCGGCCCGGCGGATCGGGCGTGCGCGTGATGACGATCCACGCCTCGAAGGGCCTCGAATTTGAAGCCGTGCTCCTGCTCGAACTCGACGCCGCGCAAAGTGGTCGCGGCGACGTGATTTTGTCCGGCCCGGACGAGCCGCTGTGCATCGTCCCCTCGAAAAAGGACGCGCCTTTTCTCGGCATGGAGGAACTCGTCACCGCGCAGGCGTCCGCCGATTTCATGGAGGAACTGAGCGTGCTCTACGTCGGCATGACGCGCGCGCGATCGTTCCTCGACATCATCCTGCGCGAAGGCAGCAAGTCGCCGCTCGCGCTCCTGCTGCGACGCGCGCTGCAAGTGGATGCCGATCGCACCGTGGAGGAATTTGACGGCCTCTCGATGCGCGAATGCGACGTGGAAAAAGGCCGCGGCGGGCTGAAGCTCGACAGACCCGATCCCGGAATGGCGGGCGCATCCGCACATCCCGCAAAGAAACCCATCGCGCCATTCGCCGGACGCGCGGGACATTCCACACCATCGGGACGCAGCGAAGGCGGCATCGTGAACGCCGCAAAAATCTTCGCGCCCGCGAACCGGGCGGCGATGCAACGCGGCGACTTGATCCACGAGTGGCTCCGGCAGATCGCGTGGATTGAGGACGGGCTGCCCGATGCGGCTTCGCTTGTGAAATCAACAACGGAACTCGCCTCAGACATGGATCGAGCCGAAGTCGCGGCGTGGGCGCAGCGGCTGATCGAGGAAGCAAAGAGCGCGGGAACGGAACTGCACGCAGCATTGACGAAACCACACGCCGAAAAAAGCGAGACGCTCGATCTGTGGCGCGAGCGCGCCTTCGCAGTCCTCCGCAACTCACAAGGCCGCCCGGAAGTCCTGAACGGCTCCTTCGACCGCGTGCAGCTCTGGCGCGATTCAGCCGGGAAGGCATTGCGCGCCGAGATCGTGGATTTCAAGACCGACCGATTTTCTAACGCCGCAGAACGCGCAGTCATCGAAGCCCGCTATGCTCCGCAACTGGACGCATACTGCGAGGCGCTTGCGCTGCTGTGCCCGGAACTCGAACCGCGCGCCGTCAGCGCGAAGCTCGTTTTCGTCCGCGCCTGACTCCATCGAGCCGGACGCTGTGTGGCTCGCGGCTACTTCGCCGCGGCGGTTTCCTCGTCGAGCTTCGCTTTGACGGCCGCGTAGAGCGTGTCGTAGAGCGCGCCGTCGGACTTCAGCAGTTCCTTCGCGGCGTCGCGTCCTTGTGCGAGCTGGCCGCCGTTGTAGCTCAGCCACGAGCCGCGCTTCTCGATGATCCCCTTTTCGATCGCGAGATCCAGCAGCGAGCCGGTGTTGCTGATGCCCTCGTTATACATGATGTCGAACTCGCACTCGCAAAACGGCGGCGCGACTTTGTTCTTCACGATTTTCACCTTCGTGCGGTTGCCCGTCACGGTGCCTTCCGGCGTCTTGATTGCGCCGATGCGGCGGATGTCGATCCGCACCGAGGCGTAGAATTTCAGCGCCTTGCCGCCGGGCGTCGTCTCGGGGTTGCCGAACATCACGCCGATCTTCTCGCGGATTTGGTTCGTGAAAATGCAGATCGTGCGTGCCTTCGAGATGAGCGCGGTAAGCTTGCGCATCGCGGCGCTCATCAGCCGCGCCTGTGCGCCGACGGTGCTGTCGCCGATTTCGCCTTCGAGTTCCTGTTTCGTCACCAGCGCGGCGACGGAATCGAGCACGATGATGTCGAGCGCATTCGAGCGCACGAGTGTCTCGACGATGCGGAGCGCTTCCTCGCCGCTGCTCGGCTGCGAGACGAGCAGGTCGTCGAGGTTCACGCCGAGCTTCTTCGCATACTGCGGGTCGAGCGCGTGCTCCACGTCAATGAATGCCGCGAGCCCGCCGCGTTTCTGCGCCTGCGCGATTGCGGTGAGCGTGAGCGTCGTCTTGCCCGAGCTTTCCGGCCCGAAGATCTCCACGATGCGCCCGCGCGGCAGCCCGCCGCAGCCGAGCGCGCGGTCGATCAAAATATTTCCCACCGGAATGGCCTCGACATCCATCTGCTTGGAATCGCCGAGCCGCATGATCGCGCCGTCGCCGTATTCCTTCACGATGGTCTGCAGGACCATGTCGAGGTTCTTGTTCCGTGCGGCGATTACCTTGTTCTCTTCTGCGGGTGCTGCGGTCGTCTTTGCCATGGCTGGATCTGGGTTTGGGTTTTGAAAAAATCGGGCGCATTGGAATTAGAACGCGCGCGGCATCGGGGGAAGCGAAAAGGGCGGCAGAACCAGAATCTCTTGCGGTGCGCGGGCCGGATGATGTGACGAATGATGCGGCGCATGCAGCCACCTTTTCGTCATGCGCCATTTGTTGATCGGCCCGCCTCCTTCCGTCGGCGGCTACGGTTTTTTGCCGCCCTGCGACTGCTCGAAGAGCGCGCGCCAGTAGTCGAGGCGTTCCTTCACGCGCTTCTCGTAGCCATTTTCCGAGGGATCGTAGTAGCGGCGGCCTTCGGGCAGATACGCCTGCGGGATGTAGGCGCCTTCGCCTTCGTGCGAATACTGGTAGCCGGTGTGGCCGAGCGTCTTCGCGGCGCGCTTGCTGCCGGTGCTGCGGAGATGGCGTGGCACGGCGAGCGTGACGCCGCTTTTCACCTCCTCCATCGCCTTGTCCACGCCGAGGTAGGCGCGGTTGGATTTCGGCGCGGTGGCGAGATAGACGGTGGCGTGCGCGAGCGTGATGCGCGCCTCGGGCATGCCGATGAATTCCACCGCCTGCTGCGCGGCGACGGCGATGGGCAGGCCCTGCGGATCGGCCATGCCGATGTCCTCGCTCGCGAGGATGACGAGCCGCCGCGCGATGAAGCGGATGTCCTCGCCGGCGTAGAGCATCTTCGCGAGCCAGTAGAGCGCGGCGTCCGGGTCCGAGCCGCGCACGCTTTTGATGAATGCGGAGATGGTATCGTAGTGGCCGTCGCCGGTGGCGTCATACACGACGGCTTTTTTCTGGATGCTCTCCTCGGCGATGGCGCGGGTGATGCGGATGCTGCCGTCTTTGTCTGCGGGAGTGGTGAGCACGGCGACTTCGAGGGCGTTGAGCGCTTTGCGTGCGTCGCCATCCGCGACGGTGGCAAGGTGTGTGAGCGCGTCGTCGTCCGCGACTGCGCGGTGCGTGCCGAGTCCGCATTCGGTGTCCGCGAGTGCGCGTCGCACCACACTCTCGATGTCCGCAGGCGCGAGCGGTTCGAGTTGGAAGACCTGCGAGCGCGAGACGAGCGCGCTGTTCACGTAGAAGAACGGATTCTCCGTCGTTGCGCCGATGAGCCGCACGGTGCCGCGCTCGACATCCGGCAACAGCACGTCCTGCTGCGCTTTGTTCCATCGGTGGATTTCGTCCACAAAAAGGATCGTCTTCTGCCCGGTATTCGCGAGGCGGTTTGCGGCGGAGGCGACGACCTTGCGCAAGTCCGCGATGTTGCTCTCCACGCCGCTCAGCCGCTCGAACCGCGACTTCGTTGCGAGTGCGATGATCTGCGCGAGCGTGGTCTTCCCCGTGCCCGGCGGGCCGAAAAGGATGATGCTCGCGATGCGGTCCGCCTCGATCGCACGGCGCAGCAATTTCCCCGGCCCGAGGATGTGCTGCTGCCCGGCGAATTCATCGAGCGTGCGCGGTCGCATCCGCTCCGCGAGCGGCGCGGCAGCCGCAGTCGCTTCGGATTTGTTTTCGCTGAGATCAAAAAGGTCGGCCACGCGGGGATGATAAGACGTGCGGCGTGGTTGGCAGCTACTTTCCTGCGTGGATGCATGCAGGGCCGCCGGTTTCCATCGGCGGCTTCAGCTCAAATGACAATCACCCGCGCCACGCTCTCAGCGCGTGTCGAGCGGATAGCCCGGCTTTTCCGTGTACAGCCGGATGTTCGGATTGTTGTCGCCCTCGTAATTCCGATACCGGGATTTCGGCTTTTTGCTCGCGCAGCCGGTGAACGTGCAGCCGACGGCGGCGAGGAGACAGAGGACGATAATTTTCACAGCGTGAACGTAAGCCGGACGGGGATGAATGCCAAATGCCGAATGCCGGACGGTGGATGTTTTCCGTGAAAGCCATCGCTGGAAGCGGTCGCGCTAAGCCGCAAAGTTACCAGTGCTCCTTTGCGCGACCCGAAAATTTCCGCCGCATCAAAGTCAGGCATTATTTTCACAATCCATGCCGGACGATTGCGCGAAACATCCGTTGCAAAGCCGCGCCTTGCGCATAACATCACGGCCTCCCAAAAAATAACGGGGGCGTACTGGTTTCGACTGAAAATTCGAGATGCAGACGGCATGCCGCGGAAGCCTGGTTGGCCGCGTTACCAATCCTGGGCAAAAAACATAAACGCCAAAAACGAAGAACTGGCCCTCGCAGCCTAAGTGCTGAGACGTTCCCGAACCGACGCCTGCTAGGCCTCGGGGACGACACCTGGCAGGCTGGCTTTCCGGCGGAACGACCGCGCCGGAGAGCGAGACTTCAAACGTGGACGACCGGCCTCGCGTGGCGTGCCCGCCCGCAGCGTGAGGCTTAAATCAAAGGCACGGCTAAGCGTGTAGAAGTTTGCGTCAAAAGTTCTCAGGACAGGGGTTCAACTCCCCTCGCCTCCACCTCTGTGATTATCAGAGAGTTAAGCATTGAAATGTCTTAAACTAAGACAAGGGCTAAGACAATGTCCATTTGGACGGTGACTGCCCACATTCAGCGGGGGACTGAAGTGTTCGATTGCGTTCCGACGGTTCGTCTTTCAGTGACGAAACGTGCTTCAAAAAAGAGGGCATGCGGGATGCAGATTCTAGTCGACCGCCTGATCACTTTCAATATTTCGCGAACGCTCGGGATGTCCCGAGTGAGTAGCCTCGGCATCGCGAGCTGAGGCGAAAGGCGTAATGCCGGGATCATCTGCGGCGGTGGCGAGTCGCACCGTACGGATCAACCGCAGAAAATCCCGAGCCATTTCCACATACGCCTACCAACCCGCCAAACGAAAACGCGCCTGACCGCCGCGCATGTTCGGTGAACTTGCTCCATCAACCGGGGCTCGTTCGTCATCAGTGCCGTCGGCCAGAATCGTTTTGGCGGACCGCGGGCCGGAAGGTGATCGTGCTCATGTGCCTCGTGATGGAACTTCTGTTCCTTGGATCGAGCGAGGTTGCGGGTAGAGCGCCCGCGATCGCACATCGAAAATGCAGCAATGCACACTACAAACGCTGCAATCGCAGCGACTGCCGGCGAAACCAATCGGCCGGAATGGATCCGACTACCCAAGAGCGGCGAGCGTTGCCCCCACAGTGGGCTCTCGCGGAGTTTCTTGAACGAACTCATCCTGCCCGGCGCGGCGAACGGTCACAAACCGCCCTTCCGTTCCAGTTGTCTCCGAAAAAGGGGGCAGCAGAGGGGAGTTCGGCTGATCGACTACGACTCGCTGATGAAGTTCATCGCCAGTCATGGATCCGACAATCGCAACCCGAAACTCGTCACCCGGTAATGCCAGCAAACACATCAATCGAGTGGACCGACGCGACGTGAAATCCTGTTCGAGGATGCACAAAACGCAGCCCAGGTTGCAAAAACTGTTACGCGGAGCGATTTCGCGGCGTGCCTGTCCTACTCGTCCAACCTGAACCGGAAGTTTCCCGGAGGCCTCATCCCTCGATCACAGCGTTCCATCCGCAATGAGCGAGTCCTGGTTGCCGCATTCGGGCTCAATCACCGCGCTGAGCTTCGTGACCTTGTCGGAAGAAGCTGGGGATTTATCGTTCTCCGTTGTCTTCCAAAAGCCCTCCACTTCCGCGAACCTCTGGACGTTTTGACGCCCCAAGATCTGGCGGCAAGGATCCTCACACAGTGCAGGACGAACCACTACTTCCGGTCACGCTTGGAGCCTTTCCTCATGAATCTCATGCGCGTTGCATCGGCTCCGGCAATGACGCCGCGACCACGCCCAGTAGTATCTTCCGGCAGCTCGTGACCGAAATCCCAGTATGAAAAAGGATTGTAGGAAGCGGACCACGTTTTGCCATAGACCGGGACCGTTTGTTCCGCGTCCGAAATGATCGTCTTGGAACTTGTCTCTGGAATCTGTCCGTCCAGGGTTTCTCCGTGATGAAGATCCGTCTCCTCCCCGCACTCGCACTGGCCTTTTTCGTTTCCGCCGCCTTCGGAGTTGAAGCCACAGCCACGGCCCTCACCCTCAAGGCTTGGGTGGATCGCAAGGATGCGATCTTCAAGACTGGCGAGACCGTCACCTTCACCATCGAGGCAACCGTTGACGGAAAGCCTGCTCCTGATGGCAAAGTCACCTGCGTGTTGTCAAAGGACGGCGTGCAGCCGCAGCCTGCCACGACGCTCGCGCTGAAGGACGGCAAGGCCACGCTCACGGGGTCGTTGAATGAGCCCGGATTCCTCTCGATGAAGGTCACTGCCGACAAGGCATCGGCGATGGCTGCCGCGGCCATTGATCCGCTTCAAATCAAGCCCAGCATGCCCGTGCCGGATGATTTCGACAATTTTTGGGCAGCCCAGAAGGAGGCGTTGCGCAAGGTGCCCGCGAAGGCGGTCCTCACGCCCGTAAAGGCCACCGCCAACGGCGTGGATGCGTTCGACGTGCAAATCGACTGCCTCGGCGCTCCGGTCTCCGGCTACTTCGGCAAGCCGCATGATGCGAAACCGAAATCGCTGCCTGCCATCCTCTTCGTTCACGGTGCGGGAGTAGGCGGGTCGAATCTCGGCGCGACCTCGTGGGCGGCCAACGAAGGAGGCATGCTCGCGATGGACATCAACGCACACGGGATCGCCAACGGAAAACCGAAGGAGTTCTATGACGACTTGGCCAATGGAGCACTGAAGGAATACCGCTATGTGGGCCGCACGAATCGCGAACTGAATTACTTCAAGGGCATGTTCCTCCGGCTGATTCGCGGAATCGACTTCCTCACCTCGCAGCCCGAGTGGGATGGCAAGACCGTGATCGTCTATGGTGCCAGTCAGGGAGGGTTCCAAGCGCTCGCGGCTGCCGGCCTTGATGAGCGCGTGACTTTCATCTGCGCCGGGGTTCCTGCCGGCTGCGATCACACCGGCGTCACCGTCGGCCGCATCAACGGATGGCCCAAGCTCGTTCCCAACGGTGCGGATGGAAAGCCCGACCCTGCCGCCTTGCAGACGGCCCGCTACTTCGACTGCGTGAATTTCGCCCGGCGCGCAAAGTGCAAAGGTGCGGCAGTGACCGTGGGTTTCGTTGATACCACGTGTCCGCCGACGAGCGTCTTCGCCGCCTACAATGCTCTGGGCATGCCGAAAAAGATCCACAGCGACATCCTCTCCGGTCACACGAGCACACCGGGGGCGAGCAAGTTCATGCAGGAAGCCGCCTTGGAGCATGTGAGGGCGATGAAATGAGATCCGATACTGTCCGCGCCGAGCGCATGGCGTCATCTTTAGCGCGCTGGTTCGCAGGCCGTAGGCTTCCAACAACACTCTGGATGTGCTGTGCGCTGAGTCTCGCTTCGCCGGGGGCCGAGGTGAAGAGTCCCAAGCCCGCGATCCTGCCCACGAGCGGCACGCCTCAGTCGGCAACGCCTCGCGCCGTATGCACCTTTGAAAGCATCGGCCTGTATTGGACACCCGCAGATGGAGCGGAGGCCAGGACGTGTCGCACGCAGTATCGCATCGCCGGTGAGCGAGCATGGCGCGACGCGCTGCCGCTTTGGTTCGACAAGCGCATCGGTGAATACCGTGGCAGCATCGTGCAACTCCGCAGCGGCACTCAATACGAAGTGCGCCTCGAACTGGCGGGCGGCAAGACTTCGGCATCGCTGAAGGCGGCGACATGGAACGAAGTGTTCCCGATTTCCAGGACCATCGAAGTCGGCGACACGAAGGGCAAGACGTTGACTGTGGATCAATCGGGAACGGCCCAAGGCTACGTGCTCTACACGCATCGGCCGGGTGCGACCACTGCGCTGCTCGATGGCGCGGACAGTGTGGACGAGTGCGTGGAAGTGAAGGCTTCACATGTCATCCTGCGCGGATTCACCATTCGTTCGCCCAAGATCCATGGCATCGTGTTGGGCGAAGGTTCGCATGACATCGTCATCGAGGGCTGCGACATCAGCGGTTGGGGCCGCATCGCCAAGGACGGATGGGGCGTGGACTACGACTCGGCAGTGTTCTCCAGGCTCAAGCCGCTGACACGCGTGATCATCCAGCGCAATCGCATGCACGATCCGCGCTCGAATTCGAATTCGTGGCAGGAGTTTCGCGAAGGCGGCGGACGCTATCATCCGATGGGACCGCAGGCGATCTTCTTCAGCAACTGCGAAGGCAACCACGTGCTGCGCTACAACGAGTTCACCACCGACGATCAGCACTTTTGCAACGACATCTTCGGCGGTGAAAACAACACCAGCCTGCGCGGCTATCCCGGCACGGACTCTGACGTGTACGGCAATCGCATCGAAGGCTGCTGGGACGATGGACTGGAGATCGAAGGCGGAGGGTGCAACGTGCGCGTGTGGGGCAACTACATCGACCGCACGATGGTGAAGATCGCCATCGCCGGCATCTCCGTCGGCCCGACTTATGTCTTCCGAAACGTCGCGGGCAGCAGCCGCTTCGGACACGAGGGATGGGGCGGCGGACCATTCATCAAGATGGGCCACGCACCGCTCACGGGCGGCGGCCGCGCGTACATCTTCCACAATACGATCCTCCAGCCCGAGGTGTCCGGCGCACCCGACACGATGGGCTGCAACGAGGGCCTCAGTCAAAGCGGCGGCCCCGAGTTGCTCAGCATCGTGTCGCGCAACAACATCCTGCATATCCGCAAGGTCGGCGGCAGTTCCATTCGCGATGCCTCGAAAATGCCAAATCCCGAGTACGACTACGACTATGATCTGTTGTCGGGCAAAGTGGTATCGGCTGGATCACCGGAACCGCATGGCATCAAAGGCGTGCCGATCTACGCCGCGAAGCGCGTGCCGGGTGACTTTGCGCTGGATCCAAACAGTCCCGGCTTTGACGCCGGCGTGGTGATTCCAAACTTCAACGACGGATTTGCGGGCAAAGCTCCTGATGTCGGAGCCTTCGAGGCGGGATCGCCGCCGATGGAGTTCGGCGTGAAAGCGAAGCTCCATCAGTGAATCATTCCCAGGTGCTTCATCACTGCGCCCGCGAAGAACTCGCAGGCAGGCGCAGATCGGTGATTCACTCGCACTGCTCGCCCCTTAAAGTCAACCCGCCTATCTACTTCCAAAAGGGCGTGATGGACGGATTGTGGACGTTCAGGACGTTGGTGTCGTCCAGTTTCTCCGGCTCAGAGACGCGGGCCTCGGAGCCCGGCGCCCCGTGGGGCCCGAGGGGAAGCGCGTCGGGCTGGGCGGCAGTAAGCGGGAGCATGCAGATCGTGATGGCGACGGCGAGGGAGGAGAGGCGGGTCATGATGCCGGAGGCTACTGCAACAACCGCTGCTTCGACCAACTTCTAATATTGGGTCTGATGTCCGTCACACACTGATCTGGCCCGGCACAAACGACCGCCCGGATCGTTTTGCCATTTGCTGCTGGCGTGATCATGGATATTGGTGACGATATGGAATTCCCAACGCTGCGCGTCCTGCTAGTGCTGGTGGGACTTTTCTCGGTTCGCCTGCACGCTCAGTCCGTGCAACCCGGTTTGGAGGCCGCCGTGAAATGGAAATGGTGGGTGCTGCCCTCGGAGGAAAAGGACTGGGGCTTTCCTGTCACCGAGCCGGACCAAACGCCCGCCGCGGCTCCGACCCAAGGACCGACCGTCGAAAAAAAGAAACGATCGGTTCAGGCGGAGATTTCGATCGCACCAGGAAACTATGAGGTCAAACGCGGTGACGCGCTCGAGATTATCGCCCGAAAATCGGGCGTCTCGGTCAGCCAGCTCAAACGCTTTAATGCGCTGGACAAAGACATGATCCGCGATGGGCAGATTCTCAAGATTCCAACCCCGGCCGAATTGATTGCCCTCGCTCCCCCGGTCCCCGCCGCGGTCGCTCCAGCGCGACCGGCTCCTCCGACAGCAAGAAAGGGCAAAAAATCCCCGCCGAAAGCGCCAGTGGAACCTGAAATCGACTACATCGCCGAGGCCACGCTGATTCAGGTCTTCCTGGATCGGGAGAATTTTTCGGGCGGTCCCATTGATGGAACCGACAGCCCTGCTTTGCAGACGTTGTCAGCGACCTATCGCGGCATTCACCAGGATTTGCAGACTCCCGAGGCGCTGCGGGCCAAGGCGCTCGCGGTCGCGGGAGAACCCTTTGCCGCCTATCAGTTGAAACAATCCGACTTTCGTTTCATATCGCCGGCGCCTGCCACCGGAACGGCGGCGGTTTCGCATTCCAAGAACGCCGGGGCAAAGTCCGTACCGGTCCCGAAGGCACCTGCTCGCCCGCCGCTGACCTACGAAGAACTGCTGGCTGCCAAGTATTCGGCCTATCGGACGCCGTGGGAATTTGTCGCCGAAAAATTCCATTGCGATGAGGCGTTTTTGCACAGCCTCAATCCCCACATCAAGAATGCGCCCACGGCCGGAACTGCCTTCAAGGTTCCCAATGTGACGCCGTTCGAAATCGAAAAGTGTTTTGACTCCCCGTTGCGACCGAAGGCCGATCCGGAGAAACGCATCACGGCGGCGATTGTGGATCTCTCACGCTTGGAGATCCGTCAAGGCGGGCTGTTGATCGCGACCATGCCGTTGTCGAGGGCCAGGCCCGGATTGCACGGGCGGGGAAGCTGGACGATTTTGGGCGCCACCCCGGGACCGCGGCTTGCCACCCGCCAGGAGCCAACCAGCACCGGCAAGGTGACAGCCGAGCCCGGAGTGGCCATTCCTACACCCCCCGCGACGGCATCGGCAGAGGATCAAATTCTCGCAGCCGGACCGAGAAATCCGGTGGGCGTCTATTGGATCGATCTGGCGAAGGCCAACAGCACGACCCCGCTGCCGTATGGACTGCACGGCACCAGCATTCCCGGCCGCATGAAGACCCAGGAAGGCATTGGAGGACTGCGACTGACCAATTGGGACATTGTGCGGGCCGTCCGGATGCTGCCCGAGGGCACTCCTCTGGCTTGGAAATGACGCCCGCGAACCACGCGTGAATCCCCGGTTGAACATTCTTGCCCTTGGCATGCTTGTCATCGCCTGCGCCTTTGCTGCGTGCTCCCGTCCGGTGCCCCGGACGGTGCAGCTTGAGTCGCTCGCCATCATTGGCGCCGGACTTGGCGGCGAGTTCGCAGGCGGCGATGCAGGTCCGCCGTGCGCGGTGGCTGCGTTGGGACGCACGGTTGTCCTCGGCTGGCGTGCGGCGCTTCATGGTCATGAGGTTGTGGCGTGCGACCCTCGCGGGATTCCCCGCTGGGGGCATCATCACGGGCCGCAACTCAGCGAAGTGCGCTCGCTCGCCGCGGACGGAGGCACGGTGTTTGTGCTCGCCGATGCCGACGGCACCAAGCTTTACCGGCTTGATGCGGCAACCGGCGCACCGCTCCCGTGGGAAGGGCGTGGGGAGCGTGTTCTCGCGATCACTTCGCTCTGGGGCGACGACACAACGAAGATCGATCACGCCGACTGGGTCTCTGCAGGCAACGGACGGCTCTACGTGACCTTCAGTGCTGAAGGGTTCGTCGCGGTGATCGATGCCAAGACCGGTGCCTACGTCATGACGCTCACGGCTCCGCAGCCGGGGCAGATGGCATTTGCCACCACACCGATGCGCGACCCCCAGACGGGCACGGAGCGGCCGATCGACTTCGGCCTCGCCGCGATCTCAGGGCATGGCCTCGCCTACTTCTTCATGGAGCGCGAGCCGCCTTGGGTGATGCTGAACGCGACGCGCTGGATTGAAGAGGACGAACACATCACGGCGCTCGCGCTCACCGGCGACGCCATGAAGACATTCAAGCTTACGGTCTACACCGCGCTCGGCGCCCCGCATCAACAGGTGCAACTCCGGCCTGCGGACGCCGTGGAAGGTTACGCCGTCAGCGTCGGAAAACGTGGCGGGCGCACCGAGCCCGGACCTTGGGATCCCGAGGGGCTGCGCGACATCCGTGCGCTGGCCGTGGATGCGACCGGCCGGCTTTGGGTCGCCGAAGGCGATGAGCAGTTCGGCCGTTTCACGGGATGGAACACCGAAGGCAAGCAAGGGGAACTACTGCCTTACAACTGCCATGCAGGCGAAGAAAATCTGGCCGTGCCGTCCATTTTGCCTCTGATAATGGATGGCGGGACCTACGGGGCTCGAACCCGCAACCTCTACCGTGACAGGGTAGCGCTCTAACCAATTGAGCTAAGGCCCCTCAAAGAAGGGCACAAATACTAGCGCGGCGCGGCGCGCGGGCAACCACTTTTTTTGCCGCGCATTGCCGCGCAGAAAAATATGTGCGCGTGCTTGGACTCCGTTGCGGGCGCGGGTATGTGTCACGGTCATGCTTCTCTCCTGCGATGTGGCCATCATCGGCGGCGCTTTTTCCGGCGCGGCGACGGCGCTGCTTTTGAAAAGGCGCAATCCGGCGCTGCACGTCGTGATCATCGAGAAGTCGGAGGCGTTTGATCGCAAGGTGGGCGAGAGCACGACGGAGGTCAGCTCATGTTTCCTCACGCGCGTGCTCGGGCTCACGAACTGGCTCGGCCATCACCAGCTCGCGAAGCAGGGGCTTCGCATGTGGTTCGCGCGTTCGGAGGACGAGAAGTTCGACGAGTGCGCGGAACTCGGCGCGCGGTTCAATTCGCGGATGCCGGGTTTCCAGGTGGATCGCTCGACGCTCGACGAGCACGTCCTTTCGCTCGCGGTCGCCGCGGGCTGCGAGCTGATCCGTCCGGCGAAGGTCGTGAAATTCGATCTCGGCGGCGCGGGGAGCAATCTGCTGGAGCTGTTCGAGAATGGCGAGAGCCGGCAGGTGCTCGCGCGCTGGGTCGTGGACGCGAGCGGGCGCGCGGCAATCATCGCGCGCAAACGCGGCTACATGCAGGCGATGCCCGAGCATCCGGTGAATTCGATCTGGGCGCGCTTCACCGGCGTGGCGGACTGGGACAGCATCGCGCTGCGGGAAAAATTTCCAAAGTGGGCGAATGCGACTGTCGCCGCGCGCGGCTGGGCGACGAATCATCTCTGCGGTCCCGGCTGGTGGGTGTGGATCATCCCACTGAAGGGCGGCGACGTGAGCGTGGGCCTCGTGTACGATGAGCGGCTTTTCAATCCGCCGGAGGGTGCGACGATCGGCGCGCGCATCCTCGCGCACTGCCGCGAACATCCGATCGGGCGTGAGATCCTCGCCGATGCGAAGGTGATCGAAGGCGATGAGCGCGCATTTTCGCAGCTCACCTACCGCGTGACGCAGGTGATGTGCGACGGCTGGGCGTGCGTGGGCGATGCGGCGGGATTCATTGATCCGCTTTACAGCCCCGGCCTCGATTTTTGCGCGTTCACCGCGCAGTCCGTCGCGAATGCCGTGGGCGACGCCTGCACGGGAAAAAGCGTGGACGTGCGCGACTACAACCGCCGTTTCGCATTCTGTTTCCAGAGCTGGTTCGACTGCATCTACCGCGACAAGTATTACTACATCGGCGACGCGGAGATCATGGCCGCGGCGCTGCTCATGGATGTCGCGACGTACCACCTCGGCCCGGTGAAGCAGGTGTATTCTGATCCCGCGACGATGTTCGGCGCGTTCCCGTTCGACGGCTTCGCGGGGCGCGTGGCGGCGAAGTTCATCGCATTTTACAACCGCCGCCTCGTGGCCATCGCGCGCAAGCGGATCGCCGCGGGCACCTACGGCGCGCGAAATGCAAAGTGGCGTCTGCTCATCCCCGGCTTCACGCACGAGCCGAAGCAGAGCGGGCGGCTGCTCTTCAGCGGGATCCGTCGCTGGCTGTGGCTGGAATTCAAGTCGCTGTGGCTGCGCGGAAAGTCGGCCGCGACACCCGCGCCGCCGCCTGTGACCGTGCCGGAAAGCACCGGGTAACGGTCCGCCAACAGCGGCGTTCTGCATTTGCTACTTCGGCGGCTGGGCGACGCCGCGGAGTTCGTCCCGGAATTTTTGGAAGTCAGGCGTTTTTCCGTCGAGGCGGACGGCCTCCTCGATGGCGGCAAGGGCACCGGGGATGTTGCCGGATTCGCGGCGGGCGCGGGCGATCAGGAAGTACGCCTTCGCGGAGCCGGGTTCGACTTTCAGCGCGGCGGTGAGGAAATTTTCCGCTGCGGTCCAGTCCTTTTCTTCAAGGGCGATGATGCCCAGGTTACGCAGCGCGCCGTCATGCGGACGGCCCGTCTGGAGGGAGAGCCGGAATGCTTCATCGTAGCAGGCCTTTGCGCGGGCGAGGTCGTGCCGATGGAACCAGACATTGCCCAGTGCAAAGGTGATCTCTTCGTTTTTCGGGACGTAGGCGAAGGCGGTCTCGAGGTTTCGCTGTGCGTTGGCGAGGTAGGCGTTCGCGGCGGCATCCAAGCGTGCCGCCTGTCCGTCGTCATGCGCATCGCGCGCGTGTTTCGCGTGGGCGAGCGCGGATTCGGCCCCGTCGGTGGCACGGATGCCGGCCTTGTAAAAATCGAGCGACCACAGGCCGATGTCGGCCTGCGGCACGGAGACAAACCACGCGCAGGCGATGGTGAGGGCGGTCTGTGCGAGGAGGGCAGGGAGTTGAGAAGAAGAATGTCCAACTTCCAATGGCTGTTTCCGCACGGGTTCTCCGTCGGATGCTTCGTGCAGATCAGGATGGCGGGTGATTTTCAAAATGAAACCCGAAACATTTTCCCACAAGGCCCACAACCCGCCGACGCCGAGGAGCAGAAGGCCGGGGGCAGCGGCGAGGCGGTAGCGTTCAGTGATGAAGACGGGCAGGAGCGCGGCCATGTGCAGGAGCACCGCGCCCGCGACCCAGCGGCTGCGAGGCCAGCGCCGCCAGCATAAGAACAGGCCGGGCAGTCCCAGCGCCGCCGCGAAGCCGAAGCGGAGGCCGGGCGGGGTGGCGTGTTCGTCGCGGAGTAGCTTCAGGATGCTGAGGTCGTCGTATTGGAAGGCGTTCCAGAAATTCTCAAATTTGCGCCATGTGAGTCTCATCCATGCAAGTGGATGCTCTGAAACGAAGGCGCTGCCCTTCTTTTTCCAAAACGCGGAGACCTCCGAACGCTTCAGCGGGCGGCCGAGTTCTTTCTCAGGAATGGTGAGGGAATCCGTGAGCAGGCCTTCCTGCGAGGCGCGAAGGCCTTTCGGGATGGAGGTGTAGCCGTTTGAGGTGGCGTGATTGCCGAGGTAAAAATTAAGGCCGTCGTGCGCAGAGAGGAGCACTTTATCCTTGGCGATGAAGTAATTATGAATCCACACCGGCGAGCAGCCCGCATAGACGCCGCTCATCAAAACAGCGACCGCGCCGAGGACGGGAAGGATTCTGGATTTGAGGGATTTGTCGCGCGCCACCGTGAGCGCGATGGCGACGACGACCAGCGGCAGGAGCATGAGAATCGTGGCGACCAGCATGGCGACGAAACCCGCGAGCAACCCGATCCAGAGCCACGGTCGCCACCAGGAGGCCGGGCCTTTTTCATGGATGCAGACGAGCCAAAGCGTCAGCCCCCAGAAGGCGCACACGACCCACGCCGTCGGCATGAGGATCGAGGAAAAAACCTGCGCCGGGGTGAAGAGCGCCCACGCAGCCGCAGCGAGGATTCCGATTGTGACGCCGCGCCGGTTTTCCTCCAGTGAACTGCCGCCAAAGATGCGGCGGCCCAGCAGGAAAAGCCACGTAGCTGTGAATGCGTGAAGCGCCGCCTGAAGCTGGCCGACGAGGTAGGGCGAAAACGTGTGGTCGTAGCCGCCCGTGATTTTGAAAATGCCCGCGAGCGCGTAGGCGTAGCCCGGCAGACCGTAGTAGGCGGTGCCGGGCGTGTTCGGTTCGCCGGGCTTCCATTCGAGCTGGCCAAGGAGCTTGAGCGCCCAGTCGTTGTAGAATTTCATGTCGTCGCCATCCGGCAGGAAATGCCGCGAGTCGGCGATCATGTTGAGCACGAGAAATTGCACCAGAAATGCGCCGATCCACACCGGCAGCCAGAGGGGAATCCGCGAGAGGAGGCTGCTGCTGCGTTCAGAGGGCATGAGTGTGATTTTGATGATTTTTCAAGTGCGGTCAGCTGGTTGGCATCGTGGTTGCTTTGATGTCATGTAATCCTCATCGCAATCCGCGGCGGGGACGAAACAACAAGAACAACTAGAAATCATAATACCATGCTTCGCAAACTGAACACCAAACACGCGGGCTTCACGCTCGTGGAAATCATGATCGTCGTCGCGATCATCGCACTGCTCGCGGCCATCGCGGTCCCGAACTTCCTGCGCAGCCGCAAACGCTCGCAGGCCACCCAGGTTCTCGAGGATCTCCGCATCCTTGACTCCGCGGTGGACCAGTACGCCATCGAGAACAACAAGAGCAGCGGCAACGCGCTCTTCGCGGACCTCCAGTCCTACATCAAGACCGGCACGCGCCTCTACTCGAGCGGCAACACGGACATCCTCGGCTCGTCCTTCGGCACGTTCACGATTGACACGGCTCCGAAAGTCAACGCGACCACTTTCGGCGCGCTGTCCGACGTGGCCCCGGCCTCCTTCTGGTCGCCCTATAAGTAACCCTCGGACCGCCTGAGCGGTTCCTATCTCTCACCACCCGGCCACCCGAAAGGATGGCCGGGTGTTTGCTTTCTTGGGCAGGGCGTCTTACCGGAACGTTGGTGCTATCGAAGTGGCGGCATTGAGCAGCACAGCACTCTCATCATGAGCATGCACCGAGGATCGGAATCTGGTCCGGAGCGATGGCAAGCCGCGCACAACAGGTTTCTCTATGCCCGTCCGCCATGCCGCCTCAGCCTTCGCCTCACGATGGGCATGGATCGCGAGAAGTCTGGCACGATGGTTGCTTGTTAGCATTCTGTTCGCAGCGAACTAATCGCTGCGACATCAAAACAAACAAACTAGAAATCATAATACCATGCTTCGTAAACTGAACACCAAACACGCGGGCTTCACGCTCGTTGAAATCATGATCGTCGTCGCGATCATCGCACTGCTCGCGGCCATCGCGGTCCCGAACTTCCTCCGCAGCCGCAAGCGCTCGCAGGCCACCCAGGTGCTCGAGGATCTCCGCATCCTTGACTCCGCGATGGACCAGTACGCCATCGAAACTGCCAAGCCCAGTGGCATGAACCCCGTCTTCGCGGATCTCCAGAACTATATCAAGACTGGCACCCGCCTCTACTCCAGCGGCAACGCCGACATCCTCGGCTCGTCCTTCGGCACGTTCACTGTTGATACGCCTCCGAAGGTCAATGCGACCACTTTCGGCGCGCTGTCCGACGTGGCCCCGGCCTCCTTCTGGTCGCCCTATAAGTAACCCTCGGACCGCCTGAGCGGTTCCTATCTCTCACCACCCGGCCACCCGAAAGGATG